>DASRQS010000075.1:0-34639 GCA_035696365.1 Gaiellales bacterium | reverse complement strand
GCGCGCGCCAGCGCGCTCGGCGAGTAGCCGAGAACGCGGGCCGCTTCCATGACCCGCTCGCGCGTCGCGGCAGAGACCGGGTGCGTCGAGCGGTTGAGGACGCGCGAGGCCGTGGCCGTGGACACGCCGGCGCGCCTGCTGACGTCCGCGAGCGAGCCTCTCCCGGCGCGGGCGTCCATGCGCGGAATCTAGCGGAGTGCCCCAGGCCGGACTCGGCAGCAGCCCCACGTGACCCGAGAACGTCTAGGCCGGCAGGTCCGGCTGTCGCAGCAGCAGGAGCGAGCGCGCCGTGACGATCGCCGCGCCACGCGCGGTGAAGACCGTCGCGGGCGCGTGTGGGTAGGCCGTCGACAGCTCCAGCTGCCAGCGCGGGCCGAAGCGCCGTGCCGGCAGCGAGAACGTGACGTCCTCGTAATGCGCGTTGAGCAGCAGCAGGAAGGAGGAGTCGACGATCGGCTCGCCCCGCTCGCCGACGCTGCCGATGCCCTTGCCGTTCAGGAAGACTCCGAGCGCGCGCGCGCCGGAGTTCTGCCAGTCGGCCGCGGTCATCCTGCGGCCGTCGGGCCGGAACCACCAGGCGTCCGGCAGGCCGGAGGGCGAGCCCTTGCCGTTCAGGAACTGCGTGCGATGGAAGATCGGGTGGTCGCGACGCAGCGCCAGGAGCCGGCGCGTGAACTCGAGCAGCTGCTCGTCCTGCGGGCCGATCTCCCAGTCGACCCAGGAGATCTCGTTGTCCTGGCACCAGGCGTTGTTGTTGCCCCGCTGCGTGCGGCCGAGCTCGTCGCCCGCCAGCACCATGGGGACGCCCTGCGAGAGCAGGAGCGTGGCCAGGAAGTTGCGCTGCTGGCGCTCGCGCAGCGCGCTGATCTCGGGGTCGTCGGTGGGCCCCTCGAGGCCGCAGTTCCAGGAGCGGTTGTCGTCCGTGCCGTCTCGGTTGTACTCGAGGTTGGCCTCGTTGTGCTTCTCGTTGTACGAGACGAGATCGGCGAGCGTGAAGCCGTCGTGCGCCGTGATGAAGTTGATCGAGGCGGAGGGGTGCCGGCCGTCGGCCTCGTAGAGGTCGCTCGAGCCCGTGAAGCGTGAGGCGAACGCGGCCACGCTCGTCTGCCCGCGCCAGACGTCGCGCATCGTGTCGCGGTAGAGGCCGTTCCACTCCGTCCAGAGCACGGGGAAGTTGCCCACCTGGTAGCCGCCGGGGCCGAGATCCCAGGGCTCGGCGATCAGCTTGACCTGTGAGAGCACAGGGTCCTGGTGGATCACGTCGAAGAACGCCGACAACCGGTCGACGTCGTACAACTCCCGCGCGAGCGCGGAGGCCAGGTCGAAGCGGAAGCCGTCGACGTGGCACTCGGTGACCCAGCAGCGCAGCGAGTCCATGATCAGCCGCAGGACGCTGGGGTGTACCGGGTTGAGGCTGTTGCCGGTGCCTGTGAAGTCCATGTACTGCGACGGGTCGTCGGGCATCAGCCGGTAGTACGAGGCGTTGTCGATGCCCTTGAAGGAGAGCATCGGGCCGAGGTGGTTGCCCTCCGCGGTGTGGTTGTAGACGACGTCGAGGATCACCTCGATCCCTGCGCGGTGCAGCGCCTTGACCATGCCCTTGAACTCCTTGACCTGCGCGCCGTCCGTGCCCGTGGCCGCGTAGGCGGCGTGCGGGGCGAGATAGCCGATCGACGAGTAGCCCCAGTAGTTCGTGAGCCCGCGCTCGTGGATGAAGAGCTCCTCCACGATGTGGTGCACCGGGAGCAGCTCCACGGCCGTGACGCCGAGCGACTTCAGGTAGTCGATGGCGGCGTCCGAGGCCAGGCCGGCATAGGTGCCGCGCAGGTCCTCCCGCACGCCCGGATGCCGCCGGGTGAAGCCCTTCACGTGCAGCTCGTAGATCACGGTCGCGTCCCAGGGCGTCTCCAGCCGCTGGTCGCCCTCCCAGTCGAAGCTGGGATCGACGACGACGCAGCGCGGCATGGCGGCCGCATCGTCGGAGTCGTCGGCCACGGCCTCGGCTCCGGCCGGGCCGGGCCGGTAGGGCAGCGTGTTGGCCGCCTCCCAACGCACCGCGCCGTCGATCGCCTTTGCGTAGGGATCCAGCAGCAGCTTCGCCGGGTTGAAGCGGTGCCCGTGCTCGGGCGCATACGGGCCGTGCACGCGCACGCCGTAGCGCTGCCCCGGCCCCACGCCGGGCAGGTAGCCGTGCCAGTTGAAGGCCGTGCGCTGGGTCAGCTCGTAGCGCTGCTCGCCGTCCTCGTCGTCGAACAGGCAGAGCTCGACGCGCTCCGCGTTCTCCGAGAAGAACGAGAAGTTCGTGCCCTCCCCGTCCCAGGTCGCCCCCAAGGGGAACGGCCGACCCGGCCAGATCATGCGGTTGGGTGCCTCTCCGTCGACCAACCGAGCCGAGTCTATCCAGCTTCTGGCGCCAGCCAGACCACGCCGAGGGGCGGCACCTGCAGCTCGGCCGACCACTGCTGCCCGTGCCACCCGAGCTCCTCGGCCTGGACGGCGCCGCCGTTGCCGGCGCCCGAGCCGCCGTAGACCGTCGCGTCGGTGTTGAGCACCTCCCGCCAGCGACCCGCCCGCGGCAGCCCGACGCGGTAGCCGCTCCGCGGCACGGGCGAGAAGTTGCAGACGCAGACGACGGTGCGGTCGGCATCCGAGGAGAAGCGCGCGAACGCGATCACGTTGGCGGGCGCGTCATTCAGCTCGAGCCAGGCGAAGCCGGCCGGCTCTCCGTCGACCTCCCAGAGAGCGGGCTCGTCGCGGTAGAAGCGGTTGAGGTCGCGGATCAGCGTCTGCACGCCGCGGTGCTCCGGGCGCTCGAGCAGGTGCCAGTCGAGGCTGCGCTCGTGGCTCCACTCGCTCTCCTGGCCGAATTCGCAGCCCATGAACAGGAGCTTCTTGCCGGGATGCGCCCACATGTAGCCGTACAGCGCGCGCAGGTTGGCGAACTGCTGCCAGCGATCGCCGGCCATCTTGTCGAGCAGGGAGCCCTTGCCGTGCACGACCTCGTCGTGGGAGAGCGGCAGGATGAAGTTCTCGCTGAAGGCGTACATCAGGCTGAACGTCAGCTCGCCGTGGTGGTAGCTGCGGTAGGCGGGGTCGTGGCGGAAGTACGCCAGCGTGTCGTGCATCCACCCCATGTTCCATTTGAAGCTGAAGCCGAGCCCGCCCAGGTAGGTCGGGCGCGAGACGCCGGGCCAGGCGGTCGATTCCTCGGCCGCCACCATCGTGCCGGGCTCCCGGCCGTGCACGACCTCGTTGAGCTGCTCGAGGAACGCGATCGCATCGAGGTCTTCCCGGCCGCCGAAGGGGTTCGGGATCCACTCCCCCGGTTTGCGCGAGTAGTCGAGGTAGAGCATCGAGGCCACGGCATCGACCCGCAGCCCGTCGGCGTGGTACTGGGAGAGCCAGAACAGCGCGTTCGCGACCAGGAAGTTGCGCACCTCGGTGCGGCCGTAGTTGAAGACGAGCGTGCCCCAGTCGGGATGAGCCCCGCGGCGCGGATCCTCGTGCTCGTAGAGGGCGGAGCCGTCGAAGCGCACCAGTGCGAACTCGTCGCGCGGGAAGTGCGCCGGCACCCAGTCGAGGATCACGCCGAGCCCGCGCTCGTGCAGGCGGTCGACGAACTCCCGGAACTCGTCGGGCGTGCCGTAGCGCGACGTCGGGGCGTAGTACCCGGTCACCTGGTAGCCCCAGGAGCCCGTGAAGGGATGCTCCATCACGGGCAGCAGCTCGACGTGGGTGAAGCCGAGGTCGAGCGCGTAGTCGGCGAGCTCGTCGGCCTGCTCGGTGTAGGTGAGCGGGCGGTTGCCCTCGAGCGTGTTGAGACGCCAGGAGCCGAGGTGGACCTCGTAGATCGAGACGGGCGCGGCGTGCGGCTCGAGCGCGCGGCGGCTCTCGATCCAGGCCTCGTCCCTCCAGCGGTGCCGGGGCTCGAACACGATCGAGCCGGTCTTCGGCGGCAGCTCGGCGCGCAGCGCGAGGGGATCGGCCTTGAGGCGAACGACACCGTCCGCGCCGCGAATCGCGAACTTGTAGGCGTCACCGGCCGAGGCCTCGGGCACGAACAGCTCCCAGACGCCGGCCGCTCCGAGCGAGCGCATGGGATGGGCACGCTCGTTCCAGACGTTGAAGTCCCCGACGACGCTGACGGCGCGGGCCCCGGGCGCCCAGACGGCGAAGGACGTGCCCGCCGCTCCGTCGAGCTTGCGCGGATGCGCTCCGAGCGCATCCCAGAGCTGCTCGTGGCGGCCCTCGCTGATCAGATGCAAGTCGAGCTCGCCCAGCGAGGGCGCGAAGGAGTAGCCATCGCGCACGACGACGGCCGGCCCTTCCGGATAGCCGACCTCGAGCCGGTATCGGCTCAGGCTGCGCTTGCCGGGCAGCACGGCCTCGAACATCCCGGCCGGGTGCGACGGCTGAAGCTCGACCGGCTCGCCGCGCTGCGGCAGCACCCGCACGGAGGTCGCGGCCGGGCGGAACGCGCGCACGAGGACGCCGCCGTCGGCGCGGTGGGCGCCCAGGACGCTGTGCGGATCGGCGTGCTCGCCCGCGACGACGCGCTCGATCTCCTCCGGCGTCATGCCGCGGCCCGGGCGACCGGCGCCCCGGCGAGTAGCGTGCGCGGGAGTGAGAGCGACGGCATCGGCATGGTGAATCTTCCCCGTTCGAGCGGAATCCTGCTCCACGTTACGTCGCTTCCCGGTGGCACGCTCGGCAGCGCGGCGTACGGCTTCGTCGACTGGCTCCAGGCGGCCGGGCAATCGTGGTGGCAGGTACTCCCGCTGGGGCCGCCCGATCGCTCCGGCTCGCCCTATACCGCGAGCTCGGCGTTTGCGGGCTCCCCGGGTCTGCTGGCGGAGCCGGGCGCGTCCGTCGGCGCCGCCGAGCTGGCTGCGTTCCGGGCCATCCAGCCCTACTGGATCAGCGACTGGGAACGCTTCGCAGGCGAGGGAGCGGCGCCCGACCAGGTGCGCTTCGAGCGCGAGTGGAATGCCCTGCGGGGCTATGCGGAGGCCCGCGGCGTGCGCCTGATCGGCGACATCCCCCTGTATGTCGGAACCCGCAGCGCCGACCACAGCGCGCACCCGGAGCTCTTCCAGCGCGGCTTTGTCGCCGGCGCCCCGCCCGACGCGCTGAGTGCGAGCGGACAGCTGTGGCACAACCCGCTCTACGACTGGTCCGCCATGCGCAGGCAGGGCTACCGCTGGTGGATCGAGCGCTTGCGCCGTGCCGCCCAGCTGCACGACCTGACCCGGATCGATCACTTCCGCGGCTTCGTCGCCTACTGGTCGGTGCCCGCGCGGGCGCGCACCGCCCGCGCGGGACGCTGGAAGCTGGGACCGGGAGCGGCCGTCTTCCACGCGGCCCAGAGCGAGCTCGGCGCCCTCGAGCTGATCGCCGAGGACCTCGGCGTGATCACGCCGCCGGTCAAGCGTCTCCGGCTCCAGCTCGGGTTGCCGGGCATGGTCGTCCTGCAGTTCGCCTTCGGCGGCGGCCCCCGGAACCCGCACCGGCCCGAGAATCACGTCGAGCTGCTCGTCGTCTACACGGGCACCCACGACACCGACACGGCGGTCGGCTGGTGGGACTCGCTCAGCCCGCGGGCGCGCGCGGCCAGCGGCCTCGATCCGTCCGAGCCACACTGGTCGCTGATCGAGCTCGCGCTCCACTCGCCTGCCGTGCTCTCGATCGTGCCCGCCCAGGACGTGCTCGGCCTCGGCAGCGAGGCGCGCATGAACCGTCCGGGCACGACCGACGGCAACTGGCGCTGGCGGCTCGGCGAGGGTGCGCTGACCCCTGCGCTGGCGGCGCGGCTGCGGGATGCGACGCAGCGCACCGGGCGCGTCGCTGCGTAGCCGTGCGGTTTCTAGAGGCAGGCGCGGCCGAGCGGGACGCGGGCCTGGACGCGCGTGGCTCCGATCGTGATCACGATCGGCAGGCAGGCCGGCCGTGCGACGTAGAAGCCGCCGGGGTAGGCGAGCCAGACGCTCGCTTCGTCGCCGCCCGGGCAGGGCAGGACGCGCACGCCGTGGGCAATCGCCGGCTTGGCGTCGCCGCGGGCATCCCAGGCCATGCCGGCGGTCTCATGCCAGGCCGGCGCGATCTCGATCGTGAAGGGGCTACCGCCGGCCCGGATGAAGATCGGGAGCCTGCTCCAGAACGGGAAGTGCGCGTTCGCCGACGGCACGAGCCTCTTCGCGCGCGAGCCCCACGAGAACGCGAGCCTGTGGCCGTAGAGCGTTCCGCCGGGCTGGGCCACACTGCGCGCGGCGTCGTCGCAGGTGACGCTCGCGAGACGAGGCGCGGCCGCCGGCGCGGAGCCGGCGGCCACGACCACGGTGAGCCCGACTATCCAGGCACAGGCGATGCGCATGCCGCCCAGGATCGCAGGGCCCGCGGACGGCCGAGACCCGGTCTCAGTCGAGCATGGGCCGGCCGGTCTCGAGCAGCGTCTTGAGGCCGCTGATGACGCGCGTCCAGCCCTCGCCGGAGACGCTCCGGGCGGTGAGCGGCGACTGCTCGAGCTGGTCGTGCACGAGCGTGACGAGGCACACGCCATCCTCGCGCGGCTCGATCTCCCAGGTGATGCGGCTGGCGGGCTCGCTCGCCATCTCGTCGTTGTAGAGCGAGCGCCAGCCGACCACGAGCCGGCGAGGCGGATCGGACTCCTGGATGATCTCGTCGCCCCACACGGCGCCGTCGGGCCCGACCATGCGCATCGGCGTGCCGGCCTCGCCGGTCGTGTCGACGGCTCCGCCGTGGAAGTACTTGGTCGTGAACTCGGGCTTGACGATCGCTTCCCAGATCGCCTCGGGCGTCGCCTTGATGAACACCTGGTAGACCTGCGTCGCGAGCTCGGTGGCCGTCGTTGCGGTCATGACGTCTGCTCCAATTCATGCTTGAGGTCGATGAGCGCCGAGACACGGCGCTCCGTGTACTTGTCGATCCAGCGGTCGTGGATCAGCCTGATCGGCACCGGGTTGAGGTAGTGCAGCTTCTCCCGGCCCCGCCGGCGCGTGACGACGAGCCCCGCCTCCTGCAGCACCTTGAGGTGCTTCATGACCCCGAAGCGCGTCATCGCCAGCTCGGACTCGAGCTCGGTGAGCGTGCGGCCGTCACGCTCGAAGAGCCGGTCGAGGAGGTGCCGGCGCGTCGGATCGGCGAGCGCCTTGAAGACGTGGTCAGCGTCGTCCACGGCCTGACCATACGTGACTAATTAGTCACGTGTCAAGGCCCCCGTTGGGCCCGCATGCATGCGGCTCGCACGCACGGGCACGCACGCGGTCAGGCCTCGCCGGCCCGTGCTCCGGCAACGCCGGCCGGGGACGGCCAGACAGTCAGCGCCCGGCCTCCACCAGCCCCCGGTAGAGGTCGGCGGTCTCGCGCGCGATGCTCGCCCAGGCAAAGTGCTCGATCGCCCTTCTCCGCCCCGCTTCGCCCATACGCGCGGCGCGTCCCGGGTCGGCCAGCAGCTCGTTCACGCGCTCGGCGATATCGCTTGCGAAGCGGCCGGGATCGACCGGGTCGCGAGAGCCGTCGTCGCGCGGCTCGAAGGGCACCAGCAGCCCGGTCACGCCGTCCTCGACGACCTCGGGGATGCCGCCGGTTCGGGTCGCGACGACCGCCGCCTGGCAGGCCATCGCCTCCAGGTTGACGATGCCCAGCGGCTCGTAGATCGACGGGCACAGGAAGACGGTCCCGTGGCTGACGACCTGCACGACTTCCTCGCGCGCCAGCATGCGGTCGATCCAGATGATGTTGCCCCGCTCGGCGCCCACGCGCTCGACCTTGGCCTCGATCTCGGCCGCGATCTCGGGCGTGTCGGGCGCCCCCGCACAGAGCACGAACTGGGCTTCCGGATCGAACTGCAGGGCCGCGTCGAGCGCATAGGTGACGCCCTTCTGGCGCGTGATGCGGCCCACGAACACGACCGAGGGCCGATCGGGATCGATGCCGTAGCGCTCCAGGACGTCCGTGCCCGAGTCGGGCCGGTAGCGCTCGGTGTCGATGCCGTTGTAGATCACGCTCACGCGGCCGCGGTCGATCGCGGGGTAGCACGCCAGCACGTCGCGCGCCTGCTCCTGCGAGACGGCGATGACGGCATCGGCCGCCTCCAGCGCGGTGCGCTCGCAGAAGCTCGAGACCGCGTAGCCGCCGGCCAGCTGTTCGGCCTTCCACGGTCGCATGGGCTCGAGGCTGTGCACGGTGGCGACGTGCGGGATCCCGTAGAGCAGCTTCGCGAGATGACCGGCGAGGTTCGCGTACCACGTGTGGCTGTGGACGAGCTCCGCGCCCTCGGCGCCGGCAGCCATCGTGAGATCGATCGAGACGGCCTCGAGCGCGGCGGCGTGCGCGCTGCTTCCGGCGAGCTGCTCCCACGGCCGGTAGGAGCGCACGGCCGGGCCCTCCGGCGGCTGCGGCCGCTCCTCCCCCCAGCAGTGCACCGTGAGGTCGACGAGGCGCGCCAGATCGCGCGCGAGGTACTCCACGTGCACACCGGCGCCGCCGTACACCTCCGGCGGATACTCCCGCGTGAGCAGGGCGACCTTCAGATCGCCTCGACCTTCTCGCCCTTCCCGATCACGACGATCCCGCCGTCGGAGACCACGAAGCGCTCGCGGTCGACCTTCGGGTCGACACCGATCTGCGCACCCTCGTCGATCTGCACGTTCTTGTCGAGGATCGCGTTGCGCACGATGGCGTCGCGTCCCACGTCGACGCCGTGCAGGAGCACCGAGGAGTCCACCTCAGCGTAGGAGTGGATGCGCACGCCGGGCGAGAGGATCGAACGCCGCACGCGACCGCCCGAGACGATCACGCCGGCGCACACGAGCGAATCGACCGCGAGGCCCGTGCGCCCGTCCTCCTCGAACACGAACTTGGCCGGAGGGAGCGGCTCGGGCCAGCTCAGGATCGGCCACTGGCTGTTGTAGAGACTGAACGCAGGCGTCACGGACGTCAGGTCCATGTGTGCGTCATGGTAGGCGTCGAGCGTCCCCACGTCGCGCCAGTAGCCACGATCGGCCGGGGTGTCGCCGGGCACCTCGTTGTTCGAGAAGTCGTAGACCTGGGCCTCGCCCTGCTCGACCAGCATCGGGACGATGTCGCCGCCGAGATCGTGGCGCGACGCCTCGTCGCGCGCGTCGCGGATGACCGCCTCGATCAGCGTCCTGGTCGTGAACACGTAGTTCCCCATCGACGCGAGCACCTCCCCCGGCCTGCCCGGCGCGGACTCGGCGGCCTGGGGCTTCTCGCGGAAGGCTGCGATCTGCTCACCTGAGGCGGCGCGCTCGATCACGCCGGAGCGGCTGGCCTCGGCCAGCGGCACGTGCAGGGCAGCCACCGTGACGCCGGCGCCAGTGGCGATGTGCCGGCCGACCATCTGCGCGGGGTCCATGCGGTAGATGTGGTCGGCGCCGAACACGCAGACGTAGTCGGGCCGCTCGTCGTAGACGAGATTGAGGCTCTGGTAGATGGCGTCGGCCGAGCCCGCGAACCAGCGCGGACCGCGGCGCTGCTGCGCCGGCACGGGCGTCACGTAGTTGCCGAGCAGTGGCGACAGCCGCCACGTCGTCGTGATGTGACGATCGAGGCTGTGGCTCTTGTACTGGGTCAGGACGGCGATCTTGAGATAGCCGGCGTTGACGAGATTCGAGAGCGCGAAGTCCACGAGCCGGTAGTTCCCGCCGAACGGCACCGCCGGCTTGGCGCGGTCGAGCGTCAGCGGCAGAAGGCGCTTGCCCTCGCCGCCTGCCAGCACGATCCCGAAGACGCTTGGCACCGTCACGCGTCAACATTACTCACGAAGCGGCTCCGCGAGCAGGCGCCCGATCGCCGCCACGGGGATGGGCAGCCATTCGGGGCGCACCTCCAGCTCGTGGCGCAGCTCGTCGACCGCCTTCTCGAGCTCGAAGATCTCGAGCAGCTGGGCTGCCCCGGCCGCCCCGCCCGGGGCCAACCCGCTCGGCTCGACCACCGAGAAGTAGCCGCGCAGGAAGTTCTCGCGCGCCCGTTCCTCCCAGTCGGGCGGCGGGCGCTGGCCGCCGGTGAGCTCGGTCGCCGAGGCCGCGTAGGCAAACGAGCGCAGCATGCTGGCGACATCTCGCAGCGGCGAGCGCTTCTGGCGGCGCTCGGCGAGGCTGCGATCGGGCGGCCCCTCGAAGTCGAGCACGATCCAGTCGCCGCCCGTCCAGAGCAGGTCGCCGAGGTGGAAGTTGCCGTGTAGCCGGGTCACGCGACCCCGGTCGGAGATGCGCGAGAGCACCCTGAGACGGTCGCGCACCGCCTCCCCGAGGCCCGCGATCGGCGCCAGCACCTCGCTCTCGGGCAGATGGGCGAAGACCGTCTCGATCTCCTCGTCGAGCGTGGCCGCGACCAGCGCGAGCGACTCCGCGCTCGGCTCCTCGGGCGCGAACGCGGGATCGCTGGAGTCCGACGCGAGCGCGACGTGCATCGAACCGGTCACCTCGCCGAGGCGCTGGAGGCGTTCGAGGAAGCGCGAGGGGTCGCCGGCCAGCGAGGCCAGCGCGAAGGTCCAGCCGTCGCACTCGGAGGGCACGAAACGGCTGACGATGCCGAGCGTCGCGTCGATCTGGCGACCGGAGTGGGCGTAGGAGCCGAGTAGCGCGGGAGTGTTCTCGAAGCCGTGCTCGCCGAGGAAGCGCAGCAGCTCGAGCTCCGGATTGATGCCCGGAGCGAGTCGCCGGTAGGCCTTGAGAACGAGCTCCTCGCCGACCACCACCGAGCTGTTGGAATGCCCCTCGCCGATCGCACGCAGCTGCGCCGAGGAGAGCGGAGGGAGCACATCGGGCCTCGCAGTCGGCTCGAAGTCCACCGCGGCCTCGTCCGTGTGCGCACCCGCCGCCGTGCGCACGAGATCCACGAGCTCGTAGGCCAGGTCGGGGTCGGAGAGCGCGTCGTAGGCCGTCCAGCCGTCGAGCGAGGCGATCGGCGCGGCCAGGTGCCTGCGTTCCGCGTCCGCCCGGAGGCCCATCGGCACCTGGTAGATCTCGTTGAGGCCACGCTCGGTCGCGACCTCGACCAAGGCGATCGCGAGGAGCGGCTCGACGGTGTGCACGAAGGTCGCCTCGAGCACGCGCGCCTGCGCGCCCTCGCGCCCGTGAGCGCGGAACCAGGGCTGGCGCGCGATGAACTCGCTCAGCTCCGACTCGGGGAGGCGTGTGAGGTCAAGCATCGGGCCGTCGCAGCTGGAGCCAGTAGAACCCGCGCGGGGCAAGCGTGAGCAGGTAGCGCTCGCTCGTGACCGGGGGGAAGGCAGCGCCCCCGAAGAGCTCCTCGGGAACGGCGCCCTCGAATTCCGCGAGGTCGAGGGTCACTGCCTGCGCGCTGCGCGCCAGGTTGTGCACACAGAGCACGACATCGTCCTCGTAGCGGCGCACGTGGGCGAAGATGCGCGGGTTGTCGGGCGTGAGCGGCTCATAGGTGCCGAGCCCGAACACCGGATGCTCCTTGCGCAGGGCGATGAAACGATGGAGCCAGCGCAGCAGGGACGTCGGCGAGCGCAGCTGCGCCTCCACGTTGACGGCCTGGTAGCCCGTGACGGGATCCATCAGGGGCGGCAGGTAGAGCTGGGCGAAATCGGCGCGCGAGAACCCGGCGTTGCGGTCGCCCGTCCAGTGCATCGGCGTGCGCACCCCGTCGCGGTCTCCGAGGTAGACGTTGTCGCCCATTCCGATCTCGTCGCCGTAATAGAGCACCGGGCTTCCGGGCAGCGAGAACAGGATGGCGTGCACGAGCTCGATCTCGTCGCGCCCGTTGTCGAGCAGCGGCGCCAGCCGCCGGCGGATGCCGACGTTGATGCGCATGCGCGGGTCCTTGGCGTACTCCGCGTACATGTAGTCGCGTTCCTCGTCGGCGACCATCTCGAGCGTCAGCTCGTCGTGATTGCGCAGGAAGAGGCCCCACTGGCAATTCTCGGGGATCGCCGGCGTCTGGGCCAGGATCTCGAAGATCGGCTTCGCCTCCTCGCGCCGGAGTGCCATGAACATGCGCGGCATGACGGGGAAATGGAAGGCCATGTGGCACTGGTCGCCGTTGCCGAAGTACTCCACGACGTCCGCGGGCCACTGGTTCGCTTCGGCGAGGAGCACGGTATCTGGGTGCGATTCGTCGATGTGGCTGCGCACGCGCCGGAGGAAGGCGTGCGTCTCGGGCAGGTTCTCGCAGTTCGTGCCATCGCGCTCGTACAGGTAGGGGACGGCGTCGAGGCGGAAGCCGTCGAGACCGAGATCGAGCCAGAAGCGCAGTGCGTCGAGCATGGCCTGCCGAACGTCGGGATTGTCGTAGTTGAGGTCGGGCTGGTGATGGAAGAAGCGATGCCAGTAATAGGCACCCGCGACCGGATCCCACGTCCAGTTGGAGCCTTCTGTATCGGTGAAGATGATGCGGGCGTCCTGGTAGAGCGCGTCCGTGTCCGACCACACGTACCAGTCGCGCTTCGGCGAGTCGGCGCTCGAGCGCGATTCCTGGAACCACGGATGGTCGTTCGAGGTGTGGTTCATGACGAAGTCGGCGATCACGCGAATACCGAGCTGGTGGGCCTGCTCGACGAAGCGGCGGAAGTCGTCCACGACCCCATAGTCCGGGTGGATGCCGAGGAAGTCGGCGATGTCGTACCCGCCGTCCCTGAGCGGCGACGGGTACATGGGGAGCAGCCAGATGCAGTCGATCCCGAGCCACTTGAGGTACTCGAGCTTCTCGGTGAGCCCGCGCAGATCGCCCGACCCGTCGCCGTTGCCGTCGAAGAAGCCGCGAATGTGGATCTCGTAGAAGATGGCCCGCTTGAACCACAGCGGGTCGGCCTGAAACCAGTGGCCTGGTTGTGCTGGGGGTTCTGCGCCGGCTTCCTCCGCCCTCATTTCACCGAGCCGGCCAGCAGACCCTCTGCGAAGTAGCGCTGGAAGGCGAGGAAGACCGCCAGCGGGATCGCCAGCGAGAAGAACGCCGCCGGTGCGATCAGGTCGATGTTGGAGCCGAACTGACGCAGGTTTGAGAAGATCGCCACGGTCAGCGGCTGCGTGTTGCGCGCCATGGTCAGCGCCACAAGCAGGTCGTTCCAGGTCCAGAGGAACTGGAAGATCGCGAGCGAGGCGATGGCGGGAAGCCCGAGCGGCAGGATCAGGCGTACGAAGATCCTGATCTCTGACGCGCCGTCGATGCGCGCCGACTCGAGAATGTCCTTCGGTATCCCTATGAAGAAGTTGCGCAGGAGGAAGATCGCGAATGGCAGTCCGAACGCCGTGTGGAAGAGCACGAGCCCGAACACGCTGTCGAACAGATGCAGGTGGTTGTAGAGCGAGAAGATCGGGATCAGGGCCATCTGCAGCGGCACCACGAGCATGCCGATCACGGCGATGAAGGCCCAGTCGCGTCCCGGGAAGTCGAGCCACGCGAACGCGTACCCGGCGAGCGAGGCGATGAAGATCGGCAGGATGGTGCCACCGATGGCGATCTGCACCGTGACCCACAGCGACTGCGGGATGCTCGTGTGGTGGATCAAGTTGGAGTAGTTGTTCCAGGTCGCCAGGTGCGGATGCGAGATGACTTTCCACCAGCCGAAGTTGGCGAAGTCGTTGGCGCTCATGAGCGACGTCAAGAAGAGGCCGATCGTCGGCACCAGCCAGAAGACCGCGATGACCATCAGGATGATGTTCAGTGGGGCCTGCGCCAGGATTCGCAGGATGCGCGCCGCCACGGTCTCGCTCGGATCGGGAACGATCACGGCTTCGCTGGCGTCTGCAGCTGCCATCAGACCTCTCTCCGGAATCGACGGATGTTGAGCGCGAGCACGGGGATCACCAGGAGGAACAGGAAGACGGCGATCGCCGAGCCGAGCCCGAAGTCATTGACCCCTCCGAACGACGTGCGCCACATCGCAAGTGCGATGACATTGGCGTTCGCCTGCACCGACGATGGTGCCACCGAGAGGACGATGTCGAAGACCTTGAGGACATTTATGAGCATCGTGATGAACACGACGCTGAGCACCGGTGCGAGCAACGGCACTGTGACCCGCCGGAAGACCTGCCACTCGGTCGAGCCGTCGGTGCGCGCCGCTTCCAGGACGTCCCTGGGTATGGCAGCCAGCCCGGCGCCGATCACGACCATGGCGAAGCCCGCCCAGACCCAGATGTACGCGATGAAGATCGAGGGATTGATCAGCTTCGACCCGAGCCACGAGACGCCGCCGTACGGCTTCCTGAACGTGTCGGAGCCGATCGCCGTCCGGTAGGTGCCCGCTGCGACCTTGTCGAAGACGAAGTTGCCGTTGTCCGACGACTTGGTCGAGCCGATCACCTTGCCCGAGGAATCGCGCAGCTCGACCGTCACGTTCGGGAGCCCGACCTCTCCCTTCTCGAGCTTGCCCGGAGTACCGCCCCCCGGCTTGAAGTCGCGCCAGACCACGCCCGTGATGGCGCCTGCCTTGGGAGCCGGCTGCTTGGCCTGCACGGAGCCGGCCGGCACCTGATCGGGCGGGATCCCCGTCAGCGGCAGCAACGCGATCGAGCCGGGTCGCACCGCCGTCTTGAGCACGATCCCCGTAGCGGGAGTGCCCGTGAGCTTGGTTCCCGACGGGAAGGCGTCCGAGAGCGGGCCCGGCGGGGAGATGTCGTCGTGCACCGCCCCCACGACGGCATTGATCGCACCGCGCGACGGCTCCTGCTGGTACATGATCCGCCAGATCACGCCCGCCGCGAAGAGCGAGATGGCCATCGGCATGAAGACGGCAATCTTGAACGCCACCCCCCAGCGGATGCGCTCGGTCAGGACGGCGAAGATGAGCCCGATCGCCGTGACGAGCGCCGGCACGACGGCGACCCAGATCGCGTTGTTCTTGATCGCCGTGCGTGTCGTATCGGTCGAGAAGAGCGTGCGGTAGTTGTCGATCCAGATGAAGTTGTTGCCCGAGCGGTCGTAGAAGCTCCGCCAGATCGTGTAGCCCAGCGGGTAGACGATCCAGACCGCCAGCAGGATCACGGCCGGCGCGAGGAACATGGCCGTGACGAGATACGCGCGGCTCCGCCCCGGCTCGCCGCCATCGGGCGGAGCCCCCGCGTACGGGGGCTCCGCGCTGATGCTCGGGCTGCTCATCGAACTACTTCTTGTACGCCGCCGCGGCGGCGGTCTCGAGCTTCGAGGCCGTGCCGTTGATGTCCTTGGGATTCTTGAGGAAGTCCTGCAGGATCTTCCACTCGCCCTGACCCGCCGTACCGCCGAAGGCCGCCGGCGCGAGGTCGGACATGTCGAACCGGAAGATCTTGGCCTGGGCCAGCGCCGTCGCCGTGGTGCGCGTCAGCGTGTCGGTATAGGCGCTCGGCTTGACGCCCTTGTTGGGCGACGAGAAACCGCCCAGCTTGGCCCAGATGGTCGCGGCCTCGGGGGTCGCCAGATACGAGATCAGCGCGCGAGCCGCCGGGGTGTCCTTGAACATCACGACGGTGTCGCCGCCGCCCACGACGGAGGGCGGCGAGCCGTTGATCGACGGGAACGGGAACACGTTGTAGCCGGTGATCGCCGTCGCCTTGACGGTGGCGGCGGTCGGCACGAAATCGCCCTCGAACGTCATGGCCGCCTTGGCCGGCGTGCTGAAGACGTTGTTGACCGAGTCGGCCAGCAGGGCCTGCAGGGCACCGCTCGTGCCGCCGTAGATATTGCCCGTGTCACCGTAGATCTGGGCCAGCGTCTTCAGCGCCGTCTTGACCGAGGGATCCGTCCACTTGATCGTGTGCGCGGCCAGCTGGTCGTACTTGGCCGGACCGGCCGTCCGGAGGTAGATGTTCTCGAACAGGTCGGTCTCGGGCCAGCCGTCGCCGCCGTCGATCGAGAACGCGGGCGTGCCGGACGCGCGCAGCGTCTTGGCATCGGCCAGCAGCTCGGTCCACGTCTTGGGCGGCTTCACGCCAGCGTTCTTGAAGGCCGCTACCGAGTACCAGACCGTCGACTTGTTGGCGCCCTTGAAGACCATGCCATAGAGATGGCCCGAGACCGTGCCGAGCGTGATCCAGGACGCCGTGTAGTTCTTCGTCATCGCGGGCTTCACGAAGTCGATCGGCTTGACCGCCTTGCGCTGCGCGAACTGCTTGACGAGTCCGGGCTGGCCGATCGAGGCGAGATCGGGCGGGTTGCCGCCCGCCACGGCGGTCGAGAGAACGGTCGGCACGTTGTCGCCGGCGGACGTGTACTTGACCTTTACACCAGGGAACTTCTTCTGGAACGCGCTCAGCACCGCCTGGAAGTGCTTCTGCTCCGCCCCGCTCCAGATGCCGACCCACGACAAGTTGCCGCTGACCGCGTACTTCTGATGGGAGGAAGCGGTGGCCGTCGTGGCCAGTGCCGTCAGCGAGGCGAGTGCCGCGCCCAGAACGAGCAAGGAAATTCGCAACCTGCTCACGTGGGTCTCCTTTCGGGAGAATTAGTCGTAGATCCCTAGAGACGTCTCGGGATCGAAAAAGTGAAGCGAGCGCGTGTCCACTGCGACGTCGACCGTGTCGCCGACCTTGACGCGGGAGCGCGGACCGAAGCGCCCGACGATCACGGCTCCCGCACCCTCGGCTGCGAGGCCGGTGCCTGGGGCCCGGTCGGTGCCGGCGTCCTTCTGGAGGTCGTGCACGTCCTCGGTGACGGCATGCGCGGCGTCGATCGAGAAGTGCACCATGATCTCGGAGCCGAGCGCCTCGGTGAGCTCCACCTTGCCCTTGAGATGCCGATCCGGCGCAATGCTCGGTGCGAGCGCCGGGTCATCCATGTCCTCCGGCCGGATTCCGACGATGATGTCGCGCCCTTCGTAGCCCTTGAGCGCGCCGTGTGCCGCGATCGCCTCCTCGTCCAGGGTGAGCGTCTGCGATTTCAGGCGCACGAGGTAGCTCTCCCCGGACTTCTCGAGCTTCCCCTCCAGGAGGTTCATCGAGGGGCTGCCGATGAAGGCCGCGACGAAGAGGTTGAGCGGCCGGTCATAGAGCACCTGCGGGTTGTCGACCTGCTGCAGCTCGCCCTTCTTCATCACGGCCACGCGGTCGCCCATCGTCAGCGCCTCGACCTGGTCGTGCGTGACATAGAGCGTCGTGACGCCCAGGTCGTGCTGCAATTTCGCGATCTCCGCGCGCGTCTGCACGCGTAGCTTGGCGTCGAGGTTGGAGAGCGGCTCGTCCATCAGGAAGGCCTGAGGGTGCCGCACGATCGCGCGGCCCATGGCAACGCGCTGGCGCTGTCCACCGGAGAGGTTGCGCGGCTTGCGGTCGAGCCATTGCTCGAGGTCGAGGATGCGGGCGGCGTCCTTGACGCGCTTGTCGATCTCGGCCTTCGGCACCTTCTTGACGCGGAGGCCGAAGGCGATGTTCTCGTAGACCGAGAGATGCGGATAGAGCGCGTAGCTCTGGAACACCATCGCGATGTCGCGGTCGCGCGACGGCACGTGATTGACGACCCGCTCGCCGATCTTGACGACGCCCTCGCTGATGTCCTCGAGCCCCGCCAGCATGCGCAGTGCCGTCGTCTTGCCGCAACCCGACGGCCCGACGAGCACCATGAACTCGCCGTCCTCGATGCCGAGGTCGAAGTGATTGACCGCGCGAGTACCGTCGGGGTACACCTTCGCCACGCCATCGAACGTCACTGCGGCCATCGCGTCCCCTCGTTCTCGATCCCGGAACCCCCCGGGCGCATCATCGTTCTCCCCCCGCCGTCTTCTCCCCCCGCCGTCCGCGCCTCGAACCAAGAGTTTGGGCATCGCTGCGCGGCGTACTCTGCGAGGGTGGCGGCAAGCCTACCCGAATTCCACCCCACCCGCCCGTTGGTCGAGGTGCCTTCTTGAAGCTCCCTGTTCAGCGGCCCGATCGCATCCGCATCGAGCGCATCTGGCCGCAGATCGACGCGGGCCGTTACCCGGTCAAACGCACGCTCGGCGAGCGCGTCGACGTCTGGGCGACGCTCCTGCGCGACGGGCACGAGGTGCTCGGCGGCGCGCTGCGCCACCGCGCGCCAGGCAGCCGGCGCTGGCGCGAGGTGCCACTGACGCAGATCCCCGAAGACCTCGATCGCTGGCACGGGTCGTTCGCGCCGGACAAGCTCGGCCGCTGGCAGTTCGGCATCGTCGCATGGGTCGACCGGCTGGCCTCCTGGCGGCGCGAGCTCGAGCGCAAGGTGGCGGCCGGGCAGAGCGATCTCGCGAGCGAGCTGTCGGAGGGCGCGGTGCTGCTCGGCGTCGAGTCGCTGACGGTGGAGGAAGGACTCGCAGCCGAGGTCGGCGACCGCTCCGAGCAGATCGTCGCAGAGCAGACGCTCGAGGTCCTGGTGGATGCCGAGCGCGCGGCCTACGGCTCCTGGTACGAGCTCTTCCCGCGCTCGTGGGGCGGCTTCGCCGGCGTCGAGAAGCGCCTACCGGAGTTCGCCGAGCTGGGCTTCGACGTCCTCTACTTCCCGCCCGTGCACCCGATCGGCGTGACGCACCGCAAGGGACGCAACAACGCGCCGGCCGCGCGGCGCTCCGACCCGGGCAGCCCCTGGGCCATCGGCGGCGAGGCCGGCGGGCACAGCGCGCTCAATCCCGATCTCGGCACTCCCGAGGAGTTCGCGCGCCTGACCGCGCGCGCCGCCGAGCTGGGCATCTCCATCGCGCTGGACTTCGCGATCCAGTGCTCACCCGACCACCCCTGGCTGCGCGAGCACCCCGACTGGTTCCACCGCAGGCCCGACGGCACGCTCAAGTACGCCGAGAACCCGCCCAAGCGCTACCAGGACATCTACAACATCAACTTCGACACGCCCGACTGGCAGGCGCTCTGGACGGCCCTGCGCAACGTCGTGCTGCATTGGGCCGCCCAGGGCGTCACGGTCTTCCGCGTGGACAATCCGCACACCAAGCCGGTGCCGTTCTGGGAGTGGCTGATCGCCGAGGTACAGGCGGAACACCCCGAGACCGTCTTCCTGGCCGAGGCCTTCACGCGCCCGGCCATGATGGCGCTGCTGGCGAAGGCCGGCTTCAGCCAGTCCTACACCTACTTCACGTGGCGCAACACGAAGGCCGAGCTGACCTCGTACATGACCGAGCTCACGCGCTCCGAGCTGCCGCAGTTCTTCCGTCCCAACTTCTTCGCCAACACGCCCGACATCCTCCACCACTACCTCGTGGCGGGCGGGCGGCCGGCCTTCGAGGCGCGCTTGGTACTGGCGGCGACGCTCTCGCCGAGCTACGGGATCTACTCGGGCTTCGAGCGCTGCGAGAACCTGCCGCTGACCGAGAGCAGTGAGGAGTACCTCAACTCCGAGAAGTACGAGCTCAAGAAGCGCTCGCTGGGCGGCCCGCTGCTGCCGCTGATCGGCCGGCTCAACGCCGTGCGCCGCGCGAACCCGGCGCTGCAGCAGCTCGACAACATCACCTTCCTCGAGACCGAGAACGAGCACCTGATCGCCTACGTCAAGCGCACCGGCGACAACGCCGTGATCGCCTGTGTCAACCTCGATCCCGCGGCTCCGCACGAGGGCGTCGTCGTGATCCCGCCCGAGCTCGGCCTGCCGCCGGCCTTCGACGTCTCCGACCTGCTCGGCGACGCCACGTTCACCTGGCGCCTCGGCCCCAACTACGTGCGCCTCGAGCCGGGCCTGCAGCAGGCCCATCTGCTGCGCGTCGAGCTGTGAGCGGAGAGCACGCGCTGGGGTGGCTCGTGCGGGAGCAGCGCTGGTTCGGGTCCAAGTCGCGCGAGCTCGCCGGCGGCCGCATCGTCGACAGCGGCGCGCTGGCGCCGGACTGCGCACTGGCACTCTTCGAGATCGCGTTCGCAGAGGGCCCGGGCGAGCTCTACCAGCTCCCCTATCGCGTCGCCGCGGACGGCCGGCCCGTGCTCGAGCTCGCCGACCCGGCGCTCGCGGCGGCGCTGCTCGCCGCCCTGCGCGGCTCGCAGCGCCTCGCGATGGAAGCAGGCGCGGTCGAGTTCGAGCTCGCCGCTCCCCTTCCCCCCGCGGCGGCCCTTGGGCCGGTGCGCGCGATCGGGGGCGAGCAGTCCAACAGCTCGGTGGTGTTCGGCGAGCGCTGCGTGCTCAAGGCCTATCGCCGCCTCGAGCCCGGCGAGAGCGTCGAGCTCGAGATGCTGCGCTTCCTGGACGCGCACGGGTTCGAGCACCTGCCCCGGCTGCGCGGCTGGTACGGCTACTCGGGCGCGCCGATCAGCGCGACGCTTGGCATCCTTCAGGAGTTCGTGCCGGACGCGCGCGACGGCTGGCAGGACGCGCTCGCATCGCTCGCCGACCCGGACGAGTTCCTCTCGCGGGTCGGCCGCCTGGGCGAGGTCACCGCGCGCATGCACGCCGCCCTGGCCTCCGATCGCGACGACCCCGCCTTTTGTCCCGAGGCGCTCGACGACGCAGGCGCAACCGCTGCGGAGATACCCGAGCCCTTGCGCGCGCGCCGCGACGAGCTCGTCGAGCTCTTGCGGGGCCTACATGCGGCCGGCCGCGGCGGCATGGCGATCCGACAGCACGGCGACTACCACCTCGGCCAGGTGCTGTGGGCGCGGGGCGACTGGGTCGTGATCGACTTCGAGGGCGAGCCGGCCCGGCCACTGGCAGAGCGGCGGCGGAAGAGCACCCCGCTGCGCGATGTCGCGGGCATCCTGCGCTCCTTTGCGTACGCGGCCGAGACGGGCCGCGAACGCGGCGTGCCCGCGCCGCCCGGCTGGGAGGACGACGCGCGCACGGCCTTCCTGGGCGGCTACGAGGCGACGATCGACCAGTCCCTGCTGCCACCTGCCGGCGCGCCGCGCGACGCGCTGCTGGCGGCCTGCGAGCTGGAGAAGGCGCTCTACGAGCTGCGCTACGAGCTGGACAACCGGCCCGCCTGGGCGCACGTGCCGCTCGCCGGCATCGAGCGCCAGCTGGACGGCACGTGATGCGCAGATCGGTGCCTGGCGCCGATGTATGCGCGTTCGTCTAGAGGAGATCCTCTTCGCTCTCGGGCGTCAGCACCGCCTTCTCGTCGGGCCGGTCGCGCAGCACGGTGTCGACGTACGAGCTCACCGCGGCGGGCATCCCGACATCGCGCCGCGCGGCCTCGGACATGAACCAGCGGTGCTCGAGGATCTCGTGGAACAGCTCGGCGGGTTCCCGCTTGCCGCGCAGCTCCACCGGCACCCTCGCGATGGACGGCTCGAAGCACTCCGTCAGCCAGCGATAGGCGACGACCGATTCGGGCGTGCCTGCGCGCTCGCCCGTGGCCCGGAACGTGGCCAGGTCGTTGAGCAGCCGGCGGGCCTGGTTCTCCTGCACGTAGAGACCGGTGAGCGTGTGCAGCCGACGACGATGGTGGCCCGGCTCGACGACCTGCGGGTTGAGCCGCAGGCTCTGACCACCCGCGTCGCCCACGAGCTTGACCTCCTCGACGTCGAAGCCGAGCTCGTTGAGGCGGCGCAGGCGCTCGTCGATGCGGTAGGTCTCGTCCGGCCCGAACACGTCCTCGCGCGTCAGCTCCGACCACAGCGCCTGGTAGCGTCGCGGCACCTCGGCCGCCGTCTCGATCGGATCGAGCCCCGAGGGCAGTCCCACCTCGGCGGCCTCGAGGTCGAGCAGCTCGCCGGCCACGTTCTCCGCGGCGATCTGGAGGTCGTGCGCACGCTGACCGGGGCTGAGCTGCGGGTGCAGCTCGCCGGTCTCCGCATCGACGAGATAGGCCGAGAGCGTTCCCGCATCGCGCCGGAAGAGCGTGTTCGAGAGCGAGCAGTCACCCCAGAAGAACCCGGCCAGGTGGATGCGCACGAGCAGCTCGGCCAGGGCGTCCAGCAGGCTGTTGCGCAGGTCGGGCACGCCGGGCCCGCTGAACAGGCTGCGGTAGGGCAGCGAGAAGTCCAGGTGCCGGGTGATCAGGACGGCCTCGGGCTCCTGCCCATCGTCGGCCGCATCCTGCGTGACCACACCGACCGCGTCGACGACGGGCACGACCGCATCGTCGAGCGCCCGCAAAAGCCGGTACTCGAGCCGCGCGACGCGCGGCGGCAGCGCCTTGAGCGCGTAGAGCCGCTCGCCGTAGCTCACGAAGCGCACGACGTGGCGGTGGATGCCGCGCGTCACCTCGACCAGGCGATCGCTCTCCCACTCGGCCAGCGGCTCCCGCCACGGGAGGTCGAGGAAGTCAGGGTTCCCCGGACGCACCAGCATCTGGAAGCGGGTCGCACCGCTCACGCTACGCTACCCTCGCGGCCTGGGAGTCCGTCTCCTGCGATGACCTGGACGCTAGCCGTGCCAGGCGGCGCGTGTCGAGCGCAGTGCGCGGCGCGCGCCGGGAGCAGTGCCCATGACGACCAGCCCAATTCATCACCGGGGAGACTCGACATGACCCCGCCCGCCGACCACTCCCCGCTCGCGCAGCGCCTGCCCGAGGGTCTCGAGCCGCTCGACCGGATTGCGCGCAATCTCCTGTGGACCTGGGACGAGCAGATCGCGGCCACGCTCCGCGAGGTCGACCCGGAGGGCCTGGTCGCGGCTTCCGGCAATCCCGTGGTCATGCTTGCCAGCGTCCCGCCCCAGCGCCTCGCCGCGCTGGCGGCCGACCCTGGCTTCCGCGAGCGGCTGGCGCGCGCCGAGGTGCGCCTGAACGAGCGCCTCGCAGCCCCGAGCTGGTACCAGTCCCTGCCCGACGCCCCGGCGGCGATCGCCTACTTCTCACCCGAGTTCGGCCTCAGCGAGGCGCTGCCCCAGTACTCCGGCGGGCTCGGCATCCTGGCCGGCGATCATCTCAAGGCGGCCAGCGACTTGGGCGTCCCGATCTTCGGCATCGGCCTGTTCTACCGGAACGGCTACTTCCGCCAGGTGCTCACGCCCAGCGGGGCACAGCAGGAGGAGTTCATCGAGCTCGACCCCGAGCTGCTTCCGATGACCCGCGTGCGCAGCGCCGACGGCTCCCCGCTCATGATCTCGGTCCCGCTGCCCGGGGCGCCCTTGCACGCCGCGCTCTGGCGGGTCGACGTCGGGCGGGTGCAGCTGCTGCTGCTGGACGCGAACGTCGACGCCAACGCCCCGGCCGAGCGAGTCGTCACCGACCGCCTCTACGGCGGCGACAGCGAGCACCGGCTGCGCCAGGAGATCCTGCTCGGCATCGGCGGCGTCAAGGCGCTCGCGGCCTGCCGCGTCGAGCCGGGCGTGTTCCACATGAACGAGGGACACGCGGGGTTCCTCGGGTTCGAGCGCGTGCGAGGGCTCGTCGAGGGCGGCAGCGACCCCGAGCACGCGCTGCAGGTCGTGCGTGCGCACACGGTCTTCACGACGCATACGCCGGTCCCTGCGGGCATCGACCGCTTCTCGCACGAGCTCGTCGCGCGCTATTTCGGCGAGGGCGGCGTGCCGACGGGCCTCCCGCTCGAGCGCCTGCTGGCGCTGGGCGCCGATCCGGGTGATCCCGGCGTCTTCAACATGGCCGCCCTCGGCATCCGCATGGCGGCGCGCGTGAACGGCGTCAGCCGGCTGCACGGCCGCGTGGCCCGCGCCATGTTCGCGCCGCTCTTCCCCGGCGTGGCGCCCGAGCACGTCCCGATCACCCATGTCACGAACGGCGTGCATGCCGAGACCTGGGTCGGGCCCGAGTTCGGCTCGCTCTATCGCGCGCGCCTGGGCGACGGCTACGGCGCGCGCCTGGAGGGCTGGGACCACCTCGCCTCCGTCTCCGACGCCGAGCTGTTCGAGGCGCGCGCGGACGCGCGCCTGCGCCTCGTCGACGAGGTGCGCCGGCGCCTCGCGCGACAGGCGAGCGAGCGCGGCGACGATCCTCGCGACAGCGCCTGGCTGGGCGGCGTGCTCGACCCGCGGGCCCTCACGCTCGGCTTCGCTCGCCGGGTGCCGACCTACAAGCGGCTGACGCTCCTGCTGCACGAGCGCGAGCGGCTGGTTCGCATCCTGACCAGCAGCGAGCGGCCCGTGCAGCTGCTCGTGGCCGGCAAGGCCCACCCGCACGACAGCGAGGGCAAGCGCCTGATCGAGGAGTTCGGGGCATTCGCGGCGGGCCACGACGTCCGCCACCGCGTGATCATGCTGGCCGACTACGACATGGCGCTGGCGAGCGTGCTCGTGTCGGGCGTCGACGTCTGGCTCAACACTCCACTTCGCCCTCTCGAGGCCTGCGGGACGAGCGGCATGAAGGCCGCCCTGAACGGCGTGCTCAACCTCTCCATCCTGGACGGCTGGTGGGACGAGTGCTATGCCCCGGCGTTCGGCTGGGCGATCCCGTCGGCGGAGGGCCCGGACATCGACCCCGGCACCCGCGACGCCCGCGAGGCGGCCTCCATCCTCGACCTGATCGAGCACGAGCTGGCGCCGCGCTTCCACGAGCGCAGCGGCGGACTCCCCCGCGCCTGGCTGGGAATGATCCGCCGCACCATCAGCGAGCTGGCCCCGGAGCTCCTGGCGACGCGCATGCTGCGCGACTACGTGCACGAGCTGTACCTGCCGACGGCCGCAGCGCCAGCGGCAGTCGCAGCCACCGGCTGAAGGCCGGCCTCGAACGGACCGCATAACTTGGGGTCAGACCCCAAGTTATTCATGTCACAAGCTGCGCTCTCGTGGCCGAAGCTACAATCGGCGCCGGCCAACCAAAGGAGGCGCGCGATGAAGGTTCTGATCGCATACGACGGCTCGGAGGAAGCGGGTCGCGTGCTCACGCGCGCGGCGCGGATCGCGCGGGGCGGCGATACCGAAGTGACCGTGATCAGTGTCGTGCCATTGCAGCCGTCGGGGCCGCGCAGCGCCGGGCCCGTCATGAGCGGCGATATCGACGAGCACAAGCGCGAGCTTGCCGAGGCCGTCGCCAAGCTCAAGGAGGCCGGCGTCGAGGCTCAGTCGATCGAGGCGGTCGGCCATCCGGCCGAGTCCATCGTCGACGAGGCGGAGCGCGGCAAGTTCGATCTCATCATCGTGGGGCACCGCGGACGGCACGGCGTCGAGCGCTTCCTAATGGGCTCGACCGCCACCCGCGTCGTCACCCACGCGCACTGCGACGTGCTCGTCGTCCGCTGAGACGGCCGGCGCGGGCGCTTCCAGCGCCCGGCTGAGCAGGCCGCGCAGCGTCTCGCGCTCCTGCGGGCTGAGCGCGCCGAGTACTTCGTCCTCGATGCCCTCCTGAGCCCGCTCACCGCGCTCCAGCGCCTGCCTGCCGGCGGGCGTGAGCGCCAGCAGGTGACGACGGCGGTCCGTCGCATCGCGCCGTCGCTCGGCGTAGCCGGCGGCCTCGAGCTCGTTGAGCAGGAGCACGCAGGTGTTCGCATCCAGCGAGAACGCCTGCATCAGACCCTGCTGCGAGGTGGCCTCGTGATCGCGCAGATACGCGAGCGCCATCAGCTCTTTGAGGCGGATGCCGAGCAGCTCCTCGGTGCTGCGGCGATACACGACGCGCGCCAAGCGAGTCAGCAGCACGATCGCGCCCGTGGTATGCGTCGTCTCCATTACGTGCGAATCGTAGCATGTGTGGGATCATCCCATTTCACAAGATCGTCACTATTCCATGGATGATCATTGCTAGAGTGCCTTCCGATGAAGGCAGCCGCACTCACACGCACCGGTGACCGGCGTCGCTGGATTGCCCTTGGCGTCGTCTGCATGGCGATGCTCATGAACACGCTCGACGGCTCGGTCGTGAACGTCGCCCTGCCCGTCATCCAGCGCGACTTGCACATCGCGCAGGCCAACCTGACCTGGATCATCAACGCCTACCTGATCGCCTTCGGCAGCTTCCTGCTGCTGGCCGGCCGCCTCGGCGACCTGCTCGGGCGCAAGCGCGTGTTCCTGAGCGGGGTGACGCTGTTCACGTTCGCCTCCCTGCTCTGCGGCCTGGCCCAGGATCAGAACTTCCTGATCGCCGCGCGCTTCCTGCAAGGGCTCGGCGGCGCCGTCTCCTCCTCGGTGATCATCGCGATGATCGTGACCGAGTTTCCCGAGCCCGCGGAGCGCGCGAAGGCGATGAGCGCCTACATCTTCGTGGCAGTCGGCGGCGGGTCGATCGGGCTGCTCGTCGGCGGGCTCGTGACCCAGGTGGTCAACTGGCACTGGATCTTCTTCCTCAACCTCCCGATCGGCGCGGTCACGGTGCTGCTCGGACGCGCGCTGCTCGAGGAGAGCGAGGCCCTGGGCATCGACCACGGCGTCGATGTGCTGGGCTCCATCACGGTCACACTCGCGCTCATGGTGGGCATCTACGGCATCGTCACGACGCCGGATCACGGCTGGGGCTCCATGCACACGCTCACGTACGGCGGCGTGTCCGTCCTCCTGCTGGCCGTGTTCTTCGCCCTCCAGGCGCGCCTGGCGAATCCGATCATGCCGCTGCGCATCCTCCGCGTTCCGGGTCTCGCGAGCACGAGCCTGGTGCGCGGCCTCCTGGCGACCGGCCTGTTCTCGACGTTCTTCCTCGGGGCGCTCTACCTCGAGCGCGTGCGCGGCTACAGCGCGCTGCGCACGGGCGTCGCCTTTCTCCCGCTCTCGCTCACGGTGGGCGTGCTCTCGGCCGGCGTCACCGCGCGACTGATGAGCCGCTTCGGCGCGCGCCACGTGATGCTGCCCGGGCTCGTCACCTCGCTGGCGGGCCTGCTCCTGATGGCACGTCTCGGCGAGCACACGACCTACTTCCCCGGGATGTTCGTGGCGATGATCGTGCTCGGGCTCGGCGTGGGCACCGCCTTCATCCCGCTGCTCGCAATCGCGATGGCGCAGGTTCCGAGCGCCGACGCCGGTCTCGCCTCGGGCATCGTCAACGTGTCGATGCAGATGTCCGGTGCGATCGGCCTCGCTGTGCTCGGCACGATCTCGACCGATCACGCTCGCTCGCTCGTGGCCGGCGGGGACGCCCTGCCCGCCGCCCTCACGAGCGGCTTCCAGCTCTCGTTCCTGATCGGGGCAGCCTGCGTGGCGGTGGGCGCCGTGGCGGCGTTCTTCTTGCTGCGGACTCCCCCGCCGTCGCCTGTGCCCGCCTCCGAGCCCCCCAAACGGACGCTCGCACTCGCCGAGTCCTGACCGTTTACGGCCGCTCCTGGCGGGGACAATGCTTCCGTCAGCCCGCCCCCGCGAGAGGAGATCCGATGGCCGTGCCGCCAATGCCAGCACTCTGGAACTGGCCAGATCCGCAGCCGGATTTCGAGTTCGCGCCCGGTGCCGACGATGGCCCGGACTACGCGGGCTACAAGGTCGTCGCCAACGATGGCGAGATCGGTCATGTCGATTCGTTCGCGATCGCGCCCGACGAGGGCCACATAGTCGTGGACACGGGCGGATGGCTGTTCGGGCGCATGTCGCTCATCCCGGCCGCGGCCGTGCGGGTCGTCGACCACGACCAGCAGACGGTGCAGATCGACCTCACCAAGCAGCAGATCAAGGACGCACCAGAATTCGACAAGTCGGCCGGGTACGGCGCCTACCGCGACAGCGCCAGCGAGTACTACGGACCGATGCTGTAGGGAGCTCAGGCGACCTGTCGCAGCCCTTCGTAGACCGCAGCGCAGACGGCATTGGCCAGGTTGAGGCTGCGCGCCGCCGGGTCGTCGATCATCGGCAGCGTGACGCTGCGCTGCTCTCCCGCCCAGCGCCGGACGGCCTCGGGCGGCCCAGTCGTCTCGCAGCCGAAGAGCAGGTAGTCGCCCTCGGCGAAGGTCGCTTCCCAGTGCGGGCGCGCAGCCCGCGTCGAGTAGAGCCAGATGCGGGAGTCCGCGCCCGCGAGGCCCTCGGCCGCGACGAACGCCTCGAAGCTCTCATGCTCGACGCAGTCCACGAGGTGCCAGTAGTCGAGGCCGGCGCGGCGCCGCGCGCGCTCGCCCATGTCGAAGCCGATCGGATGCACGATGTGCAGCCGGCAGCCCGTGGCGGCTGCCGTGCGCCCGATCGCACCGGTGTTGTTCGGGATCTCGGGATGCAGCAGGACGATCTGGAAGCGCGGCTCGGGCGCGAACGGCAGGCGACCGGTGGGCGCGCTCACGCCGGTGGTCTGATCAGTGCGGCTGGCCCGGGTCGCGCAGCCACGCGTAGGCCTCGGCCAACTGCAGGAGCTGCGCGGGATCGGGCTGGCTGCTCTTCGCGTCCTTGCGCATCAGCTGGAGGATCTCCATCTGCGTGCGGAAGCTCTCGATCACGACGTCGCTCGACGCTGGAGCCTTGTCGTCGTCCGGCATTCTGCGCCTCCCGGCGGTGGTGTGGCCCTGCACAGCAGGCCTGACCCCAACCGTATTCGACACCGGCGCTAGGCGCGCTCGCAGCGGCGGGCAGGCTGGACCTTGTGGCGTGTATAACTTGGGGTCTGACCCCAAGTTATTCACGGCACGAAGTCGTCGGCAGGAGCTCGAGCGCACGCATCAGAATTGCCACCCGGACGCGCTCGAGACCGATCGGGTCCATCATGAAGGGTGCCCTGAGCAACCGAGACGGGTGTGGGGAGTGGTGCTGGCGGTGCGTGCGCGTGTCTGGTTCTGTGCGGCCGCGCTGGTTGCGGTGGCGATCTGCAGCCTCGGCGTGGCGGCGTTCGTCCTCTGGCCGAGCGCGCGCCTCGGCGCGCCCGGGGACGCGCTCGCGCACGTCGTGGCTCCGCGCTTCGCCGGCCGGATCACTGCGATCGAGGTGCATTCGGCGAACGGCGCCAAGGTGCCGCTGACGGTGCGCGATGGAGACGTCATGCCGCGGGGCACCGTCGGGAGCGGCGAGCGCCTGTCGGTCGAGCTGACGGTGCAACGGCCCGGCTGGGCCGGCTGGCTCGTCGGTGGCACCGACCATCGCACGTTCACGGTCGTGACTCCGAGCGCCCACCTGGTCGGCCGCTGGCTGCAGATCAAGGCCGGCGGCCCGGTCACGGTCGCGTTCGACCAGCCCGTGAGCCTCATCTCACTGGCCGGAAAGCCCGCGCGGCGCCTCGCACAGCCCCAGGCGACGGTGCCCATCGGCCTCGTCGCCAGCGGTGCGCACGCGACCGGCGCGGTCGACGTCGCCGCGGCCGCCCGCACTTGGGAGCGACCGTCCGAGCCCGTCCGGGTCAACTGGTTCCCGGCGCGCCCCTATCCACAGCTACTGGCCAAGCCCGCGCCCGGCAGCGTGATCGGCCCCAAGCGGCAGTTCACGCTGACGTTCTCGAGTCCGGTCAGCGAGGTGCTCGGCGATCGCAGGCCGCGCCTCTCCCCCGCGCTTCCGGGCAACTGGCACCTGCTCGACGAGCACACGCTGGCCTTCCAGCCTCGAGGGCTCGGCTTCGGGCTCGGTACCGAGGTGCGTGTTGCGCTGCCGCAGGCCGTGCACCTCGCGGGCCAGACCGGAGCCAAGCTGACGCGCACGCTGCGCTGGCAGATCCCGCCCGGCTCGATGCTACGGATGCAGCAGGTCCTGGCGCAGCTCGGGTATCTGCCGGTCGACTGGACACCGAGCGCGAACGCCGTCTCGACGTCCACGGGCGCCCAGCTCGTCGCCGCCCGCGCACCGCCCGCCGGGCACTTCAACTGGCGCTTCCGGAAGACGCCCTGGGAGCTGCGCAAGCTCTGGAAGCCCGGCCAGGCCAACGTGATCACACGCGGGGCGGTGATGATGTTCCAGCACAAGCACGGACTCGTCGTGGACGGACTGCCGGGCCCGCTCTTCTGGCAGGCGCTGATGACCGATGCGATCGCCGGCAAGCGGCGCACGAAGGGCTACAGCTACGTGTTCGTGCATCGCAAGCTGCCGCAATCGCTCAACCTCTGGCACAACGGCCACGTGCTCCTGCGCTCGCCCGGCAACACCGGCGTGCCGGCAGCGCCGACGCAGGTCGGCACCTTCCCCGTGTTCGAGCACGTGCCGGTGGGAGAGATGCGCGGCACCAACCCCGATGGGTCGAGCTACGACGATCCGGGTATCCGCTACATCAGCTACTTCAACCACGGCGATGCGATCCACGCCTTCAACCGCAACTCCTTCGGGACGCCCCAGAGCCTCGGATGCGTCGAGTTGCCGCTGAAGGCGGCCGCGAAGGTGTTCCCCTACACCCCGATCGGCACGCTCGTGACCGTCGAGAATTAGGAAGGACGAACGATGGCTGGCAAGGCCGACTTCACGGACGAGGAGTGGCATCTCGTCGTCCAGGGCCCGCCGACTGCGGGCATGATCGTGGTCACGGCGCAGCGGGGCGGGACGTTCCGCGAGACAATCTCGATCGCCAGGTCGTATGTCGAGGCGCGACAGCAGCACCACGGAGAGAGCGAGCTGCTGGACGAGATCGTGTCGGCCCGGCCCGAGCTCGACCGCACCCGCGCCCACTCGCCCGAGGAACTTCGTGAGCACGGGTTGCAACACCTGCGCGATGCCGTCGCCCTGGTCGAGGCGAAGGCGCCCGGCGAAGCCGAGGCCTACAGGCGCTTCTCGCTCGGCCTCGCAAACAAGGTCGCGGACGCGCATCGCGAGCGCGGCAACGACCAGGCCGCGAGCGAGGCCGAGCGCGCGGCGATCGCCGAGATCGAGACCGCACTCGGCACGCCGTCCGGCTGAGGGAGTTCGGAGAACTGGCGGGCTGCGCGTACGTTTTTGCAACCTGGAGCGGGACATCAAGGGTCAGACCCCGAGTGTCCCGTACTGCCGTATCCTCCGGCCTTGCCACGCCCCGGCAAGCAGAAGGAATCGAGATGGAACAGAGCACGCCCCCGCGCACTGGCATCCCGGCAGCCGAATTCGAAGCCCGGCGCGAGCGACTGCTCGAGCACGTGCGCCGCTCAGGCCAGACGGGCTACGTGCTGTTCGACGCCGACTACATCCGGTATTTCACGGGCTTCGTCTTTCTCTCGACCGAGCGCCCTGTCATCTACGCGCAGAGCGCCTCGGGAGACATGGCAGTCCTCGTCCCCGAGTTCGAGGTCGAGCGGGTGCGTGCCGAGACCACCTTCGAGCGGGTCGAGTCCTACCCCGAGTATCCCGGCATCGAGCACCCGATGCTCATTCTCGCCCGGCTCCTGGGCGAGCTCGGCATCCGCGGCTCGATCGGAGCCGACCAGGACGGCTATCCGGGGATCCTCGGCTACCAGGGTCCGGCGCTGGGCGACATCTCCGCGAGCGCCGTGAGCCCGCTCTCGGCGGTCATCGAGGAGATGATGGTGCGCAAGAGCGCGAGCGAGATCGCGCTGATCCGCGAGAGCGCGCGCTGGTGCGAGCACGCCCATCGCCTGCTGCAAGAGTATTCGCGGCCGGCCGCCACCGAGGCCGAGGCGAGTCTCCGGGCGGGCCATGAGGCGACGCTCGCGATGCTCGCGGCGCTCGGCGAAGCCGGCGGTCAGGCCTCGTCCGACGGCGTGTCGGCGGGCTACCGCGGGCAGATCGGGCTACGCAGCTCGTGGGCGCACGCCGTTGCGCACAACATCGAGTTCCAGCCGGGCGACGTGCTCGTGACCGAGACGAGCGCGCCGATCTGGGGCTACAACGCCGAGCTCGAGCGCGCCATGATCATCGGGCCGCCGACCGACGAGATGCGCCGCCTCTTCGAGCACACCGTGGCCGCGCAACAGGTGGCCTTCTCCGCCCTGCGACCGGGCGTCACCTGCGCCGACGTCGACGGCGCCGTCATGCGCTACCTCGAGGCCAACGACCTGCTTCCCTACTGGCGGCAGCACACCGGCCACGCCATCGGCCTGCGCAACCACGAGGCGCCGTTCCTCGACCTCGGCGATCACACGCCGATCGAGCCGGGGATGGTCTTCACGATCGAGCCCGGCATCTACGCCTCTGACATCGGAGGCTTCCGCCACTCCGACACCGTCGTGGTGACCCCGGACGGAATCGACATCCTCACCGACTACCCGGGCGACCTCGAGAGTCTCACGATTCCCGTCTGAGACGACCGCTCTCAACGCTCGAGATGCGCGCCCGCGCAGCGGCCGGCGCGGCAACTGGCACCGTGCGCGCAGCGTCTGCGAGCTCCTCGTCGGCCTGGTCGGCAGCGTGCCGGGCGCGGTTGGGGCGCTCCGGCGCGCCAGGGCGTGGCGCGCTCGGTGCCTGGACGCGACGATCGTCGATCATCGCCTGAACGAGGTTGGTGAATGGCAGGGGCATCGCCGCTCCCTCTCCGGGATTGACCAGATCGATCCGGTAACCGGACGGCCTCCAGTGCGCTCCGGCCGGCTGCTATCTGCGCCTGCCGGAGAGCGCCGGAATCACGGCACTTCCACGGCGGCGGGCGTGCGGAGCTCGTCCGCCAGCGAATACGCGGCGAAGCGCGCTTGAATCGGATACGGACCGAACGCCGGCGAGGCGGGATGGGTCGCGAGGCCGAGGATGCTCGACAGCGCCTCCTCGGGGATCTCGGCCGCGGGGTCGCGCAGCAACCCGATGATCTCCTCCATCGGCTCGGCCATGGCCTCGCGATTCGCATAGGGAATGCGGGGCCAGAAGTTGAGCGTATGGCGCTGGGCGAGCGACGGCGCGAGCGAGATCTCGAGCGTTCCGGCGAGGCTCCACCGCCTGCGCGACACAGCGCGCCGCGCGCCGTGCGCCGTCTTCCTGCGGAGGAAGGTCAGACTCGGCGCTGCTGTCGTGGTGGCCATGGCGGATTCCTTGTTTCGAAGTCGCACTGCGGGCTGACGACTTCAAGGTAGGGCGCCGCAAGTGCCCGCGTTGTGCGCTCCCCCACGCTCTGGACGTGACCGCCGTCACACGGAGCAGCGCTCGGCCGAGCGCTTTTCCCGCGCGCTCGGGGACGTCACGGGTCCGTGACCGGCTCCCCCTTCTGCCACACGGAGACGTGCTTGCGGCTCTCGCTCGTGAAACGGCTCCCGCTGCCAGCCGCTCCAGCGCTCGCGCCGGCTCATCCCGGCGATCTGCGCTATCGCCGCCTGACGTAGAGTCGCAGCCGTCCCGAGAGCACCCTCCATCCCGTTGGGAGCCGAGATGACCGATTTCCCACTCACCGGTGGCTGCAACTGCGGAGCCGTGCGCTTCGAGGTGACGGCACCGCTCGCGATCGCGAGCTACTGCCATTGCAAGCGGTGCCAGCGCCGCAGCGGCACGGCGGCCTCGGCGAACGCACACCCCGCAGCCGGGACGTTCCAGGTGACGGCCGGCAACGACAAGCTACGCGTGTGGAAGCCCGAGCGCGGCGGTGAGAAATGGTTCTGCGGAGAGTGCGGGTCGGCGATCTTCGGCCGCAACGCCGGCCACGCAGATCCGATCGGCATCCGTATGGGCGCGTTCGACGGCGATCCGGGGATCCGGCCGAGCGTCCGCCAGTTCGTGGCCTACGCCGCTCCGTGGGAGGCGATCCCGGACGATGGTCTGCCGCGGCACGCCGAAAGCCGTCACGCGCCGCGGGCGGCACCGGAAGCGTGAGCGGAAGCACGACGCAGCGTTCCCAGACTCCGGCCCAAGCGAGAGAGGACCCCGGCCCGTACTTCGCCCTCCTGTCCGCACAGACCGGGAGCCTGAAGCTTCCCTATTCACTCGGAGCGGGCTCGAGCTGAAGGATGCCCTGATAACACGCGCGACCCGCCTTGTTGCCCGGCGTCGGGATGGGACATGGGTCCCACTGCCGGTAATTCCCGGTGATCTGCGCGCCCTTCAGCCATCCGGCGGTGACAATGCCACGGATCGTCGCGATGATCGGAAGTCTCGTGTCGTTCTCCGTGATGTGCACATCCGCGACGAAGGAGTGCGCGCTGCCCGTGAAGGCGTAGCGGGCGTGGCCCAGCCACAGGCGGGGCTGCACCGTCGTGTCGTCGCTGAGGATCTGCTCGGCGTAGCGCCCACGGCCGACCTCTCCTCCGACGCGGCCCGCCATGAGAACGCCTGCGAACGTGGCATGACCGGCAGGGAGACGTGTTTCCCACTTCGTGAAATTGACATCGAACGTCCGGTGCTGCCGGCTGTCGGCGGCGAGAGCCAGTGCGTCGCTCCGTGAGATGAACACGATCCCCGCGGCCGCGACCAGCACCATCGCCAAGACCACCTTGCCGATTCCCGCGGACCGGATGTTCCCGTCGATTGGCATCACGGCTCTCCTCATGTCGCCGGCGTGGAGGCGGATTCGTTCCGCCACACCGGACGATGTCGTTGCCGTGGAGAAACGACAATCCGACATCCGTCGGAGATTCGTGACGCGAAGCAACTGACCGCCGCTTGCACCTGGTACGACGCACGCGTCCGGCAAAGCCGTCGCGCCCGTCCCGTGCCTCGAGCAGGTCGCGGACGCGCACGTGCTCGGTCAGCGCGTTTGCGCGCCGCATCCGGCGGAAGATGTCGATACGGGCAGCCGCCGCCCGCACGCTCATCCAACGGAGAGGATACGAGCATGAGCATCGAGACCGTCTTTGCCCACGTCAGCTGCAGCGATGTCGCCACGAGCGCGCCCTGGTACGAGAAGCTGTTCGGCCGGCCTCCGCTTCGCCGTCCCATGCCCGGATTGGTGGAATGGCAGTTCAGCGAGAGCGCGGAGGTCCAGCTCTCCGAGCAGAAGGAGCACGCGGGCCACACCACCCTGACGCTCGGCGTCCTTCCCCTGGAGCCCGAGCGCAAGCGCCTGGAGGAGGCCGGCCTAGATCCAGGCCCGATCGAGGAGACGGACGGCTACTTCATCCTGCGCCTGCTTGATCCCGATCGGAACCTCGTCGTGCTCGCCAGCGCCGAGCGGGAATAGGACTCGGCCTTGGTGAACAAATCCGGGTCAGACCCCGATGGG
>DASRQS010000074.1:0-43354 GCA_035696365.1 Gaiellales bacterium | reverse complement strand
GGGCTGAAAGACCGTGCGGAGGCGATCGGCGGCACGATCTCCCTCCACAGCCCGCCCGGCGCAGGGACACACCTGACGCTCGAGCTGCCATTCGGCGGCCGCGCACGCCCAGGCTGACCGCCCTCGTCCCAGTCCCGCCGGGACTAGGGGAAATCGCCCGCGCGCGGAGAACAGAATCAGCGCGGTCCGGTCACTCTTGGATAGCCGTTCCGCGTGCGGATGTAGACCGACCAGCTGTAGTAGCGGAAAAAGGCACGCGGATCTCGTGACATCCGGTTCGCGTAGCGAATGACGGCGTCGACGTAGAGTCGCGAGGGGTTGTAGTGGTAGAGCGCGTCGCGCTCGTTCGTCGATCCGTGGCTCGCGGCGAGGTAGTTGGCTGCCCCGAGGATGGCGTCGCGCGGATCGTGCACGTTCCCGCCGAGGCCGTAAGCTCGCCAGGTCGCGGGCTCGAACTGCATCGGGCCTTGCGCGCCCGCACTGCTGCTGTTCCGTACCTTGCCGAACGCGGACTCCACGAAGTTGACGGCGGCGAGGAGCTGCCACCGGATGCGGAAGCGCGCCTGCGCTTCGCGATACCACGCGCCTAACCGGTCGGCCGGAGGCGCTGCGCCGACGCGGGGCGCACTCCCGAGCGGTGGCGAGCGCGAGGAGAGCGACGCGAGGTCGGTGCGCGCGGCGACGTCGTCGGCCGCCGCGCGGTCGAGCTTCACGACCGCGCGGGCGAGCCTGCGGTTGCTCCCGAGCGTACGGAAGATCCGCTGCTCGTAGAGCGCGAGCAGGGTCACCTCGCGCGGCGGGGGAGCCGACGGGTCCCACCGGTCGATCGCGGCGTTCAGCGACCGTTCCGTGCTCCGCAATGCGGCAGCGAGCGGGACCGGTGCGGCTGGGATCGGCGCGTTCGGCGCCGGCAGGGCGAGCAGCGCGACCAGGATGGCGATCACGCGACCTCAGGCAGGGACGCGGCGGTCTCGAGCGCGCTGTGGTGCCGATCTGGCGACCACGGGCTCACTCGCTGTCGTACTTGTCGTGGTGGCGCCACCAGAGCCCCTTCTCGTTTCGCCCGCGTGGTGCCCGGTCGAGCCACTGGTACATGCCCCAGAGACCGTCCAGCCCACGCGCGTAGGCCGAGTACGTGTGGTAGACGATGCCGTCCTCGAGCGCAAACGCGCTCACGCCGGGAGCTTCCCGCGTGAACGTCGCCCAGTCGGTGCCGGCGCTCGCCGCGAAGTCGGCGAGCGGGCCCTCCTTGCCGGCGTCGAGCGACGGCCCCAGGTCGACCGTGCGGAAGTTGTAGTTGCCGACGCGAGCGCGCTGCTCCGCCTCGGTGTATCCCGCTTGGAAGTCGTGGTTGAAGTCGCTGCCCGACGACGCCCACGGGAAGCTCCAACCCATGCGCCGCTTGAACGCCTGCAGCTTCTCGATCGGTGCCCGCGAGACCGCGCACAGCGTGACGTCGTGATTCGCGAGATGGATGACGGATCCGTCGAAGCCGTCCGCGATCGCGGAGCACGAAGGACACCCTGCCGTGAAATCAGGTCCGAACATGAAGTGGTAGACGAGGAGCTGCGAGCGGCCTCCGAAGAGGTCCGCCAGCGTGGCGTCGCCCTCGTCGGTCTCGAACCGGTACTCCTTGTCGATCGGGACCCACGGCAGCTCCTGCCGCCGTCGCGCCAGCCCGTCGCTGCGCCGGGTCAGCTCCTTTTCCTCCTCGAGCAGCTCGAGCCGTGCCACCAGCCACTCGTCTCGTGTTCCGATCGTGTGCTGTGTCATTGCGTCTCTCTCCTTGCGTTCGTCTGTAGGTGTCTCCGTCAATGCCGCTTCACATCGCCGGGGTCGTCATCTTCCTGCGATCTCCCCGTCCCGGCCGGTCGTCAGCTGGGCGGAGACGGGCGGCTCCGCGTTGGGAGGCAGGGCCTCGCCCGTCTCGAGCAGCGTCTTGAGGCTCGAGAGGACGCGCGGCCACCCACGGCCGACCATCGACGCGACGGTGCTGCCCGGCTCGAACCCGTCGTGGACGACGGTCAGCTTCACCAGCTCGCCGAGCGGCTCGATGTCGAAGCTGACCCTCGACCGCTGCTCGGCGGCGATCCGCTCGCGCGCCTCGTCGCTCAGCTCGAGCGACTCGGCGAGCTCCGGCGTGAAGGTGTGCCAGGTGTAGGCGAGCCGCCGGTAGGGGTCGGACTCGAGCACGATCTGGTCGGGATGGGCGATCGTCTCGCCGAACAGATGCCAGGTCATGGTCGAGCCCGCCTTCCAGTCCGAGTCGAAGGTGCCCCAGTAGCGCTGCGTGAAGGCGGGGTCGGTGAGGGCCTGCCAGAGCTGTTCGGGAGTGGTCTTGATGTAGGTCGTGTAGACAAACGACGGCTTGTCCATGGTCGGGTCCTCCAGGGCTCGTTTCAGGTCGGCGAGCGCGTCGACGCGCTCTCGGTCGTAGCGGTTGATCCAGCGCTCGCTGATCTCACTGATCGGCGCCGGGTTGAGGTAGTGCAGCTTCTCCCGGCCGCGCCGGACGGTCGTGACGAGGTTGGCCGCCTCGAGCACGGCGAGGTGCTTGCTCACGGACTGGCGGGCCATCTCCAGTCCGGAGCAGAGCTCGCGCAGCGTCTGGCCGCTCTGCTCGTTGAGGCTGTCGAGCAGGAGCCGCCGGCTCGGGTCGGCCAGCGCCCGGAACGCATCGTCCATCTTGTTGCCGGGATAGGCAGCCATCTGGCTGCGTAATATAGGCAGCCGACCGGCTGCCTGTCAAGTTGGGCCCGCCGATTGCGGGATCGAGGCGACGCCTCTCGCAACGGGCGCCGATGTTGATCTGCATGGCAGCTGTAGGTCACGTCATGGCCGCGGGACACGTTTGACCGTGGCGATGCCGTACTGCGCGAGCGGCGCGTTCAGGACCGTGCTCGCCCTTGCCACCATTCGAGCCATTGTCACCCGTAGCGCCGTTTTTGCCGGGTGAGCCACTGACACCGTTGGCACGGGGAGCACCGCGAGTGCCAGGAGCGCCAGGCTTGCCGGTACGGATCGCGCTGGCGAGATCGGCGCTCAACTTGCGACACGAGACAGAGCCCGACTTGACCTGCCGGTTGCCGACGGCGCACACGCGCGGAGGCAGGCGAGTCTCCCACGCCTCCCGCAGCGAACCGCTGGATACGATTCCGGCTCGCGCGCGAGCTCGAGCGCTTGTCCGGGGAACCGATGGTGCGAGCAAGCGTTCGAACGTCGCCTGCACCACCGACGCGGTCAAGTGACGCCACCGCCGCCCTGAGATTGGGCTCCGGCGCCTAGGTCGTACAGCCGGCAGTCCGGGTGACGCCGCCACCGGTTCAAGGTGTGCCGGTCGAACGCCGATGGCAAGACCGTGCGCTGGCGCTCCGTCACTCATGCGATTCCTCGCGTTCTGCTCGGCATCCCGCCTCGCTCGTTCGCGGATGGCTCGCGCGTACTTGCCGGTCGCTCCCAGACGCGTTGGGGCGCGTGGTGGGATCGGCATCCGCGTCTGCTGCGCGCAGTTGCGCTGTTGGCGATCACATGGGTCGCGGCGTACCTCGTGTGGCGCGTCGGCTGGAGTTGGCACGGCGCAAACCCATGGCTCTGGGGCATGTTGTTCACGGCCGAGGCCTACGGGCTGTGGGGATTGGCGATCCTCACGTGGTTCTCGTGGAGTATTCCCGTCTGTGAGCGTCCACCGGCCACGGGAGGCCGGCGCGTCGATGTCTATGTCTGTACCTATGACGAGCCCGTTGCCGTGCTGCGAGCGACGCTCGCGGGCTGTGCCGCGCTGACCTACCCGCACACGACGTATCTGCTCGACGACGGCCGCCGGCCCGAGATCGCGGCACTGGCGTCGGAATGGGGCGCCCACTACATCTCGCGTCGCGTCAACGCGCATGCCAAGGCGGGCAATATCAACCATGCGCTTCCGATCACCGATGGCGAGTTCGTGTTCGCGCTGGATGCCGACCACGTCCCGCTCCCGGACGCGCTCGACGCTATCGTCGGCTACTTCGACGACGACCGGGTCGCGCTCGTGCAGACGCCGCACGACTTTTACAACCACGACTCGATCCAGCATTACGAAGTCGGCCGCCACGAGCAGTCGGTCTTCTACTCGGTCATCTGCCCCGGCAAGGAACGTCACAACGCAGCGTTCTGGTGCGGATCGGGCGCGCTGATCAGACGCGCGGCGCTGATCGGCGTGGGTGGCGTGGCAGTCGAGACGATCGCAGAGGATTTTCATACCACGATCAAGCTCCACCGCGCGGGCTGGAAGTCGCACTACCACGACGAGGTGCTGGTGCAGGGCATCGCCCCGCACGACCTCGCCGCCTACTTGCTCCAGCGCGATCGCTGGGCACGTGGCAACCTGGCGGTGTTCACGACCCCGGAATCACCGCTGCGGGCGCGCGAGCTCGGCGTTGCCCAGCGCCTCAGCTACTTTGCGAGCCTCTCGGCGTACCTTGCAGGTCCCGTACGGCTGCTCGTGCTCGCAACGCTCGCCGCGATCATCTGGACCGGCCGGCTGCCCCTGACGGCCACGCCCCTGACGATCGGCCTGCTCTGGGGACCGGCGACAGTGCTGATGATCGTCGCCGGCTCCGCTCTGTGCCGCGGTTACCAGCGCATCGCCGATACGACGCATTTCGAGCTCTGCACGGCGGCGATCTTCACACGCGCGTTGCGCTGCATCGTCTGGCCAGGCCGCGCCACCTTCAGGGTGACACCAAAGGAGGGCATCGACGTCGGCGGCCTCCACGCCCTTCGCCAGCTCTCCTGGGTGATCGCCATCGCGACCGTGCTTTGCTCCGGTCTGATCGTGAGGGTCCTCGACGACGCCGGAGTCCCGCTCGTGCGCAACCTGCCGGGGATCTCGTCTTGGATCGTGCCGCTACTGGCGCTCGTCGAGCTGAGGCGACTCTTGCGCACGCTGGCAATCGTCTCGCGTCGTCGCCAGCGTCGGGTCGAGTACCGCATGCCGATCGACGCACCCGTGGCCACTTCCACCCGCGAAGGCGAGCCGCTCTTCGGATGGACACGCGACCTCTGCCCGTCGGGTATCGGCCTCGAGCTCGGTGCGCCGGTCGCACCGGGTACGTTGCTGAACGCGACCTTCGCGCTCCCCGTGCTCGCGGGTTCCCCGCGCCCGATCGATCTCGCCCTTGTCGCCCAAACCTGCCGGCCGCTGCCTCTCGGGACGAGCTGGGCGATCGGGACCCGCATCGTCGGTCAGGACGAGGCCACGGCTCGCCGAGTCATCGAGTACTGCTACGTCATCTGCCAGGTCGACCGGCTCCGGAGCGGCAGGCAACTCGCGCTACCTGCCCCGGGCCTGGTGGAAGCTCCTGAACTCCCGGTTGGGCGAGCGATTCGCGCGATCGCCGCATAGGCCCTGAGAAGCGACCTCTTGTCGATGCGCAGGCGCCGGACCAGCAGGCGCCGACAAGGAGTGCGGGCAGGTATCGAAGGCGAATTTCGCGGACCGATCTGGGAATGCGCTCGATACCGCCTATCACTCTCCTAAGGAGCCCGCCCCGGCGGGCCCGGAGGTCTTGACGTGCTGATCCGGGGTGCAAGAGGAGGAACGACATGGAATGGGCATGGCTGAAGACGGCGCCGCCCGGAACGACCGGGCTGCAGACCACTCGGGTCGCAGGACGCGTCTGAGATGGCCGCCACAGGTACGACCCTCGGATTCGTGGGCCTCGGCCACATGGGCGGGAACATGGCAGCGCGCCTCCTGGCCGCCGGATACACCGTCTACGGCGAGCAACGAAGCCGGGAACGAGCTCAGCACCTCATCGACCAGGGCCTGCGCTGGTGCGACACTCCGCGGGAGGTCGCCGAGGCGGCTGAGATCGTCTTCACGTCCCTCCCCGACGACCAGGTGCTCGAGGAAGCCGCAGCGGGGCCGGACGGGATCCTCGCCGGCCTCAGCGGGGGCAAGACGTGGGTCGACGTGAGCACCGTCAGCCCGCGCTTGAGCCGGGATCTGGCGGCGCGGGTTCGCGAGCGCGGAGCGGCACTGCTCGACGCGCCGGTGTCCGGGAGCGTCCCCCAGGTGCAAGCGGGGACGCTGACGATCATGATCGGCGGGGACGAGGACGTCTACCGCCGCGTCGAGCCGATCCTGCGCGTGCTCGGCACCCCGACACGGGTGGGCGAGAACGGTCAAGGCCTCGTCGTGAAGCTCGCCGTCAACATCAGTCTCGCCGTGCAGATGCTTGCCTTCTCCGAGGGTCTCGTGCTCGCGGAGCGGGACGGAGTCGACCTCGGCATCGCGCTCGGCGTGATGACGCAGAGCCCGATCGGCTCGCCGATGCTCAAGGCACGCGCGCCGCTCGTTCTCGACCTCCCCGAGGAAGCCTGGTTCGACGTCGGGCTGATGCACAAGGACATCCGGCTCGCCTTGGCGCTGGGGGGCGACCTCGACGTCCCGCTCGCGGCCGCGGGCGCCGCCGACAAGGCGCTGTCACGCGCTGAGGAACTGGGCTACGGGAGGCGTGACATCGCTGCGCTGTTCCAGGTCCTGGAGCGAATGACGTCGCAACCGCAGACGACGGCGTGACGCGAGGAGGAGTGCCGATCGGCGGCGTGCACTACTTCGTCGACGGCTGAGCGTCTCTACGAACGGGCGTCAGCAGCGCGCCGCGGCCATCTCGGGGAGCTCGCCCGCAGGTAGGTCGCGTGGCGCGCGCCGTTCACGAGTGCCGAGGTCAACCTCCTGCAGTGGCCGTCGCGCCCTACGCGGGCGTTAGCGTATGGGGCTCACGCGCAGGCGGTGGCGAAACGGACGCTCAGCTGTAGGCCAGGCGGCATGGCCGCCGCGGATGGCCTCCGCAATGCCCGCCCCGTGCGGGACTGATGCGGGCTCGAGGCCGAGGATCTCCGTTCGCTCTCGCCACTGGCCGCCGCTCGCGCGCGCCTCGCGCCAGAGCCAGAGGTAAGGGAGCGCGGCGATGTCCCACTCCAGCAAGAGCCCGAGGCCGGAGCGAGGATTGAGCGCCTCAAGCCGTCCGGCCGGGAGGTCGGCCACGACGAGGTAGCGGCTACCAGTCTCGGCCAGGACCCAGCCGTCGGCGCGTTCGCGACCACCGTCGAGCAGCGCCGCGTCGGGCCAAGGGAGCGCCTCGGCGAGATCGCGAGCCTGGTCGTCGGGCAACTCGAGAGCACGCCCGCCAGGAAGGCTGAGTCGCACCTCGGGATCGAGTACTGCGAGCCCGACCGTGAGGTGCTCGGCGATCACCACGGGCGCCGGCTCGGGGCCGGCCGAGCGCCACTCGACGGCGGCCTCGACAGCATCATCGTCCAGCGTCAGCGCGCGCACGGCGATGAGGCCGAAGCCCTCCCAGCGCATGCGGATGCTGCGTTCGCCGAGCTCCTCGATCGCCCACGGCTCGGTCGACGCCGCACCGTGCACCGGATGCCCGGCCGATGCAGCGCCGGCGTTCGGAGCCACGATCTGCCAGCCGCCGCGGTACGAGGCGACCCAATCCGGTTCTGCCATGGCGCCGACGGTCGGCGGCAACGCGGCGAACGGAACTCTGCCGAGGAGGCCGGCGCCCGAGCGCAGATCGGTGAGCTCCAGCACCTCCCCGCCATGCGCGGGGTCGACCAGCGCCAGCAGCGACGGCGATCTCAGGACGACGAGCCCAGCGTGCTCCACCCTACGCCACCGGCTCGCAGACGTACGCGCCGTTGCGCACGGTCGAGATCCGGCGCCTGGCTCCAACAAGATAGCTGGCGAGGAGTACTGCCCCATGTCCAGGGCCGTCGAGCGGCAGCGCGTGACCGTCGATGATCTGGGGCACGCGCTCCACGATCAGCGGATACAGGTCGCGGTAGAACGCGCGCACCGACTCCTGAATCATCGCGTTGCGCAGGTGTACGCTGACGTGGATCGCCGCCGCCCATTGCACCGGGCCAGTGCAGTCGTGCAGGACCACGCCGAGCCCCTTCGCGTCGGCGTAGCCGGCGATGCGCACGGCCTCGCTGACGCCGCCCACCCACTGCAGGTCCAACCGCGCGAGCGACACCGCGCCAGAGTCGATCAGCTGGATGTAGGCGGGCAGGCCGCACTGGTAGTCGTAGGCCGCGATGGGCGTCTTCACTTTCGCGGCCAGCCGCGCGAGGGCGTCCAGCGAAGAAGTGCGCATCGGATCCTCGATCCACAGAAGCCCGAAGTCATCGAGCGCGGTGACGATCTGCAGAGCGGGTGCTGCGGTCCAGACGAAATTCAGGTCAACCGAGATGTCGATCGCGTCGCCGACGGCGGCGCGAATCGCGCGGAACGGCTCCAGGTTCTCCTCGAGCTGGCTGGGAGTTATGAAGAGCCCGCGGGTCTCGGGGATCAGGCGCGCGAAGGGATAGATCTTGACCGCGGTGATGCCCTCGGCCACGAGTTCCTTCGCGTACTCGGCAGGTCGCAGATTGGATGCGTTCCAGTCGTCGTGCCTCGTCTGTGCCGCATCGCTGAGGCCCCAGTCCTCGTGCAGATGACGGCGGTGGCGCGGCGTGCCCGGTGGCGGTAGATGCCCTGTGCCGGCGGAGGTGTTGTAGACACGGATGCGGTCGCGCACGGCGCCGCCCAGCGCGTCGCAGAGCGGCAGGCCGAGCGCCTTGGAGCGTACGTCCCACATGGCGATGTCGAACGCCGAGGTCGCACTGGACTCCACCGAGACGGTGCCGCTGAAGGGCTGCATGCCGTCGGTGAAGTTCCCCATCTGGAGCCACATGCTGGCGACGTTCTCGGCGGGCTCGCCGAGCATCCGCGGGGCGATGACCGAGTGGACGTACTCGGCGATCGCCTCGGGGTGGTGGTAGGACTCGCCAAGGCCGACGATGCCCTCGTCAGTGTGCACCTGCACGTGGACGCTGTGCGGGTAGGCATCGTGCAATACGGTCTCGATCGCCGAGATGAGCATGGGTCTCAATCCTCGTAGTCGGGATGGCCGGTCAAGCGAGCGAGGCGAGCAGCGAGCGCACCTCGGCGCGCTCGCCGTCGTCGAGCTCGGCGTCGGGCAGCCGCCCATGAGCGGCGGGGAAGATCCCGCGAGCCACCAGCACCTCGCGGTAGAGGGGAAGCAGGCGCCCGGGCAGCGTCGTCGCCACCAGCAACGGAAGCGCACGCGCGAACGCCGAGCGCGCGCCCTCGAGGTCGCCCGCCTGGAAACGGCGCCAGGTCTCGACGAAGACCTCGGGGACGATGCAGCCCGGCATCGACCCGGCTGCGCCTCGAAGCAGCTCGGAAACGAAGAGCACGCCGCCGGCGCCTCCGAATACCGGCACGGCGCCTCCCGAGCGGGCCACGGCGTCCCGGACGGCAGTCGGCGTCGGAGCTACCTCGACCTTGAGCATCACACGGCCCGGGAACTCCGCCGCCAGCTCGGCGGCCATGCCCGCGTCCACGCGGGCGTCGGGGAGATCCTGCAGCACCACGCCCGCCTCGATAGACCCCAGCAGCCGCCGGTAGAACTCCGCCGTCGCCGTCTGGCCGTGCACCTCGAAGCGCGGCGGCGGCACCATCACGACCGCCGCGCCGCGGCTCTCGGCCCCCCGCGCGAGCTGGATTGCGAGCACGTCCGACTCGGCGCCGGCATGGACGACGACCGGCACGCGACCGGCAGCCTCCGCCACCACGCTCTCCGTGACCGCGCGGCGCTCCCGCACGGAGAGCCGCGGCAGCTCGCTCGCAAGCGCCAGCGCGAGTCCATCCACGCCGGCGTCGATCGCCCACCGGGCCTGCTTACGCAGGGCCCGGTGGTCGATCGCGCCGTCGGCCGTGAACGGCATCGCCAGCACAGGGATCACCCCTGCGAGCGAGCTCCCGCTCTCAGCCACCGTGCCCCGACTTCTGCCCGGCCCACTTCTTGTACTGGCCCAGCAGGAGGCGGTTGGACTTGCGCCAGGTCTCGGCGGCCTGGTCGGACATGGCGACCATCTGGTCGACCGTGTTGATCTTGCCGGTGATGATCTCGGCCTGGGCCTCGTTGTAGCCGTTCCAGGAGACGTCGTACGGGAAGTAGTTCTCGGTCTCCGGCGAGCCCTTCTGCTTGGCCCACGTGGCCACGCTCTTGACCTGCGGCGTGGTGATCGAGTTGGTGTTGAAGCGATCGTCCGCGGGCTGCACGCCGGTCGTGGCGTAGTAGGACTGCAGCTGCGCCGGCTTGTGCATGAACTTGATGAAGTCGGCCGCGATCGCCTTCTGATCGCTGCTCGCCCAGCTGGTCACGGCGAGCGTCTGCGAGGTCGCGCCGATCTTGCCCGAGTACGGGCCGGAGCCGATCTTCGGGGGCAGGGCCACGCCCGCGTTCGAGGCGCCGATGTTCTTGACATAGGAGGCGACCTCGGAGCCGGTGATGTACGTGCTCACGGCCTTGCCCGTGATGACGCGCTGCTGGCCGGTGTACATGTCCAGCGACTTCACGTCATCGGGGAAGCACTTGTTCGTGGACATCTGCTGCCAGGCCGTGAAGAACTGCCGGTAGGCGGGCTGGTTGAAGCTCGTCGAGCCGGACGTGCTGGAGAGGATCTGCCCGACGTTGTTGATCGTCTGGCCGAGCATGTTCTGCGCGGCGCGGCCGACGCCCCACTTGTCCTTGATGCCGAGGCCGATGAACGGCACGCCCTTGGCGGCCGACGCCTTACACGCCGAGAGGAGGCTCGCGAGCGTCTTGGGATAGGCCTTCAGGCCGACCGCGGCGAGGGCCTTCTTGTTGTAGATGATCGGGTAGCTCGGCTGGTTATACCAGGCGGCCGACCAGATCTTGCCGTCCCAGGTGGCCTCGTCGTGATTGAGGTAGTGCTTGGCCTCGGCCATGCCGACGAGATCGGAGATGGGCTCGATGGAGCCCTTCCAGACGGCGTCCATCGTGTAGCTGCCGCCCCACAGGTACGTGATCGCGGGACCCTTCTTGGCGGTCTCGGCAGCCGTCAGCGCCGGCAGGTAGCCGTCGGTCGACTGCAGGCTGTTCTTGAAGCTCACGTTCGGGTGCAGCTTCGTGTACGCGGCCTCGACGTTCTGGAGCCACTTCTTCGAGCCCGGCGCCTCGGTCTCGCCCCACCACAGGATGGGGATGTTGACATTGCCGGTGGGGAGGTTGGCCGAGGGAGTGGCCGCGGCAGAGCTGCCGGCACCCGCCAGACCGACGACGGCCGTGGCGGTGAGCGCAGCGATCGCTGCGAGCCCCCAAGGCTTCTTGCTACGCGTGAATCGCATCGTGCGTTCCTTTCGTTCCTAGCCTTTGAGGGCACCCGCCAGGATGCCCTCCCTGAGGTGGCGCTGGAAGACGAGATAGAGGAAGAGCATCGGGAGCACGGAGAGCGTCGTTCCCGCCATCACCAGCGGGATGTTCGTGGTGTTGCGGCCTTGCAGCAGCGCGAGGCCGGCCTGCAGCGTGCGGTTGCTCTCCTGCTGCAGCAGGACGACGGCGATCAGGAGCTCGTTCCAAGCCCAGAGTGCGTTGACGACGGCGACGGTGATCAACGCCGGCTGGATGATCGGCAGCACGACCGAGCGGATCACCTGCAGGTGCGATGCGCCGTCGACCAGGGCAGCCTCGTAGACCTCCTCGGGCACCGTCTCGATGAAGCGCGCAATCAGGTACACGGAGAACGGGAACATGAGCCCCGCATAGGCCAGCACGACCGAGGTCCGGGTGTCGGCGAGGCCCAGCGAGTTCATCGTCGTGAAGAGCGGGATCAGCATCACGACCGGCGGCACGATCATCAGCGCGACGAGCACCTTGAAGAGCAGGTTGGATCCCGGGAAGGGCGTGCGCACGACGCCGTAGGCCGCGAGTACGGCGAGCACCGCGACGAGCGCGACCGAGCCGCTCGTGACGATCAGCGAGTTGAGCATCCAGCGCCCGATGTCCTGGCCCACGGCGTCCGAGAAGTTCGAGAACTGCGGATGGGTCGGGAAGCCGATGGGCTCGGCCGCGTAGTCGCGCGGGCTGCGCAGCGCCGTCATGAGCATGAAGGCGAGCGGCACGAACGCGACCGCCGAGGCAGCGATCAGGATCGTTGTACGCAGCACGGAGCGGCTGCGCATCAGCGGATCCTCGCAATCAGGCGGATGGCGAGGGCGGCGACGCCGAGCCCGATGATGGTGAGCATGAAGAGCAGGATCGCAGCCGCGGCCGCGACGTTCTGCTGGCCCGAGCCGAACGCCTGCTGGTAGACGTAGAGATCGGCCGTGATCGTCGCATTGCCCGGCCCGCCGTTCGTCATCACGAAGACGTAGGCGAAGACCCAGGCGGTGATCGTGATGATCGAGATCGTGAAGTAGAGACCCGCGACGCGGCTGACCTCGGGCACCGTGATGTGCCGGTGCAGCTGCCACCAGCGCGCGCCGTCGAGCCGCGCGGCCTCGTACAACTCGGCGGGAATGGAGAGCATGCGTGCGAGGAAGAGGAGGACGCCGAACGAGCTCTCGCGCCAGACGATCACGGCGCCGAGCGAGAACAGCGCGAGCCGCTGGCCGCCCAGCCAGTCCTGCTCCAGGAACCCGAGGCCAAGGTCTCCGAGCACCGTGTTGAGGGCGCCATCCTTGGTCAGCATGTTGCTGAAGACGATGCCGATCACGGGAATCGCGACGACGTACGGGATGAAGAGCGCGAACTGGAAGAACTGCCTCCCGCGCCCCTGTTCGGAGAGCAGCACGGCAAGCACGAACGACACCACGACCATGAGCGGCGCGCACACCAGCAGGTCGAGGTTGTGGCGTACCGCATCGCGGAAGACCGCGTCGTCGAGCACCACGCGGAAGTTGTCCAGCCCCACGTAGACCGAGAGGTCGCCCAGGCTCTGGATCAGCGAGATGTGCACGAGCTGGATCAGCGGATACGCCAGCACCAGCCCGACGAGCGCCAATCCGGGCAGCATGAAGGCGACGCCGGTGAGCCACGAGCGCCTGCGCCGGCGGCGCCCGGCGCGCGAGTCGAGACGGCTGCGGACCTGCGCCGTCGCCGCCATCAGACCTGCCTCCCGCCGACCGGCTCGAGCGCACCGGCCGCGAGGCGCGCCAGGCGGTGCTGGACGTTGCGCGTCGATTCGCGCAGCTCGCCGTAGATCTCGTACAGCTCGTCGTAGCGTGCGGCGACTGATGCGTCCGGCTCGACCGTGCGCTCATGGGTCGCCCAGGTGGCGTTCGCGTCGGCCAGGCCGGCAGCCTGGGCTGCGAGCAGCGCGTCGCCGTAGGCGGCGCCGATGGTGACGCGCGGAACCTCCTGCGCCTCGCCCGTGACGTCGCTCACGATCTGCGTCCACAGCTCACGGCTCGCGCCTCCGCCGACGGCGACGATCCGCCGCCCGGGCCCGACGGCCTCGTCGAACGCCTCCAGCGCGTGTCTGATCCCGTAGGCGCTGGCCTCGAGAAGCGCGCGGTAGACGTGATCGCGCCCGTGTCGCAGCGTAAGGCCCGCGATCACCCCGCGCGCGGCCGGGTCGTGGATAGGCGTGCGCTCGCCGGCAAAGTAGGGCAGCGCGACGAGGCCGTCGCTGCCCGCCGGGACGCGGCCCGCGCCGTCCAGCAGCTCGTCGTACGGCACGCCCCCGGCGATCTCGCGCAGCCACCCCGTGAGGGCGCCGCTCGTGGCGAGCCCGCCCGCGTACGTGATCGTCCCCGGGCTGATGCCGACGGTGGTCCACAGGCGCGGCTCGGCGAGCGGCTCGGTGCCCACCTGCAGCATGAACATCGTCGTGCCGTACATGAGCATGAAATCGCGCCCGGTGCGAACGCCGGCGGAATGGGCCTCGGCCCAGGCGTCGATCGTGCCGGCGCAGACGGGCGTGCCCGCGCGCAGGCCGGTGGCCTCGGCCGCCTCGATCGTGACGGCGCCGACAATCTCTGCCGGCCACGCGAGCGACGGCAGCTCGAGCCCGGGCGCGATGTCGTCGGCCCAGTCCGCGGCCCAGTCTCCCGCGACGATGTCGTAGAGCGGATCGCACTGGCTGGCCGAGTGGCGGTCGAGCACGTACGCGCCGCTCAGGCGCAGCACCGCGTAGGAGCTCGCCATCGCGAAGCGGCGCGTCCTCTGCCACACGTCCGGCTCGTTGCGGCGTAGCCACAGGAGCTTGGGGCCGACGGCCTGGGAGGTCAGCGCCGACCCCGAGCGCGCCAGAATGGCGTCGGCGCCGTAGGTGCCGGTCAGCTCGGCGATCTCCCGTTCGGAGCGCGTGTCGATGCCGTAGAGGATGGCCGGGCGAAGCGGCCGGTCGTGCGCGTCGAGCGCCAGCAGGCAGGGACCGATCCCGCTCACGCAGACCGTCGCCACCTCGCCGCCGGGGGCCGTCAGCTCGCGCGCGAGCTCTGCGATCTCGGTCCACCAGACGGCATCCGCGTCATGCTCCACCCAGCCCGGCCGCGGCTGCGAGAGCGTGTGCGAGCGGCTCGCCGTGCGGACGATCTCGCCGCTCGGCGTCGTCAGTACGGCCTTCGTGCTCGAGGACCCGACGTCGATGCCGAGGAGACACGGCCCGTGCTCACTCACGCGCCGCAGCCAGGTCGTCAACGTCGATGCCGAGGTAGCGGCAGACGGTGCGCAGCTCGCTCGTCACGTCACCCGGAACGCCGTGGATGTGATTCGACCCGTAGCGCCCGAGCACGGAATTGGCGCCGGCGTCGAGGCGAGCGAAGGCATGCGGCCATGTAGGCGATGACGCCTGCATCAGCGCATTGTTGGTTGCGTCGTCATACGTCTCCAGGTCACCGCGGGTGAGCTGCAGACGGTAGCGCCCGTCGAGACGCGAGAGCCGCGCGAACGTCATCTCGCCTGCCGCGGCGAGATGGCACACGCTCGCGCCGCCGGCCGGGAAGTAGAAGTCGGAGGGGAACAACTCCACCGCCGCGAGGTTGACCTCCGGCGCGTGCGAGCGATGCGCATACCAGGTGGCGTGCTGACCGGAGTTGCAGAGATCCCAGATGCCCCGATCGGCGTGGTAGCAGCGCAGGTCGGCGAACAGCACCGGCAGGCCCGTAAGCAGCTTGAGGATCTGCATTGTGAGCGCGCCGTCCATGTCGGCCTCGGTCGCGCACACGTGCGTCTCTTTGGGGCCGTCCCAGTCGTACGGATCGTTGAGGAAGGCCTCAGCGACGTCCATGATCGCGAAGTGCGTCGAGAGCTCGGGCTGGCCCTTGATGCCGGAGAAGTCGAGGCTCCACTCGGCGATCAGCTCGCGGTAGGCGTCGTAGGCGAGTAGCTGGCGCTCGAGCAGCTCGGGTGTCAGCCGCTCGCCGTCATAGTGGACGGCCGCAGTGTGCTGCTCGAGCCACAGCCGCGCGCGCCGTGCGCGCGCCGGATCCTGCTCTGCGCTGCGACGCACGATCTCCCACTGGTCGATCTCCTCGACGTCGACGCCGAAGCGCCGCATCCAGTCGTCCGTGCCCGAGACCGCCGTGTACATGCCCATCGAGCGCCCGCCGATGCGTCCGAATGTCGAGCCGCGCAGCGATGAGACGGCGGCGGCCGCGCGCAGGATGGCGCCGAGGCGCCGTGCCGTCTCCGCCTCCGCGACATCGCCCCACACGCGCTCGTAGCGGCGCCCGACCTGATCGAGCCCTCCGGCTGCCGCGAGCATGCCGACCATGCCCGGGAACCGCGGATCGACATTCGAGAACTGTACGACCGGCCCGCTCAGCTGATCCTGCGCGAGCATCGTGAAGTGCGGGAAGGCCCACACGGGGTAGCTGAAGACCGTGGCCGCAGGCGAGGCCGCGGCGATCGCCCGCGCCTCGCTCACCGCGAGGTCGTTCGAGGTGATGGGCGCGCCGGCTCGGACGACGTCGTAGCCCGCCTCGCGCAGCCACGCAGCGAGCCGCTCCTCCGAGTCGGCGACGAATGCCGCCGTGTCGCGGGCGACGTACGGCCGGCCGTCGGAAAACGAGAGCAGGCCGACGGTCTTCGAACCAATCCGGGGGGATCGATATTCTTGCGCTCCAGCTGTCAAAGCAGCTGATATCGATTGGTACGAGATATCGATTTCTGCAACGATAAGCAGGCCCACCAACGCTGTCAAGAAAGCGATCGCCCGCCTTGACCACCATCCGAGAAGTCGCTGCGCGCGCCGAGGTGTCCACCTCCACCGTGTCGCGCGTGCTCAACGACCAGGCCAACGTCGACGCCCTCATGGCGCGCCGCGTGCGCAAGGCGATCAAGGAGCTCTCCTACCAGCCGTCGCCCACGGCGCGGGCGTTGCGCACGCGCCGCTCGCACGTCTGGACGCTGATCATCTCGGACATCCGCAGCGGGTTCTTCGGCGAGGTCGCGCGCGCCGTCGAGGACGCCGCGCAGGACGCCGATTGCGCCGTCGTCCTCTGCAACACGGACGAGGATCTCGGCAAGGAGCGCGCGTACGTCGACCTTGCCCTCGCCGAGCGCGTGGCGGGCGTGATCCTCTCGCCGGCGTCCGCCTCGCAGACCTCGATCGCGCGGCTGGACGAGGCCGGCATCCCGGTCGTCCTGATCGACCGCGCGATCGACGGCGGCGGCTTCGACCTCGTCACCATCGACAACCGCCGCGCCGCACGCGCGGCCGTCCGCCACCTGATCGACCAGGGCTTCGAGCACATCGCGTGCATAGGCGGGCCGACAACCATCTCGACCGGGCGCGATCGCGTGGAGGGCTACCGCGAGGCGCTGAGCGAGGCCGGTCTCGCGATCGATCCCCAGCTCACGCTCGTGGAGTCGTTCAAGCGCGACGGCGGGGAGCGAGCGGCCAACCAGCTGCTCGACCTCCCGGAGCCCCCCGATGCGCTCTTCGTCGGCAACGGCCCGCAGTGCGTGGGCGCGGTGCAGGTGATCCGCGCGCGGGGGCTGCGCGTGCCCGCTGACGTCGGCCTCGTCGGCTTCGACGACGAGGCCTGGACGTCGCTCACGACCCCCGACATCACGACCGTGGCACAGCCCGCCTACGAGATCGGTCGCGAGGCGACCGCGCTCCTGCGCCGCCGCCTCGCGGGGGACGGCGGCGCGCCGCGCCAGCTCATCCTGGACGCTGAGCTGAGAGTGCGCTCGAGCTCACGCCGGGCAGCGTCTTAGCCGAGCTCGCTCATCGCCTGCGCGGCGACGAGCAGCGAGCCCTGACCCCAGGGCACGAGGAAGCCCTTGGGCACGTGGCGGTAGCTCGACTCGTGCGTCGACGGCCTCACCGCCGCCGAGACGTCGACCAGCAGGCCATCCGCGTCGACGTTCGCGACCACGCGCGCCCACGCCCTGCGCGCCGGCTCGGCGAAGCTCGCATCGAGCAACCCGAGCCTGACGCCGCGCGCGAAGCCCGCCGCGGCGAAGGCTGCGGTCGAGCTCTCGGAGCCCGACTGCGCGTCATGCGCGACAGCCGGCCAGCTGCCGTCCGGCATCTGTGTCGCGCGCAGCGCCTCGCTCAGCCGCACGAACGCCTCGAGCACGCGCGGCCGGCCTCCGTGCTCGGCGGGCGCTTGCTCGAGCACGTCGAGCAGGCCCAGCAGCGCCCAGCCCTGTCCACGTCCCCAGCCCAGCCCGTAGCGCCGCTCGGTTCGCTCGAGCCAGAAGTGCCAGAAGAGGCCCGACGGATCCTGCAGGAGGTCGACGTGGCCAAGCGCCTGGTCGATGCCGAGATCGAGCAGCGCCGCGTCGCCCGTGAGCGCGCCGAAGTGCACGAAGAACGGCGGATCGAAGTGCATGCAATCGACGAAGACCCCTGCCCCCGGGTGCGCCAGCAGCGCGGCCTCGTCGGCCGGCAGCCGGGCACCGCCGTAGGGCGCGTCCAGCGGCGACTCCTCGAAGGCCGCGAAGACCCCGCCTATCCGGCGACGAGCGCTGAGGTTGTCGACGGCGCGCCGGCCCGCCTCGACGAGGGCGGCGTCACCCGTGTGTTCGAACACCTCGCAGAGGGCGTGGCCGGCGATCGTGTTCTCCATCGCGCGATACGGCGTCGCCCGCGCGGACCAACCCTTGAGCAGCCCGTGAGCGAAGCCGGCGTAGCCCGGATCGGCCAGCAGGCTGCTGGCGGCGAGCAACCCCTCGAGGCCGACCGACTCGCCGTAGCTCCAGAGAGCGAACGGGTAGCGCGTCAGCAGATCCCCCGCGGCGCGAGTCCGGCCGGAGTCAAGCTCGACTCCCGTCATCGCGTCCGCAGAAGCGTCTGACAAGGCGGCGGGGCGCAGCACGGGGGGGATGATAGTCAGCGGCGCTGCTCCTCGAGGGTCGGGGCGGATTTCGAGGCCACGACGACCAGCGCCACGTCGCGAACGTGAACGAGCGCACGGCGAGCGGCATGCGACGCGTTCCGCCGGGTCCAGCCGAGGTCGTAGCGGCCGCGCAGGCTCGGGGCTCCAAGAGCAGAGCATTCGTGGGAGGACTCCGGCCAAGGCTGTTCTATCTGGACGCGTGCGGCTTCGCCCCCGCGCAGGCCGGGCTCAGGCAGCTCTAGTCTGGAACGACCACAGTTGCTTGCCCGTCTTCGCGTCGAACGCGAGCAGGTTGCCGGTGGAGCGTCCGATGAAGACGAGCCCGCCTGCCGTCGTCGACGAGGCGTAGCACGACTCAGGCCGGTGCTTTCTGCGGTGTTGCCGGTGACCCCACTCTGGGCGCACACGAGGAACATGTGTGGCTGCGGGCGACGTTCTCGCCGCTACTCGTTCGGTTTAGGTCGAAACCCACGGGGCACAAGGGTGGACGGGGGTGATCCCCCTGGCGCCGAGATCTCTCCTGCGAGATAATCGCCCTCCCCGAGAATGACCGGTCACCGCGGCTGTTGCCTCCTCCAGGAGCGGCTGGAGCACGCAGCGACCGGCTTCGCTGCGCGCTGTGATCTCGAAACCACCAACAACGATTCGGTCTACAGGCGCCTTGCCGCGTTCTCGGGCGCTCGGGCGTCCATGGCTGCGCGGACGGTTCGATGGGTAGCGCGCAGGCGCAACTGCGAGTCGCGTTCGACGCGGACATCCCGTATGCACGGTGGGGTCCGCTGTTCCACGTCTTCCATCTCGAGCAACCCGGTGTGACGGTGCAGTGGCGGCCAGTCGGATTCCCGGCGCCGGGCCGCTCCCTGCTCGACAATGCCGATGCCGGAGTGTTCCTGCACCCGCCGTCGGAGGATGGCCTCCGTGCGCTCACGCTGGACACGAGCCCGATGGTCGTCGTCGTGGCCGCCGGGCATCCGCTCGCCCAGCACGACAGGCTGACCGTCGCCGATGTGCTCGACGAGCCGTTCCCGGGCGGCGCGAACCCTCATCCGGAATGGACGGCGTTCTGGACGCTCGACGAGCAGCGCGGAGGACCGCCGAGGCTCACCGAGGATGACATCGGCAGCTCCGCGCAGGGAATCGATGTCGTCGCCTCCAGGCGCGCGATCGTGACGCTGCCCACCTGGGCGGCCGCCGGCCTCGCGCATCCAGGCGTGGTCGCGCTCCCGCTCAGCGACGGGCCACGTGTCACGACCTGCCTGGTCTGGCGAGCCGACGACGACAGTCCCCTCGTGCTCGGTCTCGTCGATCTGACCGTCGCGTGGACGAGCGACCGCAGGACGAACGGCGCCCCCGATCCGGGTCACCTCTGAGAGGAGCCGATCAGATCCGCGTCGTGATCGGCCCCTCTCCCGTATCGCACCTCAGGTCGCGACGATCGAGGCCATGCCGTGCGGGTAGCGCTGAGGCACCTGGCCCGGAGGGGTCCGCCGGCGGAAGCGCGATGCGACCCGCAGGCTGGCCACGCTCGCGCGGTCGATGCCACTTGCCGAGGCCGATCGCGTCGACGAGAGATCGTGGTTGGCGAGTGGCCAGCCAGCCTCCGCACCCACCCGCCCCTTCTCACGCGCGCGCGACGGAACGGCAGGCCCGGATACGATGACCGCACGTCGCCAGAGCGCCCCCCAGCGAAGTCATCGCCCCGATGAGCGCGAGGCGCCTCGCGCTCGCAGTCTCCGCTGGCCTGCTCGTCCTGGTGGTTGCCGCAGCGGCGCTGATCGCGGCATCGGGCAAGCCCGCCCGTCCGCTGCAACCGCCCGTCATCCCGCCCGCGGCGGCAGCCCCGTTCCCGGTCCCTCCGGCCGGATCCGTCGTGTTCGCACGCCAGGACGGCAGCGACGTGCTCGCCCTTGCGGTCCTGCCGCGAGCGCGGGGGCTGCTGCTCAGGGCGTCCGTCGTCGGACAGCAGGGGAGCGGCGTACGCGGCCTCCGCGTCCAGCTGAGCGCCGGTGCCGGCGGCTCGACGCAGACGAGAGCGGGCGCCGCGTGCGGTGCCGGCTGCTACCAGGCCACGGTCCCGTTGCGATCGCCGCCGCGCACCCTGCGCGTCGTCGTCCGGCGCCCTTCGCGCACGACGATCTGGAACGTCGCGCCGCCGGCCGCGTGGCCGGCCCCGGACGCCACCGCGCTCGTCGCGCGCGCAACACGTGTCTGGACGCATCTCCGCAGCCTGAGCTATGTGGATCGTCTCCGGTCCGACTCCGTCCACGCGGTCGTCTCGCGCTGGCGCGTGGTCGCGCCGGACCGCCTCGCCTACCGGGTCGAGCCCGGAGACGACCGGACCGTCATCATCGGGGGGCGACGCTGGGATCGCTCCGGCGCAGACGCGTGGTCGACGTCCAAGGCGCTCCCCGTGCATCAGCCGCAACCGTTCTGGGTCAGCGTCGCGGACGCGCACGTCCTTGGGACTGGTCGCATCGCAGCCCGCCCGTTGATGCGAGTCTCGTTCTTCGACCCGAAGACACGCGGGTGGTTCCTCGCCTCGATCGACAGGCGAACCGGCCGGACACTGGACATCCGTATGTGGGCGACTGCGCACTTCATGCACGACACCTACGGGCGGTTCAACGCTCCCTTGCGGATCGTCCCGCCGGCGTAGCTCACGGCGAACCCCGCGAGCCGGTCAGTCCGGCTCGGGCCTCCTCGATCGAGCGCAGCAGGGTTCTCAACTCCTGGGAGAAGCGGGCCAGCGTGCGCTGTCCCTGGCGAACGAGCTCGATCTGGCGGAGCAGCAGCGGATGGGCCTGGTCGAGCATGCGCAGGCGCTCGTCCTCACTCGCGTCGCTCGCCAGCGTGTCGCGCACAGCCGCACTCGCCTCCTCCGCCTCGGCCACCGTGACGATGGTCTCGAGCGAGAGGCCGAGCAGGTCACGAAGCTTGAAGAGCTGCTGCAGCCGGGCGATCGATTGCGCGTCGTAGAGGCGATGAGCGCCCTTGCGGCGGTCACCGATCGGGACGAGAAGCCCGAGTTCCTCGTAGTAGCGAATGGTCCTGGGCGTCACTCCCACGCGCTCGGCGACCTCGCCGATCCGGTAGCTGCTGGATTCGGCCGCCGCCGCCATACGACGGGTTGTACGGCAGAATCGTGCGGTGCACAAGGCACCTCGCTAATTTAACGCCAACGTTAATATTTACTGCCGGGAGTCACGCTCGATGAGCGTCCCTCGGAGAGCGGGGCGCGAGCGCCGATGCCTGCGCCCGGCGGGAACTCCTCAGGCGAGTGCTCCGGCGAGCGCCACGGCGCCCAGCAGCGATTCCACGTCATGGCCTCCGTCGTGGCGAAGGCCGTTGACGAAGAACGTCGGCGTGCCGTTGACGCCGCTGCGAAGGCCGCTCAGGAAATGCTCGTGCACCACCGGCGCGAACCGGTGCTGCTCGAGATCGGAGCCGAAATCGGCGAGGTCGAGGCCGAGCGCGGCCGCGTACCTGACCAGGTCCGAGGGCATCAGCGCCAGCTGGTTGGCGAAGAGTGTCTCGTGCATCTCCCAGAACTTGCCCCGCGCCCCGGCCGCTTCGGCCGCTTCGGCCGCGAGTTTCGCGTGCGGATGGATCTCGCTGAGCGGGAAGTGGCGGAACGCCAACAGGATGCGATCCCCGGCGACGCGCAGGACCTCCGCGAGGTTCGGCTGCGCGGCGCCGCAGAACGGGCATTCGTAGTCCCCGTACTCGACGAGGATCACCGGGGCCGACGGAGGGCCGAGTGTGTGGTCGACCTCGCGCACGGGCGGCGAGAGGCGCGGGATGTCGTTGTCGCCGATCACGCCGGCACCGACGCCATCGACTCGAGGGCGGTCAGGATGCCGCCCACTCCGGGATTGACGGCCATCGGCGAGAGGTTGCTCCATCGGATCGTGCCCTCGCCGTCGAGCACGAAGAGAGCCCGTTTGGACATCCCGAGGCCGTATTCGTAGGCCCCGTAGCGCTTGGACACTCCGCCCTTCGGCTCGAAATCGGCGAGCAGCGGGAAGTGGAGATTCCGCGAGGCCGCGTAGGCGTCGTGGCACCAGGCACCGTCGACCGAGACCCCGACCAGGTTGGCGTCGAGCCGCTCGAACTCGGGCAGGGCCTCGTTGTAGAGGGCCAGCTGGTCGCCGCAGACGGGGCTCCAGTCGGCCGGGTAGAACGCCATCACCAGGTTGCGGCCGCGGAACTCGGACAGCTGCGCCCGCTGATCGGGCGTCACCTGGAGGTCGAAGGGCGGCGCCGGCGTGCCCGGCCCGAGGATCTCGTCGGGGTACTCGCGCCGGTAGTCCGACTCCTTCAGCCGGTAATCGCGCTCGTTCATGTCGCCCGCACCGCCGACACGTCGATCACGATGTTCACGTCCTCGCCGAGCATGTAGCGGCCGCTCTCGAGCAGTTGCTGCCACTTGAGCCCGAAGTCGGTGCGCTTGATCGTCCCGTGCGCGCTGAGGCCGACGCGCTCGTTGCCCCAGGGATCGCGCTCGACGCCCTCGACGGTCGATTCCAGCTCGATCTCGCGCGTGACGTCCTTGAGGGTCAGATTGCCGAGCACGCGAAAATTGGGACCGCCGAGGGGAACGATCCGCGTCGATTCGAAGTGCGCTTCCGGAAAGCGCTCGGAGTCGAAGAAGTCGGGGCTGCGAAGGTGCCCGTCGCGCGTCGGCTCGTTCGTATCGATGCTCGCCGTCCTGACGACGCCGGAGACCTTCGAGTCGTTGATGTCCTCGGCCGCCTCGATCGTGCCCTCGAAGTCGGTGAAGCGGCCGCGCACGGTCGCGATCATCAGATGCTTGATCGAGAATCCGACACTCGAGTGCGCCGGGTCGATGTTCCAGGTGCCGGGCGGGACGCGCACGACGCCCGGCTCGGTCTGGGGATGGGCCACCATTTCGTCTCCTTCGGTCCACGCCGATATCGCCCTTTCGACGTCTCATAGGCCGCTCGCTTGTGCATCCAAGGAACCGCCTCGACAAGAGCTCAGTTCAGAATCAGCTTTAAGGTGCGGGTAATGCCGGAACCGACACTCCCGTTTCCGAGCACGCCGAGGCCCGTGCGCGCAGTTCGGCCATCCGAGGGAGGCCTCGTGGCCGGGCGCTACGAGCTGCAGTCGCGGCTCGGCGCCGGCGGCATGGCGGAAGTGATGCTGGCACGCGACCGGCAGCTCGGTCGCATGGTTGCCCTGAAGCTGCTGGCGCCCGCTCTGGCAGACGACCCGGAGTTCGTCGAGCGCTTTCGCCGGGAGGCCACGGCTGTCGCCTCGCTCAATCATGCGAACGTCGTCGTCGTGTACGACCATGGCGTCGCAGACGGCCAGCCGTTCATCGCGATGGAGTACGTCGCGGGCCGGACGTTGAAGCGCGTGATCGCAGAGGAGGCGCCGCTCGCTGCGGAGGTCGCGGCCGAGTACGCTCGCCAGCTGCTCGGTGGGCTCTCCGCTGCGCACGCCGCAGGCATCGTGCACCGCGACGTCAAGCCGGAGAACGTCATCGTGCGCGAGGACGGCACTCTGAAGGTCGCCGACTTCGGCGTGGCGCGCTTGGCCGACCAGACCGTGCTGACACGGCACGGCTCGGTGATCGGCACGGCCGCCTACATCTCGCCCGAGCAGGCACGGGGCGAGGCGGCCGTCGCAGCTTCCGACCTGTATTCGGTCGGCGTGGTGCTCTTCGAGATGCTCACGGGCATTCTGCCGTTCACCGGCGAGACGCCGCTGGCCATCGCGAACCAGCACGTCGCCACGCCGCCGCCAGCCGTACGGACGGTGAACAGCGGGGTTCCCGTGCGCCTGGCGCGCGTCGTCGATCGGGCGCTCAGCAAGGAGCCTGCCGGTCGCCACGCGTCGGCGCGGGAGATGATGGCGGCTCTCGCGGCGGCGGGGCCGGAAGATTCGCCCGCAACGCTGATCGCTCCGACCGCGGTGGCGGCCGAGCAGCGAGGCGCCCTGCCGAACGGTGCGACGAGCGCCTCTGCACCGGCCGGTCACGGCCGGCCGGCCCGGTTCACGCGGCCACGCGCCTTGATCGCGCTCCTGGCCATGCTCGGCCTCGCAGTCGTCGTGCTGGTCCTGGTAACGCAGAGCAGTGACCACCCGAAGCTGGTGCGCATGCCCAGTCTGCTGGGGACGCGGGTCACCCAGGCGAAAGCCGCGCTGCAGGCGCGTGGGTTCGGTGTACGGATCGGGCCGGCGCGTCACTCGGAGCGGCCGTCGGGAGTCGTCTCGGCTGTCCAACCGGCGACCACCTCCGCCGCGTCGGGTTCGCTCGTCACGCTCACCCCGAGCAGTGGCCTGCGCCAGATCACGATCCCCCCGGTCGCCGGACTCACCAGGGACGCAGCGATCAGCCTGCTGCAGCGATCAGGGCTCCAGGCGCGGATTGGCATTGCTTACGGGGCGGCGCCCGTCGGGACGGCGCTTGCCACGACACCGCCCGAAGGCGCAACCGCCCCCGTCCACAGCTTCGTCCTGCTCTCCATCTCCGCCGGGATGCCTCCAATGGCGCCCGCCGAGCCCGCCGCACCACCTGGAAAGGCACATGGCGCAAAGGGGGACGGCCACGACAAGCCCGGCAAGGGCAAAGGGCCGAAGATCAAGGATTAGGCTGGCCGAGCCGCGCGTTTCGTCGGCGACAGGTCCGGGTAGCTGTTGCACGTCGTGAATCGCCACACGCACACGCGGGCAGGGATGCACGCTCAGACGCACGCCCCGCCGCCGTCCACTTGCCGAGCGTGATCGCCAGGGTCTCAGAAGGCCGCGCCGTGGAGGGCACGAAGGCAGCGCCCGTCATCCTCGAGCCGCCGGATCCAGACCGCAGCTCCCGGCGACGGGTGACGATCGACATCTCCGGGAAGGCGGTCGCCAAGATCGTGGCCGGGCTGCTCGCGCTGGGCTTGATCGGAGACTTCGCCGGCCGCATGCGGGACATCTTCGTGTGGATCCTGGCGGCGGCGTTCCTGGCGGTCGCGCTCAATCCGCTGGTCGAGCGCCTGGAGCCGCGCATGGGCCGGCGCCCGGCCGCGACGGTCGTCTTCCTCGGGTTCGTGATCGGGTTCGTGGCTGTCTTCGCAGCGCTGGTCGCCCCCTTCGTGACGCAGGTCGACAACCTCTCGACCGGACTGCCCAAGGCGATCTCCGACGCCCGCGAGAACTCCACCCTCAAGCGCCTCGACAACAGGTTCCACCTCGCCGATCAGGCCAAGCAGCATCTCGGCACCCTGCCGAAGGTCGTGTTCGGCGCCGCGGACACGGTGCTCGGCGGCGTCGTCGCCGTCTCGACCGTCTTCTTCCTCACCCTGTTCCTGCTCTACGAGCTCCCCGGAATCGCCCGGGTCACGCTGGGGCAGATACCTCCAGAGCGGCGGCCGCGGGTCATCGCCGCGGCGCAGCAGATGAATCGCAACATCGGCGGCTACGTGGCCGGCAATCTCCTCATATCGCTGATCTGCGGCATCGTCACGACGCTCTCGCTGTATCTGCTCGGCGTCCCGTACTCGCTCGCGCTCGGCGTCTTCATGGCCGTGTTCGACCTGATCCCGCTCGTGGGCGCGACGATCGGCTCGATCGTCGTGATCCTCTCGGCGTTCATCTTCGTCGACGTCCGTGCCGGAGTCATCATGTTCGTGATCGTCAACGTCTACCAGCAGATCGAGAACCACATCCTCCAGCCTCTCGTGTACGGGCGCACCGTGCAGATCCCGTCGCTGACCGTTCTGATCGCGGTGCTTTTCGGCGGTGCGGCGCTCGGCCTGATCGGGGCCCTGCTCGCGATTCCCATTGCAGCCACCATCCAGTCGATCGCAAGCGAGTTGCTCGATGAACGGGCCCAGCGCATCAACCGCCGCGCCCCGCAGATGTCGAGCGTCGCCGACGGCTGAGCCGGCTACAGGCCTTTACGCGACGGGGATGCGCTCGCCGGCTGCGGCGCGCGCTCGAGCACGGCTCGTCACGTTCTGGTCGGCGTAGGCCTTGGCGTGCCGCGGGGGCACGTTTCCCCGGCGGCGCCTGCGGATCAGCGCGCACCGTCCACTCCCGCCTCGTCGAACGTGCCCATCTCGCGGTGCAGGGCGCCGGCCGCTTCGATGATCGGCAGCGCGAGCAGTCCGCCGGAGGCCTCGCCGAGCCGCAGGCGCAGGTCGAGTAGGGGCTCGAGGCCGAGCTCGGCGAGCACGAGGTCGTGGCCGGGCTCGGCCGAGCGGTGGCTTGCGAGCAGCGCCTCCCCGACGCTCGGCGCGAGACGTACGGCCGCGAGTGCCGCGGCGCCGACGGCATAGCCGTCGAGCACGACCGGGATGCCGCGGCGGGCAGCCTCCGTCGCGGCCCCGGCGAGCGCGGCCAGCTCCAGCCCGCCCACGGCGGCGAGCGCCGCGCGCGCGTCGGCCAGCGGCCGGTGGCGCGCGAGCGCCTCGGCGACCACGGCGCGCTTGTGCTCGAGGCCGGCCGCGTCGACGCCGGTCCCGCGCCCGACCGTCTGCTCCGGCGCGGCGCCGGTCAGGGCGGAGACCAGCGTTGCGGCGGTCGTGGTGTTGCCGATCCCGATCTCGCCGAGAACGAGGCAATCGACGCCGCGCCCGAGGAGCTCGTCGGCGAGCCCTGCGCCTGCCGCCAGTGCGGCTGTCAGCTCCTCTTCCGACATCGCAGGCCCGGCGAGCATGTCGGCTGTGCCCTCTGCGACCTTGCTGTCGCGGACGCCTGGCGGCGTCGGGCCGGCCAGGCCGGCATCGGCGATCAGCAGCTCGTGGCTGCCGTGCCGGGCAAGCACGCCCACACCGGTCTCGCCTCGAGCCGCGGCGGCCGCGACCTGTGCCGACACCGCCGAGCCGAACAGGCTCGTGCCGTGCGCGGCGTGGCCGTGATCGGCGGCGCAGACCAGCACGCCGGCGCGGATGCGTCGTGGGGGCGGGCTGCCGGTGATCGACGCCCAGCGCTCGATCAGCGTCTCGAGCGCCCCAAGGCTGCCGGCCGGCTTCACGAGTTGGTCGAGGCGATCGCGCACGGCGGTGACGGCCGAACGGTCGACATCGCGGCCGCGGGCGCGCGGAAGGGTGGGTTCGGCGGCGCTCTGCGACCAGCGCTCGTGCATCAGCACGTCGTCGAGAGGCATGCGCTGCGACCACCCGGCGGCTTCCAGGCCGGGACGCACGGGGCGCTCGTCCGGCCAGCCGATACACAGATACGCGAGCGGATCGACGCGCTCCGGGATGCCCAGCAGAGCGCGGAGGTCGTCGGGGCGGTAGTAGCTGACCCATCCGACCCCGAGGCCCTCGGCGCGCGCCGCCAGCCAGAGGTTCTCGATCGCGCACGCAGTGCTGTAGACGTCCGTTTCCGGGATCGTCCCGCGTCCGAGCACCTCCTCGTCCGGATCGCCGTGGTCGCAGCAGACGCAGATGCCGACGGGAGCCTCGACGATGCCCTCGATCTTCTGGTCGAGGAACTGACGCGCGCGGCCGGCGAACACGCGCGCCTGCCTGAGGCGTTCTCGCTGGGCCAGGTGCCGCATCGCGATGCGGGTGTCGAGGCTGCGGATGACGAGGAACCGCCAGGGCTGCATGAGCCCGACCGACGGCGCCCGGTGCGCTGCCTCGAGCACGCGTCGCAGCACGTCCTCCGGCACGTCGCCGGGCCGGAAGCGGCGGATGTCCCGCCGCTCGGCGATCACGCGGTAGACCGCCTCGCGGGCCTCCGGCTCGAACTGCCAGCCCCTCGGGTCGCCGGCGCGCTCTGCCGCGCGCGACGGATCGAAGCCCGCCGGTGTCGGCGGACGGGAGATGCGGTCGGCGCGCGACACGTAGCGGAACAGTACGCCGATCTGCGGTGCAAGCCGGGGACCGCACCGGCCTAGGGGGTGCGGGTGTCCCCTTCGTCCATCCCGAACGAGTCGTGGATCCGCCGCAACTCGACTCCCGTGACGTGGGAGTCGAGCAGCAGTTCGCCGATCGACCGGGCGCGCTCGCTGCTCGCGCATTCGATGACGTAGTAGGCCGTCAACTGCTCGACCCCGTGCGCAAGTGGCCCGACGACCGCCGTGGCCACGCCGTGCTGCAGCCGGAGGGTGCTGGTCTCGGACGGATACGCCAGTCCCGCGCCGTTGAGCAGCTCGCCCGACGCCGTCAGCTCGTCGCCGAGCGTCGCATGCCTCTGCCGCACGGCGTCGCGCTCGGAAGCGGACATCGCGCTCGTCTGGGCCGGGTGGGCGTACATCAGCAGCATGTACTTCACCGGCGATCCTCCGTCGTCTCCGGCATGGAGACCCATGCCACCTTCTCTAGACAGGTGAGCCTGCGCAGACTCATCGGCGCAGACTACGATTGGCGTCCCGACGTAAGGAGCCGGCGATGGCGATCGCCTACATCCAGGAGTTCGAGATCCAAGGGGGCGATACCAACACGGGCAACTACGACGCAGTCGTCGCGGCGCTCGACCTCCAGGGCGCTCCCGACGGGCTCATCGTCCACACGGCCGGGTTCGACACCGAGGCAGGCGTCTTCCGGATCTTCGACGTCTGGGAATCGCGCGCACAGGGGGAGCGATTCTTGGACGAGCAGCTCAACCCGGTGGTCGAGCAGATGATGGCGGCGGCGGGCAAGGGCGACTTCAGGCCTCCGACCCGGGACGGCTGGTACGAGCTGCACGACGCGATGCACGGCTGACCGCTTCGCGTCGCTGCAGGGACGCTTTTCACCCGGAGCGAATGGTGTGGGTGCCGAGAACGCCGCGTAGCGTCGTCCGCGCGCATCCCGCGACGAACAGGCAGATCTGCATGCCACTCGTTCCCCGATACATCCGCGATCCGGCCTAGATGTCCTCGCCCGTAGGCTCGAGCACCCCGTCCGGACCTTCGGGCGAGGAGCCGGCGAAGGCGTCGCCGCTACGCGCGCTGGTCCCACAATGGCGCTTCTATGCGGCACCGCGCGGTCAGATGCGCGTGCGGCGGGCGACCGATGTCGTTGCGCTCGCCGCCTGCCTGCTCGCACTGGCCGGAATCGTCCTCACGCAGCCTCCCGGGGCGTTCGAGCGGGCGCTGCTGCGTTTCATCGAGGCCTTCCCGCCCTGGCTCCACCCGGTCTGGGCGTTCCTGATCGGCCTGCTCGCCCTCTGGTCCGCGCTCATGCTCGTCGCGCCGCTCGTGACGCGCCGGCCTCGGATCGCGCTCATGGCCGTGGTCGCCGTGGCGCTCGCGATGATCCTGGGTCTGCTCGCCGCGCGGGCCACGACCGGGAACTGGCCCGGGGTCGAATCCGCCTCGGGCTTCCGGGACAGTCTCCGCTTCCCGGCCGCCCGGGTCGCCATTGCCGCGGCGGTGATCTCGGTCGTCAATGCGCACGTGTCCCGGCCGTTCGCGTCGAGCGGCCGCCGGCTGCTCGCGCTCGGGGCCGCTGCGGCGGTCATGGATGCGAGGACGACGATCGGCGGAACCGTCGCGGCGATCCTGGCCGGGCTGGCCGGCGGCGCAGCCGTGCGACTCGCGCTGGGAACGTCGGCCGGGCGCCCGAGCATCGAGGGCATCGCCGCGGGACTCCGGTTGCTCGGCGTGGAGGCGCGCGACCTCCACGAATCGGATCGCCAGGTGGCAGGCGTCTATCTCGTCAGCGGCAGGGACGAGGACGGCCGCGAGCTCGAGGTCAAGGCCTACGGGCGTGACGCCTATGACAATCAGGTGCTCGCCCGGTTGTGGCGCGCACTGTGGTATCGCGATCCGGGATCGACGGGTCTGTCGCGGGCTCGTCCCGCCGAGCGAGAGGCCCTGCTCACGCTCTTTGCACGCAATGCTGGGGCGCCGACCTCGGAAGTGCTGACCGCGGGCGTTGCTCAAGCCGGCGACACGCTCATCGTCCTACGGGTGTCGGGACGGCGGCTCGCGACGCTCACGTCGGAGGAGGTCGACGACGAGCTCCTGGGGCGCTGCTGGGTGGCGCTCGAGCAACTCGCGCGGGCCCGAGTCGCACACCGGGAGATCAGTCCGTACGCTGTTCGCGCCGGCGGCGGAGCCGTCACGCTCGTCGACCTCGGGGGAGGGGCGGTCGCGCCCAATCTCGACGAGCGCCTGACCGATCGCGCGCAGCTCCTGGCGACCACGGCGACGGTGGTCGGAGCGGAGCGCGCCATCCAGGCGGCGGTCGCCGCGCTCGGCGGCGAGGACGTCTCCGCGCTGCTCCCGTACATCCAGCAGGCCGCCTTCACCAGCCCGCTGCGCAAGGCCGTCAAGGCCGCCGGCATCGATGTCGACGACCTCCGCAAGGATGCGGCCACGGCGGCTGGTACGCCACTGCCTGAGCTCGCGCGCCTGTCGCGCGTGACGTGGGGGACGCTGCTCCAGGTCGCGCTCCTGATGTTCGCCGGCGGCGCCGTGCTGACGTTCGTGGGCGGCGTCGACTTCAACGACCTGCGCAACGACCTGCGCGGGGCGTCGTGGGGCTGGATCATCGCCGGGGCCGTCGTCGCGCAGTTGCCGCGCGTCACGCAGGCGGTCTCGGCGCTCGGCGCGATTCCGGTGCGGCTGCCGTTCGGCCCCGTCTATGTGCTCCAGCTCGCCACCAGCTACATGAATCTCGCGTTGCCCTCCAGCATCGCGCGCATGGCGGTCAGCGTGCGCTTCTTCCAGCGCCAGGGGGTCGCGCCCGCGGTCGCCATCACCTCCAGCGCGATCGACTCGTTCACGAACGCCATCGTCCAGTTGGTGCTGCTCGTCCTGCTGCTGATCTTCTCGACCGCCACGATCACGCTGGACGTGAGCGCCCCGGACTCGTCGAACATGACGCGCCTCCTGTTCCTGCTGATCGGCCTCGCGGTTGTCGTGGTCGCCGGCGTGCTGCTGTCCCCGCCCGGCAGGCGTGCGCTCCAGGCGGCGCGCGAGCGCATCGCGCGCTGGTGGCCCGAGGTGCGCGGCACGCTCGCCTCGCTGCGCGGATCGCACAAGCTCGCCGAGCTCATCCTCGGCAACGTGGCGACGGAGATCCTCTTTGCGACGTCCCTCGGCATGTTCGTCCGCGGCCTCGGCTATCCGGTCTCGATCGCCGACCTGCTCGTGATCAATCTGAGCGTCGGGATCTTCTCGATGTTCATTCCGGTGCCCGGCGGCATCGGCGTCGTCGAAGGCGGCTTGCTGGTCGGCCTGACCTCGGTCGGGGTCCCCGAGTCCGCCGCCTTCGCCTCGGTCATTCTCTACCGCATCACGACCTTCTACCTGCCGCCGATCTGGGGCTGGTTCGCACTCAACTGGCTGCGACGCAACCGATATCTTTGACCGGGGGTGGGCGAGGCAATCGGCCAGATGCTGGGGCCCGAGGAGGTGTGGGCGAGGATCGGGGGCGACGGCACGGGATTGCCGTTCGACTCGCTCTCGGCCGTTGAGCGCAGCCGCGACGGCAGGACCAATCCGATGGTGAAATCCGGGGCGATCGCGACGACGAGTCTGATGCCCGGCGCGACCCCGGACGACAGGTGGGTGGGCCTGCCGGCCAAGAGCGGCATCGGCGGCGGAATCGTCGCGGTGTCCCCCGGCAGGGGCGGCCTCGGGACGTTCGCACCGCTCCTGGATGGAGCCGGAAACAGTGTCAAGAGGCAGTGCGCGGCTCGCTTCCATCCTCGCGTCCGAGCCGCTGCGGCGATGACAGGTCGGCCGTCTGGCACCCGCCGTTTCCGCTGGCTAGTATCGGCAGATGACCACACCGCCGGAGGAGAGACGCGGGCGACTCCCGTCGAGCCCTGGCGGGATGATCGTGGCCGGCCTCGCGGCACTGTGGGTTGCGCTCTTCCTGATCCTGAACCGGCAGGAGGTGTCGGTCCACTTCGTCTTCTTCACGACGCGCATCCGCCTCTTCTGGGCGCTGGCGCTCGCCGCCGTCGCGGGCCTCCTGATCGGCCTGCTGCTTGCGCGCCGCCGCCGGCAGTCGTGACTCGCCGGTCCCGGAATTCTGTTCGAGCTTCTTACGCGCGCGGGGTTCTGACAGCCCGCTCGGGTGCGGACGCCTCCGCGACGTCCGCGCCATCCGTGAGATAGAGGAGCGTGATCGCGACGCGCCGGCTCTGAACGCTGTCGTCGGGCAGGTGCAGCTTGGCGAAGATGGCGTTGATGTGCTTCTCGACTGCGCGCTTGGTGAGGAACATCGAACCGGCGATCGAGGCGTTGCTCCTGCCCTGGGCCACGAGGCTCACGACCTCGAGCTCTCGAGCCGTGAGGTCGGCGAGAGGCGATCGCTTGGTGCGCACCCGCGCCGCCACGAGGCTCTCGACGATCTCCGGGTCGACCGCGGTGCCTCCGTCCGCGACCTCGCGGATGGCCGAGACCAGCTGGCCTGCTTGGGCGATCCGGTCCTTCAGCAGATACGCGCGCCTGCCCGCGCCAGCCTCGAAGAGACGCAGTGCGTACTCCGCGGAGGAGTACTGGCTCAGCACCACGACGCCGAGCTCGGGGTGGGCCTCGCGCGCCCAGGCGGCGAAGCGGATGCCCTCGTCGGAGCCGAGCGGCGGCATGCGGATGTCGGTCACGACGACGTCGGGCCGCTGCTCGTCGGTGGCCTTCTGCAGGGAATCGAGACCATCGCAGTAGGCCGCTCCCTCGATGTCCGGCGCGGCGTCGATGAGCTGGCGGAGTCCCTCGCGCACAAGATAGTTGTCTTCCCCGACGATGACCTGGACCGGCGTCTCCACGCCATAACAGTAGGCCCCGCGCGCGAGTGTGCATCACCTCCGCAGGGTGAAAACCCGGCCGGCGTCGTACCATCCGCCGGATGCAGGCACGACTGGGATCGGCCGGTGTGCGCCCTCGGGACGCGCGCGCGTGGGCCTGACATCATCCTGAGCCACGTGCCACAGAGACTCGCATGATGGCCCGCGCCTGTCGCATGGCTGCGCTCGTGGTGGCGCTGCTCGCGCTCGCCGGCCCGTCGCACGCCTCGGCCGGCATCGGCGACCTGGCCGACCAGACCGCGCTGGCGAAGCACTTTGCCCCCGTCCTCAGCCTTGCCACGGATCGGAACTGCGGACCCGGAGAGGCCTATCTGCCGATGGACATCAACGCGCTGCTCGGCAACGCCACCGTCGCGCTGCGCGGGCCGTGGGGCCGCGGGGACCTCGTCAAGATCGCACCGAGCGGGGAGGATCTGGCGCAAGGCCTCTACGACTATCACCTCGACTTCCCGGGCGATGCCCTTGATCCGGGCTGCAGCTACGTGCACTGGTCGCGGCGCGTGACCGCAGGGAAGCCCGCCGTCGCGTATGCGCACGTCGTCGGCGAGGCCGACGCGCCGGGCAAGCTGGCCCTGCAGTACTGGTACTTCTACGCCTTCAATGACTGGAACAACCTGCACGAGGGCGACTGGGAGATGGTCCAGCTCGAGTTCGACGCGGCGACCGCTCGCGAGGCCCTCACACGCACGCCGGCGAGCATCGGCTACAGCCAGCACGAGGGTGCCGAGCGCGCACAGTGGGGCGACAGCAAGCTCGCACTGGTGGACGGCACGCATCCGGTCCTCCACCCGGCCTCCGGATCCCACGCCGGCTTCTACAGCTCCGCGCTCTTCCTCGGCGCTTCGGGTTCCACGGGCGTCGGCTGCGACGATACGCGCGGGCCGTCGTCCACCGTCCGGCCCGCGGTCGAGACGATTCCGAGCGATCCTGCAGCCGCTCGCCAGTCGTTTCCGTGGATCGCCTTCCAGGGTCGCTGGGGGGAGCTGCAACCTGCCTTCTTCAACGGCCCCACCGGCCCGAACCTCAAGACGCAATGGACCGAGCCCTTCCGCTGGTCGAGCGGCTGGCGCGATCGCAGCGTGGCAGTGCCGGCGGGCGGCGTCCTCGGCACGACGACGACCACCTTCTTCTGCGGCGCGATCGCGCACGGCTCGAACGTCGTGCGGCGTGCGCTCGATCACCCGTGGGGCGTGCTCCTCGGGCTCGCGGCCCTCGTCGCCCTCGTCGTACTGGCGGCGTCGCGGGCTACCTGGCGGCCGTCTGCGCCGCTGCGACTCGCGCGCCGTCGCGCCTCGGGTCAGATCCTGGGAGCGGCCACGCGGATGTACTTCGGCCACTTCTGGCTGTTCGTGGGCATCGGGAGCATCTTCATACCGCTCTCCGTGCTGGACGCGATCGTGCAGACGATCCTCCTCGGGGCGTCGAGCTTCGCGGGGATCGACGCCCAGGGCGAGGGCGAGGGGGTGCTCGTGCTGTTTGTGGCCGCGCTCGGCACCGCGCTGACGCTGCTCGGTGTCGCGATCGTCATGGCGGCGACGATCCGTGCGCTCGCCGAGCTCGACGCCGGGCGCCGGGCGAGTGCCCTGCAGGCGTACCGCCTCGTGCGCCGCAGCGTGCGGCCGATGCTCGGCGCACTCGTGGTGGCTGCCGTGATCGTCACGGCGCTCACCGGCACGATCGTGCTCATACCGGTCGCGATCGCGCTCGTGATCCGCTGGGCACTGATCGTGCCCGTGACGGAGATCGAGGACCGCTCCGCGCTGGGGGCGCTCAGACGGAGTGGCCGCCTGATCGGCCGGCGCTGGCCGAAGGTGGCATGCCTCAGCGTCCTCAGCCTGCTGCTCGTGCTGGTCGCCGGGCCCGTGCTCGGCACCCTGCTCGTCCTCTTCACGGGGGTTTCGCTCGGCGTGGCCAACGCCGTCGCCGGCGTCGTCTACGCGGTGCTGATGCCCTTCGTCGCGATCACGACGGCCTACGTGTACTTCGATGCGCGCGTGCGGCACGAGCTCGAGGAGTCCGGCGAGCGCGAGCCGGAAGTGCTCGACGCCGAGATCGAGCTCGCGACGTGACGCGTGTCTCGCTCGCCGCTGCGACGGCCGAGGTCGCGACGTCCGACTCGGTCCTGGCCAATCTGATCGCGCTCGCGGGGCCGCTCCGGCAGCGCCCGCGCGATCCCGACGGCCACTTCGGCGCGCTCGTGCGCGCGATCGTCTACCAGCAGCTCGCAGGGCGGGCCGCGCAGGCGATCCATGGTCGCGTCCGGGCAGCCGTGGGCGACGCGATGACGCCCGAGGCGCTGGCTGCGGTCTCCGACGACGCACTGCGCGCCGCCGGGCTCTCCGGGAACAAGCTGAGGTCGCTGCGCGACCTGTCGGCCAAGGTGCTGGACGGATCCGTCCAGCTCGACAGGCCATCCCGGCTGAGCAACGACGAGCTCGTCGCAGGGCTCGTCACCGTGCGCGGCATCGGCCGTTGGACGGCCGAGATGTACCTGATGTTCGAGCTGCGGCGGCTGGACGTCTGGCCCGTCGACGACCTCGGAGTCCGGCAGGGCTACGGGCTGGCGTGGGGACTCGATCCGCCGCCCACTGCCAAGCAGCTCGACCCGCTCGGCGAGCGCTTCCGCCCGTACCGCACGATCGTCGCGCGCTACTGCTGGGAGGCGGTCGCCCTGTTCCGCGGCGGCACGGACCCCGCGCTGCGCTGAGCAGTGCTGACATCCGGGGCAGTGCGCTGGTGCTTTCGCGGTGCACGGGTCGCCGCGACGGGCCGGCCGTGCGCGCGATCGAGCTCGGGGATGATGGGCTGCTGCGAGTGGTCGATCCACTCCCGGCCCGAGCCGGCCTCGCCGGGGATGTCGCCTACTGCGGGATCTGCGGCTCGGACCCGCAGTTCGGCGACATCTGCAGCACCGGCGCTGCGCGTGCGTTACTGCGCCGCGCCGGCGCGGCGCGGGATGAAGCGGCGGAGCCGGCGCAGGCTCGCGAGCGGGGACTCCGTCTCCGTTGCGGATGCCCCGGCTCCCGCGCGAGCGCGCAGGGTGCGGACGATCTGCCGCTCGTCGGCGCCCTCGCGGACCATCTCCTCGACCAGGCAGCGCAGGCCGAAGTCGGCGTCGTCGTCGCGTGCCGCGAGGCGGCTGCGCACGGCCGCCAGCAGGCCGTGCGCGCTGAACGGCTTGCGCACGAGACCGCTCGTGCCGGCCGCCGTGGCGCGCTGCAGCGTCTCCGGGTCGCTCGAGCCCGTTAGCACCAGGATCGGCGCATCGGACTCCTCGCGGATGCGGCTCGCGGCCTCGACGCCGCCGAGGCGCGGGAGCGTCAAGTCGAGCAGGATGAGATCGGGCGCGTAGGCGCGCACGTGCTCGACTGCTTGGACGCCATCGCGGGCGTCGGGGAGGACGTCGTAGCCGGCGCCCTCGAGGATCGAACGGACATCGGCGCTCACGATCGCGTTGTCCTCGACCGTCAAGATTCTCTTCGGCGGGGCAAGTGTAGTCATGAGGGAAACTCCTTCTGGAAACGATACGTTGCGTAGCGTATTGTATTTCAGCAGGTACCGCAAGGATTTCGCAGTCGGCCGACCCCGCGCTCGGGCGCCCGAACTAGCCTTCCTCGACCGCCGACGTCATCGCAGTCACGAGCGAGACGAAGCCGAGCACGATGAACGCGAGCAGGAACGGGATGCCGATGATGCGGCCCCAGCCCGACTGCACGGGCACCGTCGCGAGCACGCCGATGACCAGGCAGACCACCGCCGCGGGCAGCAGCGTCGACGTCCGCGCGGGCCTCGGAAGCGGACGGAGGACGCCGTGCGGAGCCGCCTGCTGGTCGAGGCGGCCGCGCAGGAGCAGACCGTAGAGCAACCCGAGCGAGGGGAGCAGGATCAGCGCTCCGAGCCCGAGCGAGACGATGATTGCGATGATGACCGGCCGGCCGGCGGCGGCCTGCTGGATCGTCAGCCCCGGAAGGAATTGCGGCCGCTGCGCCAGTCCCCAGCCCGCGATGATCGCGGCCACGGCGGTGGCTGCCGTCACTCGGGCCGGTCCGTAGCGCCTGCCGAGTACGAACACGACGGTCGCGCCGCCCGCCAGGGCCGAGAGGATCACGGCCGCGAGTCCCGCGCCGCTCGTGAGGCCGTTCCAGATGTGCCGTGCGTCGTTGTGCACCACCGCGAGGCCCGCGAGAGCCACCGCCCCGGCCACGACGGCCATGACGAGTGCGCGCTTGCGGAAGGCGAGCTCGAGCTCGGGCCGGCCGAGGCGCACCGCGTCGGCGGCCAGGTAGACCGCCGCCAGGTACGCCGCGGTCGCGACGGAGATGCAGCCGAGGGCGATCGACGTCGGGTTGAGCCAGCTCGTGACGAGGTCGCCCCGGGCGTTGCCGACCGGCACCCGGCCCGAGGCGATGCCGCCGATCATCGCGCCGAGCGCGAAGGGCGTCAGGATGGACGAGAGGGCGAACGCGACCTCGATGGCGCGCTGCTCGCGGAGGCCCGATGCCCCCGAGCGCAGAGCGTAGGCCGTGCCGCGCAGGATGATGCCGATGCCCGCGATGAAGAGCGGCACCGAGAGCGTGGAGGCGATCGATCCGAAGGCGGTCGGATATGCCGTCCAGCAGACCACGAGTACGAAGATCAGCCAGACGTGGTTGGCCTCCCAGACCGGGCCCATGGCGTGATGGGCGTGCTCGCGCAGCTCCTTGTCGTGCTCGCTGCGCCCGCCCAGCAGCTGCCAGAAGCCTGCGCCGAAATCGGCGCCGGCGAGCACCGCGTAGGCGGCCAGCCCGATCAGGATCAGGGCGACGGGAACCTCAGCGAGATCCACCTGTCGCCTCCCCGCTCGCGGCCAGTGGCTCGGGCAGATCCATGGGCGCGCGCGCGAGCCGGCGCAGCAGCCAGACGACCGCGACCACGAGGCCCGTGTAGACGAGCGCCAGCGTCACGTATCCGACCGGGATCCCGCCCGCGCCCGTGACGGCCTCGGACGTGCGCATCACGTTGTAGACGATCCAGGGTTGGCGGCCGACCTCGGTCGTGATCCAGCCGGCCATCAGGGCGACGAGGGAGAGCGGTCCCGACGCCACCACGGCACGGTAGAACCAGGGCGAGGACGGCAGGCGCCGCCGCCGTAGCCAGACCACCACGAAGACGACGCCGAGCGCCGCGAGCGCGGTTCCGATGGCGACCATCAGCTGGAAGGAGACGCGCACGACGTTGACCGGCGGACGGTCGGCGGCGGGCACGATGTTCAACCCCTTCACCTCGGCGTTCGGGTCGTGGAACGCCAGGAGCGAGAGCAGCTTCGGGATCTCGATGCCGTACTCGACCTGGTGGCCGTCGTACCACCCCAGGAGGTGCTCGCCTGCGCCCTTCTGCGTGGCCGGGAGCCCCTCGAACGCGGCCAGCTTGACGGGCTGCGCCCTCGCCACGTCGCGCGCCGCCCAGTCGCCCACGACGATCTGGACGGGCGAGGCCAGCGCCGCGACCGTCAGCGGCACGATCAGCGCGAGCCGGTTGTAGCGGGTGTCGCGGCCGCGCAGCAGCGCCCACGCGTACACGGCAGCGGTCAGGAAGCCCGCGACCATGTAGCCCGCGATGTACATGTGGATGAGCTCGTGCCAGAAGTAGCTGTTCCCGAACAGCGCCGCGAAGGGATGCACATCGACGGCATGGCCGTTCTTCAGCGCGAAGCCCGTCGGATGGTTCATCCAGCCGTTGACCGCGATCACCATGAGCGAGCCGGTGAAGCCCGAGATGATGATCGGGATCCCCGCGAGCAGGTGCGCGCGCGGCGACAGGCGGTCCCAGCCGTACACGTAGATGCCGATGAAGATCGCCTCGACGAAGAACGAAATGCCCTCGATCGCAAAGCCGAGGCCAAACACGTCCCCGAACGTGGCCATGAAGTTCGGCCACAGGAGGCCCATCTCGAAGCTCAGGATCGTGCCGGTCACGACGCCGACGGCGAAGAGCGCGAGCATTACCTTCGACCAGCGCCGCGCGAGCACGCCGTACACCTCGTCGCCCGTGCGCAGGTGAAGCCACTCGACGAGCACGACGAAGGCCGGGAAGGCGATGCCGAAGCAGACGAGCGGAATGTGCACGGCGAATGAGAGCGCCTGCATCTGCCGCGCCTGGAACAGGTAGTCCTGGTCGGGGGCGCCGAATGCCGACGACGCGGTACTCGCGGTTTCCGCGAGCAGTGCGAGCGTCACAGCTGCAACTCGATCGACACGCGCCTGATCACCGTCGCCCCCCGATTGCCTGCGCGCACGCAAGTGTATGGCCGGGAGAAGTAGGCCGGGCCCTTAGATCTGCAACTTGGTGACGTTCTCGAGCACGGCGTCCGGCCGGCGCGCCGGGGCGCACTCCGCCACCTGGGCGCGCGTCCCGACGCCCGTCAGGACGAGCGCCGAGCGAGCCCCGGCGCGGCGCGCCATGGCGATCTCGAGCGCGATGTCGTCGCCCACGACGAGCGTCCGCGCAGGCCTCACGCCGAGCGTGCGGCAGGCCTCGCGCAGCGCGATTGGCGACGGTTTGCCGAGCGTGAGGGCGCGCGCGCCCGTCGTCTGCCGGATGCCGGCTGCGATCGCGCCAGACCAGCCCGGCGCCGCGCCGCCGTTGACCGAGAAGATCGAGGCCGTCGAGGTTGCCAGCAGCGGGGCGCCCGCCCAGATCGACTCGCAGGCGGCGCGCAGCGCCGCGTAGGTGAGCACGTCGTCCCAGCCGACCAGCACGACGTCGGCGATCGCCGGCTCCGCCCCGTCGACGGTCTCGATGCCGAGATCGCGCAGCGGCGCGATCACGCCCGGCCCGCCGAGCACGAGCACTGATTTCCCGGCGTGGCGGCGGGCGATCCAGCGGGCGGCCACGACTGCGGGGTTCATGAACTCCTCGTCCGCGATCACGAAGCCGAGCGAGCGGATGTCCGCCGCGTAGTCGGCGGGCGGGCGGCCCGTGCCGTTCGTGAAGAGGAGCACCCGGCGGTCGCTCGCGCGCACGCGCTCGACCGTTTCCACGGCACCGGGGATGGGATGTCCGCCGCGCGGCCGGTTGGGGTCGTTCGCGTGGAGCAGCGTACCGTCCACGTCGAAGACGACCGCGTCGATGCCGTCGAGCAGGCTCATCGCGCGCGCACGCGCACGCCGGGCGCTGTCAGGTCGAGCTCGCGCAGCGGGCGCTCCGTGAGCCCCTGGACGAGCTCCACGACCGGATGCCGCGCGGGCGCGGGCGCGTCCTTCGCCGGCCGCTCGAGCATCGCGTCGACCTGCTCGGCCGGCAGCATCATCCGCAGCAGCAGCAGCTCGTCGCCGGTGCCCTTCCCGTAGCGGGCGCGCGCCTCGGCGAGCTCGAGGCGATGCTCCTCGCCCCGGAACTGCTCGGCCTTCGGCGAGGCGAGCACGCGGGCGGCGACCGCAGGGTCGAGATCCCCCGGCGGCAGGCCGTACTGGCCGAGAACGTACTTGACGACCTCGTCGGGGATCTGCGACCAGCGCGCGCCCGTCGTCACGTTCAGGAACGCCTGCACGCCGACGAACTGCGAGAGCGGGGTGACCATGATCGGCCAGCCGAGCTCCTCTCGCACCCGCGGGATCTCCGCCAGCACCTCGTCCCAGCGGCCCTCCAGCCCCACCTCGCGCAGCTGTCTGCGCAGCGTCGCGGTCATGCCGCCGGGCAGCTGATGCCGGTAGAGCGAGACGTCGTACTCGGCCGGAACGCCGACCGGCCGCTCGATGCGCGCGGCGAGCGCCGTGAAGTACGCCGACATCTGTGCGAGCGCATCGTCGTCGAGCTCGACCTCGAAGCCCTCCGCCCGGAGGTTCGCGAGCGTCTGCTCGGACGACGGCTGGGACGCGCCGTTCGCGAGCGGCCGGACAGCGGTGCAGACGAACGATGCCCCGAGGCGCGCCGACTCGAGGTAGACGAGCGGTGCCATGCCGGCCGTGCAATGCGAGTGCACCTCGAGCGGCAGGGACGGGGCGGCGGCTCGCAGGGCCGGCACGAGCGTGCGCACGCGCTCGGGCGTGAGTAGCCCGCCGGGATCCTTGAGGTTGAGCAGGTCGACGTCCGCGCTCGCGGCGATCTCCCTCGCGCGAGCCGCGTAGTAGTCGTCGGTGTGCACCGGGCTGATGCTGTAGACGAGACCGGCCAGCACCTCGTCCGCGCCCTCCTCCTTGGCGATGCGCGCGATGCGCAGGTCGGTCTCGACGTCGTTCATCGACTCCGCCACCCAGATGCGCCGGATCCCGCAGCGGATCACGCAGCGCAGGGCGAGCCGCATCACGTCCACGGGTGCGCGCTGCCAGGCCATGAAGCGCATGCCCGGCGTGATGAAGCCGAGCGGCGTCGAAGGCATCAGCTCGCGCACGACGCGGATGCGCTCCCAGGGATCCTCGGCGTGCGTGCGCACGGCCATGGCCATGTGCGTGCTGCTCGTGAAATCGATGGCGCGGAACCCGACGCGGTCCATCACCGGTGCGATCTCGGCGATCATCGCGGTCGTCAGCGCGTCCGCGCTCCAGAGGCTCTGGTGCCCGTCGCGCACCGTCGTGTCGACGAGCCCGATCATGCCGGGCGGATGCGGAAGAGCAGGTCGCCGTAGGCCACGGCCGAGCCGTTCGCGACGCTGACCTCGGCGACGACGCCGCGCCTCCCGGCGACGACCGCGCTCATCAGCTTCATGACCTCGAGGATGCAGACCTGGGTGTCGGCCTCGACCGAGCTGCCGAGCTCGACGAACGGCGACTCGCCCGGCCCGGGCGCGCGGTAGAACGTCCCGACCATCGGTGCGGTCACGTCGACCAGGCCCTCCTGGGTCTCGGCTGGCGCCGTCTGCGCCACGGCGCTCTCGCGCTCGGCGGGCTCGCCGCGGCGGAAGCGGATCGTGATCCGGGGTGTCTCGAGCTCGAACTCGTCGAACTGCGACTCGTCAACCAGCCGCAGGATCTCCTTCACGTCCTCGGGCGTCAGATCGGGCGAGTCGCTCATTCCTTGGGCGGCGCCGCGTGACCGGTCATCGCCGCGGTGATCAGCGCCATCGCCCCGCCCGTGACGGCCTGCGGCCGCGGCTGGGTGCTCCAGACCGTCTCGGGCCGGCTCTGCAGGACGAAGAGCTCGCCGAGCCGGCGGTCGATCGCCCACTCCACGTCCTGGGGACGCCCGAAATGCGCCTCGATGCGGCGCCCGATCCCGGCCAGCCGGCCGATCTCCTCGTCGCTCAGGCACGGCTGTGCGCGCAACTCCTCGGGAACGTCACGCGTGATTGTCGCCGCGGCAGCGGCGTCGGCGACGACCTCGGTCGCCTTCGCGCCGATCTGGCGGCGCGTGATCTCCCGCGTCACCTTCGAGACCAGGAACGAGTCGGGCGTGACCTCGCCGCCGACCACCGACACGCCGAGGCCGTAGCTCGCGTCGATCGCGATCGACGAGCGGTCGCCAGAGACGGGGTTGAGCGTGAACATCACGCCTGCGACATGCGCGTCGACCATGGACTGCACGGCGACGCCCATGCCGCCGCGCGTGATCCCGTGCGCCTCGCGGTAGGCCACGGCCTCGGGATTGTGGAAGCTCGCCCAGCAGCGCCGTACGCCGTCCAGCACGGCCTCGATCCCGCAGATCCAGAGATAGGTGTCCTGGACGCCCGCGAAGCTCGCGTCCGGCATGTCCTCGGCGATCGCGCTCGAGCGCACGGCGACGGGCGGATCGGGGAGGCCGGCCTCGCGGCCGAGCTGCGCGTAGGCCTCGGTGACGGCGCTGCCGATGTCGTCGCGCTCGTAGGCCAGGGTCGTCACGGCGAAGCCCGGCGGCACCGGGAAGCCTGCCGCCGTCAGCTCGCCGAGGTTGGCGCACTTGCCGCCCACGAGCTCCACCTGATCGGCGCGCAGCTCCTGGAACGGCACGGTGGTGCGCGTCTCGGTCACGTCAGGAGAGGATAGTCACGGTGCCGAAGTCGCCGTCGACGCGCACGCGGTCGCCGGTCTTGATCAGCTTCGTCGCGTGTCCCGTGCCGACGACCGCCGGCAGGCCGTACTCGCGGGCGACGATCGCCGCGTGGGACATCATGCCGCCGATGTCGGAGACGGCAGCTGCGATCTTGGGGAACACCGGGCTCCAGCTCGGCGCCGTGACGGAGCACACGAGCACCTCGTTCTGCTGCACGGTGCCGATGTCGTTGACGTCGCGCACGACCCGCGCGAGGCCCTCGGCGACACCCGGCGAGGCCGCGTAGCCCGTGATCCCCTCGCCCTCGGTGTGGTTCGCCCAGGCGCGCAGCCGATCTGCCGTGACGCCCCACAGGAGCTGCACGGTGGGATCGGTGATCACCTCGGGCACGAAGCCGAGCGCGGGCGGCGGCGTCCACTCCGAGAGCCGCGCGAGGATCTCCTTGCGGCGCGCGATGCGCGGCGGCCAGTAGACCGTCCCGCGCGCGGGCGTGCCGCCCGACCAGGCGAGGCCGAGGTCGGACAGCGCCTCGTGCACCTCGTGGATGTT
>DASRQS010000073.1:0-16521 GCA_035696365.1 Gaiellales bacterium | reverse complement strand
CTCGGCCGCCCGCCGGCGCATGAGATCGGCCGCCGAGACCGATGCGTGCGCGCGCGCCAGCGGATACTGGACGCCCTGGTTCTGGCCGATCGGCCGGTCGAAGACGATGCGCTCGCGCGCGTACGCGCTCGCGCGCTCGATGAACCAGTGACCGTCGCCGACGCACTCGGCGGCGATCAGGATGCGCTCGGCGTTCATCCCGTCGAGGATGTAGGCGAAGCCCTTGCCCTCCTCGCCGACCAGTGCGTCCTCGGGGAGCGCGAGATCCTTGATGAAGAGCTCGACGGTCGCGTGGTTCATCATCGTGCGGATCGGCCGCGCGTCGATCGAGTCACCGGCCTCGCGCAGATCCACGAGGAACGTCGACAGCCCGTCGCTGCGGCGCCCACCGGGGCCTGGCGTCGAGGTGCGCGCCAGGAGCAGCATGAGGTCGGAATGTGCGAACCGGCTCGTCCAGATCTTCTGCCCGTTGACCAGCCAGCCGCCGTCCGGCCGGCGCTCGGCGCGCGTGCGCAGGGCCAGGGTGTTGCTGCCCGCATCGGGCTCGGTCACACCGAACGCCTGAAGGCGCAGCTCGCCCGCAGCGATGGCGGGAAGGTAGCGCTGCTTCTGCTCCTCCGAGCCGTGGCGCAGGATCGTGCCCATGATGTACATCTGCGCGTGGCAGGCGCCCGAGTTGCACCCCTGATGGTTGATCTCCTCGAGGATCAGCGCCGCGTCCCCGACGCCGAGCCCCATGCCGCCGTATTCCTCGGGGATCAGCGCAGCCAGCCATCCGCCCTCGGTGAGTGCCGCGACGAACTCCTCCGGGTATGCCTGCCCACGGTCCAGGGCGCGCCAGTACTCCCCGGGGAAGTGGCGGCAGAGCTCTGCGACGCCGTCTCGAATGGCCTTCTGATCCGACGTCAGACCTATTGCCATGCGCGCCATCGTAGCCAGCGGTCTGCTCGAGGCGCGCTGTCGCTAGGATGCGCCGTCGATCCCGAGGAAGGACCGCGATGACGCTCGTGCTGCATGACAACGCGCTCTCGTCGAACGCCCAGAAGGTGCGCTTCCTGCTCGCGGAACTCGGGCAGACCGCCGAGCTGCGCGAGGTGCCACTCGCCCGTCCGCGCCCCGACTGGCACCTCGCCGTCAACCCGCTCGGCGGGATCCCCGCGATCGTCTGGGACGGCTTCCCCCTGGCCGAGTCGAACACGGTGCTGCGCTTTCTCGCGACGCGCTCGGGCGACACGTCGATCTACCCCTCCGACCTGCCGGACCGGGCCACGGTCAACTGGCTGCTCGACGCGGTCACGACCTCCCTGCGCCCGGCCCTGCGGCCCATCGAGCGGGCCGCGCGGGGCCCTGACGGCAGCGAGCGCGACGCGGAGGCGGCGCTTGCCGCGGCGCTGCCGACGCTCCAGGCGTTCGAGCGCCTGATCGACGACTCGTCGCCCTGGGCCTGCTGCGGGCGCTTCACGATCGCCGACGTCGCAGCGACGCCGGTGCTGCACCGCCTGCGCCGCAGCGGCCTGTCGCCGAGCGGGATCCCCCGCCTCGCCGAGTGGAGCGCGGCCTGCTGCGAGCGCCCGGCATGGATGTCCGTGGCAGCCGCCGCGGGCATCTAACGAAGCGCGGGGAACACCTCCGCGGCCGCTCGCCGCATGGAGCCCAGCACGAGGTCCTGCGGCATCCCGGGCCACTGGAAGCGGAAGAACAGGCTCGTCACCCCGAGGCGCTCGATGTGCTCGCGCACCTGGCGCGCGCAGGTCTCCGCTCCTCCGACGATGAAGCGCCCGCCGCCCGCGAGCTCGTCGAACTCCTGGCGCAGCGTGTCGTCGGGCGGCATCACCTCGCTCTGTCCCCACTGCACGTAGGCCTGGTACTTCCCCTCCAGATAGGGCCTCGCGGCGCGCATGGCGGAGGCGTCGTCGACGCCGACATGAAGCTCCTTGATGATGGGCACCTCGGCCGCCGCGGGCAGTCCACAGCGCTCGCGCTCGCTGACATAGAGAACGCGCTGCCGCTCGAGCTCGGCCAGGTTCGTGTGCGGGCTGAGGAGCCAGGCGTCGGCCAGCCGCGCCGCGCGCAGGACGGCGTTGTCGTTGTTCGCGGCCAGCCAGATCGGGGGGCGCGGAGCCTGGGATGGCCGCAGCGCGAGCTGCTGGGCGGCGAGCTTGAAGCCGTGCCCCTCGGCGGTCACGACCTCGCCCTCGAGCAGCCGCCGTACGACGTCCAGCTTCTGCTCGAAGATGCGCAGCCGCTTCGCGGGCAACCCGAACGCGTCGTTCTCCTCCTGCCGGTAGCCGAGGCCGAGCCCGAGAACGAAGCGCCCATCGGTGATCGCATCGAGCGTGGCCGCGTTCTCGGCCACCTCGACGGGATTGAGCAGCGTCAGCAGGACGATGCCCGAGCAGACGCGCATCGTCCCGGCCTCCGCCGCGATGCGCGCCAGCAGCGGAACGAGCTGCAGCATCTGGTACGGCTGCGAGAGGAAGTGCTGGCCGGCCGAGACGTCGTCGAAGCCGAGCTCGTGCGCCAGCCGCACCTGCTCGCAGCAGTCGCGGGCGATCTGGCTCGCCGGCAGCTCGGGCGGGTGCTGCGCCGACAGGAAGATTCCGAACCGCGGGGTCATTCAGCACGCTCCAGATGAAATGTCTGATGTTCGGCGGTAGTGTCGCTCGCAACCCCGAAGGGAGGAAGCGGTGAGCAACAAATCGACGGCGACGGCGGAGAACGCCCTCACGCAGGACGAGATCGACGAGTACCTGAACCGCAGGCTCATGGCCCGCATGGCCACGCAACGCCACGACGGCTATCCGCACCTCACTCCGATCTGGTTCGTATGGGAGGACGGGAAGTTCTTCCACACGCTCGGAGCCAACCGCGTGCATCTCGCGAACCTCGCCAGGGATCCCCGCATGAGCCTCGTGATCGACGAGGACTACCGGCTCGCGGACGGCCTCGCCGCGGGTGCCCGCTCGGTCACCGTGCGCGGGGATGCGGTGCTCTCGCAGGACCCGGACCTGATCCGCGACCAGACCTACAAGGCGCTCGTCAAGTACCTGGGCCCCGACGACGCGGAGGTCTATCTCGAGCCGATCATGGCCGAGGGCCGCACGATCGTGACGATGACGCCGACGGCCTGGGTGACCTGGGACTACAACAAGGGCGACTAACCGGGGTCGATGCTGTAGACGCGCTGCTCGATCGGTGCCGACAGGATGGTCGCGGCGCAGTCGGCGTCGTTCGCGTAGCCGGTCAGCGGCACGACCCGCACCGGCACGGAGATCTGCACCTGCCGGCCGTCCAGCGGGTAGGGGCTGAGCGCGCACCCACCGGGCGTCGGCTCGACTGTCAGCACTCCGTCGTCGGGCAGCACGATCTCCATGCTCCCCGTCCCGGCGGGATCGCCCTTGCAGAGCCACAGCGAGAGACGATCGAAGACCTGCAGCAGGACATAGTTGCGCCAGAACTCCTCGTCCGAGACGCCGAGCTCGCGCTGGAGTGCCAGGAAGCGCTGCTCGACACGTGCCACGAACTCGTCGATCAGGGCCTGCGCATCGGCCGCGCGGGTCAGCTTGAGCGCGGCCTGGGTGCCGTAGCGCTGCCGGTAGATACCGGCCAGATGCTTGCCGACCAGCATCCCGGCGTAGCGGTCGCGCTCCGTCACCTCGGCGATGCCGGCCTCGTAGAACTCGAGATGCAGCCTGATGTCGACCGACAGGAAGTTCTGCGGCCGGCCCGTCTCGGGATCGACGCGCGGGCCGGCCTCCCATGAGCTCCAGCCGATGTCGTGGAGCGTCGCTGCGGTGAGCACCGACTCGCGCGGCTCGAGGCCCGGCCAGAGCGACGCGAGCATGCCGGCGACGGCGGAGTGATCGACCTGCATCACGATCTCGGCGGTCTCCCCCGCGGGATGGACGATCATCGGATGATGTACCCCCCGTCGACGACGAGCGCCGCGCCCATCGTCGAGGCTGCGCCGGGCGAGGCCAGATAGGCCACCGCGCCGGCGATCTCTTCGGCCGTGACGAGGCGCCCGTGCAGCTGCCTGGCCTCATAGGCGCTCCGTTCGGCCGCTGGATCCGCCGCGCCGCCGAAGTACGGCTCGAGCAGCGGTGTATCGGTCGGCCCCGGGCAGACGCAGTTCACGCGGATGCCCTCGGGCCCGTGATCGATGGCCATCGCGCGCGTGAGGGAGATCACGGCCCCCTTGGAGGCGCAATAGGCCGCGGCATTCGCCGCCGCCACGAGCCCGAGCTGCGACGCGACGTTGACGATCGCCCCACCGCCGGCTGCGCGCAGATGCGGGAGCGCGGCATGCGCCGTCAGGTACACGCCGCGGAGGTTCACGGCCAGCGTGCGATCCCACTCGGCGGGCGCGGTGTCGGCCACGGTGCCGCGCGCCGCGATGCCCGCCGCGGCGACGACGACGTCGAGCCCTCCCAGCGCCGCCGCGGCCTCGCCGACGGCGGATACGAGGGCATCGGCGTCCGTCACGTCGCAGAGCCGCTTCACCTCGGCACCGCTCGCTGCGAGGAGCTCGCCGTTGTTGTCGAGCACGGCCACCGCGCAGCCCTCGTCCTGAAAGCGGTCGACGCACGCGGAGCCGATGCCCGACGCACCTCCCGTGATCAGCACTCGTCGTTGCACGCGCGTGTCACCCGTCTCCGGTCAGTCCGAACAGCGCCGCCGCGTTCCCGCCCAGCACCGCGGCCCGCTCGCCGTTCCCCATCTTCGCCCGGCGCACGCGCTCGAGCTCGTAACCGAGATCGAACACGGGAGCGCACGAGCCGTGCAGCAGTCGCTCCGCTCCGAACTGCGCGACGCAGTGCTCCAGCCAGTCCTGGCGGTACATGCCCGCCGAGAGCGCGCGGAGGTTGGGCGCGGCTGCGAGCGCGAGGTCGGCCGACTGCTGTGCGAGGCCGGACATGTTGACCTGACCCCCGCGCGTCATCACCACCGTGCCTTCGACCTGGCGCGCAAGGTCGGCCAGGGAGAGCGCCTCGGCGACGAGCGGGTGACCCGCCTCGACGACCACCGGATACCCGAGTGCCGCCGCATCGGTGGCGAGCGCCGCGGCGCGCTCGGAGTTCGCCGGAAACGTCTCCTCCCACGGATGCAGCAGCAGGCCGCGCACGGCTGGGTGCGCGAGCAAATCGCGCAGGCGCACCGCGGCGTCCTCGCGCCAGGGGTCCAGCCGCGCCAGGCAGACGGCCCGCCCGCCGCTCGCCGCGCACTCCTCTGCGAGCCGCTCGCTGGCTCCGGCGAGGTCGTAGTCGCCCGGCTTGGCGGGCGCGGCCACGAGCCGGTCGAGGCCGGCGCCGTTGGCATCGCCGAGCAACTCGGAGAGCGTGCGGCCGCCGTATAGCCCGGCACCTGCGTAGACGAGGGCGTCGACGATCACCGCTCGACCCGGTCGATCAGCCGCCGCTGGTTGTCGTGCAGCACCTTGCGCAGGTCCGCGGGCGCGAGACCGGCGCGCCGCACCTTGTCGAGCTCGATGGCCGGCGGGCATCCAGGGCCGTCCGAACCGAAGATCACGCGCTCGGCTCCGATGCGCCGCACCGCCTCGCCGATCAGCGCCGGATACGGGCAGCCGGAGGTCTCCAGCACGACGTTCTCGCAGCGCTCGGCGACCGAGATCGCGTCTTGGCCGTGGAAGTACGCGCCCATGTGGCCGAACACGATCGTCGCCTCGGGCACGCGGAGTGCAGCCTGCTCGAGCTCGAGCGGGGTGCAGAACGGATCGTCACCGCAGTGGATCAGCGTCGGCGCACCCAGCCGGGCCGCCGCGCGGATCAGCCGCAGCGAGCTCTCGTCGGCGGGATGCGCGATCGTCGTGACCGGGTGCAGCTTGAGCCCGACGAAGCGCAGCTCGCGGATCGCCCGCACGATCAGTGCCTCCGCCTCTTCGCCATACCAGGGATGGATGCGCGCATAGGCCTCGAAGCGACCCGGCCAGCGCGCGCACACGTCGGCGATCATCTCGAGCGCCGTCGGATTGACCTCCGGCGCGTCGGTGATCGTCATGATCACGGCGGTCTGCACGCCCGCCTCGTCGAGCTGCTCGATGGCGAGCTCGGGCGGCATGTGCCAGCCGAGCGCGGGGACGTCGTCGACATGGAAGTGGGCGTCGATGACGAGCTCGGGCACGTGCGGACACTACCCGGGCGGGGCCTGCGGTGAAAAGTCAGACGTACGCGTTACACTCGCCGCCGCCCACCCGAACCGGAGGTCGCCCCTGATGCCGTACACCACGCTCCCCGACGGGATCCGGCTCTACTACGAGTTCACCGGGCCCGAGGACAAGCCGGTCATCCTCCAGTTCGGCGGCTCGTTGTTCGGGCGGCAGAACTTCGGGCTCGTCAACGACGGCTTTCGCGAGAACTTCCGACTGCTCTCCTTCGACGCGCGCGGCTACGGGCGCTCGGACGTGCCCAGCGAGAGCTACACCATCGAGGGCTGGGCCGACGACGGCGCCGCGCTGCTCGATGCCGTCGGGCTCGACCGCGTGCTCGTCCATGGCACCTCGATGGGCGGCATGATCGCGCTCGCGTTCGCCTGCAAGTACCCGGCGCGCTGTATCGCTGCGTGCCCCGATGTCGCATTCGCGCGGCCGGACGTACACCGCAAGGCGATCTTCCGCTTCTGGCGCCGCTGCGCTGAGACGATGAGCTGGGACGACTTCGCCGATCACGTCACCACGCAGGCCGTGGGCGCCCACCACCTCGAGAAGCCGGAGGGCGAGGGCACGTTCGAGATGGTGCGCGAGATCACCCGGCTGAACTCGACGTTCACGGTGCGGCAGGCGTGCCTCGCCATGGAGCGGATGGATCTCGAGCCGCTCGTGCGCGGGCTCGAGCGGCCGATCCTGATGACCAACGGCACCCACGACATCCTCTGCCCGCCAGTGCTGGCCAAGTCGGGCTTCTCGGCGCGCCAGATCGCCGAGCTCAAGCCCGGGCTCGCGCGGGTGCAGGAGTTCCCCGACATCGGGCATGCCGACCTGCTGGAGTGCCCCGAGCAGGCCGTCCAGATCGTCACGGCCTTCTTCCACGAGGTGCTGGCGGGCGAGTAGCGCGAGCCGCTAGCCCGGAACCCGGCCCCGCCAGGCGTGGCGCACGACGCTCCAATAGAACGCCCCGCTCGCCACCGACTGCTCGATCTCGCGCTCGAAGCGGGTGAGGTCGGCAGCGGAGACGCGACCGGAGCGCTCGAGGGCGCGCCGGTGGTGCGGCCAGTTGTGGGCGATGAACGTGTCGCCGCCCCACTCCGTGGCATCGAGCACGACGACGCACCGCTCCTCGGGCACCAGGCCGGCCGCTGCCAACCAGCCGCGCAGGCGGCGCCCCGCCCAACCGTCGGGCTTCCCATCGGCCCAGGCCTGGACGATGCGACGGCCGAGCTCGCGATCGGCCACGTTGAAGCCCTGCGTGTCCCAGTCGGTGTCGGCGACGAGCACCGCCCCTCCGGGGCGGACGATGCGCGCTGCCTCGCGTACCGCCGCGACGGGATCGGCGACGTACTCGAGCACCTGCACGAGGCAAGCTGCGTCGTGCGATCCGGAGGCCAGCGGGAGTGAGAGCGCATCGGCCTCGACGAGCTCGCCGCCGAGCGAGCGGGCCGCCACGGCCGCGAGCATCGCCGGGGCGGAGTCGATCGCCGTGACCCGCGCGCCTCGAGACGAGAGAGCCTCGGCGAACGCCCCGGGGCCACAGCCGACGTCGGCGACGCGCCAGCCGGGACGCGGGGCGAGCAGGTCGATCTGGCGTTCGCGCACCGCGGCCAGGTCGGGCGCGGCATAGGCCAGCGCAACCCGCTCGGCGGTCTGCGCCGAGTCCCAGCCGCTCATCGCAGAGCAGACGCCTTGGCATCGAGCGCGCGTGCGACGAGCGCCTGCCGCGACTCCAGCAGCGGGATGTCAGGCGGCCCGTAGCCGCCGACCTGCAGTAGGACGCTTCCCCGCACCCAGAAGAGATCGTCGAGCAGGCTCCTGCCGGGCCGGACGACGCGCAGGCCTGCCCGGACCACAGGGGCCGGCGTGACGCGCACACCGCGCTGGCTCTCGGCAGCGCGGAGCGCCGCGCGGGCAGCCGCAGCGCTCGGGAACGCCCACGCGTAGGCCGCGTAGTGGCCGTGGATCTGCGCCACCGAGATGACCTGCGCGCTGCCGCCCATCAGCCCGAGCGCGCGATAGCGGCGGTTGAGGCGTGCGGCAGCCGCATCGCCGCGCAACGGATCGCGCGCGTCGGGCCGGGCACGCAGCCTCCAGGAGCGCGTGTCGAGACCACCCGGCAGATCGTTCTCCGCCACGCGCAGCGAGCCGAGCCTTCCGGCGAGCGTCGACAGGTCGAGTCGTGGCGCCGGCGGCAACGCCACGGCGCCGACCGACGGCTCGGAGTCGATCTTGGCGTCGACGACGCGTGCGACCAGGTCGCGATCGTGCGCCATCGACCTGCCTCCCGGCGCCTTGCCCGCGCTCGCTCGCACGAGCGCGCGCCCGCGTACCCAGATGAGATCGCTGACGCCCGTGCCCGGCAGCGACAGCAGGATCGCCCCGGGGGCGAATGGGCTCGCGGCTGTATGCAGGCCCGACAGGTCGCGCAGCGCGCGGAGCCCCCGGAATGCGCCTTCGGGGCCCCGGAATGCCCACACGACCACGGAGACATTGCCGGGCCGGACGTGGCCAACCAGGTTCTCGGCCTTGCCGAGCACGAAGCCGCCCGCGAAAAACTCCGACATCATCGGGGAGTTCGAGGTCTGGCCCGGAAGCGGCGTGCGGAACGTCGCCCTGGCATCGGGCGGATACTTGTTGTCGTACGCGTTCGAGTCGATGACGAAGTCGAGCTTGCGCGCCTCGCCGCCCGTGAGCACGAGACTCGGCAGCACGATGCGCATGTGCGCGAGCAGCGTCGCGGGCGCCGTGGGCGACGCCGCCTGCGCGACGCCCGCGAGCGACGTCCCGGGCAGCGCGCGAAAAGAGGTCGCGGTCGCCCCGGTCGCGATCAACGCTGCCGCAGCGAGCACGCCGATCGTGCGACGCAACACCGGTCGCCGTGGCATCTACCGCCCAGTCTACCCCGGGGAATCGGCTTCAGAACATCGTGAGATCAACGCTACGGAGTGGCGAACACGCTGCGCTTGGTGAAGCGGCCGTGCCCGGGGCGCGTGAGAATCTTCCCGTCGTCGAAGACGACCGTCCCGCGGCTGAGCGTCTGGCGCGGCGAGCCCGACACCTTCTGGCCCGCCCAGAGGTCGTAGTCGACATTCATGAACGACGTCTCCGTCGAGAACACGTGCTCGCGGGCGGGATCGAAGATCACGATGTCGGCGTCGGCGCCCGGGGCCAGCGTGCCCTTGCTCGGGTAGAGGCCGAAGATCTTCGCAATCGCTGTCGAGGTCACCTCGACGAACCGGTTCGGCGTCATCCGGCCCGTCTTGACCCCGTGTTCCCAGAGCAGCGGCAGGCGGTGCTGGATCGCAGCGAGCCCGTTCGGGATCTTCGAGAAGTCGCCGAAGCCGAGTCGCTTCTGCTCGTCGGTGAACGGGCAGTGGTCGGTCGAGATCGACTGCAGGTGATCGAAGTTGAGCGCGTCCCACATGTGTGGCTGGTTGGCGGCATCGCGCAGCGGCGGCGAGCAGACGTAGCGCGCGCCCTCGAAGTTCGGGCGCCGGAGATCGTCGATCGACGCGAAGAGGTACTGGATGCACGTCTCTCCGTACGCGCGCACGCCGCGCGCCCGGGCCGCGATCACCTCGTCCACGGCTCGCTTGCACGAGACGTGGACGATGTAGACCGGTGCCTCCACGTACTCCGCGAGCCGGATCGCGCGGCCGGTCGCCTCCGCCTCGAACTCCTCCGGGCGCGTCAGCGCGTGGTAGATCGGATCGGTGTCGCCCGCGGCCAGCGCCTTCTTGACGAGGTGGTCGATCGCAAAGCCGTTCTCGGCGTGCACCATCACGAGGCCGCCGGTCTCCTTGCTGCGCTCGAGCACCGCCAGGAAGAGGTCGTCGGTGACCATGAGGACGTTGGGGTACGCGAGGAAGACCTTGAACGTCGAGACGCCGGCCTCGACCATCGCCTGCATGTCCTTGAACGTGCCCTCGTCGGCCTTCGTGATCGCCATGTGGAAGCCGTAATCGACGTGCGCGGCCCCGTCGGCCCGGCCCATCCACTGCTCGAGCGACGAGCGCAGGCCGCCGGGCTCCATCTGCAGCGCGAAGTCGACGAGGCAGGTGGTGCCGCCCGCGGCCGCGGCCTGCGTGCCGGTGTCGTAGTCGTCGGCGGTCGTCGTGCCGCCGAAGGGCATCGAAAGATGCGTGTGGTTGTCGATGGCGCCCGGCATCACGAAACAGCCGCCGGCATCGAGCACCTCCGCGTCCACGCCGGAGAAGTCGCCGACGCCCGCGATCTTCTCGCCGTCGACGAGCACATCTGCGACGACGGTGTCGGTGGCGGTCACGACGGTGCCGCCGCGGATGATCTTCTTCGACATGAGACGCCTCCCGGAGGGTGCAGATTGCGCGCCGATGATATCTGCGCGCCACTGACGAGGCGGATGTCTGACCTAAGGCCCTAGAGTCTCGCGCCGGTGGATGCTCTGCTCTTCGGCGCGCTCTCGGGTGCGCTCTTCGGCCTGCTCGCCGTGGCGGTGCGCTACGGGCTGATGCGCGGCGTGCCCGCCGAGGTCGGTGCGAGCGTGAGCTCGCTCGTCGCGCTCGCCGTCGTCGGCGCCATCGCCCTCGTGAGCGGCGCGTTCGCGGACCCGATCGACGCCCGCGACGTGCTCGTGTTCGCCGCGATTGGCGCCGGCGTTCCCGGTCTCTCGCAGATCGCATTCGTGCAGGCGATCCGCTTCGCGGGCGCCGCCCGCGCAGCCGTCCTGATCGGCGTGGCGCCGCTGCTCTCGTTCATCCTGGCCGCGATCTTCCTGGGGGAGGGCATCAACGCCGGCCTTGTGGCGGGGGCCGCGCTGATCGTGACGGCCGGCGCGTCGCTCTCGCTCGAGCGGCGCAAGCCACCCGGCTACCGGGCGATCGGGGCGCTGCTGGCCGTGCTCTGCGCGGGCCTCTTCGCGGTCCGCGACACGCTCGTCCGCTGGGCCTCGGGCGACGCCACGCTCGACCCGCTCGTGCGCACGGTGGTCTCGCTGGCGGCGGCGGCCGTCGTCGTCGGCGCCTGGACGTGGCTGACCCGGCGGAGTCGTCCTCGGGTGCAGGCGCGCGCTGCGCTGAGGGCGTTCGCTCCGGCCGGCGTCTGCCTCGGCGTCGCCTATCTCTGCCTGATCGTCGCGCTCGACCGCGGCCGTGTGACGGTCGTCGCACCGCTCAACGCGACGCAGTCGCTGTGGGGCGTGATCTTCGCGGCCACGCTGCTCGGCAAGCGCGAGGCGGTCGGCCCGCGACTGCTCGCCGCCGCCGTCCTCGTCGTCGCCGGCGGCGTCCTGATCGGGATCAGCAGGTAGCGAGGACCTGGTAGAACCGCGGCGATGCACGAATGGAGCGCTCATGAGATCGCACGGCGCGTAGGTGCCGGCGAGGTCTCGGCCGAGGAGGTCGTGGCGCACCATCTCGACCGCATCGAGGCGCGGTCCGAGCTCAACGCCTTCATCACGGTCGACCGCGAGCGTTCGCTTGCGGACGCGCGTTCTCTGGCGCGAGAAGGTCGTCTCGGTGCGCTCGCCGGCGTGCCCTTCGCGCCCAAGGACCTGTTCGACACGGCCGGCATGCGCACGACCTACGGCTCGGCGCTCTTCCGCGATCACGTGCCGTCGCGCACAGCGAGCGCAGTGCAGCGCCTGACCGATGCGGGCGCCGTGATCGTCGGCAAGACGAACCTGCACGAGTTCGCCTGGGGCGTGACGAGCAAGAACCCGTTCTACGGAACCGTCGGCAATCCGCGCCGCCCCGGGCACGTGGCCGGCGGATCGTCGGGCGGCAGCGCCGCCGCGCTCGCGGCGGGGCTCGCCACCCTGAGCATCGGCACCGACACCGGCGGCTCCATCCGCATCCCCTCCTTCGCCTGCGGGACGGCCGGCTTCAAGCCGAGCCACGGCCTCGTCCCGCTCGACGGCTGCTTCCCGCTCGCGCCCACCTTTGACCACGCCGGGCCCATGGCGAGGACGATGGAGGAGTGCGCGCTGGCGCTCGAGGTGCTCGCGGACCTGCCGCGGCCGTACCCGCGCCTCGCGGGACTGCGTGTCGGCGTGCTCGATCCCATCGCCGAGATGGATCGCCTCGAGGACTCCGGCGCCGACGTCGAGGAGACCGCGCTCCCGCCCTGGGAGCACGCGTTGCCAATCTTCGCCGCCGAGTGCGCGTACATCCATCGCGACCTGTTCTCGGAGCGCCGCGACGAGTACTCGGACGACCTGAAGTTCAAGCTGGCGCCCGGCTTCGAGCTGCCGGCCGTGGCCTATCGCGCGCTCTGGGACGAGGTCGGCGCGTGGCGGCTGCGTTGCGCGCGCGAGCTGCACTACGACATCCTGGTCTCCCCCACCATGTCGTGCGATCTCCCCCTCGTCGAGGAGGAGGAGACACCCGAGTACCGCGCACGCTTGACCGCGAGGGTGCGACCGTTCAACTGGCTCGGCTGGCCCTCGGCGACGACGCGCGACGGCGTGATGTTCTCGGGCCGGAGCGATGCGACGGTGCTGGCCGCCGCGCTCGCCTGGGAGCGGGAGCTCCCGCCTCCGGCGACCTGCTGACGGCTCGTCTACTGGAGCGGGTTCGTCCCGGCCATCCAGATGATCACGCGGGTGAACTTCCCGTCCGCGTCGAAGTCGAAGAAGTTGCAATTGTGCATGTCGTTCCTCGAGCCGTCCTTGAGCTCGCCGAAGTACCCCTGCTCGGTGGCGACCTTCGCGGCCGCCGGCTCGACGACGATGTTGCGGATCTCGTGGCCGATCGAGACCGAGGCCCCGAAGAAGTCGGTGAACATGCGCCTGATCTCCGCCGCGCCGTTGAACGTGACGTGATCGGTCTGCACCGTGAGGGTCGCGTCGTCGGCGAAGCAGGCCATCACGGCCTCGACGTCCATCGCGTCGACGGCCTTGAAGTAGGTGTCGGGGGCCTTCGCGAGCGTCTCGTACGAGACTGCGGCGGGCGCACTGGCCATGGTGACCTCCCAATAGGTCAGACGTTTGACGCGCCGATCTTAGCGGAGGCTAGCTGCTGGAATGCGAGCAGCGAGCGCTCGACGTCCTCCGCCGCGATCGCGCGCACGATCAGCACGAGACGCGAGGAGCGGTCCTCGTCCGGCCAGGCGGCCAGGTGGACCGGCGGGTGGATGACGTGCTGCACGCCGTTGATGACGACCGGCCCTTCGCTTCCTGCCGCGTTGAGCAGGCCCTTGACGCGCAAGACGTCCTCGCCGCGCGCAGCCAGCAGCATCGACAGCCAGATACCGAACATCGTCCAGTCGAGCGGCTGCTCGAAGCTCAAGGCGAAGGCGCGGATCCGGTGGTCGTGCGCCGAGCCGTCGTGCACGTGGCCGCTCTCGTCCTGTGCCGCGACCGCCTCGCTGAAGCGGAGCGCGTCGCGCAGCAGCGCGTCGTCGTCGCGAGCGGCTGCCCCGATCACCTCGCTCGCCGCCAGGCGGCCGTGCCTGACCTCGATCTGCCGCGCGCCGGGATTGACCCGTGCCAGCCGCCGGGAGAGCTCGGCGAGCTCCGCGGGCTCGACCAGATCGGACTTGGTGATCAGGAGCAGATCGGCCACCGCGGCCTGCTTCGCGGCCTCCGGCTGCCGGTGCAGCTGCGCGATGCCGTTGACGGCGTCGACGGTGGTGACGAGCCCGTCGACGCGGTACTGCGCCTCCACCATCGGGTCGGTCAGCAGCGTCGAGAGGATGGGTGCGGGATCCGCGAGCCCGGTCGTCTCGATCGCGACGCGCTCGTAGCCGGGGATCTCCCCACGCGAGCGGCGGGCCTCGAGGTCGCGCAACTCGTCCGCCAGATCGGCGCGGATCGTGCAGCAGACGCAGCCCGACGCCATCACGACGGTGCGCTCGTCGATGCGCGAAAGCAGGTGGTGATCGAGCGCGATCTCTCCGAGCTCGTTGACGAGCACCGCCGTCTCCCCCATCCCGGGATCGCTCAGCAGCTCCCGCAGCAGCGTGGTCTTGCCGCTGCCGAGGAAGCCCGTGATCAGCGTGATGGGCGTCTTGGTCATGCGCCCCGGCGATCGAGAAGGGCGGGATCGAGCGGATCGAGCGGCCGCCGCGCGAGCCGCTCGGCCTCGACGAAGAGCGTCGCCAGATCCGCACACAGCACGGACTCGCCCGTGCGCGTGCGCAGCACGTAGGCCGTGCCCTCCCACTCGTCGACCGACAGGGCCAGCGGTTGCAGCACGCGGTTCAGCAGCTCGACCCGCCGCAGGCGGTCGCGCATCCAGGCCCGGCGAGCGTCCACAGCTGCACCGGCGCCGGGCGCCTCGGCCCAGTGGCGCGTCGAGTACAGCGTTCCGCAGAGCGAGCACACGAGGGCATTGTCGCCTGCGGAGGGACCCGGTAGCGTCCCACTCGCCAAAAGTCGGACACATTCGCGAGGGGGGAACCATGCCCAAGGAGATTCTCTGCGCCTACGGCATCGACATCGATGCGGTCGCCGGTTGGATCGGCTCGTACGGCGGGGGCGACTCGCCCGACGACATCTCGCGCGGCGTGTTCGCAGGCGAGGTCGGGACGCCGCGCATGCTCAACCTGCTGGAGCGCAACGGCATCAAGGGGACGTGGTTCATCCCTGGCCATTCGATCGAGACGTTCCCGGAGCAGGTCGCGGCGATCGTGGCGGCGGGCCACGAGGTCGGCATGCACGGCTACACGCACGAGAATCCGATCGCGATGACGGCCGAGCAGGAAGAGGCGGTCATGCGCAAGTGCGTCGATCTCATCGAAAAGGTCTCGGGTCGCCGCCCGACCGGCTACGTCGCCCCGTGGTGGGAGTTCTCGACGATCACCAACGAGTTGCTGCTCAAGCTCGGCATCAAGTACGACCACTCGCTGATGCACAACGACTTCACGCCCTACTACGTGCGCGTGGGCGACACCTGGACGCTGATCGACTACTCCAAGAAGGCCGAGGAGTGGATGGTGCCGCTGCAACGCGGCCACGAGACCGACCTGGTCGAGATCCCGGCGAGCTGGCACCTCGACGACCTGCCGCCGATGATGTTCATCAAGAAGTCGCCGAACTCGCACGGCTTCGTCAACCCGCGCGACATCGAGCAGATCTGGATGGATCAGTTCGACTGGGTCTACCGAGAGATGGACTACGCGGTGTTCACGATGACCGTGCACCCCGACGTCTCCGGCCGCCCGGGCGTGCTGATGATGCACGAGCGGATCATCGAGCACATCAACGAGCACGACGGCGTCCGCTGGTGCACGTTCGACGAGATCGCGGACGACTTCGTGAAGCGGTCGCCGCGGGCGAAGTAGTAGCGGCGGTGGGACACTCGGGGTCTGGCCCTTGATGTCCCGCGAGCAGTTGCGCTAGGAGGCGCGGGCTTTGATGGCCTCGTAGACGACCTCCGCCGCCAGCGCCGCGTCTGCAGGATCTGCGCTCTCGCGCGGCGTGTGCGAGAGGCCGTCCACGCAGGGGACGAAGACCATCGCACTCGGTACCCGCGAGGCCACGCACTGCGTGTCGTGGGCTGCGCCGGAGGGCATCTGGCGGAACGGCTCTCCGCTCTCGCGGGCGCTTGCGCTCAGTGCCGAGACGACGCCTACGTCCATGGGCTGCACGGGCAACTCCTGGCGCGGGATCCACTCGACGCCCACGCCGCGGGCCTCGCCGCGCTCGCGCGCGAAGGCGACGATCTGCTTGCACAGCTCGCCCCGCAGATCCGAGACCGAGCGCAGGTCGAGCGACAGGCGCACGCCGCCGGGCACCACGTTGATCAGGTCGGGCAGCACCTCGATCTCGCCGACGGTCCCGACAACGTCGCCGCCCAAATCGTTGGCCAGCCGCTCGAGCTCGACGATCGTCTCTGCGGCGGGGACGGCCGCATCGAGGCGGAAGTCCATCGGCGTCGCTCCCGCGTGATCGGCCCTGCCGTGGAAGTGCAGATCGCCGTGGATGTAGCCGACGATCGCCTCGACGATCCCGAGCCGGTTGCCCGTGTCCTGCAGCACGCGCCCCTGCTCGATGTGCACCTCGATCCAGCCGGTGAGGCCGTCGAGCGCGTGGATCGACTCCCGCCAGCGCGCCGGGTCGTACCCGGCGGCCGCAGCGCAATCCCAGAACGAGAGGCCGTGCTCGTCGCGGAACGTCTCGCGCAGCTCGTCCTCGGTCACCCGCTGCAGCATGATCCGCGAGCCGAGCAGCATCTGCCCGAACCCCGAGCCCTCCTCCTCGAGAAACGAGATCAGCCGCAGGGGGAGCGCGTTGCCGGCCTCGACGGCCAGGCGGCAGACCTCGAGCGCCGTGCACACCCCGAGCGTGCCGTCGTACTTGCCGCCGTTGCGGTTCGAGTCGCAATGCGAGCCGACGCCGAACGCGGCCGCGCCGGGCGCGACGTTGGAGGCGATCA
>DASRQS010000072.1:0-13690 GCA_035696365.1 Gaiellales bacterium | reverse complement strand
GGAGGCGCTGACGATGTCGGATTCGATCGCCGTCATGAACGGGGGTCAGCTCCAGCAGGTCGGCAACGCCGAGGACGTCTACGAGCGGCCCGCCAACGCGTTCGTGGCCCAGTTCATCGGCATCTCGAACCTGCTCGAGGCAACGGCCGAGCACGACGGCGTGCGCCTCACCTCGGGGATCCTCGTGCCCGCGCCCGTGCCGGCGGACATCCCCGCCGGTAGCCGGGTGCAGCTCTCGATCCGACCCGAGAAGCTCGCCCTCGGCCCGTGCGGGAACGGCCGTGTGAGCGTGGACGGGACGATCGTCGAGTCGGTCTACATGGGCACGGTCACCCATTACGTGGTCGAGATCGCGCCCGACGCACGCATGATCGCGGTGACGCAGAACACCGAGGACGCGAGCGACAGCACACGCCCCGGCGTCGGCTCCCGGGCGACGCTCTCGTGGCGCCCCGAGCACGCGCTCGTGCTCGCTTCTTAACCCCAGGCTGTGCGGCGGGACGCCTAGCGCAACGCCGCGCGCGTCGCTTCGACGACAGCCGCCGGGGCTGCTCCGGTGCCGACCTTCGACCAGGCCGCCTGCACCCGGTCGTAGGCTGCGCGCGTGCCGCGACCCAATGCGGGCAGGCCCTGGACGTCCATCAGGTCGATCGCCATCTGCGCCTCGCAGACCAGGATCGTGTCGAGCAGCTCCAGCGCGCGGCGCGTCGTGAAGACGACGCTCGGGGCCACGGTGCCGTGATCCTCGACGTCCAGGTCGAGCGGCGGCAGATGGATCGAGACGGGCGCCGTGAGGTGCTTCAGCTCCGCCAGCAGCGCGGCGGCCGCGTAGTGCACGAGCGCGCGCCGGGGCTGTCCCGACATCTCCTCGTCGGTCAGCCCGGCCAGCATGAGCTTCGGGTCGGAGAAGCGGATCGTCGTCAGCTTGTTCATTCGCCGCTCGGAGATCATCGCGACGTGAGCCGCTCCGGTGCGCAGCGCATCGAACGCCAGCGCGAGCTGCATGGGCTGGAAGTTGCCGTTCGAGATCATCGTGTCCCGCTCGATCAAAACCATCGGGTTGTCACCGATGCCGTTCAGCTCGACCTCCACCGCGTGCTCGGCCGCGGTGATCTGCTCGCGGTAGGCGCCGTTCACCTGGGGCGCGACCCTGAACGAGAGGGGGTCCTGCACCGAGAGCTGCGTGCCCGGATCGTTCAGGTAGGAGCCCTCCAGCAGCGCGCGCACCTCCGCCGCCGCGGCCACCTGGCCGGGGATCGACTTGGCGCCCGCTGCGGCCTCGTCGAACGGTCCGGGGTTGCCGCTCACGGCCTCGAGCGAGAGCGCGCAGGCCAGGTCGGCCAGCCGCGCCAAGCGCAGCGCCTCCTCGGCCACCAGCGCGCCGGCGCCGATCGCGACGCCGTTGGAGCTGACCAGCGCGAGGCCCTCCTTGGTCTGCGCGACGATCGGCGCCAGGCCAGCGCGCGCGAGCGCCTCGGCAGCCGGCAGTAGGTCGCCGGCGAGCTCTGCCTCGCCCCTGCCGATCATCACGACGGCGATCGCGGCCATGTGCATGAGGTCACCCGCGCCCACGGATCCCGCGCTCGGCACGACGGGGTGCACGCCCGCGTTGAGCATCCCGACGAGCAGCTGGACGCTCTCGCTCGTGAGGCCCGAGCCGCCGCGCGCGGCCCCGCTGACGCGCGCCAGCATGGCGGCGCGGACGTCCTCGGTGTCGAGCGCCGGTCCGATGCCGCTCGCGTGGGCCTCGATCATCTGGCGCTGGTAGCGCTGCAGCACGTCGAGCGGCACGCGGTGGTCGCGCATGTGGCCGAGGCCGGTGTTGAGGCCATAGATGAGCCGGTCGCCCTCGACGAGCCGGTCGACCACGGCGCGCCCCGCGCGGATCGTCGCCTCGACCTCGGGCGAGAGCTCCACGTGCGCGAGCTCGCGCGCCGCGCGTACGACGTCCGCCGCGGTGATGCCGGCGGGTCCGACGAGCACGGTGTCGGTCACGAGGCGCCGGCGTGAGCGACGAGCTCGATCCCGAGCAGCCGCTCGGGATCGCGGTAGACGGAGGCTTCGCGCACACCCGCGCCCAGCGGGATGCGGTCGCGCGGCACGGCCAGCACGACGATGCGCTCGCCCGGCTCGCGATGGGCGGCAGGCGTGGGCATGCCGTCACTCTCCGCGAGCGTGACGATGAGGTCGGGGTAGGTGGCGACCCGCTCGCCGTCGATGTCGGCGGCCATGTACTCGTTGCAGACGTGGATCACGAGGCGGGACCCGCTGTCGACCTCGAGCGTCCCGACGTCCCAGTTCTCGCGCACTGCGACGTTCGCCGAGCGCAGCGGGCCGCGGCCGAGCTCGCGGCCGCGGAGCGTGTCGCGGATGGCGGTGATCATGACCTCGCCGCCCGAGCCCTGCGCTGCGAGCATGGCCTCGCCGAGGCGCATGCAGGCGGAGACGGCGCCCACGGCGCCGTATTCGCGCAGGAAGTCGACGGGGAACGGCCCGCGCGAGGCGAGCAACGATCCGCCGGCCTCGGCCGAGGCGTGGTGGAGGATGCTCGAGACGATGCCGACGGGTCCGCGGGCGACGATCTCCACGTGGCCGTGGTGATCCTCGACGCCGCCCACCGCCGCCTGCACCACCGTGATGTCGGTGCGGCTCGCCAGTCCCATGCCGCCCATCGCGACCGTCGGGTGACCGCGGCCGTTGGCATTGCAGTCGACGACCGCGAGCTGCGGGTCGAGCGCATTCGCGAGCCAGGTGCCGGCCATGAACGCGCCCGGATGCGCCGTCATCGTTCCGACGATCGCGCCGTGTCCCTCCCAGGCCTCGACGGCGAGCTCCAGCGCTCGCAGGCCGTCGCGCGGCCAGGTGAGCTGCCGCTGCGTGCCGGGCGCGCCTACGCCGGTCATGATCATGACCTGGTCGTCGCCGTCGAGCTCGTCGAGCCCCACGAGCACCGGAGTCCCGATCTGGAAGACCGTGCGCGCGGCCTCGAGCCCGCGCTCGAGCCCGCCGCCGCCGGCTCCGAAGACGAGGCCGCCCATGGACGCGGCGCGCGCATCTTCGAAGGTGAGCTCACGCATGCCGCGGGTAGCATAGGGGTCTCACGATCCAAGGAGAACCGCTATGCCGATCATCCAGATCCACATGCTGCCCGGCCGCACGGACGACGAGAAGCGCGCAGTGCTGACCGCCATCCACGAGGCCGTGACGAGCACGCTGGGCGTCCCGGACACCGCGGTGCGCGCCTGGATCACGGAGATGGACCCGCACGGCTTCATCCGCGGGGGCGAGATCGCGGCCGATCAGCTCGCCGCCAAGTAACACCGGCGGCTAGAGCCAGTCGTCGATCAGCTTGCGGGCGATCGACAGGCTGCCGGGCAGGTCGGGCAGGTTGTCGCGCGTGAACCAGCGCGCGTCGACCAGCTCGGCCTCCTCGATGCGCAAATCGCCGCTGACCCAGGTCGCGGTGAAGCCGATCATGAGGGAGTGCGGGAACGGCCAGGGCTGGCTCGCGAAGTAGGTGATGTCGGTGACCTGGATGCCGACCTCCTCCTCGAGCTCGCGCGCGACGCACTCCTCGAGCGACTCGCCGGGCTCGACGAAGCCCGCGAGCACGCTGTAGAGGCGGCCCGGGAAGCGCACCGCGCGCGCGAGCAGGATCTCGTCGCCACGGGTGACGCGCACGATCACGGCCGGCGAGAGGCGGGGGAAGGCGGAGTGGCCGCAGACGGAACAGCGCCGCGCGCGCTCGCCCGGGGCGTGCTCGGTGAGCGAGCCGCAGCGGCCGCAGTGGATGTGGGTGCGATCCCACTCCACGAGCTGTGCCGCACGACCGGCCAGCGTCCAGAGGTGCTCGTCGACGCGGCCGTAGAGGTCGCGCAGCGTGCGGAAGGCCATGCCTTCCGGCGCCTGCTGATCGTCCTGCAGCTCCGCCGAGCGGCAGGGCACCCCGTCGAGCTCTCCCAGGTGGAGCGAGCGGACCGGAGCGATCCCGAGCGCGTCGACCTGGGCTGCCGTCGGCAACTCGTCGTGATCGCCGTGATCCAGCACCAGCACGTCCATCCCGCGGATGCCGATCCAGAGCGCGTCGCCCTCGACGAGCGGCGACACGCTGGGCACGAAGCGCGCGCTCACGCCAGCGCGCGAGCCGTGAACCACGCGGCGAGACTGCCGGCTTCCTCGCCGAGCGGGTGCGACTCGGTGACGACCGGGAAGCGCGCGCGCACGTCGGCGAGCAGCGGCACGAGCGCGGCGGGAGGCTCGCGGTCGGCGTCCGCCATCGCCTGGGACGCGATGGCGCAGACGATCGCCATCGCGGCATCGAGGCAGCGCCCGACCTGCTCCTGGCGCCTCCAGGCGAAGAAGGACGGCGCGCAGGTGTCGTTCTGGCCGTAGCCGCCGAGTGGGATCAGCGTGGGCTGCGCGGCGGCGCGGGCCTCCTCTGCCCACCAGGTCTGCACCATGTAGAGGATCTTGACCGGCACGTGGCCCTCGCCGAACACCGTCGGGTCGGTCAGAAGCCGCTCCGTCTGGCGCTCGAGCAACTGGCAGAGGTCGGCCCAGGCCGCCGTCAGCCCGTCCATCGCCGGCGGCGCCTGCGCGTTGTGGTAGCTGCCGTTGGAGAGCGTGGCGCCCAGCGGGTAGCCCTCGCAGGGTGGAACGTAGACGGGGTTGTCGCTGACGGCGGCGAGCGAGGAGGTCGCGGCGCGCTCGGCCTCGGCCGTCGCGCGGCGCAGCCGGCCGAGCACGCGCGGCAGGATGCGGAACGAGACGGGAGCCTGGAAGTGTCGCCGCTCGCCGTGGCCGCCGGCCAGCAACTCGCGCAGCGAGCGCAGCGCGGCCACCTCGTGCTGCTCGTCCCAGAGGGTCTCCAGCAGCGGCGAGTGCTGCTCGTCGGGCGTGCGGATGACTTCCGCCGTGAGCGCGCAGACGCGCTCTGCGAGCGCCAGCCGGTTGCGCCCCGAGAGCGCGGCGTCGGCCACGAGCGCCGACGCGCAGGGGGAGCCGTTGATCAGCGACATCGCCTCGCGCGAGTCCTCGACGGTGCGCTTCGAGAGCGCGCCGAAGAGGTGCCCGAGCGGGAGGATCTCGCCGCTGCCGCCGTTGCCCTGCGACGGCACGCTCGGCATGGGCTCGTCGAGCATCCCGGCAACGGCTCGCGCGAGCTCGGGACGCACGCCCGAGTTGCCCTCCACCATGCCGGTCAGGCGCGTGAGCACGATCCCGCGCACCACGCGTTCGGGCAGCAGCTCCCCGAACGACGCGCCCGAGCGCCCGAGCATGCGCGCCAGGTTGCGGCGCTGCTCCGGGTCCAGCAGCGTCGCTGCGCCGTCGCCGGCGCTCGTCGTGACGCCGTAGATGAACGCGGCCGGATCGCTCTCGACCAGCGCGAGGAACGACTCGCGTGCGGCACGCATGCGCTCGGCGGCGCCTTCGCCGAGCACGATTCCGGCGCCCTCACGGGCGACGCGCCGGTAGCTCTCGAGGTCGATGTCAGTACGGCGCTCGAGAGTGACCGCGCGCGTCGCCTGTGCAGTGCTCATCGCTATGCGTTGCTCCCGACTTGCGCGGCGACGCCGCGATCCTTGAGGGCGCCGGCCTGGGCGAACGGCGAGTAGCCGCGCTCCTGGCGCTCCCCGTCGATGTTGACGTCCACGACCTCGTCGTAGAAGGCGACGAGCCCAGTCAGCGCCGACGCGACGGCGATCGGATCCTCGTAGCTCCAGGCGATGTCATCGTTGCCGCCCACGCTCCAGTAGGACGCAATGCCCTTGTACGGGCAGCGGGTACTGCGCGTCGTGGCCTCGTACTCGACGGCGAGATCCTCCTTGGGGAGGTACCAGCGCGTCGGCAGGTTGGTCTCGAAGCAGGCCAGCGGGCGACTCGACTCGGCCAGCACGACGCCGTCCAGCGAGATGCGCACGTTGCGCGAGCTCGGCACGAGGTCGACGCGGTGATACGGGTCGCGGGGATGGACGAAGACCTCCTCGTCCTCCTCGTACCAGTGCTCGACGGCGTCCCAGTAGAAGGCCACGCGATCGGTGATCGGCGGCGTGCCCGGGAGGATCTCGGGATAGCCCCAGACCTTGTTCTCGGCGACCTTGCCGCCCGCGCGGATCGTCCAGTAGCTCGCGTCGCCCTTGAACGGGCAATGCGTCGTGTGCTCGGTCGCCTCGAGCAGGTCGAAGCGCACGTCGGAGCGCGGGAAGTACCAGATCGGCAGGTACCCCGTCTCGTGCAGTAGGGCCACGTGACAGCTGTCGACGACGGTCTCGCCGCCGATGACCCCGCGCACGCGCCGAGGCGACGGCTCGAGGTACAGCGCATGCTGCTTCGGGGGATCGGGCTCGAAATTGAACGTGCCTGCCGGCTTCTTACCGAACGGACCCGTGCCCATGGTCAGTCCCATGATGTCTCCAATCGACTCGTCTCGGGAGCGTACATGCGCGTCGCGGCCGCCCGCCGCGCACGCCTCCCTCCTCTCAACAGAACGAGGGGCGCGGACATTCCCGCCGCCCTCCCAAACGCCCGCACCCCGAGTGTCCCGGCCCGCGCCGCAGCCACAGCGGGACATCAAGGGTCAGACCCCCAGTGTCCCGTCGCAGCGGCAGTGGGACATCAAGGGTCAGACCCCGAGTGTCCCGCCGCAGCGGCAGCGGGACATCAAGGGTCAGACCCCGAGTGTCCCGTCAGCCGCTGATGCGGACGGCGCCGATGTAGTCGCTGCGCGCGGCCAGGCTCGTGACCTTCACGACGTCGCCCGAGTGGGGAGCCTCCACGAACTGCCCGCCGCCGATGTACATGCCGACGTGGCCGAGGCCGTCGAAGAAGACCAGGTCACCCGGTGCGAGCTCGCTCGCGGACGCCAGGCGGGTGCCCGCATTCCAGAGGTCGCCCGTGTAGTGCGGCAGGCCCCCGTGACCGGCCTGCGCGTAGGCCCACGAGACGAGGCCCGAGCAGTCGAACCCGCCCGGGGCGGCGCCCCCGGGGACGTAGGGCGTGCCGACCTGGCCAAGCGCTGCGCCAACGGCGCCCGCAGCCACGGAGGACGGCGCGGGCAGCGGTGCCGAGGACGCGCCCGCGCCGCTACTGACGCCGCCGATGTCGTTGACGACGACGGCGGCCGCATCGACACGCAGCGCCTGCGTCCTGGCGGCCACTCGCCGCGAGGCCGCAACCTCGGCCAGGCGGCGCGCGTCGATCAGGCGCCGCACCTCGGCGCGCAGCCCGTCGTAGCGCTGCCGCTGCGCCGCCAGCGAGCCTCGTATCTGTAGCTGCAGCGAGCGCAAACTCGCGGCGGTCGCGCGGCGCGTCACGCGCTCGCGCGCCAGGAGGCGCTCGCGCCTCAGGATCTCCACGCGGTAGGAGCGGATCGCGACCAGCATCCCGGCGTTGTAGGTGTTCGTGCGGTCGAGCAGCGCGAACTGCTCGAGCACCTGCCCGAAGTTGCGGGCCTCCAGAGCCGCTTCCAGCGGGTCGGGCACCGGGCTCTTGTAGGCGCTCACGAGTGAGGCGTTGAGCGCCTGCTGCGCGTGCGCCAGGTTGACGCGCGTGGCCGCCAGCACGACCTCGTTCTGGTGAATGCCGTCCTCGGTCTGCGCGAGGCGCAGGCGTGCGCGGTTGGAACGCTCGACGACCCGTTCCAGGCGCTGCCCGTCGCTCTGGATCCGCTGCCATGCTCTCGCGGCCTGAGCCCGCGCATCGCCGATGCGGCCCGCGTGGGCGGGCGCGGCCGCGAACACACCGACGGCGCCTGCGCAGAGCACGGCAACGACACTCGCGCGAACACCGCGCAGCACCATGTCAGTCGCCGGCCACCCGCTGTGCGGGACTGTCGGTCTGCAGCCGGCGCAACTCCTCCAGCGGGATGTGGCAGCGCATGTGGTGGCCGGGCTCGGCCTCGACGAGCGGCGGTTCCTCGTTCACGCAGACGTCGCCCAGGAAACGCGGGCAGCGCGTGTGGAAGACGCACCCCGTGGGCGGGTTCGCGGCACTCGGGATTTCGCCCTCCAGCCGGATCCGCTCGCGCTGCGCGCCGTCGATCGTCGGCACCGCCGAGAGCAGCGCCTCGGTGTACGGATGGTGCGGCCCGCTGAACACGACCTCGGCCGTGCCGAGCTCCATCAGCCGTCCCAGGTAGAGCACGGCGATACGGTCGGCGAGGTAGCGCACGACGCCGAGGTCGTGCGAGATGAAGAGATAGGCCGTGTCGCGCTGCGCCTGCAACTCGACCAGCAGGTTGAGGATCGCGGCCTGGACGGAGACGTCGAGCGCCGAGGTCGGCTCATCGCAGACCACGAGGCGCGGCTCGCCGGCGAAGGCGCGCGCGATCGCCACGCGCTGCTTCTGGCCGCCCGAGAGCATCGCAGGCCGCTGAAGGATGGCGCGGTTCGGCAGCCGCACGGCCTCGCTGAGCACGCGGATCCGCTCGTCGGCCTCCGCGCCCGTGATACCGGCCAGGCGCTTGAGCGAGCGGCGCAGGATGCGCCGCACCGTGTGGCGGCGGTTGAGCGCGGAGTCCGGGTTCTGGAACACGATCTGGAGCGCCCGCACGTCGTCGTCGGTGCGCTTGGCGAGCGTCGGCGCGAGCGCCTTGCCGTCCAGCCAGACGGAGCCCTTGGTCGGTTCGACAATGCCCAGCAGCGCCCGTGCGAACGTCGTCTTGCCTGATCCCGACTCGCCCACGAGTCCGAGCGTCTCGCCCGGCCAGATCGAGCTCGAGACGCCGCCCAGCGCGTGCACGCTCACGCCGCCCTGCTGGAAGATCTTGCCCAGGTCGTCGATCGTGATCAGCGGCTCGCCGCGCCGGTCGACCTGCCCGGCGCCTTCGAGATCGGCGGCCATGGCGCGTGGCAGCTCCTGGGCGTTCTGGTGGAAGAAGCAGCGGCTGAAGTGGCCGCCCCCGACGAGGAACGCCTCGGGCTTCTGCTCGTGGCAGATCTCCTTGGCGAGCGCGCACCGATCGGCGAACACGCAGCCCGGCAAGTCGGCGCCGATCGGAGGCAGGTAGCCCGGGATCGTGTCGAGCCGGCCATGGTCCTTGCGCACGCCGCCGCGCGGAATGCAGCGGAGCAACCCCACGGTGTAGGGGTGGCGCGGGTCGTGCAGCACCTGCTCGGCGGTGCCCTCCTCGACCATCTCGCCCGCGTACAGGACGCCGACGCGCGAGCACATCTTGCGGATCACGCCGAGGTTGTGGCTGATGAAGAGGACGGCAGTGTGGAACTCCGCCTGCAGATTCGTGATCAGATCGAGCACCTCGGCCTCGACCGTGGCGTCGAGGCCGGTCGTGGGCTCGTCGAGGATCAGGAGCGCCGGGTCGACCCCGAGCGCCATCGCGATCACGACGCGTTGCTGCATGCCGCCGGAGAGCTGATGCGGGTAGCGCTCCATGACCGACGTGGGATCCGCGATCTGCACCTGCCGGAGCATCGCCAGCGAGCGCTCGTGGGCATCCTTGCTGGGCGACCCGCGAGCGGTGAACACCTCGGCCAGTTGCTTGCCGACGCGGATCGACGGGTTGAGCGCGGTTCCCGGGTTCTGATAGACCATCGAGACGCCCTCGCCGCGATAGCGCCGCAGATCGCCCCCGCGCAGGGACAGCACGTTCTCCCCGGCGACCGTGACCGAGCCTCCGCTCACCCGGCCGTTGCGCGGCAGGTAGCGGATCACGGCCAGGGCGGCCGTCGACTTGCCGCAACCCGACTCGCCCACGAGCCCGTAGGAGCCTCCGCGCTCGACGGTCAGGCTGATGCCGCGCAGCACCTCGCGCCAGACGCCGCGCACGCGGTAGTCGACGCAGAGATCCTTGATCTCGAGCGCCGGAGCCGTCGCTGCCACGCCTGTCGGCACGGTGGTCATGGGTGCGCTCACCGGTCGAACACCTGCTGCAGGCTATCGGCCAGCATCGCGACCGCCACGCAGATCGAGATGATCGCGAGACCGGGGAAGAGCACCTGCCAGTAGTAGCCGTTGTGGAAGGTGTCATTCAGGTTCTGGAATCCGGCAGTGATGTCGACCGACCAGTCGGGTGTCGGCGGCTGCAGGCCGAGACCGAGGAAGGTGATGCCGGCCAGCGTGAAGATCGCGTAGCCCAGCCGTACGGTGGCCTCGACGATGATCGGCGGCATGATGTTCGGGAGGATCTCCACGAACAGGATGTAGGGCGCCTTCTCGCCGCGCAGCTTGGCGGCCTGCACGTAGTCCTGCCCGGCCTCGGCCAGCACGGCGGCGCGCACGGTGCGCGCGATGATGGGCGTGAAAGCGAGGCCGATCGTGACGATCAGGGTGGGCACGGACGTCCCGAGACTCGCGATCACGGCGATCAGGAAGATGATCCCGGGGATCGCGAGGAAGGCGTCGATGAAGCGGCTGACGATCTCGTCGAACCACCCCCGGAAGTAGCCGAGCATGAGCCCGATGGCGGTGCCCGCAACGGTCGCGAGCAGCGTCGCCGCCGGCGCGATCTGGAGCGTGCTGCGTGAGCCGGCGATCACGCGTGAGAGCACGTCACGGCCGATGCTGTCGGTGCCGAACGGATACGTGCTGTTCGGGCTCACCAGGACGTCGGTCGTCTGAAAGGTCGGATCGTGCGGTGCGATCTGGTACCCGAAGATCGCGCAGAACGTCCAGAAGGCGATCACGAAGGACGCGATCAGGAAGGTCGGCGAGCGCAGCAGCCGCGCCATGGTCTCGCGGCGCGTGCTGCGCGCCGGCGCGGCCAGCGGGATCCCGATCGGCGAGGCAGGCGTGGTGGTGGCGGCACTCATTCGGAGCTCCCGAAGCGGACGCGCGGGTTCAGCAGCGTGTACGCGACGTCGGCCAGTACAGTCGCGGTGAGGTAGATGGCCCCGATCACCATGGCCCCCGCCTGCACGACGCTGTAGTCCTTGAGCACGGCGTGGTTGACGATCTCCTGGCCGAGGCCGGGGTAGTTGAAGGCGCGCTCGACGATCACGAGCCCCCCCAGCAGGTAGCCGGTCTGCGTGGCGACCACGGCGATCGTGGGCAGCAGCGCGTTGCGCAGCACGTGCTTGAAGAGCACGTCCTTCATGCCCAGGCCCTTGAGGTAGGCGGTGCGCGTGTAGTCGGCGTCGAGCGCCTCGATCGTCCCGGCGCGCACCATGCGCGAGACGTACCCGAAGAGCACGCCGACGAGAACGAACGACGGCAGGAGGATGTAGTGGAGTTGCGTGGCGGCGTTGGCGCCCTCCGGCCAGCGAGCCGAGACGGGCAGCCAGCCCAGCACGATGCCGAAGATCACGATCGCGACCAATGCCGAGACGAACTCGGGAACGACGGTGAGCGACAGGCCCGAGATGCTGATCACCCTGTCCACGGGCCGATATGCCTTGAGCGCCGATATGAGCCCGCCGAGGAAGGCGAGCGGGAGCATCAGCACGAACGCCAGCAGCGCGAGCTTGGCCGAGTTGGGCAGCGCGCGGGCGATGATCGCGTTGACGGACTCGCCCGAGGTGTACGACTTGCCGAAGTCGCCCCGCACAGCGTGGCTGGCCCAGTCGAGGTACTGCGTGACGGCCGACCGGTCGAGGCCGCGCTCGTGGTTGAACGCGTCGACCGAGTCCTGCGAGGCGAAGCCTCCGAGCACGTTGCGCCCGACGTCCCCCGGCAGGACCTGCCCGAGCGCGAACACGAGCACGCTCAGGAGGAAGAGCGTGACGAGGGCGAGGGCGAGGCGTCGGGCTAGGAAGGGCAGCATCGGGGGGTCGGCGATTGTCTCATAGAACGCTGCGGCGAGCGAGGAAAACGGCCGACGGCCGCCCCGCGGAGCGGGGCGGCCGTCGGGACGTTCATCGTGTGGTGCCGCTCACCCGAGCGACGTCTTGCTGAGGTACTCCTGCCCGAGCTGGTCGACGAGGTAGCCCTTGACCTTCGGGCTGCCCGCGTTGAACGAGTTGTAGAAGTAGGGGAAGATGATCGGCGTCTGATCGAGCAGGAGCAGCTCGATCTGCTTCGCGATCTTGCGCTGGTCGCCGACCGAGGGGGTGGCCCCGAACGCCTTGACGAGCGAGTCGTACTTCTTGTTCTTGAAGTGGGCCGCGTTCCAGGTGCCGGCCTTCTTGCTCGGGACGGCCTTGCTGGTGAGCGCCGCGTTGAGTAGGACGTTCGGCACGCCGCGGTGGCCCCAGTCGGTGATCGTCATCGGGTTGTTGAGCCACGGAGTCTGCGTCGGGGAGCCCGAGTAGTACTGCGTGCCCGTGAGGATCTTGACGGTGAGGTCGCCGCCGATGGACTTGACGGCCTGCTTCATGATCTGCGCGAGACTCGGCAGCTCGGCCGTCTGGTAGGTGACGAGCGTCGTCTTCCAGCCCTTCTTGAGGCCGGCAGCCGCGATCAGCTCGTTGGCCTTCCGCAGGTCCTTGTGACGCTGTGCGACGCCTGGCGAGCCGACCGTGGACGGGTAGACGGGCGCGAACGGCGAGTCGTTGCCGAGGTCGGCGTTGCCGTTGAAGAGCGTCTTGATGACCTGCGGGCGGTTGACCGTGAGCGCGATCGCCTGGCGGACGCGCTTGTCGAACAGCACGCTGTCCTTCTGGTCGACGCGCATCGGGATCTCGCGGTGCGTCGCGCCGCGGGCCTTGAAGATCTGGATGTTCGGGTTGCTGAAGAGCGCGCGGCTGTTGAAGTACACGATGCCGTTCAGCAGGTCGAGCTGGCTGCCGATCAGCGCGTTGATGATCGCGGTGTCCTCGCCGAGCGTCACGTCGACGCCGTCGAGCGGGGCGGAGCCGCCCCACCAGTTCGGGTTGCGGTCGTACTTGGCGCTGACGCCCGGCGTGTACGACGTCAGGTTGAAGGCGCCGGTCGTCTGCGGCGTCTTCTCGAACGGGCCGACGTAGTCCTTCGGCAGGATGATCGCCTGGTAGGTCGTCGAGCTCGTCAGATACGGGAAGGCGGCAGTCGGCGTGTCCAGCTTGAAGGTGATCGTGAAATCGTCGACCTTCGTCACGCCGGCGTCCGAGAGCACGCCGCTGAACGCCGAGCCGGCCTGCGACGTCGGGTCGGTAAGCAGCCGGTGGTAGGTGGCGATCACGTCGTCGGCCGTCATGGGCTTGCCGTTGGCGAACTTGACGCCCTGGCGCAGCTTGTACGTCCACTCGGTGGCGTCGTTGTTCGGATTCCAGCTGATCGCCAGCTCGGGAGCCAGCGTCAGGTTCTGGCGGTTGCGGTTGAGGAACTCGCCCGAAACGCCACCCAGCTGCAGCGCGGCAGTCTCCTGGTAGGTCCACGGCTCCAGATTGCCCTTGGGGACGGGCGTCACGCCCATACGGAGCCGGCCGCCCGCCTTGCCGCGCGTTTCCTTCGCGAAGGCAAGGGGCGCCTCGCCTGCAGCGAGCAGCGCACCGGACATGACCGACGCCGACAGGCCGAAGATCGTCGCGCGCTGGATGAATCCGGCGCGGTCGCACTCGCCGCCCAAGAGGTCGTCGACCACGGTGTTCTGCGGGTCGCTCGCCTCGGTAGCGCGCCAGGCCGCGAAGCGCCTGCGGGTCTCTCGATCCATGCCTTGTTCCCTCCTCATGGGGGTCAGTGCGAAGTAAGACGTGCGATGGTACGCAGGAGTTGGCCCGAGCGCCAGCGCGGGGGCCGCGCGAGGCGTTATCGCAGGCTTGCGCCCTAATGTCAAGCGATACAGTAGACATTACCGGCGCTCTACGGTCCGGGTATGCGA
>DASRQS010000071.1:0-10910 GCA_035696365.1 Gaiellales bacterium | reverse complement strand
TTGGGGTCAGACCCCAAGTTATTCACGTCACAAACTCGTGTTGCCGTCTGTGAAGCTTCGATTGCGCGGTGGCCAGGACGCGGGAGGGAGGCTTACGATGGCCTGATGGCGCATCGTGCCCCCGCCGAGTCCACTCCCGTTTCCCGGGTGCTCGACGGCGCGCGCGGCTTCGCATTGTCCCCGCTCTGCATCGCCTTGCTCACGGTGTGCTGCTATGCCTTGCGCCTCCTGCGCACGGACGCGGGGATCGGCCCGCACTATGCGTTCGTGGGGGCCAACCTGGTGCTCGCCTGGATCCCGCTGCTCCTGGCGTACGCACTGTCCTGGTCGGCGCGCAGCGGCCTCAGGTGGCTGGCGATCCCGCCGCTCGTGGCGCTCTGGATCCTCTTCCTGCCCAACGCGCCCTATCTCGTGACCGACCTCGTGCACCTGCAGGACGGCGTCAACTCCGTGAACGTGGCGCTGCTCTCGCTGCTCGCGCTCATCGGAGTCCTGATCGGCGTCAAGTCGGTGCGGCTCGTGCAGGGCGTGGTCGAGCGCCTGTTCGGGGCGGTGGCCGGGTGGCGGGCCGTGCAGGCGGTCGCGGTGCTCACCGCGGCCGGCATCTATCTCGGGCGCGTGCTGCGCTGGAACAGCTGGACCGTGGTCCACCATCCCGAACTGCTGCCGCACGCGGTCCTGAGAAGCACCTCCGAGCCCGCTCGGCTGGGCATGGCGCTGCTCGTGACGGCAGTCTCCGCTGTCTGCTTCCTGGTCGTCTACCGCGTGCTCGCCGGGCCCCGCATCGTCTCTGCCCCACGGCCCGTTCGCGGCGGCACGACTCGCTGAATCACGACCAGGGGTAGGGCGAGTTCGAGACCGGGTGCAGATCGCCGGTCGCGAAGCGCTCCAGCCGGAACGGCTTCAGCAGACGCGAGCCGTCGCCTGCGATCGCCTTCGCCACCTCGCGACCGACGCCGAGCATCTTGTAGCCGTGGTTGGAGTCGAAGATCCCGTAGACGTTCGGCCGCACGTAGTCGAACACGGGGAAGTTGTCGACGGTGAACGCGCCCATGCCGCCCGAGCGCGCCTGCTTGTAGAGCGGGCGCTTGCCCTCGAAGCGGCTCATGGCGTGGGAGAGGGCCGCGCACCACATGTCGGGGAACTCTGGATCGACGTCGGTCGTGCTCGGATAAGGATCGATGGGCGCCTCGGGCCCGACCGTGAGCGGCGACGCGCCGCCCTGGATGCCGTGCCGGTCCTGCTTGTAGTAGATGCCCCAGAGTTCGTCGGTGACGAGCTTCCCTTCGTCCGTGTAGAGCGGGGCATCGGTGTCGAGGTGCACGACCGGCGGCATCGAGCCGTCCTCGAGCGAGAAGAGCTTGGGGTCGACCGAGATCTCGCCCTCCTGCAGGTTCCAGTACGTCCACATGGGCTGATCGCGCGCCACGTCGCCGTTCGGCTGGTGCACGTCGATGGTGGGCGGTAGCTCGAGCATGGCCCACAGGTGCTTGGCCCACGGCCCGGGGGCGACGATCAACTGGTCGCATTCGATGCGGCCCTGATTCGTCTCCGCCGCGCGCACCGAGCCGTCGCCCGCCAGCTCCAAGCCCGTGACCTCGACGCCCGTGATGAGCTGGGCGCCGGTCGACTCCGCCTTGGCCCGCATGCCGGCGACCGAGTCCAGGTTGTGCGCGAAGCCGCCCTTGTGCTCGTGCAGCACGGCGGTCACGCCACGCGCGCGCCAGTCGGGGAAGATCGCCTTCATGTAGGCGTCGCAGGCGCCCTCGCCGGTCACGAAGGTCGACTCGTAACCGATCTTCTGCTGGCGCTCGTACACCGCGGTGAGATCGGACTCCTGCACCTTCGGCCCGATCGCCATGTAGCCGACCGGGTTGTAGGAGTAGGCCTCCGGGTCGGATTCCCAGACCTCGACGCAGGCCTGCATGAGCTCCTGCATCGCGGGCTGGAAGTAGTTGTTGCGCACGACGCCGCAGGCGATGCCGGACGCGCCCGCGCCCGGGTGCGACTTCTCGAGGATCACGATGTCGGCGCCGGAGCCCGTGCCGCGGGCGGCCAGTTCCTTGCCGAGGTGGTACGCCGTCGAGAGGCCGTGCAGGCCGGCTCCGACGATCAGGTACTTCGTGCGTGCAGGCAGCACCATGAGCTCCTTATTGCCTTATGGGCAACACCATTTCCATGACAGGCACAGTGTAGCCCGCCGGTCTGCGGAGCGCCAGCGTCTGCGTCAGCCGCCGGGCAGGCCCGCTCCCCAGTCACTCGTCGTTCGGGATCCCTCACGCGCGGCGCTGCAGCACGAACAGCTCGCAGCCCCAGCGGATCGCGCCCGTGCCGTCCGCGGCGAAGGCGCCGTGCGTACCGGCGACCGCCAGGGCGTCGTCGATCAGCTCGTGACGCCGCTTCGGCGGCAGCATGTTGATCGCGCTGTGCGTGCCCAGCAGCCGCCGGAAGGCCGCGCGGTGGGTCGGTTGCTCGTGGCGTGCCGTGATCTCGAGCAGGCCCTCGTAACGCGGATGCTCGGCGAGCGCCGCCGGCCAGTCCATCGTCGTCGCGGGCAGGTGGGCGGGGTTCGCCGTCTCCAGGAACTCGATCACGGCGTCGTACCAGGTGCCGTCCTCGGGTGGGGAGTTCCAGGCCGCGATCGCAATCCCGCGCGGGCGCAGGACACGCGCGATCTCGTCGAGCGCCCGGTCGACGTCGAACCAGTGGAAGGCCTGGCCGGCGCAGGCCGCGTCGATACTCGCCGTGTCGAGCGGGAGCGACTCGGCGGTTCCGTCCAGCACCGGGACGCCAGGCAGCTCGCGCTGGAGCACGGCGCGCAGCGCCGCGTCGGGCTCGACCGCGACGAGCGTGCCGGCCAGCTGCACGAGCGTGCGGGTGAGCTTGCCCGTGCCGGCCGCGATGTCGGCGACGTCGGGCCTGTCGGGCAGGCCGAATTGCTCGAAGGCGAGCGCGAAGGGCGCGAGCGGCCAGCCCGGGCGGGTCGCCTCGTACTCCTCGGCCACCGAGCCGAAGGAGCGCGCGCGCTGCTCGCTCACACGTCCACCGCGGTCAGCTCGTGCGCCCGGCGCACCCATTCGCCCAGCGCGCCGACGTCGTGCATCACCGCGCCCGGCAGAAGCACCCAGTGGCCGACGCGCCGCTCGTTCTTCTCGTACAGCGGCTCGCTGCCTGGCAGCTCGAACGCCGCGGTGAACAAATCCCAGTCCGGGAGGCGCACGGCGATGCGGCCGTCGTCCGCGACGAGCGCGTAGGCGCGGCCGGCGGCCGCCACGGCGTCGCAGCCGTAGGCCTGCGTCAGCTCGACGTCGCCGAGCCCCTCGGACGCCTGCTCGAGCAGCGCGAGGAGGTCGGGGTGGCGCGGAGCGGACACGCCACGATCGTAATCGGTGCCGCCGGGCGCTAGGCTCGCGCCGTGCGAGTCAACGTCGGCGACATCGAGCTGCACGTGCGCGAGGAGGGCTCCGGGCGCCCGCTCATCCTCCTGCACGGAGGGCCGGGGCTCGACGGTTCGGTCTTCTTCCCCGCGATCGCGCCGCTCGCGGACGACGGCGTGCGACTGCTGGCCGTCGACCATCGCGCAAACGGCCGCTCCGATGCGGGCGACCCCGTGCGCTGGACGGTGCCGCAGATGGCCGACGACGTCGAGGCGCTGATCGCCGAGCTCGCACTCGAGCGGCCGATCGTGATGGGCTGGTCGTTCGGCTCGTTCGTCGCGCAACACCACATGGCCGAGTACGGCAGCGCGGCCGGCTACGTCCTCATGGGGACGGTCGATTCGCTCGACGCGCTCGCCGGCATCGGGGACCGCCTCGCGGCGTTCGAGCCGGAGCATCTGCGCGAGCAGGTCACGCAATCCTGGGATCGTGAGCCGACCGTGCAGACGGCCGAGGAGGCGGAGCAGCTCCTGCGCGACCAGTTGCCGTTCCACTTCGCCGACCCCGAGGGCGAGCTCGTGCGGGCGGCGCAGGAGAGCGCCGGCACGATCGTGCACCGGCCCGAAGTGCTGCGCCACTTCGCCACCGGCGGCGACTACGGAATGGTCGACAACCGTGCGCGCCTGAGCCAGTGCCGGCTCCCCGTGCTCGTGCTCTCCGGCGAATCCGACCGGACGACTCCCGCAGCCTCGGCGCACCTCCTGGCCGAGCTCATGCCCGAAGCCGAAGAGGTCGTGATCCCCGGAGCGGCCCACATGGTCCTGCACGAGCAACGCGAAGCGGCCCTCTCGGCGCTCCGGTCCTTCCTCGCGCGCGTGCCCGCCTGACCGACCGCCTCAGGGGGTCGGGGTCAGGACGACGGCGATCTCTTCGATGATCGCGGGGTCGTCGATCGTTGCGGGGAGGGCGTAGGTTCGGCCCGCTGCGATGTCACGCATCGTCGAGCGGAGGATCTTGCCGCTGCGGGTCTTTGGCAGGCGGGCTACGACTCTCGCGTCTCGGAAGCAGGCTACGGCGCCGATGCGCTCGCGCACGAGCGCGACGAGCTCGTCGCGCAGCTCGCCGGCGTCGCGGTCGGCTCCCGCTTTCAGAACCACCAGGCCGAGCGGCACCTCTCCTCGGATCTCGTCGGGCACGCCGAAGACCGCGCATTCGGCGACGTCGGGATGGGTCGCCACGACCTCTTCCATCGCGCCCGTGGAGAGGCGGTGGCCTGCGACGTTGATCACGTCGTCGATGCGGCCCATCACGAAGAGGTAGCCGTCCTGATCCAGATGGCCGCCGTCTCCCGTCAGGTACCAGCCGGGGTAGCGGGCGAGATACGACTCGACGCAGCGCTCGTCGTCGTTCCAGAGCGTGGGAAGCGTGCCCGGAGGCAGGGGCAGGCGCACTGCGATCGCGCCCTGCTCTCCGGACGCGACCAGGCCGCCGCCGGCATCGAGCACGTCGATGCGGTAGCCGGGGACGGGCAGACTCGGCGAGCCCGCCTTGACCGGGGGCGGCTCGAGGCCGCGGCAGCTCGCTGCCATCGCCCAGCCCGTTTCGGTCTGCCACCAGTGGTCGATCACCGGGCGCTCGAGCACGCGGCTCGCCCACTCGTAGGTGTCGGGATCGGTGCGCTCCCCCGCGAGGAACAGCGTGCGCAGCGTCGGCAGCGGGCGGCCGGCCAGCAGCTGAGCCTCGGGATCCTCCTTGCGGATCGCCCTGATCGCCGTGGGCGCCGTGAACAGCGCGTTCACGCCGTGCTGCTCGATCACACGCCAGAAGGAACCCGCATCGGGCGTGCCGACCGGCTTGCCCTCGTACAGCACCGTCGTCGCACCGATCAGGAGCGGCGCGTAGACGATGTAGGAGTGCCCCACCACCCAGCCGACGTCCGAGGCTGCCCAGAAGACCTCGCCGGGGTGTACGTCATAGACGTTCGGCATGCTCCACGCCAGCGCCACGGCGTGCCCGCCGTTGTCGCGCACGACGCCCTTCGGCCTGCCGGTCGTGCCCGACGTGTAGAGGATGTAGAGCGGATCGGTGGCGAGCACGGGCACGGGGGCGGCCGGCTCCGCGCCTTCGACGAGCTCGTGCCAGTCGAGGTCGCGTCCCGGCGTCAGCGCGGCGGCGAGCTGGGGGCGCTGCAGGATCACGCAGTGCTCCGGCGCGTGCGCGGCCTCCTCCAGGGCCGCGTCGAGCAGCGGCTTGTAGGCGATCGTTCGCGCGCCCTCCAGTCCGCAGGAGGCCGAGAGCACGAGTCGCGGCCTGGCGTCGTCGATGCGCACGGCCAGCTCGTGCGCGGCGAATCCGCCGAATACGACGGAGTGGATGGCGCCCAGGCGCGCGCACGCCAGCATGCCCATGAGCGCCTCGGGCACCATCGGCAGGTAGAGCACGACGCGGTCGCCGCGCTGGACGCCGAGGCCCCGCAGCGCGCCCGCCAGCCGGGCGACCTCGTCCCGCAGGTCGGCGTAGGTGTAGGTGCGCAGCGTCTCCGTGACCGGGCTGTCGTAGATCAGCGCCGGTTGGTCGCCGCGGCCGCCGTCGGCGTGACGGTCGAGCGCGTTGTGACAGGTGTTGATCTGACCGTCCGGGAACCAGCTCGCCAGTGGCTGCGCCTCGCGGTCGAGCACGCGCCGCGGCGGGACGTCCCAGTCGAGGGCGCGAGCGGCCTCGCCCCAGAAGGCCTCGGGGTCGTCGATGCTGCGTCCGTAGATGGCGTCGAAGCTGGGAGAGCGCACGGCGCGCCGATGCTACGGGATCGCATCCGCGGACGCGCGCAGGGAAGCTCGTCAGCTTCCCGTGGTAGCGGGCAGCAGTGCCTCCTGGGCGCCCCGCAGGGCATCGCGCAGCCGGGAGCGATCGACGCGGTAGCTCGAGCTCGCGCCGTCGCGCGTGGCCCGCAGCAGTCCCGCATCGCGCAGCTGGCGCACGTGCACCGAGGCGGTGGGCTGGGCGACGCCGACCCGCCGGGCGATCTCGCCGACCGTGGCGGGCGTGCGGTCGAGCTCGGTCAGGATCAGCACCCGCGTCGGGTCGCTGAGCAGCTTGAGGTCGCGGGCGACGCCCTCCGCCGTGGCGCGGTTGCGCGCGATGTCGCTCGTGACGCCGGTGCCGATCGCGACCGAGAGCAGCCCTGGGAGCGCCACGATGTGCCCGTGGCCGCCGGCGATGTAGCACGGCGTGAGCAGGAGCGAGCCGTCTTCGAGCGCACGCTCGGTGAGCACCTCGAACTTCTGCCGGAGGGCGATGTGGTCCCCGCCGATGAGCTCGAGCGGCGACTGGCCGTGCTCCATCGAGGCGCGGGCGCGCTGCACGGCGCGATCGACGGCCGAGCGGCCGACTTCGCGCAGCGCAGGCTGCGCCACCGCCCAGACCTTGCGCAGGAACCGCTCGTAGCGACGGCGCAGCTTCACGTCGCGAGCCAGGCGCGCGACGCGCTCCCGCACGACGACGCGCTCGGCCTCGGGCTCCGTGGAGAGGTTCATGTCGGCGGAGGCGTCGAGCTTGGCCTTGGAGATCGAGAGCAACGGCTCGATGTCCCAGCCCGTGAGGCAGCCGAGCTGCTGGGCGATCACGAGCGGCTCGGTGAGCATGCCGTGCCCGTCGTCCCAGAAGGCGTCCGCCTCGGCCTCGAGCTCGGGGGAGATCAGGCGCACGGCGTTGCGCTTGCCGCAGGCGATCACGCACCACGAGAGCTCGATCACGGCCGACGGCTCGACGCGTGCAGTGGGAGGCAGGACGAGTGGCTCATCGAATGGCATAGTTGTTTGACTATATCACGATGTAGCTGGGACACTCTGGCCATGCTTCACGGAGACATCACCAGCGCCATCGTGGAGAGGCGCATCCAGGAGCTCATCGCCGAGGCGGAGCGGGAGCGTCTCGTGCGCTCCGCTTACCCGCCGCGCGTCCTCCTGCGGGTCAGGGCGGTGCAGCTGGTCGCGCGCGCCTTGCGGGTCGAGCGGGAGCTCGACTTCGAGACCGCTCGCGTATCCGGCCGATAGGTCAGTCGTTACTGGCCGGTGTCGGTCTCGGCCTCGAACACGCCCGCGAGCGCGGGCAGGCGCCGGCGCACCGCTTTCGTGAAGGCGCGCCGGTACTCCGCCTCGGTCGCCTCGTCGAGCGTCATGGCGTAGCTGTCGCACACGGTCGCGAGCGCCTCGGCGGCCCAGTCGACGCGATCCTGCTCGTCGCCGAAGGCCTCCTCGGCGCCTGTGCGCGAGGCGCGGCGCCAGCGATCGCGGTACTCGCCGATCTCCTGCAGGAGTTCGGCGTTCTCCTCGGAGAAGATGTCGAGCTGGCGGGCGATGAGATCGCCGAAACGGTTACGGCGGAACATCAGGACGCTCATAGTACGGCGGATCGCGCTTCTGGACCGCTCGTTTGGGGTGGCGTGCTCAGGCGCCGATGCGGGCGAGCTGCGCTCGGCCCACGGCGACGGGGCGCTCCGGCTGGTCCCAGGGGGCGATCTGCACGTCGGCGAGCGCGAGCGTGCGTCCGGCGCGCAGGCAGCGGGCCTCCACGCGGTGGGGCTCGCGCGCGGCCATCCGCAGGAAGTCGCAGCGGAGATCTACCATCACCCAGTCGCCCTCGCGCTCGTGTACGACCGCGAACCAGGCCGCGGTGTCGACGCAGGTCGTCAGCGCGCCGCCGTGCAGGTACTCGGGCTCGTCGCTGCCCACGGCGAGCGCGGGCGGATCGAGCCGCAGGACGGCGGCGCCGTCCTCGAAGCCGTGCAGGGCGAGGCCGAGCGCGGCGTCCAGCCGGGAGGGCGCGAGGGCGAGCAGCTCGGCCTCGGTCATGCGCTGACGGCAGCGGCGAGGCGCCGACGGCGCAGGCCCAGCGCGAGCATCAGGATCCCGCCCGCGAGCGTCAGCGAGATCCCGGGGAGGGGAGCGCCCACTGCGAAGAGCGCGAGCCCGGCGCCCGTGATCGCGCCCGCGGCCTCTCGCTGCTGCCGGCCGGCGGCGAGCGCCGCCAGGATCAGCAGCGCCGGCGCCAGCGCGACTGCGAGGATGTCGTCCTCGGCGCGGAGGGCGAGCAGAGCGATCAACGCAACGACGAGTGCCCCTGCCAGCAGCGCTGCCTCCCTCCACGTGCGTACCAGTGCCAGGGCAAGCGCGCCGAGCAGGCCGGCCGCGAGCGGCCAGGGGCTGCTGAGCGCGGCTGCGCCGGCCAGGCCTGCGAAGCCTGCGACGAGCGCCAGCGTCGCGCGGCGCCGCGTGACGCGGCGTGCGGCGAGCAGGCCGATGCCCGCGCCGAGCAGAGGCCAGACGAGCCCTCCGGCTGTCGAGAACGTGCCGAACATCGCCGCGACGCCGACGCAGGCCCACAGCCAGAAGCGCGTCAGACAGCCTGGTTGCAGGCTCATCGCTGCCGCTCCGCCCGCGCAGCTGCGCGCTCGTGGCGCGTACGCCAGAGACCGATGCCGAGCGCGATGAGGACGACTGCCAGGATCGCAAGCAGATCGACAGGCATGGCCTCAGCCTAGATGCACCCAGGCTGCTAGTGCAGCGGCGGTTCCCAGCCCTCGAGTACCGGCGGCTTCCAGTTGGCGCCCACCGTCTCGGAGCCGGCCACCCAGGAGCCGAGGAACGGCTGCGGGAACTTGCAGTGCTCGCGCTTCAGCTGGATGCCGTAGGAGTTGCCGGACTGCAGGTGCTTGATCAGCACCTTGCGGGCCAGCTCGTCCTCGTGCCCGGGCGGGATCTCGAAGTAGATCTTGATGAACGCGTTGGTGTAGCGGTCGAACACTGCCGGCACGCCGTCCTCGACGAGCAGCTGGATGTCCTCGAGCCAGTTGATGTCCTCGCCCGGGGTGGCCGCGAGCAGGTCGATGTCCTCCACCAGGCTGCGGTCCTCCTGGTACGGGAAGCGCCGGCCCGCGAGCGACTCGGCGTCGATCGCGACGCCGCCACCCGGATGGCTGTATTTCGACATTCGTCAGTCCCCCGCCGTCGGCACGTCGAGACCCTGCGGCACCTGCTGGTGGAAGAGCAAGTCCTGCTGGCGCTCGAGCAGCGACTTGATCTCGTCCAGCGTGCGCTGCTCGGTGACGCCCGGGATGTAGTTCGTGCCGGCCAGCGGCACCTTGGCCATCGCCGCGGCCTCGACCGTGAGTGCGCACAGGTCCTCGGGCTCGAGCGAGTGGATATTCGTCTTGCCGCACGCGCGCGCGAGCATCTGCACCTCGAGCGTGAGCGTGTGCAGGAAGTTGTAGACGCGCTCGGCGGCCTCGTCGACGACAAGGCGCTTGCGCAGCTCCACGTCCTGCGTGGCGACGCCTACGGGGCAACGGCCGGTGTGGCAGTGGTAGCAGCTGCCCGCCGGCACGCCGATCGTGCCCTCGTAATCGGTGACGCCGGGGATCTCCTTGTTGCAGTTCAGCGCCATCAGCGCCGAATGGCCGATCGCGATCGCCTTGGCACCCAGCGAGAGCGCCTTGGCGACGTCGCCGCCGTTGCGGATGCCGCCGGCCACGACGAGGTCGATCTCGTCGGCCAGGCCGACGTCCTCGAGCGCGCGGCGCGCCTCCGGGATGGCCGCCATCAGCGGGATGCCGGTCTCCTCGGTGGCGATGTGCGGGCCCGCGCCCGTGCCGCCCTCGGCGCCGTCCAGGTAGATGATGTCCGGGCCGCACTTGGCCGCCATGCGGACGTCGTCGTAGACGCGCGCGGCGCCCAGCTTGAGCTGGATCGGGATCTGGTAGTTGGTCGCCTCGCGGATCTCCTGGATCTTCAGCGAGAGGTCGTCCGGGCCCAGCCAGTCCGGATGCCGGGCAGGCGAGCGCTGGTCGATGCCGGCCGGCAGCGAGCGCATCTCGGCCACCTGCTCGGTGACCTTCTGGCCCATCAGGTGGCCGCCCAGGCCGACCTTGCAGCCCTGGCCGATGAAGAACTCGCAGGCGTCCGCGAGCATCAGGTGGTGCGGGTTGAACCCGTACCGGCTCTGGATGCACTGGTAGTACCACTTGGTCGACAGGTCGCGCTCCGGCGGGATCATTCCGCCCTCGCCCGAGCAGGTCGCCGAGCCCGCCATCGAGGCGCCCTTGGCGAGCGCCATCTTGGCCTCGATCGAGAGCGCGCCGAAGCTCATGCCGGTGATGTAGACCGGGATGTCGAGCTCGATCGGCTTCTTCGCGAAGCGCGCGCCGAGGATCGTCTTCGTCTCGCACTTCTCGCGGTAGCCCTCGATCACGAAGCGCGTCAGCGTGCCGGGCATGAACATCAGCTGATCCCAGTGCGGGATCGGCTTGAACATCGAGAACCCGCGCATGCGGTAGCGCCCGAGCTCCGACTTGACGTGGATGTCGTTGATGACGTCGGGCGTGAAGATGCCGCTGTGCCCGAGGACATTCTGCTTGCTGTTCGTGGTCTCGTCTGCCATTGCTATTCCGTTCTCACAGAACGAGCTTGCGCTCGGACGGCTCGAGGTTGTCGTAGTTGTAGAGCTTCTTGCCGCAGACGAACTTCTGCAGCTCGGGCG
>DASRQS010000070.1:0-32785 GCA_035696365.1 Gaiellales bacterium | reverse complement strand
GCCGATAGGTACCCCGTATGGCGAGCTACCGCTCCACGCGCTTCGGGCGCTTCGACATCAACGACGGGGCCGCCCTGCGCTTCCCCGACGGTGTCGCCGGCCTTGCCCATCTCGAATGGTTCGCGATCCTCAAGCGCCGGGCCGATTCGGTCTTCCTCTGGCTGCAGTCGCTGGACGATCCCGACGTGGCTCTGCCGATCGTGCTGCCCTGGGCGTTCCACTGGGACTACGAGATCGAGCTGCCGGACGCCGAGCTGCGGGTGCTGGGCGTGAGCAGCGCCGACCAGCTCTCGATCTACTGCCTCGTCGACGTCGGCGACGAGATGCGCTCGGCCACGGTCGACCTGGCCGCGCCGCTCGTGATCAACGACGAGACGCACGTGGGGCGCCAGTTGCGCCACGCAGGCGGCGGCTACTCGAGCCGCGACCCGCTGTTCGGCGACGAGGCGGCCGTGACGCCGGTCTCCATGCGCGAGGAGGCCTCGGACATGGTCACCGTGCTCGAGCGCCGCGCCGCCTGACGGCGACGGTCAGCTCAGCAGCGCGCTGTCGACGCCCATGGCTGCGAACAGCAGGGCGAGGTAGAGCAGCGAGTAGAGAAACGTGCGCCGCGCGATGGCCCGGTCTTCGGGCGCGCGCAGCAGGCGCAGGGCGAACCAGACGAAGCGCGCCCCGAGCAGCACCGCGGCGATCGCGTAGATCCAGCCGAGCGTCCCAAGTGCGACGGGAACGAGTGAGGCCACGACGAGCAGCACCGTGTAGACCAGGATCTGGCGCGCGCTGGCTCGCGCACCGCGCACGGTCGGCAGCATGGGCACGCCGGCGCGCGCGTAGTCCTCGTCGAGCAGCAGCGCGAGCGCCCAGAAGTGGGGCGGCGTCCAGAGGAAGACGACGGCGAAGAGCGCGACGGCCGTGGCCGTGACCGAACCATCGACTGCGGCCCAGGCGACGAGCGGCGGCACCGCGCCGGCAGCGCCGCCGATCACGATGTTCTGGGGCGTGCGGCGCTTCAGCCAGACGGTGTAGACGAGCACGTAGCAGAGGAAGCCGGCCAGGGCCCAGAGGGCCGCGAGCCAGTGCACTGCCAGCGCCAGCAGCACGATGCCGGCCAGCGCGAGCACGAGGCCGAGCGCCAGCGCCGCGAACGGCGGCACCCTCCCGCTGGCGACGGGCCGCGCACTCGTGCGCTCCATCAGCGCGTCGATATCGCGGTCGTACCAGTGGTTGATCGCGCTCGATCCGCCGGACACCAGCGCCATGCCCAGCACCGTCCAGGCCGCCACCCCGTCGCCCGGCCAGCCGTGCGCGGCCAGCGCCAGCGAGCCGATCGTCGTGATGACGATCAGCAGCATGATGCGGGGCTTGAGCAGCTCCCAGTAGTCGTGCGCGCTCGCCGCGCGCTGTGTCCCGACGCCCGCCGCGGGAGCGAGATTCGTCGTGGCGGAGCGGGAGTTCACGCCGCCAGTCTACCCACGCTCAGCTCGCGGTCATGCCCGCAGCTTCGGGGGCGCAGCGCGCACGTGCAGCCCCCGCCGCATGAGCGTGCTGTTGCCCGCGCGATCCACCGCGAGGATCGAGACGACGTAGCGCCCGGGGCGCTTGTAGCGGTGCGCCAGCCGGAATCCGCGGCCCTTCGCCCCGTCGCCGAACGAGATCAGGGGCCGTGCCACGAGGCCGCTGCCGATGTCCAGCACCGAGGCGGAGACGCGCACCTTGGCGCGGACGCGCGAGCGCTCGGGCGAGCGCAGGCGCACCTTCGGAGCCTGGTTGTCGACCCGCAGCGTCAGGCTGTAGGTGGCCACGTTGCCGCTCTGATCCGACGTGACGAGCGTGATGACGTGCGGGCCCGCCGGCAGCCCCGCGGTCGGCCAGCTGGCCTCCAGGACGTTGCCCGGAGCCAGCGTCGCCACGAGCGGCTTGCCGTCCACGCTGAGCTGCTGCAGACCCAGCGTGCCGGCGTCCGCGACCGGCAGCGAGAGGCCGACGGTGCCGCGCACCAGCGAGTTCGGGGCCGGCTTGGGGACGCCGAGCACCGGCGCCGCGAGATCGAGCCGCAGCCGGCCGGCCCCGAATACCGGATCCGGGCCGGGCGCCCCGGCGTCGAGCGCCTGGGCGACCAGTTGGGCGCGCACGCGCTCGGCCACGCTGCCGGCGCCGCCCGCCGCCGCGACGTCGTTCCAGATCAGGGCGGCGGCTCCGCCGACATGGGGCGTCGCGCACGAGGTGCCCCCGCAGGCGTTGATCTCGTCCGACTCGGGAACGCCCGGCGTGATCAGCACGTTCGTGGGCGCCGAGATGTCTGGCTTCGGACGCCCGTCGTCGGTCGGGCCCTCGGAGGAGTACGGCTCGGGCAGCAGCGAGGTGGCGTCGAAGGCCCCCACCGAGAAGGCTCCGGCGGCGTCGCCGGGAGTGGGAGAGCTCGAGCTCGTGACCTGCGCCGTGGGCGACATGTCCATGCGGCAATAGACGGTCAGGTTGGTCGTCGGCGGAGTGCCCACGCGCGTGACCGCGACGTAGTAGGGCCCGGGCGACGCGATCGCGCCCGGCGGCATGTCGGCGTGCGGATCCGGCGACGCGGACAGCTCGCTGGACATGATCGGCAGGTGCGTGTTCTTGTCGAGCACCGGCGTGGTCAGCGCCGCGTCCGAGTAGAGGGCCAGCGTGTAGTAGCTGGCCGGATCGTTCGTCGCGCCCGCCCAGGAGATGTCGCAGGCGGGGCGGCTGGTGGCCGCGAGGTCGAAGCGGAAGGCATTGCCGTCGCCCGGCACGTCGAGATGGCCGTCGCCGTCGGCATCGCTCCACGGGCCCTCCCAGTGCCGTGTGCGGTAGTTGCCCGCCGAGTTGACCCATAGCACGCCGGCCGCGGCCGCCTCGTTCACCTTCTGCGCGAACCAGCCCGTGCCGTCGAAGCGGCCGAACAGGAACGAGTTCGAATGCACGACGATGTTCGGCTTGAGCACGTTCGCGATGTAGTCGACGGCCTGTCCGAACTCGTCTGTCGTGTGGTAGTTGATGAACCAGTAGGTCGCCCCTGGCGCCATGTCGTAGACGATCTCGCTCACGAACTCGCCGTGGCGCGAGCTGTTGGCGTTGTAGTCGCGGCCCGCCAGCCCGTAGATCGCGTCGAAGGACAAGCGGTGCTGGCGCTCGAGCGGCGGCAGCTCGGTGCCGGCCAGTTGGTTCAGGCGCGTGGCGGCGCCGAAGGCCTGGTCGAGCACGACGATCGTCACGCCGCTGCCGTCGTGGCCCGCGCGCTGCAGCGCGTCGGCGCCGCTCAGGGCGACGCCCTGGGAGATGATCGCGTCCGCGGAGGAGGTCTCGGCGATCTGAGCGTCCGCGACCGCGGGCGAGCGGCGCACCTGCGCCAGCTCTGCCGTGCCCAGCGCGGCCTTGAGCCGGCCGCCCACCCACCCCGCGGGAATGCCCCCCGCGGCGACGACGGCGCGCTGTGCCTGCGAACGGTCGCCCGCAGGTGTCACAAACACGGCTCGGGCGACCGCGGGCTCCGCGCAGCGAGCCACGGGTGCGGTCGCTAGAGTGCTCAGCGTGACGACCGCAAAGGCGCATGGGAGCACGAATCTCGTGCGAATCCGCGCAAGGCGGGTCGTCGCAGACGGGCGCATCGGGGGTACCGTAGCGAAGCGCACAAACGTCGCGGGATCGGCGCGCGCGGCACGCGCTCGTGGGTATAGGATCTTCGTCGTGCAGCAGGTCCGGGAAGAGCGATGAAACGCATCGCGCAGTTCGTGGCTGTCGGGGTGGTGCTGGGCATCATCCTGTCGGCTGCGTTCATCGCAGTGCCGTGGTTCCCGACCGAGGGATCGCAGCAGGCCAAGAACAACTACCCGCTCTTCATCGCGATCACCTACGTCTCGTTCGTGATCTTCGCGATCGTCCTGGTTGCGATGGCCTACTCGCTCTGGAAGTTCCGTCGACGGGGGCCCGCCGACATGCGCGACGGCGACCCGACGCACGGCAACACGCTGCTCGAGCTCAGCTGGACGGGTGCCGCGCTCCTGGTCGTGCTGTTCTTCGCGGTCTGGGGCGCCAAGACGCTGGACGACAACGAGGCGCACGCGTCCAACAGCCGCGTCATCACGGTCATCGGCTACAGCTTCTCGTTCGTGTACCGCTACGACAGCGACGGCGGCTTCATCCGCAACGACGGGCTCTACGTCCCGGTCGGCCAGACGATCGTCTTGCACATGATCACGCCGCTCTTCACGCCGGGCACGAAGAACCTCGAGGTCATCCACGGCTTCTGGGTGCCGCAGTGGGGGGTCAAGCAGGACGCCACGCCGGGCGTCGTCGGCAAGACCGTCGGCACCACCTATGTCAAGCCCACGAGGATCGGCACCTACGAGGTGCAGTGCACCGAGCTGTGCGGATCCGGCCACGGCGAGATGCACTTCAAGAACATCCACGTGCTCTCGCAGGCCGACTTCGACAAGTGGCTTACGGGCGCCAAGGCCGACGCCGCCAAGGCCAAGGCGCTGGCCACCAAGACGCCGGGGCTGGCCGTCTTCAACAGCGCCGGGTGCAGCGGCTGCCACACCTTCACGCCGGCCCACTCGGGCGGCACGACCGGCCCCTCGCTCGATGACGTGAACCAGGATTTCACGCGGGCGAAGCAGACGGGTAAGACCAAGGCCAAGACCCTCGCGGAGTTCATCAAGGAGTCGATCGTCAAACCGGACGCCTACATCGCCAAGGGCTACGCGCCGAACATCATGCCGCAGACGTTCGGCTCCAGCCTGAGCCCGAAGCAGGTCGACGATCTGGTCGCCTATCTCGCGAAGGGGGGTTCGCCGTGAGCGTCGTCACCTCTCCTGCCGACACGCACACGCCGTCCTACGGACATCCTGGCGGGGGCGGCAGCATCTTGACGCGGCCCGGCTGGTGGCGTGCCCTGATCTGGACGCTCATCGCCGCGGTGATGGCGATCCTGATCCCAGGGCTCGTGCGCATCGCCGTCGGCTGGCCGTTCTGGCAGTACCAGGTCATGTCGGCCGCCCTCATGATCGTGACGCCGCTGGGCTTCATCAGCGGGATCGGCTGTTTCGACTACTGGGCGAAGTACATCGTCGGCTCGCCGCTGCCCGAGGGGCACGCCGACCACGGTGCGTACAGCTGGCGCGACTACTTCAAGGTCAACACCGACCACAAGGTCATCGGCATCCAGTACCTGGTCACGACCTTCGCGTTCTTCCTGATCGGGGGCATGCTCGCGGAGGCCTTCCGGGCCCAGCTGGCATCGCCGACCAACACGTACTTCACGCGCGATGCCTACAACGGGCTGATCTCGACGCACGCGTCGATCATGATCTTCCTGTTCATCATCCCGGCCTTCGCGGGCATCGCGAACTTCATCGTGCCGCTGATGCTCGGGGCCGAGGACATGGCCTTCCCACGACTCAACGCGCTGTCCTTCTGGATGCTGCCGACGGCCGGGTTCATCATGGTCGCGAGCCTGATCTGGGGCGGGTTCAACACCGGCTGGACGGGCTACGCCACGCTCTCCACGCACGACCCGACCGACCAGGGCACGTTCTTCAACATGGGGGTGCAGTTCGCGGGCACCTCATCGATCCTGACGGCGGTCAACTTCATCGTCACGATCCTGACCATGCGCGCGCCCGGTCTGACGCTCTCGCGCATGCCGCTGCTGGTCTGGGCCAACCTCACGACCTCGGCGCTCGTCGTGCTCGGCACGCCGTTCATCGCGGCCTCGCAGTTCATGGTCATGTTCGACCGCGTCCTGCACACCAAGTTCTTCGACGTGGCCGGCGGCGGGTCCACGATCATGTACCAGCACATCTTCTGGTTCTACTCACACCCGGCCGTCTACATCATGATGCTGCCAGGGTTCGGCATCATCAGCGAAGTCATATCCGTGATGGCGAGGAAACCCATCTTCGGCTACCGCGCGCTGGCGTTCTCAACCGTCTCGATCGGCGTGCTCGGCTTCTCGGTCTGGGCACACCACATGTTCGTGGCCGGGCTGCAGCCGTGGTTGCGCGTGCCCATGATGATCACGACGATGCTGATCGCGGTGCCCACGGGGATCAAGATCTTCTCGTGGGTGGCGACGCTCTACAACGGCGTCATCAACCTGGCGACGCCGATGCTCTGGGCGATGGGCTTCCTGTTCACGTTCGTGATCGGCGGCCTCTCGGGTATCTGGCTGGCCGTGCTGCCGATCGACATCCAGGTCTCGGACACGTACTTCGTGGTCGCGCACATCCACTACGTGCTGTTCGGAGGGTCAGTCTTCACGATCTTTGCCGGGCTCTACTTCTGGTTCCCGAAGATCACGGGCAAGATGTACAACGAGAGGCTCGGCAAATGGCACTTCTGGCTGACGTTCATCTCGTTCAACGCGACCTTCTTCCCGCAGCACTACCTGGGCATGCTGGGCATGCGACGGCGCGTCTGGACCTACGACGAGAAGTTCGCCAACTGGAACCTCTTCATCAGCCTGATGGCCTTCGTGCTCGGAGCCGCCACCCTGATCTTCGTCTACAACGCGATCGTCTCGTGGTGGCGTGGCGAGCCCGCCCCTGACAACCCGTGGCGCGCTCTCACGATCGAGTGGCAGGTCTCCTCGCCGCCCCCGATCTTCAACTTCGACGGTGCTCCGCGCGTGGTCGGCGGTCCCTACAACTACGGCCAGCCGGGTGCGAGGCACGTGGTCTTCGACGAGGCGCCGGTGACGGCGGCACACCATTGAGGCCGGCATGAGCGCACACGCCGAGACACCCGGCCACGGGCCGGGACCGCCGCCCGGCTACGGCACCGTCGGTCATCTCGACCGCGTGATGGTGGGCCTGATCGTGGCGCTCGCGTCCGAGATCATGCTCTTCGGCGCGTTCTTCACGGCGTTCTTCTACGTGCGTTACACGAACTACCCGGTCTACCCGCCCGAGCCGTTCGAGATGCCGGTGGACTCCACGGGCATCAACACCGCCATCCTGGTCTCCTCGTCGTTCACGATGCACTGGGCGCTGGTCTCGATCAAGCGCGGCAATCGGCGCGGGCTCACGCTCGGCCTGCTGTTCACGCTCATCATGGGCCTCACGTTCCTGGGCCTGCAGATCCGCGAGTACGCCCTGCTGCACGTCGAGGGCTTCACGCCCGAGCACGGCGCGTTCGCGAGCGTGTTCTTCGCGCTCACCGGCCTGCACGGCATCCACGTCCTGGTCGGCGCGATCCTGCTTGCCACGGCGCTCGTGCGCACCCTGCGCGGGCACTACTCACCGGAGAAGCACATGGGCGTCGAGCTCTCCGGCATCTACTGGCACTTCGTCGACGTCGTCTGGGTGATCCTCTACACGCTCGTCTACCTGCTCTCCAACGGCGCTCGTGCGCCGCTGTAACGGCGCGGCGGGGCGTCAGTCGGGGGCGGCGCGGTCGCGGAAGGCCGCGTCCAGCGAGCGGCCGAGGTAGCGCATCAGGTGGACGCCGAAGAGCGCCATCCACCAGGCGCTGCCGATCAGGTGCGCGTAGGCGGTCGCCGAGTCGGAGCCCGGGAAGAAGAGCAGCGCGACGCCGGTGAGGAGCAGCGGTACGGCCAGCGCCGCCAGGAGCAGCGAGAGCCCGTCCGTCAGGAAGCGCGCAGGGTCGAGGCCGCGCGAAAGGCGGGCACGGCCCGACTCGGCCACCTTGTAGGTGACGAGCGCGAGCGCGAGGACGCTGGAGATGACGTGCAGCCAGATGGCCGTCGACGACGGGCGATCGTTCCGCAACGCGATGGTGTAGAGCCAGAGGCCCGTCGAGACCGCCATGATCAGGAGCGGCAGCGACAGGAGCCCCAGGCGCGCGCTCGTCAGGCGCACGCGCCGGGCACGTGCGCGCTCGACTCGCACACGACGCCACTCCTCGATCTGCGCGTCGCTGAACTCGGCGGGTGGCTGATCGGCCATCACCGCGGCGAAGCGGCCCAGGAATCCCATCGCCACGAACGCCGGGATGATGTGGGGGATGTGGAGGAGGACGAATTCCATCGGCGCTCTCAGCGCCGCGCGTTGATCAGCGTCGTGAGACGCAGATCGCGCAGCGCCCAGCCCATCAGGATGCCGCCGAGGAAGATCAGGCCGTGCTGGGTGAAGTGCACGGTGGCGTTGCTTTCCGTGAGGTGGTCGACCCAGGGCGTGAGGAGGATGACCTCGAGCGCAAAGCCGCACGTACCGAGTGCGAGCGCACCACGCGGCGACATCAGCGGGAGCAGGCGTGGCGTGGCCACGGGTGCATCCTACGACGGGGCGCACCCCGCGGTAGCATGCTGTCGTGGGCTCCAGTGAAGATGCACTCGCGCGGGCTCTGGACGGGCTCGATCCCGAGACGCGCCAGGCGCTGGCGCGGGCACTCGAGCGTGGCGAGGTCGAGCTCGAGGGCGGCGGCTGGGGGAGTGTCGACGACGGCTCGGGGTGCCTGCTGTCGCTCGCGGCGTGGGAGCTCGGGCTGGAGCGCGGCGAGAGCCTGATGCGGCGCTCGGTCGCAGCCGTGCAGGTGCCCGCGCTGTTCGATGCCTGGTGGGACGAGGTGCTGACGCGCGAGGGCGATGTCGTGCGCACGCGCCGGACGGTGCGCGAGGCGCTCGGCGAGATGCTCTTCCGGGGGCTAGCCGCTCCGCGCGACGAGCTGCCGAGAGGCGACGACTCAGCGGCGGCGTCGGGCGGCGTGCCCACCGCGTGCGATGACGGAGCCGTCGGAGCGCAGGAAGAGCCCGGCCGGATGGTTGCGCGACCGTAGCCGCCGCAGCGTGCTGTAGCCGATGAAGTAGAAGGCGTCGCGCGTCGCGACCACCGGCGAGTAGCGGCCCTCGATGCGCCGCCAGACCTGGTGGCCGTTGTTCACCGAGAGGCCGAACGTGCCGTTGCCGAACGTCGAGAAGTAGACGATGTCGTTGACGACGCTGGCCGAGCCGGAGATGCGCGCCTTGGCGTCGAAGCTCCAGCGCTTCGTGCCCGTACGCGCGTTGTAAGCGTAGAACTTGTGGTCGTAGGAGCCGATCAGCACCAGTTGGTGCACGACGGCCGGCCCGGCGTAGACGTAGCCGCCAGTCTGCGCCGTCCAGGCGATCTTGCCCGTGGATGCGACCAGGGAGTACACGCGGCCGTCGGTCGAGCCGATGTACACGCGCCCGTAGGCGATCGTCGGCGTCGAGTAGAAGTGACCCTGCTGCAGCCCGCCATAACGGCCGAGGCCGGAGGTGCGCCAGTGCCGCGTGCCGGTGCGGGCGTTGAAGCCGTAGACGTTACCGTCGTAGGAGCCAACCACGAGCAGGCCGCCGCTGTAGGCGGGGGAGCCCTTGACGGCCCCGCCGACCTTGATGCGCCAGCGGCGATGGCCGTTCTTCGAGTTGAGCGCCGTGAGGGTGCCGTCCTCGGCGCCGAAGTAGAGCGTGTCGCCCACGAGCAGCGGCGAGGATTCCGTTCGCGCCCCGACCCGGTAGCGCCACAGCCGCGTGCCGTCGCTCCGCCGCAGCCCGACCACCACGCCTCCCAGCGACGAGACGTACAGGCGCCGCTTGTCGAGTGCCGGACTCGTCGCGAGCGGGGGAGGGACCCCGCGCGTCCAGCGGCGCTTGCCCGTCTTCGGGTTGAGCGCGATCACGCGGCCCTTCGCGGTCTCGATGTAGACGCCGCCGTCGTCGGCGACCGGCGGGAACTCCGCGAGCGAGTCGAGACCGGCGCCCCAGACCTGCGTGAACGGCGGCCGCTGCTGGGCCTGCGGGTTCTGCCGGTGGTGCGCCGCGTCGAACCCCCAGCCGGCCCACGCGACGGCCGTGTGAGCCTTCACGCCCTTGACGACCTCGGGATCGGAGCTGGCGTCCTGCGTGGGCGCGAAGTAGGAGACGGTGCCGCGGTGCACGTTCTCCGGTGAGCGCAACGCGTAGCCGAGCAGGCCGCAGCCTCCGACCACCACGACCGCGGCGATCACCATCGCGCGCCGGCCGCGTCTCCTGCTGGCGCGCGAATCCATTGGCCGTCATCCTAGGACAGCCGGTAGCCCTCTCGGGGTGGTCGGAACCGCCCTCGCAGATCGCGCTCAACGCGCAGCCACGGCATACGCTGAGCATCCAGACGTCGCGAACACCGACGGCAGCGGCTGCGCACGGTCACCACATTCGGCGTTCCGGCAGAGCGTGCGTCCCACGCCGTCCTGTAGCGGGACATTAAGGGCCAGACCCTTAATGTCCCGCCACAAGAAGAGGGGGCGTGGCGGCCGGCTCAGGCCGCCGGCCGCCACGCGGTCGCGCTGCATGCTTGGCTGACGAGTGCCGGAGAGGTGTCGAGGGGGGAGGGCACCCGCGGAGCGAATCAGCGCGTCGTGCGGCCGGATTTCGACGCAGCGGAGCCTGCTCCTCCTGTAAGAACTGGTTTCAGTTCCAAGAAGCTCTAGCCTTGCGCCAGTCAGACAGCTTCGGACACCGGAGGCTCGAGCGTGCGCGATCGCGCCCGTGCGGTCATCATCGGAGGCGGCATCACGGGCTGCAGCGTGGCCTATCACCTGGCGCGCGCGGGGTGGAGCGACCTCGTCCTGCTCGACAAGGGCGCCCTGACGAGCGGCTCGACCTGCCATGCGGCAGGGCTGGTCACCCAGTTCAACCCGTCGCCCTCCATGATGCGCTTCCGCCGCTACAGCATCGAGCTGTACCGGGAGCTCGGTGTGTTCGAGACGGTCGGCAGCGTGCGCATCGCCTCCAGCCGGGAATCGCTCGCCGAGTTGCAACGCGGTGTCTCCCGCGCGCGGGCCATCGGCCTCGAGCTCGAGCTCGCTTCTCCCGCCGAGACGCTCCGTCTGCTGCCGCAGGCCAGCCCCGAGTCGCTCTACGGCTCCGTCTACCTACCCGGCGACGGCAACCTCGATCCGCACTCGGCGACCTACGCGCTGGCGGGAGCGGCGCGCGAGCTGGGCGCCGAGATCCGCACCGGCGAGCGCGTCACAGGCATCGAGCTCGGGCCGCGGCACGAGGTCCGCGCTGTCTTCACGGCGTCGGGACGCATCGAGACCGAGGTCGTGATCAACGCCGCGGGCATGTGGGCTCCCCAGGTCGCGGCCTTCGTCGGAGCAAGCCTCGTCTCGACGCCCGTCGAGCACCAGCACATCGCGCTGGCCGCGGTGGAAGGGCATGAGCTGCCGCGTGACCTGCCGTGCTTCCGCGATCCCGACTATCTCGTGTACGGCAAGTCCGAGGCCGGCGGAGCGCTCTTCGGCGGCTACGAGCACGATCCGGCCGCGCGCTGGCTCGACGGCGTCCCGTGGGATCACAACGGCCAGACGGTGCCCGCCGACGAAGCGCGCTTCGCGCCGCTCATGCAGGGCGCTGCCAAGCGCTTCCCCTTCCTCGCCGACGCCGGCGTGGTCAAGCTCGTGTGCCATCCCGACGCCATGACGCCCGACGGCAATCCGCTCGTCGGAGAGCTCCCTGGCGTGCCCGGATTCTTCGTGGCAGCAGGGCTGTCGCTCAACGGCTTCGGCGGAGCGGGCGGCATCGGCAAGGCCATCGCCGAGCTCGTGACGACGGGCGAGAGCGAGCTCGACCTGCAGTCCTACCGTCCCTGGCGCTTCGGCGCGGTGCACCGCGACCCTGTGTACGCCGGCGAGACGGCGCGCGAGGCCTATCGCTACTACTACCGGCTGCGCTATCCGCTGGACAGCGACGTGCTCGGGCGTCCCAAGCGCACGAGCCCGCTGCACGAGCGCATGCAGGATGCGGGCGCGGTCTTCGCCACCAAGTACGGCTGGGAGCGCGCCGACTACATCGACCCCGGGCAGCCGTGGCGGAGGGCGGGAGAGGAGCAGCGCGCGTTCGGCTGGGCCGAGCCACCGTACTCCGCCGTGCTGGCCGACGAGTCGGCGGCCTTCCGCGAGCGCGTCGGCATCATGGACATGACCTCCTTCGGCAAGATCGGCGTCGAGGGGCGCGGTGCGGCGGCGTTGCTCGAGCGCGTGTGCGACGCGCACGTCGATCGCAGCCCCGGCAGCGTCGTCTATACGCAGTTCCTGAGCGAGCGCGGCGGCATCGTGGCCGACGTGACCGTCACCCGCCTCGGCGAGCAGCGCTTCCGCGTCGTCACCGGAGCGGCCGCCGTCGACTCCGACCTCGGCTGGCTGCGCCTGCACATGCGCGAGGGCGACGAGGCGGTCGAGCTGCGCGACGAGACCGACGCGCTCTGCGTGATCGGCATGTGGGGTCCCCGGGCGCGCGAAGTCCTCGAGGCAGTCACCGACGACGATGTCTCCGCCGAGGGCTTCCCCTTCGGACGCGGGCGCACGCTCTCGCTGGGCGGCGCCCCGGTCTGGGCACAGCGCATCACCTACGTCGGAGAGCTCGGATATGAGCTGTACGCAGAGCCGAAGTGGGGGACGCAGGTCTGGGATCGGCTGGCGGCCGCAGGTGCCCCGTATGGCATCAGGCCGTGCGGCTACCGCGTGCTCGACTCGCTGCGCATGGAGAAGGGCTATCGCGCGTTCGGCAGCGATCTCACCGCCGGGGATACGCCGGACGAGGCCGGCCTCGGCTTCTGCGTCGCCCTGGAGCGGAAGGGCGAGTTCGTCGGTCGAGCTGCAGTGGAGGCGCAGCGCGAGCGCGGCGTCGAGCGGCGCCTGCGCACGCTGCTCGTGGGCGACGGCGGCTACGAATGCGTGTACGGCGGCGAGGCAGTCGTCGCCGCGGGCGCCGTGGTGGGCCGCGTGCGCAGCGCCGCCTACGGCTTCACGATCGGGCAGATGATCGCGGCCGCGTACCTACCGCGCGAGCTGGCGCCGGATACGCCGCTGACGGTCGAGGCACTCGGAGAGCAGGTGCCGGCCGAAATGGCAGCGGACACGCTCTACGATGGCGAGAATCTTCGCATCCGCTCGTAGATACTGACGGCATGCTCATGCTGCTGCCCAACTGCGAATGCTGCGATCGCGACCTGCCGCCCGAGAGCGACCAGGCGCGCATCTGCACCTACGAGTGCACGTTCTGCGCCGACTGCGCCGAGAACCGCTTCGGCGGAATCTGCCCGAACTGCGGCGGCGACCTGGTGCGCCGCCCGATCCGCCCGCCGGACAAGCTGCTGAAGGATCCGGCCGCGACGGAGCGCTTCACCAAGCCGCATCCCGAGTGCGTGGCATAAGAAGCCATGTTCAAGATCATGGCCTTCCTCAGCAAGCGGGAGGACATCGAGACGCGAGCGTTTATCGAGTACTACGAGGAGCACCACGTCCCCCTGATTCGCAGCCTGGCGCCGACTCCCATCGGCTACAAGCGGAACTACCTGGTGCGGGGCGACGAGATCAACGCCGAAGACGAATCGATCGACTTCGACGTCGTCACGGAGCTGACGTTTCCCGACCGGGCCGCGTATCTCGCCTGGGGCGCGCAGCTCGAAGCGGCGAGCCACGGGGAGCCGGTCATCGCGGAGGACGAGCAGCGATTCCTCGACCGCTCGCGGACCAGGGCGTACGTGGTCCGCGAGGTCTCGTCAGATTCCGAACCTACTTAACATAATCATGATTATCGTGCAGTGACGGGGGAGGCTTCTTTCACGACCTCGACCTGCGCCGGGGCCGCCGCCGGGGCCATTGCGGGCCAGCACAGCGCTGCGATACAGCCGCTGATCGCGAAGACCGTGCCGCAGATTGCGAAGGTCGCACGCTGGCCGAGGACGCTCGCCAGTGGAACGACCGCGACTTGCCCGGCGACGATCATGCTGAAGGTCACGGCGTACGCGAATCCGAACGTGCTCGCGCGCTCGTGCGGCGCCGTATTGCGCTGCATCATCGTGCGGAAGCGCACCGTCACGATGCCGTTGCCCATGCCGCCGATGACCGAGAGCGGCGCGGCGATCATCAGATCGGGCGCGATCCCGAAGCCGCCCCAGCCGATCGCCAGCAGCGCCAGGCCGCTGAGATAGCCGGCGTAGCGGGCCGGCAGCATCGTGCCGAGCGCGACGCCGAGCCCGTCGAGGGCCATGATCCCGCCCGTCTGCAGATTCGACGCGTGATAGGTATCGCGCAACGTCGGCACGATCGCGGCCACCGCGATGCCGAGCGCGATCGATGCAACCGGCAGGCTGAAGGTGATCATGCGCAGCGCAGGCACCTGGAGACAGCGCCGCCCGGCCGAGAGAGAGCGCTCCAGCCAGGCGCGGCTTCCGCTCAGCCGTACTTCGGGCGACGGCGGCGCATGTCGCGGCACCCGGCTGAAGGCCAGCAGGACGAGCCCGGAAAACGCGAATGAGGCCGCGTTGAGCAGCAGCACGGCATTCGCGGACGTGAGCCCGACGAGGGCGCCTCCGACTGCGACTCCGGCAATGCTCGTGAGCGCCTGGACGCTGAGGATCGATCCGTTGGCCGCATCCAGCTGATCGTCGTCGACGAGCATCGGTGCGACCGCCATCGACACGATCTTGAAGATGCCCGTCGTCACGCCGCAGAGAAGCGCGAGCGCGACGATCGTGCCGGCGCGACCCGTCGTTACCATGAGCGCCCAGGCCGCGGCAGCAAGGAACTCACACGCCGCGAGCCCGCTGCGCGGCGGCACGCGGTCGAGTAGATGGCCCAGGACCGTCCCGAGAATGACGGCGGGCAGATACTCCGCCAGCACGACCGCCGAGACATAGGCCTGATCGCCGGTCAGGTCGAGAACGCGCAACTGGAGCGCGATCAGACCTGCCCAGGTGCCGAGGTTCGTGACCGCAAGCGCAAGCCAGAACGAGAAGAACCGCCAGCCGGGAGGTCCGATCACTGCCTGGCGCACGGCCGAAAGCGAACGCTGCATCGCTGTCCATCGTACGCCTGGCTGCGGGTGGCCGGTCCTGGTCGAGCGGGGTACCTATGCGTAACTGCAGGCGCCTGGGCTCCGATGCCACGACATACTGGCCGGCGATGACGGTGATCCTGGACGGCGAGGGCCTCACACTCGCAGACGTTGTACGCGTCGCCCGCGGCGGCGAGCGCGTCGAGGTGTCCGCCGATGCGATTGCGCGGGTGCAAGCAGCCCGTGACGTGGTCGCGCGGGCGGTCGAGCGGCCCGAGGGCGTGTATGGCGTCACGACCGGCGTCGGCGTGCGCAAGCGCGTGGGCGTGGCGAGCGCCGAGATGGACGGCTACAACCGCCGGCTGCTGCTGGACCACCGCATGGCAGCGGGCCCCGATGCGCCCCGCGAGGTCGTACGCGCGGCCATGGTGCGGCTCGCCAACGGCTTCGCCAAGGGCACCTCGGGCGTCCGCACAGAACTGCTCGAGCGCGTCGTCGACGCCCTCAACGCGAACGAGACGCCGCGCGTGCGGCTGCTCGGCTCGGCGGGCCAGAGCGATCTCGGCCCGCTGGCCGACCTCGCCTACGGCATCTGCGGCGACATGCCCCTGGCCGCCAAGGAGGGCATCTCGCTGATCAACAACAACTCGTTCGGCACGGGCCTGGCCGCGCTCGCCCTGTCGGACGCCGTGCGGCTGCTGGAGGCCTGCACCGTCGCTGCCGCGCTCGACTGGGAGGCCTTCGCCGCCAACACCTCCCCCCTCCACCCGTCGGTGGCCCGCGCGCGGCCCTACCCCGGGATCGCGCGCCGCAGCCAGCGGATGCGCGAGTTGCTGGCCGGCTCCTACCTGTGGGAGCCGGGCGCTGCGCGCAACCTGCAGGATCCGCTCACGTTCCGCAACGCTGCGGGCATCCTCGGGGCCGTGGACGACGGTCTGGCCTTCGCCTGCGGGCAGCTCGCTATCGAGCTCAACGCGGCCCACGAGAACCCGCTCGTCTCGGTCGAGGACGAGCTCATCCTCTCGGTGCCGAACTACGAGGCCCTGCCGCTGGCCGCCGCGCTCGACTTCGCGCGCATCGCCCTCGTGCCTGCCATCTCGAGCGCGCAGGAGCGCTCCGTCAAGCTGTTGCAGGCGCCGCTCACGGGTCTCGGCACCGGTCTCCAGGAGGCCGAGGCGGAGAGCAACGAGTGCGCGCTCTCGGAGCTCGCCTGGGCCAGCCAGGGCCTGATGGTCGAGGCGCGCTCACTCGCGCACCCCGTCTCGACGGAGACCGGCTCGACCATGCTCGCCGAGGGCATCGAGGATCGGATCACGATGGCTCCGCTGGCCGCGCGGCGCCTGAGCGAGCAGGTCGCCGTCTCCGAGGAGCTGCTCGCGCTCGGTCTCGTGGTCGCGGCGCAGGCCGTGGACGTGCGCGGCTGCGCGCCGCTCGGTGCCGGCACCGCGCGGGCGCAGGCCCAGGTGCGGGAGCGCTACGGGTTCGTGGCGGCGGGAGAGTCGATCGGGCCCGACCGCGGAGAGGTCGTCCAGCTCGTGCGCTCGGGCGCGCTCGGTGTCGCGGGCTGACGAGCAGTCCCTGCGCCCGTGGCTGGCGCGGCTCGCCTCCACGGGACGGCTGGTCGAGGTGGCAGACGAGCTCGATCCCGCTGCGGGCCTGGCGGCACGGCTCGTCGCGCACGACCGCGAGCCCGTGCGGATCGCCCGGGTGCGCGGCAGCGAGCTGCCGCTGGTCGCCAACCTGCTGCCGAGCCGCGCGCTGATCGCGGAGGCGCTCGGCGTCGCCGAAGCAGGCCTCGGAGCGCAGCTGCAGGTGGCGCTGGATGCCCCGCTGGAGCCGGTGATAACCGGCGAGGCGCCGTGCCAGGACGTCGTGCAGGCCGATCCCGATCTCTCCCGGCTGCCGATTCCGCACTTCTTCGAGCACGAGGGCGGCCCGTACATCACGGCCGGATGCATCGTCGCGCGAGACCCCGAGACCGGCGAGCGCAACTGGTCGATCGCACGCGTGCGCCCGCTCGGCGGCTCGCGGGCACTGGTCGGCATCGCGCCCAATCACCATCTCGCAGTCGCTGCGCGCGCTGCGCGCGCTCGCGGCGAGCGGCTGCCCATCGCGGTCACCGTGGGCAACCACCCGGCGCTGCTCGTCGCCGCCTGCCTCTATCTGGCCCGCGGAGAGGACGAGCTGCGCGTGGCCGGAGCCCTCCTGGGCGATCCCGTCGAGCTCGTGCGTTGCACGCACGCCCCGCTCGAGGTGCCGGCGGGCTGCGAGCTCGTCCTGGAAGGGGAGCTCGACCTCGACGTCACGGTCGAGGAAGGCCCCGTCTCGGAATTCCACGGCGGCTACGAGCGCTACGGCGCCGCCGCGACGGCCACCTTCGACTGCCTCACACGACGCCGCGATGCGCTCTACCAGGCGATCCTGCCGGGCTTCCATCCTGAGCACGCGCTGCTCGGCGGGGTCGCGATCGCGGCGGGTCTGGAGCGGCGCCTCCGCGCGCTCGCGCCCTCCGTGCGAGCCGTGGCGGTGCCCGAGAGCGGTGCGGGGCGCCTTGCGGCGGTGGTGGCACTCGGGCCGCACGAGCCGGGCGGGGCTCGCAGCGTGGCCCTGGCCGCACTCGAGACCGTCAGCCTCGTCAAGCTCGTCACGGTCGTGGACGCCGACGTGGACCCCTGGGACGATGCCGCCGTCGCGCACGCCGTGGCCACGCGCGCCCGGTTCGACCGCGACCTGCACGTGCGCACGAACATGCGCGCCGATCGCTCGGAGCCGCTCGAGCGCGACGGGACGATCGCGAAGCTCGCGATCGACGCCACGCGCCACTCCGGCGACCGGCCCGACTGGACCCACGCCGAGCCGCCGCGATGACGCTCGCGGCGGGCACCGTCGTCGAGTATCTCGTCGCGCGCGGCGTCGTGCCAAGCGATGCGCAGCTGACCGTGGAGGAGCTGGCGGGCGGCGTGTCGGGCACCGTGCTGGCAGTCCGCGGGCCGGGGATTGCGCTGGTCGTCAAGCAAGCCCTGCCGCAGCTGCGCGTGGCCGGGGAATGGATCGCGCCGGCGCGGCGCACCGACACCGAGGCGGCCGCGCTGCGGCTGGCGGCGCGACTCATCCCGGGACGCGTGCCGCCGGTCGTGGACAGCGACGAGGCAGAGCACGTCGTCGTGCTCCAGCACGCGCCGCGCGGCTGGCGCAACTGGCAGGCCGAGCTGCTCGCCGGCCGCCCGCACGCCGCCTCCGGTCACTGGGCCGGCGAGACGCTCGGGCGGCTGCACGCGGCCACGGCGGGCGATGCCGAGGTTGCCGCGGCCTTCGCCGACTACGAGGCCTTCGCGCAGCTGCGCCTCGAGCCGTATCACGGAGTCGTGATGGCGCAGCTCCCCCAGCTCGCGGGAGCGCTGCAGCCGCTCGTGGAGGAGCTGCGCGACGGCCGCACGTGCCTGGTGCACGGCGATTACGCGCCCAAGAACATCCTGCTCGGCCCCGACGGCGCGTGGATCCTGGACGCCGAGGTCGCGCACTACGGGCACCCCGTCTTCGACCTCGCCTTCTTCCTGGCCTTTCCGCTGCTGACGGCGCTCGAGCGACCCGCGCTCGCAGCGGCCTGCAGCGAGCTGGTGCAGCGCTTCACCGCGGCCTATGCACGGCGCGCACCGACGCTCGTCCCGGCGCAGCGCTCGCTGACCGCCCACACGGGCGCCATGCTGCTCGCACGCACCGACGGCCGCTCGCCGGCCACCTTCCTCGGGGCCAGGACGATCAGGCGGGCGCGCACGCTCGGCCAGCGCCTCGTGCTCGACCCGGCACCCGAGCTCGCGGCCGTAGTAGCGTCCTGCGCGTGAGCGAGCGCTCGATCGAGGGTGTGCTGGCGTTCGAGGCGCTCGATTCGCGCGGAACGCCGACGGTGGCCTGCGTCATCTCCCTCGCGGGCGGCGCGCAAGGCTGCGCGACGGTGCCCGCCGGCGCGTCCACGGGCCGCCACGAGGCGCACGAGCGCCGCGACGGCGGCGAGCGCTACGCCGGGCGCGGCGTGCGCGACGCGGTGGCCGCGGTCAACGGCGAGATCGCCGCGCTGCTGCGCGGGCGCGACGCCGCCGATCAGGCCGTGATCGACGCCGCACTACGGGATCTCGACGGCACGCCCTCGCTCGCGCGCCTGGGCGGCAATGCCGTGCTGGCGGCCTCGGTGGCCTGCGCGCTGGCCGCCGCCGAGGCGGCCCGCGTGCCACTCTGGCATCTGCTCGCCCCCGGTCGCCCGCCGCTGCTGCCGATGCCCATGGTCAACATGCTCTCGGGCGGGGCGCACGCCGGGCGCGCCGTCGACGTGCAGGACGTGCTCGTGATCCCCGTTGCTGCGCGGACGTTCGGCGAGGCCATCGAGCACGCCGCCCGGGTGCGTCACGGCGCGGCCGTCGAGCTGCACGAGCGCGGCCATGCCACCGCGCTGGTCGCCGACGAGGGCGGCCTGGCCGCGCCGCTCGCCTCCAACGAGGAGGCGCTGGAGATCGCGACCCGCGGGATCGAGCGCGCCGGGATCGAGGCCTCCCTCGCGCTCGACGTCGCGGCCACGCAGCTCTTCGACGGCGAGAGCTACCGGCTCGTGCGCGAACAGCGCAGCCTCGACGGCGCGGGCATGGCGCGCGAGGTCGCGGGCTGGGCGCAGCGCTACCCGCTCGTCTCGATCGAGGATCCGCTGAGCGAGGACGACTGGGAGGCCTGGCGCCTCGCAACCGACCTGCTCGGCACCGGTGTCCAGCTGCTCGGCGACGACCTTTTCGCGACCTCGGCCGACCGGCTGGCACACGGGATGGCGGCCGGGGTTGCCAACGCGGTGCTGGTCAAGCCCAACCAGGCCGGCACGCTCTCGGACGCCCGCGAGACGCTCGAGCTGGCACAGCGCGAGGGCTACGCGACGGTCGTCTCGGGGCGCTCGGGCGACAGCGAGGACGCCTGGCTGGCCGATCTCGCGGTCGGCTGGCGCAGCGGCCAGATCAAGGTCGGCTCGACGCAGCGCTCCGAGCGCACGGCCAAGTGGAATCGCCTGCTGCGCATCGAGGCCGAGTTCCCCGCCGCGGAGCTCGCGCCGTGGCACGTCGCGCAACCGCGTTCCTCTACGGTCTGAGCCGTGCGCTACGTCTCGACCCGCGGCCGCGCCCCTGCGCTCGGCTTCAGCGACACCCTGCTCGCCGGGCTCGCGAGCGACGGCGGTCTCTACGTGCCGGAGCGCTGGCCCGAGCTGCCCCCGACGAGCCCGGGTGAGAGCTACGCGAGCGTCGCCGCAGGCGTGGTCGGCGCATTCGCGGGCGACGAGCTCGAGCCCGCGCTGCTGCAGCGGCTCTGCGCCGAGGCCTACGCGGGCTTCCGCCACCCCGCTGTCTGCCCGCTGGTGCAGCTCGACGCCGACGAGTGGCTGCTGGAGCTCTTCCACGGGCCGACGCTGGCCTTCAAGGATCTCGCGCTGCAGCTGGTCGGGCGGCTCTTCGACCACGTCCTGAGCGAGCGCGACGAGCGCATCACAGTGCTCGTTGCCACCTCAGGCGATACGGGCTCGGCCGCGATCTCGGGACTCGCCTCGTGCAGTCGCGCCGAGATCGTCGTGCTCTATCCCGAGGGCCGCGTGAGCGACGTCCAGCGACGCCAGATGACGACGGCCGACGCCCCGAACGTGCATGCGGTGGCCGTCGAGGGGACGTTCGACGACTGCCAGCGCATCGTCAAGCAGCTGTTCGGCGATCCCGCCTTGCGCGAGCGCGCCGGATTGGCGGCGATGAACTCCATCAACTGGGCGCGCATCGCCGCGCAGGTGGCGTACTACACCTGGGCCGCGAACGCGCTCGGCGGCCGCGCGCTCGCGTTCGCCGTGCCGACCGGCAACTTCGGCAACGTGCTGTCCGGCTGGGTCGCGCGCGCCGCGGGCACACCGCTGGAGCGGCTCGTGATCGGCTCCAACGCCAACGACATCCTGCCGCGCCTGCTGGAGAGCGGGCGCCTCGAGACGCGCGGCGTCGTGCACACGCTCAGCCCGAGCATGGACATCCAGATCTCGTCCAACCTCGAGCGACTGCTCTTCGAGCTGTACGCGCGCGACCCGGAGCGCACCGCGAGCGAGCTTGCGACCTTCGCGGAGACGGGGTCGCTCACCCTTGACGCGAGCGCCCTGGCCGCGCTGCGCGAGCTGTTCGAGGCCTCGACCCTGGACGATGACGCAACGCTCGAGGCGATGCGCGGCGAATACGACAGAAGCGGCACACTGCTCGACCCGCACACCGCCGTGGGGCTGACCGCCGGGCGCCGCCGCCGGTCTGGCCGATCGGCGCCCCTGGTCGCGCTGGCGACCGCGCACCCCGCGAAGTTCCCCGCTGCCGTCGAGCGCGCGACCGGGATCTCCCCGGCGCTTCCGCCGGCGCTCGCCGACCTGCACGAGCTCCCCGAGCGCAGCGAGCGCGTCGCCGCCGACACGGGCGCCGTCAGGCGCCTCGTCGAGCGCGTCGCCGGCGCTTGAGTTCTAGACCGGACGCCCGGCGAGCTCGGCGGTCGGCGTCTCGACGTACACGCCGACCGTGGGCTCCTGCAACCGCAGCAGCCCCGGGACGGCGATGGCCAGCAGCGTCCCGAACACGACGCCCACGGCCCAGAAGCCAACGCCTGAGAGCAGGACGCCGGCGGCGATCGAGGCGGTTGCCGCGCACAGCGCCACGATCAGGTCGTTGCTGGCCGTGAGCACGCCGCGCTCGCGGGGCGAGGTGATGTCGGCGAGGATCGACGTGCCCGCGACGAAGCAGCCCGCCCAGCCGAGGCCGATCAGGAAGAAGAACGGCGTGATCAACGGCGAGGCGCCCGTCAGCGCCGTGCCAAACGCGCCCACGGCGCAGGCCCCGAGCCCGAGCAGGCTCGTGCGCCGGCGCCCGATCCGGTCCGCCAGCAGGCCGACGGGATAGGCCAGCGCGAACATGCCGACGAAGTGCGCGGCCATGAGCAGCTGCACCTCCCAGTCGGCCCAGCCGTGGTCGCCGAGCTCGACTGCGGTGATGGCCATCACTCCCACCATCGCGGCCTGGCCGAACGCGGTCGCCGTGATGGCGGCGCGGGCCGGCGCCAGGCGAATGAGCTCCCTGCGGGGCCTCGGTGGAGGAGGCTCGGGGATCGGCGGTAGCTTGCGATACCAGTGCCCGAGGTTGGAGGCCACCTCACGCGGATCGGGATGCATGCGGGCGATCAGCCAGACCGCGATCACTCCCAGCAGCGGCACCGCGAGAAACGGGCCGGCCGAGCGCGCGATGCCGAGCGCCACCGCACCGCCGCCCGCTCCGATCGCGATCAGCGGCCCGACGACGGCGCCGATCGCGCCGGCGGTCGCGACGGTGCCGACCCCCCGGCCGCGCAGCATCGGCGGGTAGAGGTCGGCTGCTGCGGCGCGCCCCAGCGTCGACGGGCCCTGGCCGCTGCCGAAGACCGCGGTGCCCAGCACGAAGAGCGCGTAACTGCCGGCCCAGATGGCGAGTCCGCAGATCAGCGCCCCGAGCGCCAGCAGGCTCAGCCCTGCGAGCAGGACGGGCTTGCGCCCGAGGTTCTGCGCGATGCTGCTGACGATGTAGAGCGACAGCACGCTGAACAGGAACGCGATGCCCACGCTCGTGCCCGCCAGCCCCTCGTGGCCCGAGAGCCGCTTGGCGGCGACCGCGCCCACCGTGGCGTTGAGCGGAAGCGAGGCGCTCACGAACACCTGCGCGCCCGCGAGCCGGCCCGTCGCTCGCACCAGCTCGCGCGGAACGATGAGATCCAACGGTGCGCTCACCGGGTAAGCATGTCGCACGAAATCGGCTGACGCGCCGCGGGCGCGCGCGGTACCCTACGTGTCACGTGAGTCACGAACTCTGGTTCCTCTGGCTGATCCTCGGCCTCAAGCTGCCGCTGATCGGCCTGTTCTACTTCATCTTCAAGGTCATGCGCGCGCAGGACAAGGCCTGGGAGCAGGGTGAGATGGACGGCGGCTGGAGCGACGACGACAGCGGCGGTGGTGGGGAGCCGCGCGTCAAGCCTCCGCCGCCTCCGGGCGGTCCCGGCGTGCGCAGGCGGACGCCACGGCCGCGCGCGCCGCGGCCGGCGGTGCGCGGCCTGCCGCTGCGCAGTCCCCCTCGCCGGCGCGCCGAGCCCCTTCGCACGCACGATCCGCGGCCACTTCCTCAGCGCACGGCTTCCTGACTAGCATTCGAGACGTGAGCACATGCGCTTCGTGATCCTGGGTTCCGGGCCGGCGGGTTATGCCGCGGCCTCGACGGCCGCCGCGCTGGGCGCCGAGGTGACGATCGTCGACCGCATGGCGCTCGGCGGCAACTGGACGATGACCGACGGCATTCCGTCCAAGACGCTGCTGCAGGTCGCCTCCTCGATGGCCGAGATCGAGCGCGCCGAGTCGCGCGGGCTCGTGTTCGAGCACGGGCGACCGCGCGTCGACCTGCTGCGGGCTGAGGCGCACGCCCGCTTCATCGGCCAGCACCAGTCTCGCGGGGTTCGTGAGCGGCTCGACCTGATCGAGGCCACGATCATCTACGGCCAGGGCGCCATCGAGCGCGACGGCGTCCTCGTCGTGACGACAGAGCGCGGACCGCGCACGCTGGAGTACGACCATCTGCTCGTGTGCACCGGCGCGGCGCCCTGGGAGCCGCCGTTCGCGCAGGTCGACCACCAGCGCGTGCTCAACACGCGCGACGTGCTGGGCCTCCACGCTCTTCCCGAGCAACTGCTGGTGGTCGGCGCAGGCGCCACCGGCTGCGAGTTCGCCGAGTTCTTCCAGAGCTGCGGCTCGCGCGTCACGCTGCTCTCTTCGCGGCCGCAGATCCTGCCCTCGGAGGACCGCGACGTCGCCGACGTGGTGCACGAGGCCTTCCTGGGTCGCGGCATGGCGATCGAGCTCGGTGCCCGCGCATCCGACGTGGAGCGGATCGACGAGACCGTGCGCGTGAAGGCCCAGGACGGCCGCGAGTTCATCGGCTCGCACGCGATCATCTGCATGGGCATGCGCGCGCACACTGACGAGCTCGGGCTCGAGTCCGTCGGCGTCGAAGTTGGCCCGCGCGGCGAGATCGAGACCAACGGATGCTGCCGCACGACGAACGAGCAGATCTCGGCCGCCGGCGACGTGACGGGTGGCTGGATGCTGGCCTCCACCGCGGCCATGCAGGGCCGCATCGCCGCGCTCTCGGCGCTCGGCCGCCCGGTCGAGCCGATGAGCCTCGACGCCATCGCGGGCACCGTCTTCACGCGACCCGAGGTGGCCGGTGTCGGCCTCACCGAGAGCAAGGCCGAGGAGCAGGGCGTGCGCGTCGCCGTCACGCGCCAGCCGCTGCGCGCCAATCCGCGCGGCCTGATCGCCGGTCAGTCCGACGGCATGATCAAGCTCGTCTGGGATCCCGACAACGGCCGCGTGCTCGGCGGGTCGATCGTCGGCTACCGCGCGTCCGAGGTGATCACCACGGTCGCGCTGGCCGTGAAGGCGCAGCTGACGGTCGACACGCTGGCCGAGACCGGCGCGGTCAATCCCTCGGTGTCCGAGTCGCTGCAGCGCTGCGCCGAGCGCGCGGCCAATGCGCGCATGGCTCGTGCCGGCGCCGCCACGCGCGTCGCCTGACCGAGATCAGGCGGACATGGGGCCGACAGGCTCGGGGTCCCCGCTGACGCGCTCCTCGATGTAATCGAGGAGCGTGCGCTGGACACCGATGTTGCCCTCGACGAACTCGATCGCGACCTCGTGCACGCGATCGGAGAGAGAGCGCACGCGCCCGACCTGCCCGGTGATTTCGATCGGGGAATCGTCACCGGGCAGGGCGAGCACGACGCGGATGCGCTGCCCTGCGGGCAGGGGTTGATGCGCGAGGATGAGAACGCCGCCGGCCGAGAGGTTGAGCGTGCGACCCTGATCGCGCGTGGGCTGCTCGTCGAGCGCTTCGTAGCGCACCACGAGCTCCTGGGCGATGCGGGGGAAGCGACGACGCTCCGCCGGATGACGGCGTCCGCTCACACGGAGCTCTCGAGCTGGAGGCGGAGGTGCGGGTTGCGCTGGGCGAGCTCGCGCAGCGCGCGGGCCTCGATCTGGCGCACGCGCTCGCGGGTCACGCCGAGGGCCTCGCCGACGTGCTCGAGCGTGCGAGCGCCCTCGCCGTCCAGGCCGTAGCGCAGTGCCAGCACGCTGCCCATGCGATCGGGGAGCGCATCGAGCGCACCCTGCAGATCGCCGGCGCCGAGCTCGCCCGCGACCTCGTCGTGAGGCTGGGCCGAATTCTTGTCCTCGAGCATGTCCGAGAACTGCGAGTCGCCGTCGCCCACGGGCGTCTCCAGCGAGACGGGATCCTCCTGCAGCAGCATCAGCTGGACGATGCGCGTGCGCGGCAGCTCCATGGCATCGGCGAGCTCCTCGACGGTGGCGTCTCGACCGAGCTCCTGCGTGAGCGACCGATTGGTGCGGTGCAGGCGCTTGACCATGTCCACGACGTGCACGGGAAGGCGGATGGTGCGGCCCTGGTCGGCGATGGCGCGCGACATGGACTGGCGGATCCACCAGGTCGCGTAGGTCGAGAGCTTGAAGCCCTTGGTGTAGTCGAACTTCTCGACTGCACGGATGAGGCCGAGGTTGCCTTCCTGGATGAGGTCGAGCAGCGGCAGGCCGGAGGGCGCGTAGACCTTTGCGATCGAGATCACGAGGCGCAGGTTGCACTCGATCAGGCGCCGTTTGGCGGCCTCGTCGCCCAGATCCTTGAGGCGGGCGAGCTCGCGCTCCTGCTTGGCGTTGAGCAGCGCGCCGTTGCCGATCTGGCGCACGTAGGTGCGGAGCACGTCGACGGCGGGGCCACCCCGCTCCTCCTCGTCGTACTCGGCCTCGGCATCCGGCTCGTCGAGCAGCGCGAGCGCAGTCTTGGGCGCCTCGTCGACGACGATCTCGTCCTCGTCGGCCACCAGCCGCAGGTGCGGAGTCGCGACGACGGGCTCTTCATCAATCAGTTGCTCTACGGGAACGGCCATGTCTCTGTCTTCTCCTGCCCGGGGAATGACGGTGCGCCGTACGGCGCTGCGTGCCCTCCTCATCGGCTGGAGACAACCGAAACTTGAGGATTTCCCCTTGACGGATTGCGGAGATGCGACTAAGACGCGGACTAGGGGCGCATGACGACGGGCTCGATGACACCCGATCCGACCACGCATCCGCCCTCGTCGTAGAGCACCGCGGTCTGCCCCGCGGCCACTCCGTAGACGGGTTCCTCCAGCAGCAGGCGAAGCCCGTCCGGGCCCCATTCGACGCCCGCGGCCACGCTGGGCGAGCGAGCGCGCAACTTGGCCTGCACGTGGGTGGCGCCCTCGTCCAAGCGCGCCTCGCGCAGCAGGACCCGCGTGCAGGCAAGCCGGCTCCTCGGGCCGACCACGAGCTCGTTGCGCGCCGCGTCCGAGCGCAGCACGTAGAGCGGCGTGGCGGCCGTGAGGCCCAGGCCCTTGCGCTGGCCCGGCGTGTAGGCGGCAGAGCCTGCGTGACGGCCGAGCTCGTGGCCGGCCTCGTCTCGAATGCTGCCCGCGCGCATCTCTACGCCCTCGCGCGCCAGGAAGTCGTCGAGCGCGCCGCCGCCAAGGAAGCAGACGTCCTGGCTCTCGCGCGCGGTGGCCGCGGCCAGGCCGGCCTCGGCCGCCTCGGCGCGCACCGCAGCCTTGGTGGCGTCGCCCAGCGGAAGCCGCAGGCGCCCGAGCACCTCCGGGGGCACGCGGGCGAGCATGTACGACTGATCCTTGGATTCGTCGGCGCCGCGGCCCACGAGCGTGCGCCCGTCGCGCTCGACCAGGCGCGCATAGTGGCCTGTGGCCACCTTCTGCGCTCCCAGGCGCTCTGCGACGTCCACGAGCGCCGCCAGGCGGTAGGAGCCGTTGCAGGTCGTGCAGGGATTCGGGGTCTCGCCGCGCGCGTAGCCCTCGACGAACGGCTCCACGACGGCGCGGCGGAAGGCCTCGCGCCCGTCCAGGGTGATGTGCGGCAGCCCGAGCGCGTGGCAGCTCTCGCGAGCTCGCAGCACCGCCGCCGGGGAACAGCAGGCGCGCTCGGCGTCCGGCGCGCGATCGTCGATCCAGAGCCGCAGCGTGAGCCCCACGACCTCGCCGCCCCCCGCGCGCTCGCGCAGCAGGGCGACCGCGGAGTCCACGCCCCCCGACATCGCGACCGCGACGCGGCCGTCGGCCCGCGGCAGCGCGAGCGCCCGCTCGGCGGCGTCGCCGAGGGCGGCATGCAGCGCATCCAGCGCGACGCCGGCGCAGTCCTGCGCGCGTCCGTGCAGTCCCAGCTCCGTCGTGCATTCGGCCAATGACGCGCGCGCGGCCTCGAGGAAGGCGCGTCCCTCACTGCGCCGGCAGGCCCAGGCCGCCGCGGCGGTGGCGTGCGCGCAGGCCGCTGCGCCGAAGCGCGCGGCCGCGATGGTACCGCCGGCGCCGAGCGCCAGCGTGATGCGCACGCGGTCGCCGCACGCGCTTCCGCCTGCGAAGCCCTCGCCGTCCGGCTCGGGCACCCGGCCGGCGAACTCGAGATCGCGCAGGCGCAGCATCAGACGGCCGCACTCGCGCGACGCAGGGCAGCAGCAGAGCGCTCTACGGCCTCGGCGGCGGCCACGCCGTCCCCGGCTTCGCTGAGCGCGCCGAAGCTGAGCCTGAGCGCGCCCAGCGCCTCGGCCGGCGAGATGCCCATGGCCGTGAGGGCAGGGCTCGCGCTGGCCTCGGCGCTCGCACAGGCCGGCCCGGCGGCCGCGGCGATGCCCTGCTCGTCGAGCAGCGCGACGAGCGCGTGGCCGTGCACGCCCTCGATCAGCGCCAGCGAATGCCCGGGCGTGCGCTCGGCGCGCTCGCCGACGAAGGTCACGCCCGTGACGCCCGCCGCGAGTGAGACCTCGTAACAATCGCGCACGGCGCGGTAGCGCCCGTAGCGCCCGCTGTCGGCGCGCGCGGCCGCGAGCGCCGCCGCCAGCCCTGCAGCCTGCGCCACGCTCTCGGTCCCGGGTCGCAGCGCGCGCTCCTGCCCGCCGCCGAACAGCACCGGGCGCAGTGTCGCGAGCCCGCGCCCGCACAGCAGACCCGCACCCTTGGGGCCTCCGAGCTTGTGACCGGCCACGGCGGCGGTCACGAAGCCGGGCAGCGTGCCGATGTCGACCTCGAGCGCAGGACACGCCTGCACCGCGTCCAGGTGCAGCGGCACTCCGCGCTCGGCGCAGATCGCAGCCGCCTCGGCCACGGGCTGGATCACGCCGGTCAGGTTGCTCGCCCAGATCAGGCTGCAGACGAGGTCGCCGGGCTCGATGGCCTCGTCGAGAGCCTCCACGGGCACGCGCCCGTCGGCGTTCACGGCCAGGGTCACGACCTCGCAGCCGTTGCGCTCCAGCGCGTCCACTGCACCGCTCACGGCCGGGTGCTCGAGTGGCGTCGTGACAATGCGGCCGCTGCCTGCCGTCGCGCGGCCGAGGATGGCGATGTTGTCGGCCTCCGACGCTCCCCCCGTGAACACGACGTCCGCGCTCGCGACCCCGAGCGCCTCGGCCGCGCGGGCGCGCGCGGCGTCCAACCCCCGCTTGGCCTCGCGCCCGGCCCAGTGCGGCTCCGAGGCGTTGCCGAAGAGCTCTCGCAGGAACGGCTGCATGGCCTCCCAGGCCTCGTCGGAGACGGGCGTGGTGGCCGCGTGATCGGCGTAGATGCGCACGCCGGGAGCTTACGACCAGTTACGAGCTGGGCTTGCGAACCACCGCGAGGCCCAGCTCCGCGAGCTGCTCGTGCGGCAGCGGCGCCGGAGCGCCCGTGAGGGGGTCCGCGCCTCCGCCGAGCTTCGGGAAGGCGACCACCTCGCGCAGGTTGTCCGTGTCACCGAGCTGCATCGCGATGCGGTCGATGCCGGGGGCGATGCCGCCGTGCGGCGGGGCGCCGAAGCGCAGCGCGCGCAGCAGGAAGCCGAAGCGCTCCTCGGCCTCCTCGGGAGCGATGCCGATCACGTCCAGCACGCGCGTCTGCAGCTCGGCGCGGTTGATGCGGATCGACCCCGAGGCCATCTCGAGGCCGTTCAGCACCATGTCGTACGACTCGGACAGGACGGCTCCCGGATCGCTCTCGAGCAGCTCCTCGTGCTCGCGCTTGGGCGCAGTGAACGGATGGTGCTCCGCCGTCCAGCCGGTGCCGTCCTCCGTCTGCTTGAAGAGCGGGAAGTCGACGACGAACAGGAACTTCCACTGGCCGGCCGGGATCAGATCGAAGCGGCGCGCGAGCTGCGGGCGCAACGCGCCGAGTACGCGCTCGACTACGGGCCGGGCGTCGGCCGCGATGAAGGCCACGGAGCCCGGCTCGGCGCCCGAGGCCTCGCGGATGGCCGCGATCTCCGGCTCGCTCAGGAACTTGGCGATCGGCGAGCGCACGCTCCCGTCGGCCTCGAAGATCAGATACGCGAGCCCCTTCCCGCCCCACTCCTTCGCAAATTCCGCGAGCTCGTCGTAGTCCTTGCGCGAGAGCGCCTCGGCGGCGCCCGGAACGCTCAGGCAGCGCACCACGCCGCCCGCGGCGACGGCGCCCGAGAAGACGCCGAACTCCGATCCCGCCACCTGCTCACTCACGTCGCCGATCTCGAGCCCGTAGCGCAGGTCGGGCTTGTCGGTGCCATACCGGGCGAGCGCCTCGCCGTGGGGCAGGCGCGGGAACGGAAGCTCCAGCTCGTGTCCGGCGTCGCGCCAGACCTCGGCCATCAGCTGCTCGGTCAGCCCGAGCACGTCCTCCTGCTCGACGAAGCTCATCTCGAGATCGAGCTGCGTGAACTCCAGCGCGCGGTCGGCGCGCTGCGACTCGTCCCGCCAGCAATGGGCGATCTGGTAGTAGCGGTCGAAGCCGCCGCACATCAGCAGCTGCTTGTAGAGCTGCGGGCTCTGGGGCAGCGCGTAGAAGGTGCCCGGCTCGAGGCGGAAGGGGATCACGAAGTCGCGCGCGCCCTCGGGCGTCGCGCGCGTCATCGTGGGCGTTTCCAGGTCGAGGAAACCGCGCTCATCCAGGAAGCGGCGGATCGAGCGCACCGCGCGCGTGCGAATGCCCTGCAATTCCTGCATTCTCGGCCTGCGCAGGTCCAGGTAGCGATGGCGGATGCGCAGCGCCTCGTCGACGTTCTCGTCGTCGAGCTGGAAGGGCAGCACCTCGCTCGAGGACAGCAGCTCGAGCACGCCGACCGCCAGCTCGACGGCGCCGGTCGGCAGCTGGTCGTTGCGCGTGGCCTCGCTGCGCGGCACCAGTTGCCCGCGCGCGCGCACGACGCACTCGAGCCGCAGCGCGTGGGCGATTGCGTGCGCCTCCGGGGAGCGCTCGGGATCCATCACGAGCTGCACGATGCCGGTGCGGTCGCGCAGGTCGATGAAGATCAGGCCGCCGTGATCGCGCCGCCCGCCGACCCAGCCCGAGAGCGTCAGCTCGCGCCCCGCGTGATCCGCTCGCGGCTCCCCGCACAGCATGTCCCTGTAGGCGCTCACGCGTTCCGCACGCTCCGCTCGATGTAGTCGACCAGATCGCCGAAGGCGATCTCGGCGTTCCCGTGCCTGACGATGCCACGCTCGCCGTCGCCCGCGCGGCAGACGGTGACGATCCTCGCTCGCAGCCGCTCGCCGCGCCGCAGCTGGCCCTTCAGGCTGCGGCCTGCGAGGTCGGCCTGGCAGAAGACACCGCGCGCGCGGGCCTGCTCGAGCAGCGCATGCAGCTGCGGCCGGGCGGCGTCGTCCTCGCAGGCGGCGAACCAGTCCACCCGGGGCGACGGCGGTGCCACGCCCAGGTCCTCGAGCGCGAGCACCACGCGCTCGGTGCCGCAGCCGAAGCCCACGCCCGGCACGCGGCTGCCCCCGATCTGCTCGGCGAGGCCGTCGTAGCGGCCTCCGCCCGAGATCGTACCGGCCTGCGCGCCGCCGCCCGGGATCACCCACTCCCAGGCGGTGCGCTCGTAGTAGTCGAGCCCGCGCACCATGCCCGGCGTGACCACGTAAGCGATCCCGCGCGCGTCCAGGAAGGCGCGCACGCCCGCGAAGTGCTCAGCGCAGGCGGCACACAGGTGATCGGTGATCAGCGGCGCACCGCGGACGATCTCCTGATCGCGCTCGTCCTTGGAGTCGAAGATGCGCAGCGGATTGAGGTCGAGGCGCACCTGGGAGTCCGGCGAGAGCTCGCTGCGGTAGCGCTCGAGGTACTCCACGAGCAGCGCGCGGTAGGCCGGACGGCAGGCGGCGTCGCCGATCGAGTTGAGCTCGAGCACGAAGCCGTCGAGCAGTCCGAGCTCCGCGAACCAGGCCGCCTGGAGGGCGATCACCTCGGCATCGACCGCCGGGTCGTCCGATCCGAGCGCCTCGACACCGAACTGCCAGTGCTCGCGATAGCGACCGCGCTGAGCGCGCGCGTAGCGGAACATCGGCGCCGTGTACCAGAGCTTCACGGGCTGTGGCTCGCGCGCCAGGCCGTGCTCGAGGTAGGCGCGCACCACGGGGGCGGTGCCCTCGGGCCGGAGCGTCAGCTCACGCTCGCCCCGATCCTTGAAGGAGTACATCTCCTTGCTGACGATGTCGGAGGCGTCGCCCGCGGTGCGTGCGAACAACGCCGTCTCCTCGAACGTGGGCGTCACGACCTGGCCGTAGCCGGCGCGCTCGAAGACGCGCACGGCGCTCTCGATCACGCGCTGACGCAGTGCGACGCGCGGGGGCAGCCAGTCGATGGTGGCGACGGGTGCGCGCACGGGCTCGCTCACCGGCGCAGCTCCTCGAGAAAGGGATTGGTCGCGCGCTCGGCGCCCAGCGACGTCGGGTCCCCGTGCCCGCTCAGCACCGAGGTCTCGGGAGGGAACTCGTCGAGCAGGGAGGCGATGCTGGCCTGCAGCGTCGGCCAGTCGCCTTCACGCAGGTCGGTGCGGCCCACCGAGCCCTGGAAGAGCACGTCGCCGGAGTACAGGGCGCCATCTATCCCAAAGGCCAGGCTGCCCGGCGAGTGGCCAGGGACGAAGCGCACGTCGATCGCATAGGGGCCCAGTTGCAGCCGCTCGCCACCGTCCAGGAGCACGTCCGGCTCATGCGGCTCCGCGTCGTCGTAGCCGGGGTAGTCGCTCGCGTCGAGCTCCTGCAGCCACGGCGACTCCCGGCGGCTGCTGTATACTGGCGCACCTGTGGAGCGGGCCACGGCGGCCAGTGCGCCGACGTGGTCGATGTGGCCGTGCGTGACAAGTACTGCGATCGGTTCGAGCTTTCGCTCCTCGATGACGGAGAGGATCAGGGAGGGTTCGGCGCCTGGATCAACGATCAGGCAGGCAGACTCGTCCAGGCGGCACACCAGGTAACAGTTGGCCTGGTATGGGCCGACGGGGAGCTGGAGGGCTCGGGGGGCGATCGTCGGCTCCTTGATGCGAGGACACGGGGAACGGGCCGCATCACGAGCGGTCCGCGAGCGAGAGAGTGTAACGACAGTCGAGATCGGTCGGCCCTTGCGGGCCGCGGAGGAGGTCGGGGCGCGGGATGATCCTGGAGCAGCAGGAACTCAAAGAGCTGTCCGAGTTGCAGCGCCTGATCGAGGCTGGCCTCGAACGCGGGTCACTGTCGACGGGCGAGATCGTGGAAGTGCTGGCCGAGCTCGAGATCGAGGTCGAGCAGATCGAGGAGCTGTACCGCGAGCTCGAGTCGCAGGGAATCGAGATCATCGAGACCCCGGCGGTGGTCGAGGAGAAGGTCGCGGCACCCCAGAGGCTCGTGATCGAGGGCACGACGGACTCGCTCCAGCTGTTCCTGCAGGAGGTAGGCCGCTACCCGCTGCTGACCAAGGTCGAGGAGATCCAGCTGGCCAAGCGCGTCGAGGCCGGCGATCCGCGCGCCAAGCGCCGGATGATCGAGTCGAACCTGCGTCTGGTCGTGTCGATCGCGAAGAACTATCGCGGTCAGGGGCTGGGCTTCCTGGATCTGATCCAGGAGGGCATCCTGGGCCTGATCCGCGCGGTCGAGAAGTTCGACTGGCGCCGTGACCTGAAGT
>DASRQS010000069.1:0-70113 GCA_035696365.1 Gaiellales bacterium | reverse complement strand
TCGAGGACGTCGCCCGTGGTGCCCTCGATCTCGACCTCATCGCAAGGAAGGCCCGCACGTGACGGTCAAGAGAGCGCTCATCTCGGTGTCGGACAAGACCGGCCTGCTGGAACTCGCGCATGGCCTGGTCGAGCTCGGCGTCGAGCTGATCGCAACCAGCGGCACCGCGGTTTACCTCGACGAGCACGGCCTGGAGTCGACGCGCGTGGAAGATCTGACGGGCGTCGCGGAGATGCTCGGCGGCCGCGTCAAGACGCTGCATCCGAGCGTGCACGGTGCATTGCTCGCGCGCCGCGACGACGCGGGCGATCAGGCCTCGCTGGCCGAGCACGGCATCGAGCCGATCGACCTCGTGATCGTCAACCTGTATCCCTTCAGGCACGTGGCGGCGCGCAGGGAGTCGAGCGAGGGCGATGTCGTCGAGGCGATCGACATCGGCGGCCCTGCCATGGTGCGCGCCGCGGCCAAGAACTTCGCCTCCGTGGCCGTGCTCGTGGATCCGGAGCGCTACGGCTTCGTGCTGGACGAGCTGCGCGAGTCGGCCGGCGACCTCAGCCTCGACACGCGGCGCGAGCTGGCCGCCGAGGCCTTCGCGCACACCGCGGGCTACGACATCGCGATCGCCAACTGGTTCTCGGATACGGAATCGTTCCCGGAGCGCCACCTCAGCGAGCTCGTGAAGGTCACCGATCTGGCCTACGGCGAGAACCCGCACCAGCGAGCCGCCTATTACATGGACGCCGGAGCGCGCCGCCATCTGCTCTCGATGGTCACCCAGCACGGCGGCAAGCAGCTCTCCTTCAACAACCTGCTCGACCTGGACGCCGCCACCACCCTCGTGCAGGAGTTCACGGTGCCGGCCTGCGTGATCGTCAAGCACGGCAACCCCTGTGGCGTCGCGCTCGCCGCGACGCCCGAGGAGGCCTACCGCAAGGCGCTGGCCGCCGACCCGGCTTCGGCCTTCGGCGGCGTGGTGGCGGTCAACCGGCCGCTCTCGAGCGAGCTCGCCGGGCTCGTCGCCGAGCAGTTCGTCGAGGTGCTGCACGCCCCGGGCTACGGCGAGGGCGCCGTCGACCTGCTGCGCGAGAAGCTGCGCAACCTGCGCCTGCTCGAGTCCGACGAGCGCCGCCGTCCCACGCCCGGCGAGCGCGATGCCCACCGCGTGCTCGGCGGCATGCTGATCCAGGACCGCGACACCGAGTCGGAGGATCGCGACACGATGGAGGTCGTGGCCGGCGCGGCACCCACCGAGCGAGAGTGGGGCGATCTGCTGTTCGCCTGGCGCGTCGTCAAGCACGTGCGCTCGAACGCCATCGTGATCGCCCGCGACACGGCCACGATCGGCATCGGCGCGGGCCAGATGTCGCGCATCGACTCGACCCGCCTGGCGCTCGGCAAGGCGCTCTCGCCCGTGGCGGGCGCGGTGCTCGCATCGGATGCCTTCTTCCCGTTCGCCGACGGCGTGCAGGCGGCGCTGGACGCAGGGGTGCGCGTGATCATCGAGCCGGGCGGCTCGAAGCGCGACGACGAGGTCATCGCGGCGGTCGAGAAGGCCGCTGGCACGCTCGTGTTCACGGGCCGTCGCCACTTCTCGCACTGAGACGTTCTCACTGCATGAGCGTGGTGTCTGGGCCGTGTGGATCGCCTGCGGCCGGGCAGTCGGGCGCCGCGGTGCTTCTCGAGGTGTCGTAGGGCGCCCGTCTGCCAGACCTCCGGCGACCCGCAGGCGACCCGCAAGCGACCCGCACGCCACTCGCGCGGGAGGATGCGCATTCTGATGCGGGTGGGCGAGCGGCTTACGGGGCTTCGCGGGAGCGGATCCCGGCTCTTGAAATGGTTCCAACCGGATCTTCGAGTCGAGATCCACTCGCGCTCGCTCCACACACCCCAGCCAGGCATGCTCATTCAGTGCGAACGTCCAGCTCCGCCTCGCGGGTCGCCGACACGGCTACCATCCCGGCCGTGCGCGAGTTCCCCACGCTCCTCGACCTCGTCGGCGATACGCCGATCATCCGCCTGCCCAAGCTGCAGCCCCGCGGTGGCGCGCGGATCCTCGCGAAGCTCGAGTACCTCAATCCCGGCGGCTCGATCAAGGACCGCATCGGGCTGCCGATGATCGAGGCGGCCGAGCGCGACGGCTTGCTCCGCCCGGGCGGCACGATCGTCGAGCCGACCTCCGGCAACACGGGCGTCGGCCTGGCGCAGGTCGCGGCGCAGCGCGGCTATCGCTGCATCTTCGTGATGCCGGACAAGATGTCGCGCGAGAAGATCGCCCTGCTGCGCGCCTTCGGCGCCGAGGTCGTGGTGTGCCCGACGGAGGTCGAGCCCGAGGATCCGCGCTCGTACTACTCGGTCTCGCTGCGCCTGACGGCCGAGACGCCGGGCGCCTTCAATCCCAATCAGTACGGTAACCCGGCCAATCCGCAGGCGCACTACGAGACCACGGGCCCAGAGATCTGGGAGCAGGTCGGAGACGAGCTCGACGTGCTCGTGACCGGCGTCGGCACCGGCGGCACGGCGACGGGAACCGGCCACTTCCTCAAGGAGCGCAAGCCGGACCTGCAGATCGTCGGCGCCGATCCGATCGGCTCGATCTACTCCAGCGAGCAGGTGCACTCGTACCTCGTCGAGGGTGTCGGCGAGGACTTCTGGCCGACGACCTTCGATCGCGGCGTGGTCGACCGCTGGATCCGCGTGTCCGATCGCGACTCGTTCGCGGCGACGCGTCGCATTGCACGCGAGGAGGGAATCCTGGTCGGCGCCTCGGGCGGCATGGCGCTGCACGCCGCGCTGATCGTCGCGGGCGAGCTGCCGCCGGACAAGACGGTGCTCGTGATGCTGCCCGACGGCGGCCGGCCCTACCTCTCGAAGGTCTTCAACGACGACTGGATGCTGGTGCACGGCATGTTCGACGACACCGCGCGCCCGCCCACCGCGGGAGAGCTCGTGGCGGGGCGCAGTGGCGACGTGCCGGCGCTCCTGAGCGTCTCGCCCGAGCAGCCGGTCGCCGATGCGATCGCGCTGTTGCAGCGCTTCGCCGTCTCGCAGCTCCCCGTGATCGGAGAGGCCGGCGAGGTCGTCGGCTGCGTGCACGAGCGCACCCTGCTCGACCACGCCATGCGCGACGGGCGCGGCGCTCTCGAGGCGCCCACCGCCGACCTGATGAGCGACCCCTTGCCCGTCGTGCAGTCGGTGCGGCGCCTCGACGACGTCTACCACGACCTGCAGTCGAGCCCGGCCGTGCTCGTCGCGGACGGCAACACGCCGGTTGGCGTGCTCACGCGCGCGGACGTGCTCGAGTGGCTCGCCCACGCGTGAGTTGAGGGAGATCTCGCTCGCGGCCGCCCGGTGCCACGCCGTGCGCACCCAGCGCTTCGCGGCGCGCCGGCGCAAGGCGAGCCAGGACGAGCTCGTGGCCTGCATCGAGCGGCTCGGCTGCGTGCAGATCGACTCCATCTCGGTCGTCGACCGCTCGCAGCGCCTCGTGCTCGCGAGTCGCTGCGGGCGCCTGCCGGCCAACACGCACGATGCGCTCCTCCGCAGCGGGCGCGTGTTCGAGTACTGGGCGCACGAGGCCTGCCTGCTGCCGTCGATCGACGAGCCGTACTTCCGGCACGACAAGCGGGCGAGCGGGCAGTTCCACCGCTGGTACGGCCCGATCCTGAAGGAGCACCCGAAGCTCGCCGACGAGGTGATGGCGCTGGCGCGGGAGCGCGGGGAGATCTCGGCGCGCGACTTCGGCGGTGCCGGCAAGGGCTACTGGGAGTGGACGCCGGCCAAACGCGTGATCGACGCGCTCTGGACAGCCGGTCAGCTCGCGATCGCCGGCCGCAACGGCATGGAGCGCCGCTACGCATTGCCCGAGCGCGTGCTGCCCGACGCGATCCTGGGGGCGCCCGAGCCTCCGCTCTCCGCGACGCGGCGCATGCAGGTCGAGCGTGCCGTGCGCGCCCGCGGCATCGCGAGCGAGGCCCGTGTCTCCGACTACTACCGGGTCAAGGGCAAGCGCCGCACGCTGGTGCCGGCGATCGAGGCGCTCGTCGCGGAGGGCGTTCTGGAACGCCTGCGGATGCGCGAGCTGGGCGACCTGTGGCTCGTCCCGGCCGAGGACGCCGAGCGCGCGATCGCCGGCGACGACCGTCCGGCCGGGGCCTTCCTGCTGTCGCCGTTCGACAACCTCCTGTGGGATCGCTTCGAGGCCGAGCACCTGTTCGGCTTCGAGCACCGCCTGGAGATCTACAAGCCCGCGCTCACGCGCATCTACGGCTACTACGTGCTGCCGCTGCTCGACGGCCCCGAGGTCGTCGGGCGGGTCGATCTGAAGGCCGACCGCAAGGCGGGTACGCTGCGGGCCCTGGCAGTGCACTGGCAGCGGCGGCAACGGCCGCGGGCGTTGCGCGAGGCCCTCGGGCGGCTCGCCCAGGTGCTCGGGCTCGAGAGGAGCGAGATCCAGAGTGGAGTTTGAGACGCGGGCGATCCATGCCGGACAGGAGCCCGATCCGCTGACCGGCTCGGTCAACGTCCCGATCTACCAGACCAGCACGTACGCCCAGGACGGCGTGCTGCAGATGCGCGGAGGCCACGACTACGCGCGCACGATCAATCCCACGCGCACGGCGCTCGAGGAGTGCCTGGCGTCGCTCGAGGACGCCTCCCACGGCGTCTGCTTCGCGTCCGGTATGGCGGCGACGACCGCGATCATGGAGCTGTTCACACCGGGCTCGCGCACCGTCGCGATCAACGACGTGTACGGCGGCACCTACCGGCTGTTCTCCAAGCTGTACGCGCCGAAGGGCTACGACTACGAGTACCTCGACCTGACCGACGAGGGCGTCGCGCGCGAGGCCTTCGAGCGGCCGGCCGATCTGGTCTGGCTCGAGACGCCGTCCAATCCGCTGCTCAAGATCGTCGACATCGCGGCGATCGCCGAGCGCGCGCACGCAGCGGGGGCGGTCGTCGTCGTCGACAACACCTTCGCGAGCCCGTATCTCCAGCAGCCGCTCGCGCTCGGCGCCGACATCGTCGTGCACTCGACCACGAAGTACATCGGCGGCCATTCCGACGCAGTCGGAGGCGTCGTCGTCACGAACGACGAGGAGACGGCGCAGCGCCTGCACTTCGTGCAGAACTCGATGGGCGCGGTGCCGGGCCCGCTCGACTGCTTCCTCACGCTGCGCGGCGCCAAGACGCTGGCCGTGCGGATGGAGCGTCATTGCGACAACGCGGCCGTGATCGCGCGCTGGCTGACCGAGTCGCCCGCCGTGAGCCACGTCTACTACCCCGGTCTCGTCACGCATCCCGGCCATGAGACGGCGAAGCGCCAGATGCGGCGCTTCGGCGGGATGATCTCGTTCCAGGTGCGAGGGGGACGCTCCGCCGTGGACGCCGCACTGTCCGAGACGGGCGTGTGGACGCTGGGCGAGAGCCTGGGCGGAGTCGAGAGCCTGATCGAGCACCCGGGCGCCATGACGCACGCCTCGCTCGCGGGCTCGGGCTTCGAGGTGCCGGACGATCTCATCCGCCTCTCGGTCGGCATCGAGCACACCGAGGACCTGATGCACGACCTGATCGAGATGCTCGCGCGGGCCACGCAGTCACGCTCGCGCCCGATTCAGTAGTCCGGGATTCGTGCCGATGGACGGGATGTGGCGCACGTCGCGCATCCCCGCCCGCTGGCAGGCTCGCTCGCGGCGCTCCGGCGCCTGAGCGAGGTCGGCGTGCTCGCGGTCGCTCCCGCGCTGCTCGCGCTGGCCATCATCGGCGGCGCGATCGGCAACCGCTACGCCTTCGACTTCCACGGCGCGCTCTGGCAGGCGGCGCGCGACGTCGTGCACGGGCACAACCCGTACCCGCCGCCGACGGCCGCGGGCGTCGCGCCCGGGGATCGCTTCGTCTACCCACCGCCGGTCGCCCTGCTGCTCCTGCCGTTCGGCCTCCTGCCGTTCCCGGTGGCCGCCGCTCTCATCACGCTGGTGCTGATCGCCGCGGTGGCTGCCACGCTGGCCGTGCTCGGCGTGCGCGACTGGCGCTGCTACGGCGCCGCGTACCTCTCGATCGCTGTTCTGCACGACATCCGCCTCGGTGCCCTGACGCCGTTGCTCGCACTCGGCCTGGCGCTCGTCTGGCGCTGGCGCGAACAGGGCCGCGCCGCCATTCCGCTGGCGCTGATCGTGGTGGCCAAGCTGTTCCTCTGGCCGCTCACGGTGTGGCTCGTGGCCACCCGGCGCGTGCGGGTCGCGGTGCGCGGCGTCCTGCTGGCCGTGGTCGCGAGCGCGCTCGGCTGGGGCGTGATCGGGTTCGCGGGCCTCGCCGACTATCCGAAGCTGCTCAACGTGCTCTCGGACGCGGAGCAGGGCCGCGGATACTCGCTCGTCTCGGGCGGGCTCTGGCTCGGTCTCGGCCCGGCCGCGGCGCGCGCACTCGCGATCGCCGTGGGGGCCGCGCTGCTCGCGTTCTGCTGGCGGGAGGGGCGCCGCGGTCTCGACGAGCGCTCCCTCGCACTGGCGCTGGCGGCGGCGCTCGCGCTCTCGCCGATCGTGTGGCTCCACTACTTCGTGCTGCTGCTCGTGCCGATCGCGCTGGCGCGCCGCACATTCGGTGCGATCTGGCTCGTCCCGGCGCTGTTCTGGCTGACGCCCTACGAGGAGCACTTCGCCGAGCACTGGCGCATTGCGGTGGGCATTGCGGTGGCCGCGCTGGCGCTGGTCGCGGCGGCGCGCGCAGGCTCGCGCCCCGGGTACGCTGCCGCGCCATGACGCGCTCCTGGAATCCCGCGAGCCCCGCCGGCGGCGGACTCGACATCCCGTACTCCCCCGCCGCGGTCTCCGACGGCTACGTGCACGTGGCCGGGGTCATCTCGACGGACGAGAGCGGGGAGATCGTCGCCGACGAGTTCGCCAGTCAGGCCCGGCGCACGTTCGCGAACCTCGTGACCACGCTCGAGGCGGCCGGCTGCAGCGCCGCCGACGTCGTGCACGTGACGACCTATCTGACGGACCGGGGCGACTTCGAGGCCTTCAACGACGCCTTCGTGCAGGTCTTCTCCGAGCCCTTCCCGGCGCGCGTGACCGTGCTCGCGCAACTCGTGGTGCCCGACCTCAAGATCGAGGTCACCGCCGTGGCCGCTCGCCCTCGCTGAGAGTGCACAAACCGGGTGTCTGACCCCGATGTGTCCGGGACGCAAAGACCGGTGCCTGGCACCGATTCACGTGCTCAGGTGGTCGCGGCCGTGCGGGGCTGCCAGGTCGAGCGCTGGGCCGACCGGCACGATGCGCGTCGGGTTGAGCGACGGGTGCGTGCGGTAGTAGTGCCGCTTGATGTGATCCATGTCCACGGTCGCCGCGATGCCCGGGTACTGGTACAGCTCCCGCAGGTATCCCGACAGGTTCGGATAGTCGATCACGCGGCGCAGGTTGCACTTGAAGTGGCCGACGTAGACCGGGTCGAAGCGCAGCAGCGTCGGGAAGAGGCGCCAGTCGGCCTCTGTGAGCGTCGCGCCCATCAGGTAGCGGCGCGTCGCGAGGCGCACGTCGAGCTCGTCGAGGGCCTCGAAGAGCCGTACGAACGCGCGCTCGTAGGCGGCCTGCGTGCGCGCGAAGCCGGTGCGGTAGACGCCGTCGTTGACATTCTCGTAGACGAACGCGTTGAGCCCGTCGATCTCGGCGCGCAGCTCCTCCGGCAGGTAGTGCACGTCGGGACGCTTCGCGACGGCGTCGAATTCCCGGTCGAGCATGCGGATGATCTCGCTCGACTCGTTGTTCACGATGCGGCCGCGCTCGCGATCCCATAGGACCGGCACCGTCACGTGGCCGTCGAAGCCGTCATCGCTGAGGATGTAGGCCTCGCTCAAGAACGTGAAGCCGTTGACCGTGTCGGGCGTTGTGCCGCGCCGGTCCGTGATCGCCCAGCCGCGCTCATCGCGCTCGGGGTCGACGACGGTCATCGAGATCGCGCCCGCGAGACCCTTGAGGTGGCGGTAGATGATCGTGCGATGCGCCCAGGGGCACGCGGCCGAGACATACAGGTGGTAACGCCCTGCCTCCGCCTCGTAGCCCGAGCTCCCGTCGGCGGTCACGAAGTCACGGAAGCGCGCAACCCTGCGACGAAACGAGCCGTCATCGCCTTGTTCGGAGGGCAGCGGCTCGCGCGTGTCGCCGGATGTCATACGAAGGGCAACGGTAGCCGAGGGCTGGCCATTCCGAGGCCCCGAGCGGCGTGGCCGTGTAACGTCGGCCGGCGCATGGTGACTGGGGCACGTGAGGACGAAACCGCACTCCTGGCCGCGCTGCGCGCCGGGGACGAGCAGGCCTTCGAGCTGCTCGTCGACCGGTACCAGGCCGCGCTCGTGCGCGTCGCGCGCCAGTACGTGCCGACCCAGGAGATCGCCGAGGACGTGGCGCAGGAGGCCTGGCTCGGGCTGCTGCGGGGACTGGACTCCTTCGAGGGCCGCTCGTCGCTGCGCACCTATCTCTTCCGTATCGTGATGAACCTGGCCCGCACCCGCGGCGTGCGCGAGGCGCGCTCAGCGCCGTTCTCCTCACTCGCGCGCGGCGACGAGAGCGGGCCCGCCGTGGACCCCGAGCGCTTCGTCCAGGCGCCGGCCCCAGGAGCCGGCCACTGGGTCTCCCCCGTCCGGCCCTGGAGCGGCAGCGCGGAGCAGATCGTGCTCTCGGCGGAGGCCGTGAAGCGCGTCTACGCGGCGATCGGAGAGCTGCCCGAGACGCAGCGCCGCGTCGTCACGCTGCGTGACGTCGAGGGCTTCAGCGCCGGCGAGGTGTGCGACCTGCTCGGCCTCTCCGAGGGCAACCAGCGCGTGGTGCTGCACCGCGCGCGCACGAAGCTGCGTGAGGCGCTGGCCGCGGAGTACGCATGACCGACTTCGCCGTCCAGGAGCCCACCTGCCAGGAGCTCGCCGAGTTCCTCACCGACTACCTCGAGGGCCTGCTCGGCGCGGCCGAGCGCGCGAGCTTCGACCGCCACATCGCCGCCTGCCGAGACTGCACGCAGTACATCGCGCAGATGCGTGTGACGATCGCGGTGACCGGCCGGATCCGCTCGGACGAGATCCCCCCGGCGGTGCGCCACGACCTGCTGACGGCGTTCCGGGGCTGGGCTCAGACGCTCTAGCGGCCGAGGTAGGCCTTGCGCAGGCCCTCGTCGTTGAGCAGGTCGGAGGCCTTGCCCTCGAGCACGAGCCGGCCCGTCGAGAGCACGTAGCCGCGGTCGGCGATCGAGAGCGAGACGTTGGCGTTCTGCTCGACCACGAGCACGGCGACGCCGGATTCGTGCACCTGCTTGATGACGTCGAAGCTGCGCTCGACCAGGATCGGCGCGAGGCCCATGGACGGCTCGTCCATCAGCATCAGCTTCGGCCGCGACATCAGCGCCCGGGCCATCGCGACCATCTGCTGCTCGCCGCCCGAGAGCGTTCCGGCGAGCTGCGAGCGGCGGTCGTAGACGAGGGGGAACGTCTCGTAGACGCGCGCGTAGTCCTCCTTGGCACCACCGCCGTGCAGGTAGGCGCCGAGCTCCAGGTTCTCCAGCACCGTCATGGGAGCGAACAAGCGGCGGTTCTCCGGGACGATCGCCATGCCGCGTCCGATGCGGTGGCTCGTCGAGCGCGTCGTGACGTCCTCGCCGTTGAACTCGATACGGCCGCTGCGCGAGCGCACGAGGCCGAGGATCGTCTTGAGCGTGGTCGACTTGCCCGACGCGTTGCCGCCCAGCAGGCAGACGAGCTCGCCGGCGTTGACCTCTAGATTGAGGTCCTGGAGGATGTGGATCTGGCCGTAGTAGGTGTTGATGCCCTCGAGCCGGAGCAGGCTCACTTGGTCACCGCTGCCTTCGTGCCGAGGTACGCCTCGATCACGCGCGCATCGGTCGCGACCTGCTCGAACGTGCCTTCGACGATCTTCACGCCGTGGTCGAGCGCGATCACTCGATCCGAGATGCCCTCGACGACGTGCATGTCGTGCTCGATCACGAGGATCGTGTAGCCGGCCTCGGTGCGGAGCCGGGCGATCAGCTCCGTGATCTCGTGGGTCTCGACCGGGTTCATGCCGGCGGCGGGCTCGTCGAGCAGCAGGATCTTCGGCCCCGTGGCCATGGCGCGAGCGATCTCGAGGCGCCGGCGGTTGGCGTAGGAGAGGCTGTAAGCGGGCTGATCCCAGCGGTAGCCCTTGAGGCGCTCGCCGAAGAACGAGAGCTGCTCCTCGGCCAGGCGGCGGATCTCGGCCTCCTCGCGGCGCATCCCCGGAGTGCGCAGCATCGAGCGCACCACCCCGGCCTTGGTGCGTCCGTAGGCCGCTGCCATCACGTTCTCGCGCACCGACATGTTGAGGAACAGCCGCAGCGTCTGGAAGGTGCGCGCGATGCCGAGCTGCGTGATCTGGTGCGGCTCGAGCCCGACGATGTTGCGCTCGGCGAGCAGGATCTGGCCGTCGTCGGGTCGGTAGATCCCGGTGATCAGGTTGAAGAGCGTCGTCTTGCCGGCACCGTTCGGGCCGATCACGCTGACGATCTCGCCCTCGGCCACCTCCATGTCGAGGTTCGAGACGACCTGCAGGCCGCCGAAGGCCACGGAGACCCGGCGCAGCTCGAGCATCGGAGCCATCAGACGATCTCCACGCGGCGCTCGCCGAAGAGCCCGTTCGGGCGCACGATCATGAGCGCGATCAGCATCGCGCCGAGCACGATGTAGCGCGTCGCGTCCGGCTGCGCGAGCAGGACGTTCTCCCATACGAACGTGCCGAGGTAGAGGGTTGGCACGAGCAGCGCGTCGCGGGCCCAGCCGTGCAGGAGCGTGAGCACGAGCACGAGCCCGATGAGTCCCATGTAGGTGACGGGCCCGAGCCAGTTCACCATGCTCGTCGGGATGATCACCCAGTGCGAGAGCGCGTGGTCGAGACCGCTTGCGGCCGTCCCCGACGTCCAGTCGCTGTTGATGGCGTGCGCGATGGCGTGGGCCGCGAACCCGAAGACGAGCAGGCTTCCGAGCAACACCAAAAGCCGGCGCGAGCGTCCCAGCACGAGGACGATCCCGACGATCGCAAAGAGATAGAAGAGGATGCGCGCGTTGCCCGGATCGCGCAGCAGCTCCAGCACGACGCTGACCACCACGGCACCGACGGTCACGCCCGCGAGGTTTCCCTGGCCGCCCAGGATGACCATCGTGTACACGGTGATGAGCAACGGGAACGAGAACGTGAGCGGGAACACGCTGGCGTTCAGCGACGCGAAGAGCGTGCCCGTGAAGGCTGCGACGGCCGCCCCGAAGCTGAATGCCATCAGCTTCAGGAGGTTCACCGGCATGCCCATGGCCTCGGCCGCCAGCGGGTCCTCCCGCAGCGAGCGCCAGGCGCGGCCCGTGCGCGATTGGTTGACGAAGTGCAGGGCGGCGTAGACGACCACGAACGAGACGATCGCGACGTACAGATACGAGACGGCGAAGACGCCGCCGTGCTCGACGTTCAGCGTCTGGCCGAAGAAGTGCAGGGGGTCGATGTTCAGGATCCCGTTGGCACCCCCGGTGATGTTGTGGCCGAACAACTGATCCCCGTTCGTCGCCACCGTGAGGAATATCTGTAAGAAGAAGAGGGTGACGATCGCGAGGTAGTCGCCCACGAGCCGGCGGGAGGGCAGCCCGACGAGGAAGCCCGCGACGGCTCCGATCACGACCACCAGCGGGATCGTCACGATCGTCGGCAGATGGACTCCGATCTGATCCGAGCTGCACAGCGCGTAGGCGTAGGCGCCGATGCCGTAGAAGGCGACGTAGCCGAGGTCGAGCAGGCCGCCCCAGCCGACGACGACGTTGAGGCCGAGCGCGAGCAGCATGTAGATCACGGTGTCGAAGGCGACGCGGCGGATGTAGCCGCTGTCCGATACGATCGGCAGCAGCGCGAAGGCGGCCGCGAAGAAGAGCATCCAGCCCCACCAGGGCACCGTGTGCAGGCGCTCCTCGATCCGGCCGGCCAGGCCGCCGCGGCCCTCGCGGTGCTCGCCGTGCCGCGCGACCCACTCGTCCTTGCCGATCGCGGGCCCCGACGGCGGCTCCTGTGCGGAAGTGGGCTGAGTCGGCTCGCTCATACCTTCTTCAGCCCCGCGGTCCCGAACAGGCCGTTCGGCCGGAACAGCATGAATCCGATCAGGACGCTGAAGATGACGAGATCCGACCAGCGCGTCGTCCAGTAGCCCTGCGTGTAGGCCTCGGCGAAGCCGAGGATGAGTCCCCCGGCCATCGCGCCCGGGATCGACCCGATCCCGCCGATCACGGCGGCGGTGAAGCCCTTGAGACCGATCAGGAAGCCGATCGAGGCGGCCGTCGGCACGCGCAGCGCGAACATCACGCCGCCCGCGCCGGCGAGCGCGGATCCGAGCACGAACGTGAACACGATCACGCGATCGATGTCGATGCCCATCATCGCCGCAGCCTCGCGGTCGAACGAGGTGGCGCGCATCGCCTTGCCCGTGCGCGTGCGCGTGACGAGCATCCAGAGCACGACCATCAGCACGAGCGCCGAGACGATCGTGATGATCCGGATCAGCGGGATGTGCACGTTCCCGATCCAGAAGCCGCGCGTGAACAGCGAGCCCCCGTCGAGACTGAAGATGCCGTAGTCGAACTGCTGCGCGCCGAACATCAGCTGGAACGAGTTGGCGAGCAGGAACGAGACGCCGAGCGCGCTGATCAGAGGCGCGATTCGCGGGGCGTCGCGCAGTGGCCGGTAGGCGAAGCGCTCGATGATGACGCCCAGCAGCGCGCATCCGACCATCGAGACCAGCACCATGGTGCTCAGCAGCAGCCAGACGGGCAGCGCGTTGTCGCTCGGTCCGCCGAAGACCTTGAGCACGCCGAAGCCGATGAACGACCCGACCATGAAGACGTCGCCGTGGGCGAAGTTGAGCAGCTTGAGCACGCCGTAGATGAGCGTGTAGCCCAGGGCGATGAGCGCGTAGGTGCTGCCCTCGGTGAGCCCGTTGAGTGTCAGCTGGATGAACGTGTCCACGGCGCCCGGACGAGTCTAGTAGGAGGGGAGCATGAGAACGGGGGCGGCCCAGCCCATGGGCCGAGCCGCCCCCAGTCGATCCGAGCTATCAGCCGACGAGCTTGTAGGTGCCGTCGGACTGGATCTGGAAGATGTAGAACTTGGCGTTGGCCGGGTCGTGCAGGTTGACCTTCGACCACTTGAACGCACCGCCGAGGATCCAGCCGGTCGGAACGGTGACACCCTTCACGGCCTGGACGACGGCGCCGCGCTTGGCGATCGAGCCGTGGCCCTTGACGCAGGCGGCCTTGACGGCCTTCAGCATGACCTGGACGGCGCCATAGGTCGGCGGGCCGAAGGAGCCGAGCGTCTTGCCCTTGTTGTCCTTCTGCCAGCCGGCGATGATCGCCTTGTCGCTCGCGATGCCGCTGATGTCAGGCGCGAAGTTCGACACGTACGAGCCGGCCGCCTTGAACGCGGTCGAGTCGTTCGAGCCGTCGCCGCCGAACACCTTGGCCTTCTTGCCCTGCTCGGCCAGCTGCTGCGCGAATGCCTGCGCGTCACCGGGCTTCTGCGTGGGGAAGAACACGATGTCGGCGGCGCCCGGCACCTTCGTGACGAAGGTCGAGAAGTCCGTGGTCGTGTTGGAGATCGACAGATGCGTCACCGACACGCCGCCGGCCTTGAGCGCGGTCTCGACGGCACCGGCCAGGCCCTGCGAATACGGCTCCTGGAAGTCGATGACCACGACGTTCTTGACTTTGAGCGTCTTCATCATGTAGTTGGCGTCGGTCGGGCCCTGGATGTCGTCGGCGGGCACGACGCGGTAGAACGCGTTCCCGGCTTCCTGGTTGTCGCCCTTGGTGAGCGTCGTGCGAGTCGCCGACTCGGAGATGTGCAGGATGCCGGCCTGCGTGAGCGTCTTGCTCGCTGCAGCGACCGCGCCGGAGGTCGACGGGCCGATGACACCCACGACCGACTTGTCGGCCACGTACTTCTGGGCCAGCGTCTGGGCGACGGCCGCGCCCTGCTCGACGGGCGTGTCGCCGAGGACGAGCTTGACCTTCAGACCCAAGCCGGGGGCGAGCGTCTTGACGGCATACTTCGCCCAGCTCGACTGCTGCTGGCCGAGGAAGCCGGCACCACCGGTGAGCGGCGTCACGAGCGCGAGCTTGAGGGTGCTCGTGCAGCTGGTGCCCGCGGTGGCCTGCGTGCTCTTCGCGCCTGCCGGCGCTGCCGATACGGTGGCCGCCAGCGCGGTGGCCGCGGCGACCGCTGCGAGCAGCGGGAACGACTTGGCTTTCTTCATGTACGAACTCCTCCTCGGGGGAACGGGCGATGGAAGCCTTGAGCGATTAGGACGCAGAAATGTGTCGAATTGTTGGGATCAGGGCGCGGCCAGGGCGTCGACCCAGCCGCGCGTATCGGTGAACTGGTGGAAGCGGACGGCCTTGCCTCCGGCGAACTTCCAGACGTGGGCGAAGGGCACGTCGAGCGGCTTGCCGGTGCCCTTCGCGCGGGCCGTGTAGCGGCCGATCACGAGGACGTGGTCGTCGCCGCCGAGGATCTCCTCCGGCACGGCGTCGAAGTCCTCCCACCACTGCTCGTCGAGCGGGTCGAACACCGCCGCGCGCACGGCGGGAAGCCCGTGGTAGATGCCGCCGTGCAGGAGCCCCTGGGCCTGATGCCAGACGATGGCGTCGTCCATCATCGCGAGCGCGCCGTCGAGGTCGCCCCGTCCGAAGGCCTCGTAGGAGGAGCGGACGGCGGCGAGATTTTCAGCGTGCGCGGCCAAGGCGGCGATTCTACGCCGTCGCGACCGCTGTGATCAACTATCAACTTCAGCAGCAACGCGGGGCGGGCGCCAGTCGCGCTGGCCGGGCAGGACGCGGGTGGCCTCGACCGGGCCCCACGAGCCCCGCTCGTAGGGAATCGCCGGGGCGTGCTTCTCGAGCACGGGATCCACCACGCGCCAGGCGGCCTCGACCATGTCCTGGCGGGCGAACAGCCGCTGGTCGCCGGCGAGCGCGTCGCCGAGCAGGCGCTGGTAGGCCTCCGGGCCCTCGCCGCCCAGTGCCTCCTCGTAGGCGACGTCGAGGTCGACGCGCCCCGTCACCATGCGGCTGCCGGGCAGCTTCGCCTGCATCTCGAGGGTGATCGTGTCGTCGGGCTTGAGGCGGAAGCGGAGCACGTTGGGCTCCGGCGTGTGCTCGCGCTCGGCGAACAGCAGCCGAGGCGGCTGCCGCAGCTCGACGACCGCCTCCTGCACGGTGGCCGGCATCGCCTTGCCCGCGCGGATCGAGAACGGGACGCCGGCCCAGCGCCAGGAGTCGACGTGCACGCGCAGGGCGCAGTACGTCTCCGTGTCGGAGCCCTTGGCCACGCCCGGCTCGTCGCGGTAGCCGATGTACTGGCCGCGCACGAGCTCGGATCGCTTCAGCGGGCGAATCGTCTGCATGACCTTGACCGTCTCGTCGCGCAGCGCGTCGGCGGTCGCAGCGATGGGGGGCTCCATGGCGAGCAGGCAGACCATCTGCAACAGGTGGTTCTGCACGACGTCGCGCAGGCAGCCGATGCCGTCGTAGAACGAGCCCCTGCCCTCGACGCCGAACGACTCGGCCATGGTCACCTGGACGCTCTTGACGAAATGGCGGTTCCAGATCGGATCGAGCAGCGTATTCGCGAAGCGGAACACCATCAGGTTCTGGACAGGCTCCTTGCCGAGGAAGTGGTCGATCCGGTAGATCGCGTCCTCGGCGAAGTGCTTGTGCAGCAACGCGTTGAGCTCGATCGCGCTCTTCAGATCACGCCCGAAGGGCTTCTCGATCACGATCCGGCCGCCGCGTGGCACGTCGATCCCGGCCAGGCCCTCGGCCACGTCGTCGAACAGCACCGGGGGGATCGCGAGGTAGCAGACCGGACGCTTGGCAGTGCCGAGCGCGGTGCGCAGAGCCTGGTAGGTGGACGGCTCGCTGTAGTTGCCCTGCACGTAGTGCAGTCGCGCACAGAGGCGCTTGACCACCGTCGCCTTGACGGACGTCCCGAGCGTCGTGCGCACCTCGGCGCGCAGCTTCTTGTCGTCCCAGGGGCTGGAGGCCACGCCGATCACCGGCACGTCGAGCGCGCCCGCCGCCTCGAGGCCCGCGAGCGCTGCGTACAGCTTCTTGTGCGCGAGATCCCCGGTGATGCCGAAGAGGACGAGCGCGTCGCCCTTCACGCCGGCGGCCCTTGCTCGACGTGGCCGCCGAACTGCTTGCGCAGCGCCGAGAGCAGCTTGTCGGCGTAGTCGGCCTCGCCACGCGAGCTGAAGCGCTCGTAGAGCGCCGAGGCGAGCACGTGCGCCGGGACGGCCTCGTCGATCGCGGCCAGCACGGTCCAGCGACCCTCGCCCGAGTCGGAGACGTGGCCCGTGAACGAGGCGACTTCGGGATCCTCCTGCAGCGCCTTGGCCGTGAGGTCGAGCAGCCACGAGCTGACGACGCTGCCCCGCCGCCAGACCTCCGCGACGTCCGGGATGTCGAAGCGGTACTCGTAGTAGCGCGGGTCCCTCAGCGGAGTGGTCTCCGCGTCCTTGACGTGATCCCTGAGGCCGATGTCGGCCTTCTTGAGGATCGAGAGCCCCTCGGCCATGGCGGCCATCATCCCGTACTCGATGCCGTTGTGGATCATCTTGACGAAGTGCCCTGCGCCGTGACCGCCGCAGTGCAGGTAGCCGTACTCGGCCTGCCCAGGCGGTCCGTGGCGGCCCGGCGTGCGAGGGGCCGCGTCGACGCCGGGCGCGAGCGTGCGGAAGATCGGGTCGAGGTGCTCGACGGTCCGGTCCTCGCCGCCGATCATCATGCAGAAGCCGCGCTCGAGGCCGAACACGCCGCCGCTCGTGCCGACGTCGACGTAGTGGATGCCGAGCGGCGAGAGCGTCTCGGCGCGGTCGATGTCGTCGCGGTAGTAGCTGTTGCCGCCGTCGATGATCATGTCGCCACGCTCGAGCAGGCCGGCGAGCTCCACCACCGCGGCGCCGGTGATCGCGGCGGGCACCATGATCCAGGTGGCGCGCGGGGGCGTCAGCTTGGCGGTGAACTCGGCCAGCGAGCGGGCGCCGAGCGCGCCTTCCCGCTCGAGCTGTGCGATCGCAGGCTCGTTGACGTCGTAGACGACGCAGTCGTGGCCGTCCCGCATCAGGCGGCGCACGATGTTGGCCCCCATGCGGCCGAGGCCGATCATTCCGAGCTGCATGGCGGTGATCCTCCGGGTGGTGTGAGACGGGCTGGGGAGCGGACCAGTGTCGCACGCGCGCATGCGTCTGGCAGTGGCCTTCACCCGAACGTAATCCCGACCGCCGCTGTCCCACGTAACGTTGCAGCGTGGTCGCGAGATCGACGGAACGCGGAGGCCCGACATGGAGATGATCGGCATCGACGTGGGCGGCACCGGCATCAAGGCCGCTGTCGTCGATACCACGACCGGTGAGCTAACGACGCCGCGCGTGCGTGTGGAGACGCCGCAGCCGGCCACGCCCAAGGCCATGATCAAGGCGACGGCCGGGCTCGTGGCGGATCTGCCGCGCCAGCTGAGCGCCGGCATGGGCTTCCCCGCCGTGGTCCTCGACGGGGTCGTCAAGACGGCCGCCAACATCGACTCCTCCTGGATCGAGACGCCGGCGGGCCCGCGCTTCTCCGAAGCCTTGGGACGCCCGCTCGTGATCGGCAACGACGCCGATGCGGCGGGCCTGGCCGAGATGCGCTTCGGCGCCGGGCGCGGAGAATCCGGCACCGTGCTGATGCTGACGCTCGGGACCGGCATCGGCTCGGCGCTCTTCCGCGACGGCCTGCTCGTCCCGAACACCGAGTTCGGCCATCTGCAACTCCGCGGCAAGGACGCCGAGCGGCGCGCCGCCGCCTCGGTCAGGGTGAGCAAGAACCTGAGCTGGCACGCCTGGAGCAAGCGCCTGGCCGAGTACGTCGATGCCATCGACGCGCTGCTGTGGCCCGACCTCGTGATCATCGGCGGCGGCATCAGTAAGGAGTCCGACAAGTTCATCCACGATCTGCCCTCGCGCGTGAAGTGCGTTCCCGCGGTACTGCAGAACCAGGCGGGGATCGTGGGCGCCGCCACGCTCGCCGCCGAAGCGCGGCAGCGGATCCAGCCGCACGTCTCGGCCGGGGCCGCGTAGATGGCGCGCGTGGCGCCGGAGCACCGGCGCGAACAGCCGTCCAGTGTCGGCGGCTATCTCCCGATCGAGCACCACGGCGTCATCGGCGACCTCCACACGGTCGCGCTGGTCGGCAACGAGGGCACGATCGATTGGTTCTGCCCGGAGCGCTTCGACGGCCCCAGTCTGTTCGGAGCGATCCTCGACGACGAGGCCGGAGGCAGGTTCTCGATCCAGCCGGTCGGAGAGAACTTCACGACCAAGCAGCTGTACCTCCCCGGCACGGCCGTGCTGGTCACCCGCTTCTTCACCGAGAGCGGCGTCGGCGAGATCGTGGATTTCATGCCATTGCGCGACTCGAGCTGCTCGATCGTCCGGCGTATCGACGTCGTGCGTGGATCCGTGCGCTTCGAGATGAGGTGTGCGCCCGCCTTCGACTACGCGCGCGCGCCGCACCGCCTCGCCGTCGACGGCCTCCTGGCGACATTCCTGTCCGGCGACAAGATGTGCGAGCTACGCTCGCCGACGATCCCCCTCGCGGCCTCGGGCGACTCCGCCGTCGCCGGGTTCACGCTCGCGCGCGGCGAGCGGGCCTCCTTCGTGCTCTCCGTCGGCAAGCCCGGACTCATGTGGGACGAGGGGGCCGTGGAGCAGGCGTTCCGAGACACCGTTGAGTTCTGGCGGAATTGGATCGGCCAGAGCCGCTACCGCGGCCGCTGGCGCGAGATGGTCGACCGCTCCGCGATCACCCTGAAGCTGCTCACGTACCTGCCGACGGGCGCCGTTGTCGCCGCCCCCACCACGAGTCTCCCGGAGCAGATCGGGGGGCCGCGGAACTGGGATTACCGCTACTGCTGGCTGCGCGACTCCGGGTTCACGATGTTCGCGTTCCTCCGCCTGGGATTCCGCGACGAGGCGCTCAGCTATCTGCGTTGGCTGCACGCGTCGGGCAGCGGCAAGGGCGGTGCGCCTCTGCAGGTGATGTACTCGATCGAGGGCCGCAGCGATCTCGACGAGCAGGAGCTCACGCACCTGAGCGGCTACCGCGACTCCCGGCCGGTGCGCATCGGCAACGGCGCCTCGAATCAGCTGCAGCTGGACGTGTACGGCGAGGTGATCGACGCCGTCTACCTCGCCGAGCGCGGCGGCATGCCGCTCTCGTACGAGCTCTGGGTCAAGCTGCGCGCGATCCTCGACTGGCTGGCCGTGAACTGGGATCAGCCGGACGAGGGCATCTGGGAGGTGCGTGGCGGCCGGCGCGACTTCACCTACTCGCGGGTCATGACCTGGGTGGCTTTCGACCGGGCGATCCGCATCCAGACCAAGCGCGGCCTGCCGGCGGACACGCGGCTCTGGCGCACCACGCGCGATGCCGCCTACGAGTGGGTCATGACGCACGGCTGGTCAGAGGCGCGGCAGGCGTTCCACCAGTACCGCGACAGCGACGTGCTCGACGCGAGCATGCTGATCCTCCCGCTCGTGCTCATGATCGCGCCCACCGACCCGCGCATGCTCTCGACGCTGGACGCGATCCGCGAGGACCTCGTGAGCGACAGCTTCGTCTTCCGCTACGACCCCGAGGACTCGGCGGACGACGGCCTGCCGGGCCGCGAGGGATCGTTCTCGCTCTGCAGCTTCTGGTACGTGGAGTGCCTGACGCGCGCCGGCAGGCTGGACGAGGCACGCCTGGTGTTCGAGAAGATGCTCGGCTACGCCAACCACCTGGGACTCTACGCGGAGGAGATCGGGGCGAGCGGCGAGGCGCTGGGCAACTTCCCGCAGGCGTTCACCCACCTCGGGCTGATCTCGGCGGCCTACGACCTCGACCGCGCGCTGGGATAGCTGCGCACATCGGGGTCAGACCCGATTCGTGCGCTTCGGGTCAGAGTGCAGCACCGAGGGCCCAGCCGAGCACGATCGCGGCGACCCCGGCGGCAAGACTCCCTGCGACGTTGATCAGTGCGAGGCCTGGCTCGCCCTCCCGGGCGAGTTGCTCGCTCTGGACCATCCAGGTGGAGAACGTGGTGAAGGAGCCGAGCACCGCTGTGCCCATGAGCAGCAGCTCGTCGCCCGTGACCCCGGCGCCGTGCAGGAGCCCGAGCAGGAATGCTCCGAGCGCGTTGACGACGAGGATCCCGAGCGGGAGGCGGCCGGGCCGGCGGCGCTGAACGGCAGCGTCGAGCAGGAAGCGAAGGCATGCGCCCGCGCCGCTCAGGAGCGCGACCCCGATCCAGAGGGCGGCGGTCGTCAGGACGCCCGCCTGTTCACGAGCGCGCTTACGGCGCCGGCGATGAGCAGCCCGGCCGCGATGCAGCCGAGGCCGTAGGTGACGCCCAGCACCGGATGCCCGCCATGCACGAGCACGACGCTCTCGAGCTGCAGGGTCGAGAACGTCGTCAGTGCGCCGCAGAGCCCGATTCCGACCAGCGGGCCGAGGTAGGCCGGGGGTGCCGGGCGCCGCTGCGCCAGCCGGAACAGCGAGGCCAGGATCGCCGTCCCTGCGAGGTTGACCGCGAACGTGACCCAGGGCCAGCTATGCCCGTCCGCCGGCCAGGCCTGTTCGAGCGCGGCGCGCGCGAGGCCGCCGGCCAGGCCGCCCAGGAAGATCGCCGGCAGGAATCGGTTGTGCATGCCGCAGCCAGCTTGGCGCATGTGGCGGATCCGTGATCCGGGGGCGGGGTGTCAAAAACCCCTTACGAAAACCTGACCTGCTCGTGAGCTTCTGCTCGCACCTGAGCGCAACCGTGTAAGCAGTCCGTCAAACCGCTCTCGGAGGTTCCACCGATGAAAGCTCGTCTCAATGTCCGGCCGATGGCTGTCTTGCTTACAGCTGCCGTCGTTGCTGTGGCTGCATTCAGCACCAGTGCGTCCGGCGCCGGCGGCCCGGGAATCGTCACTCCCCCGACCATCGCGGGCACGGCCAAGTCGGGCGAGGTACTGACCGCCACGACCGGCACCTGGGCGAGCCCGCCCACCTCCGTGGCCTACGCCTGGCAGCGCTGCAGCGATGCGGGCGTCGCCTGCGCCAACATCGACGGCACCGCCGGCGCCACGGCAACGACCTACACCCTGACCTCGGCGGACATCGGCCAGACGGTGCGGGTCGTCGAGACGGCGACCGATGCGGGCGGCACGACGGACTCGCCGTCGGCCGTCACGGCCGTGGTCGTCTCGGGCGCGGCTCCGCAGAACAGCGTGCCGCCGGCCATCTCGGGCACCACGACCGAGGGCCAGACCCTGATCGGCACCGACGGCACCTGGGCCGGTGCAGCGCCGATCACGTTCACGTACGCGTGGTCGCGCTGTGACACGACCGGAGGCGCCTGCGCGCCCATCGCGGGCGCCACGAACAAGACCTACGTGCTCGTCGCGGCCGACAACGACAAGACCGTGCGCCTCGCCGTGACGGCCAAGAACACGGCCGGCAGCGCGACGCAGACCACGGTGCCGACCGCCCCTGTCACACCGCTCGCCCCGCCCAGCGTCGTGACCCTCCCGTCGGGCGCCAAGTCCATCGACGCCAGCGACGTCAAGGCGCCGGCTGCGCAGCTGATCATCGACAAGGTGGCGTTCTCGCCCAACCCGCTGCGTTCGCGCGCCGTGTTCACGGCGAAGATCCACATCTCGGACAGCCGCGGCTTCTCGGTGCGCAACGCTCTCGTGTTCGTCGAGGGCCTGCCCTTCGGCCGCGCCTCCACGCCGCCCGAAGTCAAGACGGGCTCGGACGGCACGGCGATGCTGACGCTCGTCCCGACTCGCAAGCTCCCGCTCCAGAAGGGCGCGACGCTCGTCATGTTCGTGCGGGCGCGCGTGGCCGGCGACAGGCTCATCGCGGGTGCATCGGCGCGCCGGCTCGTGAACCTGCGCGTCGTCCCGAGCTGAGCGAGGGCCCGTCGCCGAAGTGTGCAGGCGCTAGCTCGCGCCGCGGTAGAGATCGAGGGCGCGGTCGATGAATACGTCGGCCGCGCCCACGTACCTCTCGGGGACGAAGGCCGCGTCCAGCTCGGGCGGTGTCAGCGGCATGCGCCGGTCGGCGGCGATCTCGTCGCGCAGGGTCGTGCCGCGCTCGCCGGCGCGCACGGCCGCCTCGCTCACCAGCGCCGCCGCCTCCTGGCGGCCGAACCGCTCGGCCAGCGTGAAGACCAGCCGCTCCGACATGATCAGCCCGCGGGTGGCGCCCAGGTTGAGCTGCATGCGGTCGGCGTGCACCTCGAGGCCGCCGAGCACCTCGGCCATGTGCGCGGCCGCGCCGCCGGCGGCTGCGAGGGTGGCGACCAGGCCGTCCCACTCGGCGTGCCACGCGCCCACGGCGCGCTCGTGCTCCTGCACGAGGCTTCCTGTCAGGAGCGAGGCGGAGGCGTGCGCGCGTCGGGCGCAGGCCAGCGTCAGCGTCGAGCCGATGGGGTTGCGCTTGTGCGCGAGCGTGGACGACCCGCCGCGCCCATCACCCGAGGGCTCGCTGAGCTCGCCGACCTCCGTCTGCGCCAGCAGGACGACGTCGAGCGCGACCTTTCCGAGCGCCCCCGCCAGCGTGGCGAGCGCCGATCCCAGCGCGGCGACGCGCACCCGCGAGGTGTGCCACGGCAGCACCGGCTCGGCGAGACCGAGATCCCGCGCCATGCGGGTCATGACCTCGGGCCCGTGCTCGCCGAGGGCTGCCAGCGTGCCAGCCGCGCCGCCCAGTTGCACGGCCAGCCGCTCGCACGCGTCGAGCAAAAGGCGCTCGGCCTCGACGATGCCCACGAGCCACGTCGCGGCCTTGTAGCCGAACGTGGACGGCAGGGCCTGCTGGAGCAGCGTGCGCGCGACCATCGGCGTGGCCCGGTGACGCTCGGCCAGGCCGGCGCAGGCCGCCGTGACGGCTGCGACGTCGGCGAGCACGAACTCGAGCGCACGCCGGCTGACGAGCATCGCTGCCGTGTCGACGATGTCCTGGCTGGTCGCGCCGTAGTGCACGTAGCCCGCCGCCTCGCCTCCCACTGCAGCGCGCAGGGCGCGTACGAGCGGCTCGGCCGGGTTGCCGGATCCCCGTCCCTCCAGGGCGATGCGCTCGCTCTCGTAGAGGTCGGCCCGGCCGTGCGCAGCGATCGCCTCGGCGGCCGCCGGTGGGATGAGGCCTACCTCGGCCTCGGCTCGCGCGAGAGCGCGCTCGCTGTCGAGCATGGCCTGCAGCCAGGCGCGATCGCCGAGCTCGTCGAGCAGCTTCTGGGGCGCGAAGATCGCGTCGAACACGGCTAGACCCGTTCCAGGCCCACGTAGTTCTCCGCCAGCAGCGTGGCCGCGGCTCGCGAGGAGACGACGTTGCGCAGCTCCGAGAGCTGCAGCTTGGCCTCGAAAGCGTCGCTGTCGGGGGAGCGGTGCAGCATCGAGGTCATCCACCAGGAGAAGTGCTCGGCCCGCCAGACGCGCCGCAGGCAGGTCGCGGAGTAGGCGTCCAGCAGTGCCGTGCTGCCCGTCCGGACGTTGCTCGCGATCGCCTCGGCCAGGATCTTCACGTCCGCGATCGCGAGGTTCAGCCCCTTCGCTCCGGTCGGAGGGACGATGTGGGCTGCGTCCCCGGCCAGGTAGAGGCGCCCGTAGCGCATCGGCTCGACGACGAAACTGCGCATGCCCGTGACGCCTTTCTCGAGCACCGGCCCCTCTGCCAGCGTCCAGCCCTCGAGGCCGAGCCGCGCCTGCAGCTCCGCCCAGATGCGCTCGTCGGGCCACTCGCCGATGTCCTCGTCGGGCCGGCACTGCACGTACAGGCGGCTCAGCTCGGGCGAGCGCAGGCTGTGCAGCGCGAAGCCGCGCTCGTGATGGGCGTAGATCAGCTCGTCGCAGGAGGGCGCCACCGCGGCCAGAATGCCGAGCCAGCCGAACGGGTACTCGCGGGAGTACGCGTGCAGGGTCGACTCGGGAATCGTCGCTCGGCAGACGCCGTGAAAGCCGTCGCAGCCGGCGATGAAGTCGCACTCCAGCTCCTGCGGCCGGCCCTCGTGCTCGAAGCGGATCAGGGGACGCTCGGATTCGAGCTCGTGGACGCTCACACCCGAGACATCGAAAAGCAGCGGCGCGCCGCTCGCGAGCCGTGCGGCGATCAGGTCCTTGACGACCTCGGTCTGGCCGTACACCACGATTGTGCGCCCGTCCGCCAGCTCGCTCAGAGGGATCCGGTGCCGTTCCCCGTCGAACTGCAGCTCGATGCCGTGATGCACCAGCCCTTCGCGTCGCATGCGCTCGCCGACGCCGGCCGCCTCCAGCAGATCCACCGTGCCCTGTTCCAGCACCCCCGCGCGAATGCGCTGCTCGACGTGCTCGCGAGTGCGCGCCTCCAGCACGACGGCTTCGATGCCCTGTCGCTGCAGCAGTTGCGCGAGCATCAGCCCGGCCGGCCCGGCGCCCACGATGCCCACCTGCGTCCGCATTCAGTCTCCGGCCGTGCGCTCGAACAGGGCGGCCTGGCCCTGCCCGACCCCGACGCAGAGTGTCGCCAGCCCGTAACGCCCGCCACGGCGGCGCAGCTCGTGCGCGAGCGACACCACGAGGCGCGCGCCGCTCATGCCAAGCGGATGCCCGAGCGCGATGGCGCCGCCGTTGACGTTCACGCGCTCGGGGTCGATCCCGAGCTCGCGCACGACTGCCAGGCTCTGCGAGGCGAAGGCCTCGTTCAACTCGACCAGGTCGATCTCGCCGATCTGGACCCCCCTCCGCGCGAGCAGCTTGCGCACTGCCGGAATCGGCCCGATGCCCATCACGCGCGGATCGACGCCGGCCACCGCACTTCCCGCGAAGACCAGGAGCGGCTCGATGCCGAGCGCCTGCGCGCGCTCCTCGCTCGCGATCACGAGTGCCGCAGCGCCGTCGTTGATGCCGCTCGAGTTTCCCGCCGTGACGGTGCCGTCCGCGCGGAAGGCCGGCCGCAGCTTGGCCAGCGCCTCCGGCGTGGAGTCGGGGCGCGGGTGCTCGTCGACCGTCACCTCACCGACCGGGATCAGCTCGTCGGCAAAGCGCCCTGCGGCCTGGGCAGCGGCCCAGTTGCGCTGGGAGCGCAGCGCGAACGCGTCCTGGTCCTCGCGCGTCACGCCGTAGCGCTCGGCCACGTTCTCGCCCGTCTCGCCCATGCTCTCCGGCGGGAACATCGCCTCCATGGCCGGGTTGACGAAGCGCCAGCCGAGCGTGCTGTCGTAGAGCACGCGATCGCCGCGCGGGAAGGCGCGCTCGGGCTTGGCCGTGATCAGCGGTGCGCGGCTCATGGACTCGACGCCGCCCGCCACGAGGAGGTCGCCGTCGCCCGCGAGCACCGCGTGGCAGGCGGCCGAGATCGACGCGAGCCCGGACGCGCACAGCCGGTTCAGCGTCACGCCGGCGACCGATTGCGGCAGGCCCGCCAGCAGGGCGCCCATGCGCGCCACGTTGCGGTTGTCCTCGCCGGCCTGGTTGGCACAGCCGAAGTAGACGTCCTCGATCTCGGCCGCGTCCACGCCGGCCCGCTCGACCGCGGCCCTGATCGCGATGGCGGCGAGATCGTCCGGGCGCACCTGGGAGAGGGCTCCGCCGTGCCGGCCGATGGGCGTGCGCACGGCCGAGAGCAGCACCGCGCGCGTCACGCCGCGCCCTCCTCTGAGAGCACGGCCTGGGCGATGGCGAAGGCCCCGTTGGCCGCCGGAACGCCGCAGTACGCGCCGGCCTGGAGCAGGATCTCCTTGATCTCGTCCGCGCTCAGGCCGTTGCGCAGCGCTGCGCGCACGTGCATCGCGAGCTCGCCCTCGCGCCCGGAGGCCACGAGCGCCGTGAGCGTGACCGCGCTGCGCATGCGGCGGTCGAGGCCCGGCCGGCCCCAGATGTCGCCCCAGACGTTGCGCGTGATGTAGTCCTGGAAGTCGGCGGTGAAGTCGGTCGTACGCTCGATCGCGGCGTCCACGTGGGCATCGCCCAGAACCTCGCGTCTGACCTTCATCCCGCGCTCATAGGCGTCGTCGGTCATGCCACCTCCACCGTCGGCCGGGTCGTCAGATGCTCGAGCAGCAGCCGGTTGAACGCGTCGGGCTCCTCGAGATTGGCCAGGTGTCCCGCGCCCTGCAGCACGCTCATGTGCGCACCGCGGACACGCCCGGCGATCGCCTCGCCCTGGGCCGGCGGAGTGACCGGATCCTCGCTCCCGGCCAGCACGAGCGTCGGCGCGCGGATCGCCGCCAGCTCATCGCCGGGACCCCAGTCCGCGAGCGCTTCGCAGCAGCCCGCGTAGCCCTCGCGCTCGGCCGAGACCATCATCGCCCGATAGGCGCGCACGAGCGCGGGCGCTTCACGGTGCGTGCGCGCGCTGAACCACAGCTGCAGCACGGCGTCCGCGACCGCCTCGACCCCGCCGGCGCGCACCGTCGCGGCGCGCGCCAGCCAGTTCTCGCGCAGGCCGAAACGCGCGGACGTGCAGGCCAGCGCGAGGCGGTCGATGCGGCCCGGCTCGTGCATCGCGAGCCACATCCCGACGGCGCCTCCGAGCGAGAGCCCGCAGAAGGACACGCGCTCCAGCCCGCGTTCGTCGAGGATCCCGATGACGCCGCGCGCGAGCGCCTCGACCGAGCGCGCGGGTGCGCTCTCGCGGCCGCTGCCGTGTCCCGGGTGGTCATAGCGCAGCACGGCGAAGCGCTCGCTCAGCGCAGGCACCTGCGGCTCCCACATCTCGAGGGTCGTGCCGAGCGAGTTCGAGAGCACCACGACCGGCGCATCCGCCGGGCCATCGAGGCGCGAGTACGTCACAGGCCCGAGGCGGGCGTCGTGAAGAAGACCGTCTGGCCATCACCCTGCAGCCGGATGTCGAAGCGGTAGGTCGCCGAACCGGTGAGCGTGGCGACCAGCGTGGCGCGCTCATCATCGTCGCGCAGCGCGTCCAGCACCGGATCGGCCCCGTTGGCCTCGGCCTCGTCGGAGAAGTACATGCGCGTGAGCACGGGCTTGAGCAGCCCGCGCGCGAAGCACAGGACCGCCAGATGGGGCGCCTGGGGGGTGCCGTCGGAGGCCGGAACCGCGCCCGGCTTGACGGTCGTGAACGCGAAGCTGCCGTCGCCGCCGGTCTGGCAACGTCCCCAGCCGGCGCTGCCCTCGTGAAGGCCGTCGGCGCCGGCCTGCCAGATCTCGACGAGGCCGTCCGGGACGGGATCGCCGGCGCCGTCGAGCACGCGGCCCGCGATGCGGATGGCGCCCGCGGCATCCGCCGGGACGAGCTCCGGCTTCGTGAGGAGGCCGAACTGGAAGAACGGCCCGACGGTCTGGGAGGGCGTGCGGGGAAGGCTCACGCGTCCTCCAGCGGCGTCGCGCCGCTCCCCCCGAGCACGACGTCGAAGTGGTAAGCGAGCGCCCATTCGGGGACGGTGTTGCCGAGATCGAACGAGCTGATCATGCGCTGACGGGCCTGCTCGTCCCGCACCGACTGGTAGATCGGGTCGAACGCGAAGAGCGGGTCGCCGGGGAAGTACATCTGCGTGACGAGGCGCTCGCTGAACGCGCGCCCGAAGACCGAGAGGTGGATGTGCGCCGGGCGCCAGGCGTTGTGGTGGTTCTTCCAGGGGTAGGACCCGGGCTTGATCGTGATGAAGCGGTAGCCGCCACCGTCGTCGGTCAGCACGCGGCCGCCGCCCGTGAAGTTCGGGTCGAGTGGCGCCGGATGCTGGTCGACGCGATGCAGGTAGCGGCCGGCCGCGTTCGCCTGCCAGATCTCGATCAGCGCGTTACGCACGGGGCGGCCCTCGCTGTCGAGCACGCGGCCGCTGACGATGATGCGCTCGCCGAGCGGCTCGCCTGCGCCCTGCGTCGTGAGGTCGCTGTCGCTCTCGCGCACGTCTGCCGGGCCGAACGCCGGGCCGGTCAGGTCGGCCAGCCGTTGCGGCAGCAACAGCAGCGGGCGGCGAGGTGCGCGCAGCCGCGTGCCGACGTACTCCGGGGTCAGATAGGCCGGATCCGCGTCGCGGGTGGCGCGTTCGTCGTCGTCGACGCTCTGCAGTGCCTCGGCTCGCTCGCTCACGCGCCACCGTCCTTCTCGTTCGCGGATTTGAGGATACCCGCGCGCTCCGCGCCCTCGCGCTCGAGCGCGCGCTCGCAGCGGATCAGCGCATCGCGGAGATCGGTCGCCTCGTCGGAGCCGAGGTCGCCGAGCATCTCGCGCTCGACCTCGTCGACGGCGCGGTCGCAGCGCTCGAGCGCCCGGCTCCCCGCCTTCGTCAGCTCGATGCGGATGACGCGCCCGTGCCCCGGCTCCGCGAGGCGCCGGACGTACCCCTGCTCGACCAGCAGTGAGAGCACCTCGCTCATCGACTGTGGCGTGACGAGCGAGCGGCGCGCGAGGCGGGCATTGGAGAGCCCATCCTGCGCGCGCAGCACCGAAAGCGCCGTGTAGGCCGGCAACGTGAGACCGGCCGGCTCGACTGCGGCCGAGAGCCGGCGGCGCAGCACCCGGTCGAGGCGCCCGATGACGTAGCTGAGCCGTGGTTCCACGTCAGGGGTCGGCCGGCCGTTCGTAGGTCTGCAGCCCGGGCTTGATGCGTTTCTCGTCGAGGAACTGCTGGAGCCCCTGCTCGCGTCCGTGCTCGGCGTCGAGGAACTGCGACTGCTCGAGCTTGGCGTAGAGGTAGTCGTCGGCCTGGTCCCAACTCATCGTCCCGCTGTGCTTGTAGCCGAGCTTCGCCGCGCGCAGGACGACGGGGTTCTTGGCGAGCAGCTCCCGCGCCAGCTCCTCGACCTCGCCGCGCAGTCCGGCGAGGGGCACGCTCGAATTCACGAGGCCCATCTCCGCCGCGCGGGGCCCGTAGAAGGTGCGGCCGGTCATCACGTGGAGCAGGCCCGCACGCGATCCGACCGTGTCCGAGAGGGCCTTGCTGACGACGCTCCCGGGCGGGATGCCCCAGTTGATCTCGGAGAGGCCGAAGGTCGCCTCGTCCGCGGCGATCGCGAGGTCGCAGGCGACCAACGGGGTGAACGCGCCACCGAAGCACCAGCCGTTGACCATCGCGATCGTCGGCTTCGCGTAGGTGCGCAGGAGCCGCCATTGCCAGTACGCCGCATCGCGGCGCACCCGGCGCTGCACGTGCTCGGGGCCGCCGTCGATCTCGCGGAAGTACTCCTTGAGATCCATGCCCGCCGACCAGGCGTCACCTGCGCCGGTGAGCACGAGCACACCGGCGCTGTCGTCGGCATCGAGCGCGAGCAGCACCTCGACCATCTCCGCGTTCAGGGTCGGGTTCATCGCGTTGCGCTTCTCGGGCCGGTTCAGCTCGACCCAGGCGATGCCCGCATCGATCTCGACTCGCACGGTCGTCCATCGGTCCGCGTACGGCACGGTGCTCTCCTTCGCTCGCGTGCCGGCCAATCTATCAGGCAACCTGATATGCGATCGGAGCGCCGGGTCCGTATCATCGCCCCATGACCGGCCTCCAGGTGATCGACCGCGAGACGGCCCGGATGGTCGAGGGCGTGTGCGACGCGCTCGTGCCCGGCTCGGCGCGCGTGGGGCCCGCGGTCTACATCGACGCGAAGCTCGCCGCCATGCCCGAGGGCGTCCGCGGCGCCGCACTGGCGGCGTTCGCCTCGCTGGCCGAGGGCGACCTCGCAGCCAAGGCGGGCACGCCCGACTTCCTCTGGGTGCGCGCGCTCGCGATCGAGGCGTTCTACAGCGACTTCGTCGCGCCCGGGCTCGACGCGACCGGCGCCTGGGCAGAGATCGACTTCAACACTCCCCTCGCCACGCGGCTGGCGAAGGACTGGTCATACCTGGGCATCGGGTGAGCGAGCGCTTCGACGTGGTGGTCGTGGGCTCTGGCGCGGGCGGCGGCGTCGTGGCCGGCGAGCTCGCAGAGCGGGGCCGGCGTGTGCTCCTGCTGGAGTGCGGCCCGCACCTCACCGCGGCGGACTTCACGCGCTGGGAGGCGAAGGCCACGCACGATCTCTTCTGGCCCATCCGCTTTGCACTGATCGACGGAGGCGCGGGGGGCGCGGTCGCGCTGCTCGCCGGTCGCTGCGTCGGGGGCTCGACCACGGTCAACACCAAGGTGGCGCTGCGCGCGCACGCGAAGGACCTCGCCAAGTGGCATGCGGCGAGCGGCCTGACGGGCAGCCGCGGCGCGCCCTTCGGCCCGTCCGACCTCGCCCTCTATTACGACCGCGTCGAGGCGCGGCTCGGCGTGCGCGAGCGCAACGACTGGCCGAAGAGCGTGCATACCGTCGCGCCGGCCTTCTACGCACTCGGCTCGGAGCTCGAGTCCGTGCGGTCATACACCGACGGCAACTGCATGCGCTGCGGCTCCTGCCTGCAGGGCTGCCCGACCAACGCGGGCAAGTCGACGCTCAACACCTACATCCACGACCCGTGGGCCGCGGACTTGCTCGAGCTGCGCGCCGGCGCGCACGTCGAGCGCGTCGTTGTCGACGACGGCGAGGCCACGGGTGTCGAATACACGGACGGCGACGGGACGCTCACGCGCGTCGAGGCGGGCGCAGTCGTCGTCGCCGCGGGGACGCTCAACACGCCGCAGCTGCTCATGCGCTCCGGCCTGCCGGACAGCCCGAGCAGCCGCCTCGTGGGCCGGAACCTCGGCTTCCATCCGGCCCGCCTCGTCTACGGCCTGTTCGAGGAGCCGCAGGATGCGCACATGGTCTATCCGATCACGGCGCACGCGATGGGCCATCAACACGACGAGGACGGCGGCTTCGTGATCGAGGCGACGACGATCCAGGATCCAATCGGCTTCGCGACGACGCTCGAGGACGAGAACGGCCCGCTCTGGGGAGCGCCACTCGTCGAGGCCCTGCGGGGATTCCGTCACTGGATCGGTGTGCTCGCCATGGCCAACGACGAGAACAACGGCAGCGTGCAGGTCGACGGGAACGGCGCGGAATCCTTCACGGCAGAGTTCAACGACCGCGAGCGCGCACGCATGGACGGCGCGCTCGACTTCTCGCGCAACGTGCTCACCGAGGCGGGCGCAACGAGCGTCCGCTGGACCGGCCTCATCACGACGCACGTGCAGGGGTCGTGCCGCATGGGCAGCGACCCGGGGCGGTCGGTCGTCGACGAGAACGCGCAATCGTGGGACGTGAAACGGCTGTACGTCGGCGACGCCTCGCTCGTCCCGCACACGCTCTCGGTCAATCCGTCGCTCACGATCATGGCGCTCGCAGAGCGGCTGGCCGATCACCTCGACGCCGATCCGCACGGATACCTCTCGTGACCGAGGCGATCCGCGATCTCGCGCACCTCTCGCACATCGAGCTGCTCACGCCGAAGCCCGCGCAGAGCCTCTTCTACTTCCAGGAGATCCTCGGCATGGAGATCTCCGGGGAGCGCGGCGACTCGGTGTTCCTGCGCGGCTTCGGCGATTACGAGCGTGCGTCGCTCAAACTGACGGCCGCGCCGCAGTCGGGCGTCGGGCACCTCGCGTACCGCACGTACAGCCCCGAGGCGCTCGACCGGCGCGTCGCCGCGCTGGAGGCGGGCGGCGTCGCGGGAAGCTGGCTCGACGGCGACCTCGGACACGGTCGCGCCTACAGCTTCCTCGACCCCGACGGCCATCGCATCGAGCTGTTCTACGAGTCCGAGCGCTACGTCGCGCCGCCCGAGATCAAGCCGGCGCTCAAGAACCAGCCGCACCGCTACCCGGGCCGGGGCGTCGGCGTCCGCCACCTCGACCACGTCAACTTCCTGGCCGTCGACCCGGGCGAGAACCGGGTCTTCTGCGAGCGCCACCTGGGCCTGCGGCTGACCGAGCAGATCGTGCTGGACGACGGACAGGAGGCGGGCGTCTGGCTCGCGTCCAGCCAGAAGTCCTACGACCTGACGTACACGCGCGACGTGACGGGGACGCGCGGCCGGCTCCACCACATCGCCTTCTTCGTCGACCAGCGCGAGGACGTGCTCCGCGCGGCCGACATCTTCCTCGAGCACGGCATCGTGATGGAGTCGGGGCCGCACAAGCACGCCATCCAGCAGACGTTCTTCCTCTACACCTACGAGCCAGGCGGCAACCGCATCGAGGTCTGCGCAGGCGGCTTCCTGATCTTCGACCCGGCTCACGAGCCCGTCGTCTGGTCGCAGGCGGAGCGCGCCAAGGGGCAGGCGTGGGGCATGCAGACGGTCGCGTCCTTCCACATCAAGGGAACGCCTCCGGTGCCCGAAGAGGAAGTGCTTCTTGCCCGCAGCGCCGGCCACTGAGCCCTCTCGGCTTGCGCGCGAGCTGGTGCGCGGGGCGTACGACCTCCACGTGCACGTCGAGCCGGACCTGGCAGTGCGGCGCATCGACGATCTTTCGCTGGCGGGCCGCTTCGCCGAGCTAGGGCTCGCGGGCTTCGTGCTCAAGTCGCACTACGCGCCGACCGCCGAGCGCGCGGCCGTCGTGCGCGCGGCCGTCGCGGGGGTGGACGCGCTCGGTGCGATCACGCTCAACGCCGGCGTGGGCGGGCTGAACGCGCAGGCCGTCGAGATCGCGGCGCGCGGAGGCGCGCGGATCGTCTGGCTGCCGACCGTCGATTCCGAGAACGAGGCAAGTGAGGACGGACCCCAGCCCGCCAAGCAGCCGGTCTGGCGGAAGATCCAGGACGAATTCGTCGCGGCCGGCGTCGGCAGCGAGCCGGTGCGGGTGACGCCGGAAGCGCTCGCGCCCGTGCTCGAGGTCGTCGCTCGCCACGGCCTCGTGCTGGCGACGGGACACCTCGGCCGCCCCGAGATCCACGCTGCGGTCGAAGCCGCGCTCGCGGCCGGCGTCTCGCAGGTCGTCGTCACGCACCCCGACTATCCGACGCAGGGTGTCCCGGTGGAGGAGCAGCGCGAGCTGGCCGCCCGCGGTGCCGTGCTCGAGCGCTGCTTCGCGCCGATCCACACCGGCAAGGTCTCCTGGGAGGCGACGTTCGAGGCCATCCGGGCGACGGGCGCAGGCAGCAACGTGCTCTCGACCGATCTCGGGCAGGTCGCCAATCCGCCGGTCGAGGACGGGCTCGCGCTGATGGCGGACCGGCTGCTCGAGGCGGGCTTCTCCGAGGATGATGTGCGGATGATGGCGGTCGTCAACACGCGGAAGCTGGCCGGTGCCTAAGACCGCCCTCGTCGTCGGCGCGCACTCGGCGGACTTCGTCTGGCGCGCCGCGGGCGCGATCGCGAAGGTGGTCGAGGCCGGCGGCACGGCTCACGTTGTCTCGCTTTCGTACGGCGAGCGCGGAGAGTCGGGCGAGCTCTGGAAGCAGCCCGATCAGACGGAGGCGCGCGTCAAGCAGATCCGCCACGGCGAGGCGCTCGCGGCCGCGGCCGCGCTCGGCGCGGACTTCCGCAGCCTCGACCTCGGCGACTATCCCCTCGTCATGGACGCCGCCGCCGTCGAGCAGCTCACCGACGTGATCCGCGAGCTCGAGCCCGATCTGATCTTCGCCCACGCCGCGCTCGATCCGTTCAATCCCGACCACGGCGTGGCGCACGACGCCACCGCGCAGGCGCGCCAGCTGGCCAGCGGGGCCGGTGTCGCGAGCGCCTTCAAGACCATCGCGCCGCCCGAGCTGCTGATCTTCGAGCCGCATCAGCCCGAGCTGTGTGGATTCGTCCCGACGACATTCCTCGATATCACGCCGGTCTGGGAGAAGAAGGTGAGTGCGATGGACGCGATGGGCGCCCAGGGCTATCTCAAGCAGTACTACTCCGAGCGCGCCGAGCACCGGGCGAACCACGCGCGCCGGATCTCCGGGCGCAGCGGCATCCGCTATGCCGAGGCGTTCCAGCGCGAGATCCCAATGGTCGTGGAGGCGCTGTGACCGACTACGCCGCCTTCGCCCGCCTCGGCGTGTCGACGCTGCACGAGGCCGCCGGCCGCATGGGGGTCGTCGATCTGCCGCTGACGCAGGTCGTCCCCGGCTCGCGCGTCGCCGGTCCCGCGCGCATCGCTTTCTGCGCGCCGCACGACAACACGATGGTGCACGCGCTGATCGCGGACGCGAATCCCGGCGACATCCTCGTGCTCACGAGTGCCCGCCCGACGCCGCACGCCTTCCTCGGCGAGCTGATCGCGACCCAGGCGCAGGCGCGCGGGGTCGCGGGGATCCTGGTCGACGCCGCCGTGCGCGATTTCGACGAGCTGGCTGCCATCGGCCTGCCGATCTGGACGCGCTGGGTGCGTGCGCAGGGCGCGACGAAGGGCGAGCTGGGCGAGCTGGATGTGCTGGTCGTCGTCGGCAACACGGAGATCCGGCCGGGAGATCTCGTCGTGATGGACTGCGACGGCGCGATGGCCCTCCCCGCCCTGCGCTGCGCCGAGGTGTTGCCGCTGGCGCTCGAGCGCGAGGCGCGCGAGGCGGAGATGCGCAAGCGCTACGCCGCAGGCGAGCTCTCGTACGACCTACAGGGGATCCGCAAGCTCGTCGAAGGCGACTGATGGAGGTCGCGGTGCTCGGCCTGGGCGAGGCAGGAGGCTTGATCGCGGCCGATCTGGTGGCGGCGGGCTGCCTCGTCAGGGCCTGGGATCCCGTGCGCCGGCGCGACGGAGTCCCGAGCGCCGCGAGCGATCTTGACGCGGTGCGCGGGGCGGAGGTGGTGCTCAGTCTGACGACGGCCGCCCACGCGCTGGACGCGGCGACGAGCGTGGCGGGCGAGCTGCGGCCCGACGCCCTCTACGCCGACCTGAACACCGCCGCGCCGCAGCTGAAACGCGAGCTCGCGGACGCGCTGCCCGTGCAGTTCGCCGACGTGGCGCTCGTCGGGGTGGTACCGGGCTTCGGCCTGAAGATCCCCGTGCTTGCTTCCGGGACGGGCGCCGAGCGCTTCGCCGAGCTCTTCCGGCCGCTCGGCATGCCGGTCGAGGTGGTCGGTCGCCAAGCCGGGGACGCCGCCGGCCTGAAGCTCCTGCGCAGCGTGTTCATGAAGGGCATCGCGGCCGCGGCGATCGAGGCCTTGGAGTCGGCGAAGGCGGCGGGCGTCGAATCCCGCGTCCACGAGGACATCGCGGCGGTCCTGGGCGAGCCCCTCCTGGAACGCCTCCTCTCCGGGTCGCGCACCCACGCAGCCCGTCGGGTGGACGAGATGAAAGCGGCAGCGGCCTACGTCGAGGAGCTGGAGATCGACCCCCGCATCGCCACAGCGGCAGCCGAATGGCTGGTGCAGCTCCGCGACGAGACGGCCCCGTCGCCCTGAACCGGCGCAACCCGGACCCGGCGTGCCAGGGGTCTGACCATGCAACCGGAGTGAATCGCCGCTGCGGGGTCTGGGACTGCGCAACAACGGGGTCTGTGTGCAACAACGGGGTCTGACCCGCACCGTGCGTGCAACAACGGGGTCTGACCCCCACCGTGCGGGTCTGACCCCACCGATGCGGTCCTGACCCCGCGCGAATCATTGGCTCAACGATGGGGGTTTGCAAGATATCTCGCGCTTCGGCCGGATTCCGCCGAGCACTCGCAGCCGTGGCTCGCAGGCGCAAACATTCGGCATGCCTAGTAGCTTCGCGGCTCTCTGCAACGGTCGGGGGCAGGTCCGCATCGGTGGGGTCAGACCCCACCGATGCGGGCCAGACCCCGTTGTTGCGCAGACCCCGTTGTTGCGACCGTTGTTGCAGACCCCCGTTATTGCCTGATCTGCGTGTTGCCGACCGGACGCCCCGGGCACCGCTTCAGGCGATCTCGACTCGCACGAGGCCGTACGCCTCCAGCGCCGCCAGGATCTCCCGGTGGCCGAAGGCTTCGCCGGGAGACGCGAAGCCCAGCTTGCGCGGCGGCTGGTGGACCAGGTGGTGGACCGCGAAGGCCTGGATCAGACCGGTCATCAGGTAGGCGCCCTGGCCGTGCGCGTAGACGCGGATCGATTCGAGGCTTCCCCGGCCGGCTACCACGTCGACCGTGCGCTGCATGCGGCGGTTCTCGCGCGGCGGCGTGTCGGGCTGGAGGGAATCGGCGATCTCTCCGAGCACACGGCGCTGCTCGTCGGGCGGGAGGGACTTGATGTTCTCCTGATAGCTGCGCTGGCCCGCGACGATGCTCTCCATGATCGAGCGGTCGAGCAGCCCGCCGAAGGCCCGCACGTTCGCGATCTGCGGGTGGTCCTTGAACCAGACCGGGTGCGGGAAGCCGCCCCAGGGCAGTGCGAGCTGCGTCGTGATGGCGCTCGGGATCGTCACCTCGAGCGTCGTCACCGGCGGCCACAGCTTGTACTCGTTCTGCTCCAGGTAGAACGACTCCCATTGCAGCTGCCCGAAGATCGTCTGGGTCGAGCCGTAGGTCGGGAAGCCGTTGAACATCGAGAGGATCTCGAGCGAGTCGATGCCCGGAGCGCGCTCCATCGCGATCCGCGCGCAGCCCTCCGCGACCGCCGACATGTAGGCCGTCGCCGGCGCCAGCAGCAGGCCGGCCTCCAGGAACTTCGCGCCCCAGTGCTCGTGCGCGAGTCGCACCCAGGGCGCCTCGCCGCCGGTGTCGATGTAGTGGCAGCCCGCTTTCAGCGCGGCCTCCGCGACTGCCGAGGCGTGGTAGATGCACGGCCCGACCGTGTTGCAGACGACGGTCGCGCCCTCGAGTAGCGAGGCGAGCGCTTCCACCTCGTGGGCGACCTCGGCGATCTCGTAGTCGGCCGTTCCGATGCCGGGCACGTGTGCGAGCACGTCCTCGATCTTCTCGCGGTTCCGACCAGCGGCGACGAATGGGACGTTGTACTCGCGCAGGAACTCGATGATCAGCCGGGCGGAGAAGCCGCTCGCTCCGTAGACGACGACCGGGCGCCGGGCGCTCACGACCTTCCGTCCAGACCGAGCAGGCGCATGGCGTTCTGCTTCAGGATCAACGGTCGCACCTCCGGCTTGATGTCGAGCTTCTCGAAGTCGGCCAGCCAGCGGTCCGGCGTGATGAACGGGTAGTCGCTACCGAACAGCACGCGATCGCGCAGCAGCGTGTTGGCGTGGTGGACGAGTTGCGGCGGGAAGTACTTCGGCGACCAGCCGGACAGGTCGATGTAGACCTGCGGCTTGTGCACCGCCACCGCGATCGCCTCGTCCTGCCAGGGGAACGACGGATGAGCGAGCACGATCTTGAGCTCGGGGAAGTCGACCGCGACGTCGTCCAGGTGGATGGGGTTCGAGTACTTCAGGCGGATGCCGCCACCTCCCGGAAGGCCTGTGCCGATACCCGACTGGCCGGTGTGGAAGAGCGCGGGCAGGCCCGCCTCCTGGATCACCTCGTAGAGCGGGTAGGCCATGCGGTCGTTCGGGAAGAACCCCTGCACGTTCGGGTGGAACTTGAAGCCGCGCACGCCGTGGTCGGCGATCAGGCGCCGCGCCTCGTCCACGCCGCGCCGGCCCTTGTGCGGGTCGATGCTGGCGAACGGGATCAGCACGTCGGCATTGGCTCGCGCCACCTCTGCGATCTCCTCGTTCGGCACGCGCGTCTGGCCGGTGAACGACTCGGAGTCGACCGTGAAGACCACGGCCATCATGCGCCGCGCGCGGTAGTACTGCGCGAGCTCGACTGCGGTCGGCCGCGCCGACTCGCCGCGGAAGTGGCGCACGGCGGCCTCGCGCAGCTCGTCCGGGAGGGAGTCGCCGCCCGCCTCCGACATCTCCACGTGGGCGTGGATGTCGATCGCGACGGTCTCGGCGAGGGTGAGGCGCTCGCCCTCAGCCACGTCTGCCTCCGGGTGCGAGCAGCGCGAAGGCGTCGAGCGCCGTCGGGTCGAGCAGCGCGTCGCGACTCGCGACAGCCTCGACCGGGGCGCCTCGCAGGATGCGCTTGACGGGCGTCTCGAGCTTCTTGCCGGTGAGCGTGCGGGGGATGGCGGGCACCTCCAGGATCGTGTCGGGAACGTGGCGCGGCGAGAGCTCGGAGCGCAGGCCTCGACCGATGCGGCCGCGCAGGTCGTCGTCCAGCGAGACGTCCCCGGCCAGCACGACGAACAGCAGGAGCTCGCCGGCTCCGCCCTCGTCGTCCTCGAGATGGACGACGAGGCTGTCCAGGACCTCTGGCAGCTCCTCGACGACGCTGTAGAACTCGCTTGTGCCGAGGCGGACGCCGCCGCGGTTGAGCGTCGCATCGGAGCGGCCAGTGACGACGCAGCTGCCGCGCTCCGAGAACCTGATCCAGTCGCCCTGGCGCCAGATCCCCGGAAACATGTCGAAGTAGGAGCTGCGGTAGAGCGAGCCGTCGGCGTCGCCCCACAACTCGGTCGGCATCGAGGGCATCGGCCGCGTGATCACGAGCTCCCCGAGCTCGCCCACGAGTGGCTCGCCCTGAGGATCCACGGCATCGCTCGCGACCCCCAGCAGGCGGCCTGAGATCTCTCCCTCGTACACCGGGAGCAGCGCCGAGCCGCCCACGATGCCGCTGCACACGTCGGTGCCGCCGCTGCCGTTGATGAGCAGCACGTCGGGCCCGAGCTGCTCGTAGACGTAGCGGTAGCCCTCGGGCGGCAGCGGAGAGCCGGCGGTGCAGAAGACCCGGACAGAACTGAGATCGCAGTCCCGCCCGGGCTCGAGCCCCGCCTTACGGCAGGCCATCAGGAAGGCAGGACTGACGCCCATGCAGGTCGGACGCGTCTCCTCGGCGAGTCGCCATTGCCAGCCCGGGTCCGGCCAGGCCGGGTCGCCGTCGAGCATGACGATCGACGATCGCACCAGCAGTGCGGCGACGAGCGCGTGCCACATCATCCAGGAGGTGGTCGTGAACCACTGCAGGCGGCCGCCGGGCTTGAGATCCCAACTCAGCGCGTGTGCCTTGAGGTACTCGAGCAGGATGCCGCCGTGGCCGTGGACGATGGGCTTCGGAATGCCCGTCGTCCCGGAGGAGAACAGCACGCTGAGCGGGTGGTCGAAGGCGACCGGCAGAAACTCCAGCGGTCCCGGCTCGGCCGTCAGGTCATCCCAGGTGACGGCGTCCGGGATCGCGTGCTCGCCGTACGGGACGTGCACGACGTGGCGCAGGCCGGGCAGCGCCGCGCGGATCGCCTGCACCTCGCGGCGGCGATCGATCGAGCGGTCGCGGAAGCCGTAGCCGTCGACCGTCAGCAGCACTGCCGGGTCGAGCTGGGCGAGGCGGTCGACGACGCTGCGGGCGCCGAGCTCGGGCGCGCAGCTCGCCCACACCGCGCCGAGGCTCGTCACGGCCGCGAAGGCGATCAGCGTCTCGGGGATGTTGGGGAGGTAGGCGACGACGCGCTCGCCGGGCTGCACGCCCAGCCGCTGCAGGCCCGCGCGGGCCCGGGCGATGCCGTCGCGCAGATCTGCGAAGGAGAGCTCCCTGCGCTCGCGCGTCTGCGAGTAGGCCACGACCGCAACCCGCTCGCAGTCCTCCTCGCCGCCGATCAGGTGCTCGGCGAGGTTGAGTCGCGCGCCTGGGAACCAGCGGGCGCCGGGCATGTCGGCCGATGCCAATGCGGTGGTGTACGGGGCGTGCGCCTTGACGCCGCCGAAGTCCCAGATCGACGACCAGAAGCCGGCCAGGTCGTCGACGGACCAGCGCTGGAGCTGCTCGTAGGTCGAGAACGCGAGCCCCCGCTCGTGTTCGAGCCAGGTGACGTAGCGGCCGATCTCGGTCGTCTCCCAGACGTCCGCCGGCGGTGTCCAGAGCACTCCGGGGGCGTCGCCTCGGGCCAGACGCATCGGCATGCGGGAGATACTATCCGCCGTTCCAGCAATCGGAACGGCGTCTTGACAAACGGGCAGGGGGTTTGAGAGAGTCCGACCGATCGCCGCCGCGACCGGCAGGCGTACGCGCGGCGCTTCGGAGATCGCTGACGGTTTCGTCGACAAGAGGAGTTGCTCGCAGCATGAGTTCGCGAAGCCTCGAGGATGTTCTCCGCACGCGCAGCGCGGTCGATCTCACGCGCAACTCGCAGATCGGGCCGTACGTCTACCCGGGCGTCGCGAGCGAGTTCACGAACTGGCGTGACGAGCAGCACGCCTGGCGGGAGGCGTGCTGCCTGTTCGACCAGTCGTACCACATGACGGACCTTTACATCAGAGGGCCCGAGGCGCTCAAACTGCTGTCCGACCTTGCTATCAACAGCTTTGACAATTTCGTCGTGAACAAGGCCAAGCAGTTCGTGGCCTGCAACTACGACGGCTTTGTCATCGGCGATGCCATTCTCTTCTACCTGGACGACGATCTGCTCAGCCTCGTCGGCCGCCCCTCGGCCCACAACTGGGTGCAGTACCACTGCGAGACGGGCGACTACGACGCGAGCGTCGAGCGCGACGAGCGCGCCGCAGCCAATCCCGGCAACCGCAAGCTCTACCGCTACCAGGTACAGGGCCCGAACGCGCCCCAGGTGCTGGAAAAGGTCAACGGCGGCCCGCTGCCCGAGATCAAGTTCTTCAACATGGGCCTGCTCACGATCGCGGGACACGAGGTGCGGGCGCTGCACCACGGCATGTCCGGCGTGCCCGGCCTGGAGTTGTTCGGCCCGTGGGATCAGGGTGCCGAGGTCAAGGCGGCGATCGTCGCCGCCGGCGAGGAGTTCGAGCTCCGGCAGGTGGGCTCGCGCGTCTATGCAACGAACACGCTCGAGTCGGGCTGGATCCCCTGCCCGCTGCCCGCGATTTTCACTGGCGACAAGATGAAGGCCTACCGCGAATGGCTGCCGGCCGACTGGTACGAAGGCACGGGCTCGCTCGGCGGCAGCTACTACTCGGACGACATCGCGGACTACTACACGACACCTTACGACCTCGGCTACGGCGGCTTCGTGCGCTTCGACCACGACTTCATCGGCCGTGACGCCGTCGAGAGGATGTCCGGGAATCCGCAGCGCCAGAAGGTGACACTCGCCTGGCGCGGCGAGGACGTCGCCGCCGCGATGGAGACCATGTTCCACAGGGGCGACAAGGCGAAGTACATCGACCTGCCGTTGTCCAATTATTCGACCTGGCCGAACGACCGGATCATGCAGGACGGCAAGATGGTCGGGGTGTCGACGTTCTCCGGCTACAGCTCCAACGAGAGCTCGATGCTCTCGCTGGCCTACGTGGACGCCGAGCACAGCGAGCCCGGCACCGAGGTGACACTCGTCTGGGGCGAGGAGGGCGGGGGCTCCGGAAAGCCGGTCGTCGAGCGCCACGTGCAGAGCGAGATCCGCGCCACCGTCTCGCCCGTCCCGTATGCCGAGGTCGTCCGTGCGTCGTACCGGCCGAAATAGCCGGTGAGCATGGGCGCGGACGTCGAGCTGGTCGGGCTCTACTGGACCGTCTCCGGCCCGGTCGAGGTGCACAGCGGGCGCGAGTGGAGCCTCTTCGACTGGGCCGATCGCTGCGCCGAGGCGCGCACGGTGGGCTTCAGTGGCATCGGCATCTGGCACGCCGACCTCGCGCACGTGCTGGAGTCGCGCAGCCTCGCGGACATGCGCAAGGTGTTCGACGACAACGGGCTGCGCCACCTCGAGCTCGAGTTCCTCATGGACTGGTTCCTGGACGAAGGCGATGAGCGGCGCAGCGCCTCGGACGCCACGCGCGAGCTGCTCTTCCGCGCCGCCGCCGAGCTGCTTCCGCACCACATCAAGGTGGGCAACATCCCGGGCACGCCGTGCGAGCTCTCGCAGCTCACCGAGCGCTTCGGCGAGCTGTGCGCCGAGGCCGCGCAGCACACCGAGGCGAAGGTCGTCTACGAGTTCATGCCGTTCGATGTCAACGTGAGGAGCATCGACGCGGCGCTCGCTGTCGTCCAGGGCGCGGGCGCGTCGAACGGCGGCATCGCCGTCGACACCTGGCACATGGGAAAGCTGGGGATCGCCCCGAAAGAGCTCCGTCGCATTCCGCTCGAGTACCTGTCATGGGTGGAGCTGAGCGACGGCCGGCTCCAGGACATGGACGACCTGATCGACGAGACCGTCAACCACCGCCGCCTACCGGGCGAGGGCGAGTTCGACCTGCGCGGCACCATCGAGGTCTGCCAGGATCAGGGCTATTCCGGGCCGTGGGGCGTCGAGGTGCTCTCCGATGAGTTACGCAACCAGCCACTCGACGTGATCTTCCGGCGGGCCTACGAGACGACCGCTTCCCAATTCGGACACGAGAGGAGCTCTGCGTGAGCGCGAACGAGGGAGTCACCCCGCTCGACCGCGACCGCCTCGTCTGGATCTACGAGCAGATGCTGCGGATCCGCGAGTTCGAGGAGCGGGTCAAGCGCACGTTCCTCGAGCACCCGGGCGTGATCCGGGGTCACACCCACCTGGCCGACGGCGCGGAGGCGTCGATCGTGGGGTCGATCGCGACGCTCGGTCCTGACGACCAGTTCCTCACGACCTACCGCTGCCACGGCTATCCCATCGCGCGCGGGACCGACCCGAAGGCGATCATGGCGGAGATCTACGGGCGCAAGGACGGGCTCTGCAAGGGCATCGGGGGATCGATGCACCTGACTGACGTCTCCAACGGCTTCCTCGGCACCTCGGGCATCGTCGCCGCCGGCATCCCACATGCGGCCGGCGCCGCCTGGGCGGCCCAGATCCGCAAGCAGGGCCAGGTCGTGCTCAGCTTCTTCGGCGACGGCGCCTCGAAGCAGGGCGCGTTCGCCGAGACGCTCAACATCGCCTCGCTGTGGAAGCTCCCCATCGTCTTCGTGATGGAGAACAACGGCTACAACGTGCACACGCGCAGCGACCAGGAAGACGCGAACCGCGCCAACGGAGAGAATCTCTCGGTCAAGGCGAAGGCTTTCAGCATGCCCGGCGTGACGATCGACGGGCGCGACCCGGTTGCGGTCTACGAGACCGTCGGCGCCGCCGTCGCGCGTGCGCGCGCCGGTGACGGGCCCACGCTCGTCGAGTCGCAGATGTACCGCCTCTCGGCGCACGGCAACATCATCGCCCCGCCCGGCGTGCCACTGCACTTCCCCGAACACGAGGCGGTGGAGAAGTTCGGCAACCCCGAGGAGTACGAGGCGGCCAAGCAGGGCGATCCCGTGCCCGCCTTCCGCGTGCGGCTGGTCGCGGACGGCACGCTCACGGCCGAGCGGGCCGATGCGATTGCGGAGAAGGTGCGCGAGGAGATGCAGGCAGCGGTCACGTTCGCGCTCGAGAGCCCGTTCCCGGACACCAGCGAAGCACTCGCCTACAACGAGGCCTAGGAGCGATCTCATGGCACACGAACTGCCGTACATCGCCGCCATCGGCGAGGCGATCCACCTCGAGATGGAGCGCGACCCGAGCGTCCTGTACTTCGGCCAGAACATGGCCACGACCGAGAACGAGCCCTTCGTCGACGCCTTCGGCAAGGACCGCGTGCGCGTCACGCCGATCTCCGAGACGGCTGAGATCGGCATCGCCATCGGCGCAGCGCTCTCGGGCTTCCGGCCCGTGGTGGAGCTCTACATGGCCGAGTTCATGCTCGTCGCCATGGACCAGGTGCTGAACGAGGCGCCGCGCTTCCGCGCCATGAGCGGCGGCCAGGTCAAGGTGCCGATCGTGCTCAAGGCCGGCTACGGCTTCACCGCCGGCTGGGCGGGCCAGCACACCGGCACCATCAATGCCCTCTTCATGGGAGTCCCTGGCTTGAAGGTCGTGGTGCCGTCGACGGCGGCCGACGCGAAGGGCCTGATGGCGAGCGCGATCCGCGACGACGACCCGGTCGTCTACCTGCACAACTACCTGCTCACGCTGGAGCACGGCGAGGTGCCCGACGGCGAGTACCTCGTCCCCTTCGGTGAGGCCTCGATCCGGCGCCAGGGCGGCGATGTGACGATCGTCGCCACCGGCTGGTGCGTCGACCGCGCGCTGAACGCCGCCGGCCAACTGGCGGGCGAGGGCATCCAGGCCGAGGTGATCGACCCGCGCACGCTGGCGCCGCTCGACACGAAGACGATCCTCGAGTCGGTCGAGAAGACGGGCCGGCTCGTGCTCGTCGACCAGTCGACGCGGCACGCCTCCGCCGCGACCGTGATCGCCGGCGAGGTCGCCGAGCACGGGTTCTCGTCGCTCAAGGCTCCCATCGTGCAGGTCACGGCGCTCGATGCGACCGTGCCCTACAGCCAGCCGCTCGAGGCCTTCGTGATGCCGGACGAGGACAAGGTCGTGGCAGCCGTGCGGCAGGTGCTCGGGTTCGCCCCCGTGACGGCGTAGTGCCCGGGCCCGATCGCGCACAGGCGCTGGGCCTGCTGGCGACGATGTGGCGGATCCGCGTGTTCGAGGAACGGGTCGGCCGGCTGAAGCAGTCGGACGAGGTGCACGGGCTCGTGCACCTGAGCGTGGGCCAGGAGGGCGTGGCCGGAGCCGTCTGCTCGCAGCTGCGCGACAGCGACCCCGTCTACTCCGGCCATCGCGCACACGGGCATGCGATCGCGAAGGGCGCACCGCTGGAGCGGGTGATGGCCGAGCTCATGGGGCGTGACACGGGGCTCTGCAGGGGGCTCGGGGGATCGATGCACCTGGTCGACGCCGAGCACGGCTTCATGGGCGCGACGGGCGTCGTCGGCGGCAGCATCCCGATCGCGCTCGGCAGCGCGCTGGCCGCGCGGCTGCGCGGCGAAAATGCGGTGGCCGTCGTGTTCTTCGGCGACGGGGCGGTGCAGGCCGGGCACTTCAACGAGACCGTGAACCTGGCCGCGCTCTGGAAGCTGCCGCTGATCCTCGTGTGCGAGAACAACGGGTTCGCGGAGTTCACGCCGCGCTCGGCGCACACCGTGGTGGAACGCGTCAGCGACGTCGTCGCGCCGTACGGGGTCGAGCGCTCGACCGTCGACGGCAACGACGTGCTTGCGGTCTGGGAGGCCTTCGGGGGCTACCTCGCCTTGGCGCGCGCGGGGCGGGGGCCGTTCCTGCTCGAGTGCCTGGTGCAGCGTTTGCGGGGCCACTACGAGGGCGACCCGGGGAAGTACCGCGAGGCGATCGCGGCCGCCGACTGGCAGGAGAAGGATCCGATCCTGCGGCTCCAGCGCCACGCGGTCGCGCAGGGCTGGCTGGCCGAGAGCGCCCTGGCGGGCATCGAGGCCGAGGCCGCCGCGGCCGTGCAGGCTGCCGTGCGCTTCGGGCGCGAGAGCCCCTTCCCGCCACGTGGGCTGATCGAGCACATGGTCTACGCCGATGGCTGAGACGACGTACATCAAGGCCATCACCTCGTCGCTCGCGGCGGCCATGCGCGCCGACGAGCGCGTGTTCGTGCTCGGCGAGGACGTCGCCGAAGGCGGGCCCTACACCGCGACGGCGGGGCTCGCGGAGGAGTTCGGAACCGCGCGCGTGATCGACACGCCGATCAGCGAGGCGGCCATCACCGGTGTCGCGATCGGGGCCGCGCAGTCGGGCCTGCGCCCGGTGCTCGAGATCATGTTCATCGACTTCATCACGCTCGCGCTCGACCAGCTCGTCAACGGAGCCGCCAAGGCGCATTTCATGTCGGGCGGCCAGCTCACGGTGCCGATGGTGCTGCGCACGCAGGGCGGCGCCGGCTACCGCGGAGGCGCACAGCACTCGCAGAGCCTCGAGAGCTGGCTGACGCACGTGCCGGGCCTGAAGGTCGTCATGCCGAGCAGCCCGGCGGATGCCGCGGGCCTGCTGGCCGCTGCGATCGCCGATCCGAACCCCGTCGTCTTCATCGAGAACAAGACGCTCTACTTCCGCCGCGGCGAGGTGGGCGAGCCGCCGGTGCCCGTACCGATCGGCCGCGCGGCGACGCTGCGCAGCGGCCGCGACGTCACGATCGTCGCGCTCTCGCGCCTCGTGCACGACGCGCTGGAGGCGGCCGAACGGCTCGCGGCCGAGGACGGCATCGAGGCCGAGATCATCGATCCGCGCACGCTCGTCCCGCTCGACCTGGAGGCGATCGTCGCCTCCGTCCAGCGCACGGGCAGGCTGGTCATCGCGCACGAGGCCGTGCGGCACGGGGGCTTCAGCGCCGAGATCGCGGCGCAGGTGGGGGAGGTGGCCTTCGACTCGCTCGACGCCCCGATCGCGCGCGTGGGCGCGCCCTTCGCGCCGATCCCGCTGAGCCCGCCGCTCGAGGACGCCTATCTGCCGGGCGCCGGCGAGATCGTCGCGGCCGTGCGGGCGATGTTGATCTCGCCCTAGACGGCGGCGTACTATCAGGCAGCCTGACACTCGAGAGGAGACGCGGTGTACGACTATGTGATCGTCGGCGCGGGATCGGCGGGCTGCGTGCTCGCGGGGCGGCTGAGTGAGGACTCCAGCGCTCGGGTCGCGCTGATCGAGGCGGGCGGGCAGGACAGCCGGCCGGAGATCGCCATGCCGATCGCGTTCCCGATGCTGCTGAAGTCGAGCGTCGACTGGGATCTCTTCGGCGAGCAGGAGCCGGGACTCGGCGGCCGGCGGCTCTTCCTGCCGCGCGGCAAGGTGCTCGGCGGCTCCGGGTCGATCAACGCCATGATCTACATCCGCGGCAACCGCGCCGACTACGACGGCTGGGCCGCCGGCGGCGCAGAGGGCTGGAGCTACGACGAGGTCCTGCCCTACTTCAAGCGCTCGGAGGACAACGAGCGCGGCGAGGACGCCTTCCACGGGGTCGGCGGCCCCCTCAGCGTCTCCGACAGCCGCGCCATGACGCCGCTGATCGAGACGATGCTGGAGGCCAGCGAGCTCGCCGGCCTCGACTACAACCCCGACTTCAACGGCGCGCGCCAGGAGGGCGTCGGGCGCTTCCAGCTCACGCAGCGCGACGGGCGCCGCCATTCGACCGCGGGCGCATTCGTGCACCCGGTCGAGGACAGGCCGAATCTCGACGTGATCACCGACGCGCTGGCGCTGCGCATCCTGTTCGAGGGCACGCGCGCCGTGGGCGTCGAGATCTCCCACAACGGCCAGATCGAGGAGATCCGCGCCGAGCGCGAGGTGATCCTCTCGGCCGGGTCGTACCAGTCGCCGGTACTGCTGATGATCTCGGGCATCGGGCCGGCAGAGGACCTCACGCCGTACGGCATGGAGGTGCGCGAAAACCTGCCGGTGGGACACGACCTGCAGGACCACTGCATGTGCCAGCTCAACTACGAGACCGACGAGCCCTCGCTGTTCGGGGCCTTCGCGCCCGACAACTTCGCGCGGTTCGCGAGCGAGGGCCGGGGGCCGCTGACCTCCAACATCCCCGAGGCGGCCGCGTTCTTGCACACGCGGCCGGGCCTCGATGCGCCCGACATGCAGTTCCACTTCGCTCCGTCGCTGTTCTACGACGAGGGCCTGACGGCGCCGCACGACCACGGCTACTGCTTCGGCCCCGTTGTCATCAAGCCGACGAGCCGCGGTCGCGTGCTGCTGCGCGCGCCGCTGGCCGACTCGAAGCCGCGCATCCTGTGCAACTTCCTCACGACCGAGGAGGATCGCCGCTGCATGGTGGCCGGCGTCCGCAAGGCGCTCGAGATCGCCGACCAGGAACCGCTCAGGCGCGCGATGCGCGCCCCGTTCAGCGTGCCGGCGAGCGACTCCGAGGACGACATCATGGCGTTCGTCCGTCGCGCGTCGCAGAGCGTCTACCACCCGACCTCGACCTGCGCGATCGGGTCGGTCGTCGACCCGCAGCTGCGCGTGTATGGCTTCGAGGGCCTGCGTGTGGCCGACGCCTCGGTCATGCCGACCATCACCCGCGGGAACACGAACGCGGCCACGATCATGATCGCCGAGAAGGCCGCGGACCTGATCCGGGGGCACTCCGCGACCGCCGGCTGACGGCGGGGCGCCGCGGTCCGCGGCTCAGCCGGTCGCCGCGGCGCGCACGAACTCGGCCGAAGCCCGCAGCGCCTCCAGTTCGCCCGGGCTGAGATCCCACTCGTGGATCGCGAGCAGGCCGCCGCGGCCGATCGTCGCCGGCACGGTCACGGCGACGTTCCGGATGCCGTACTCGCCCTCGAGCACGACCGACGCGGGCCACAGCTCGCCGTCGGCGGCGAGCGCGGAGATCATGCGCGCCACGCCGAGGCCCGACGTCCAGGTCGACGAACGGCCCGAGTCGAGCGCGACGTGCCGCGGGTACCAGCTGCGGCGGTAGTCCTCGGCGACGGCGATCTGCTCCGCCGTGAGCTCCACGGGCATGCCGTTCAGCTCGACGCGACCGTACAGGGGCACGCTGAGATCGCCGTGCTCGCCGACGACCCAGGCAGCGATGCTCGCCGGACCGGTGCCGAGCGCCCTGGCGAGGCCCGTGCGCAGGCGGAGGCTGTCGTTGAGGGTGTAGCCAAGCACGCGCCGCCGGTCGAGCCCGGTCCGCTTGTGCAGCCGCGTCACGAGCGGATCGACCGGATTCGTGACGACGATGACGACGCCGCCCCAGCCCGGCCCGAGGCCGTCGGCGAAGGCGTCGGCGATCACGGCGTTCTTCGCGAGGTACTCGATCCTCGGCAGGTTGGCCACGAGCGGCGCCGACGAGAGCAGGACCGCAACGTCCGCGCCGGCCAGATCGCTCGCATCGCCTCCGCGCAGCGTGCACGCCGGCGACAGCTCGAGCACCTGGTCGTAGTCCATGACGTGCGAGGTGACCATCTCGGGCCGGCTGTCGAGGATCACGACCTCGTGCCCGCCCTGCATCAGCGCCAGGTTGAAGGCCGTCGACGCCCCGACGCCGCCCGCCCCTCCGACGATCGTCACCTTCACGCCGGCCATCGTCACAGCCATGCTCGTAAAAATCAAATGATTTGTGTATCGCTCACGCGCCCGTGTAGCCTGTGCGGCGTGGCCGGTCAGACCGTTCGCGAGGCGACCTTCGACGTGTGGCGGGAGTACGGGCTCACGTCGATCTTCGCCAATCCGGGCTCCACGGAGATCCAGCTGCTCTCAGACCTCCCGAGCGACTTCCGCTTCGTGCTGGCGTTGCACGAGGGCTCCGTCGTCGGCATGGCCACCGGCTGGGCACTCGGGCGCGGCGAGCCCGCGCTCGCGATCCTGCACACCACCGCGGGCCTCGGCAACGCCGTGGGAGCGCTGGCCACCGCGCGCGTCAACCGCGCGCCGCTCGTGGTCGTGGTCGGTCAGCAGGACCGCCGCCACCTCGCGACGCAGCCGTTCCTCGCCGGCAGATTGCGGGGCCTCGCGGGCGAGTATCCGGTCTGGGTCGACGAGCCAGTGCGCCCGCAGGACGTGCCAGGCGCGATCGCTCGCGCTGTTCACGAGGCCGCAAGCGCGAAGGGCCCGGCGCTCGTGATCGTGCCGATGGACGATTGGCTGGCGCCGGCGGGTGCCGCGGACGAGCGCGCCGCGCCGCGCCGCGTCGTGCGCGCGCGCGCGGCCGACGGCCGCGCGCTCGCCGAGCTTGCCGAGCTCGTCTCCGGAGCATCGGCTCCGGCGCTCGTGGTCGGCGCGGGCGCAGATGATCCCGAGGCCTGGCGGGCGCTGGTGGCCCTGGCGGAGCGGCTCGGGTGCCCGGTCTGGCAGGAGTCGTTCAGCTCGCGCGCGGGCTTCCCTCAGGATCACCCCCAGTTCGCCGGCCACCTGCCGGCCGACCGTATCCGCCTGCGTGAGCTGCTCGCGCCCCACGACGTCGTGCTCGTGGTCGGCGCGCCGGTCTTCCGCCAGTACCCCTTCATCCCGGGGCCCTTCGTCCATCCCGGCACCGTGGTCGCGATGGTCAGCGACGACCCGGACGAAGTGCATCGGAGTACGGCCGATCTCGGGCTGCTGGCGGCACCCGGGCCCGTCTGCGCCGAGCTCGTGCGGCTCCTGCCGGCACGCGAGAGCACGGCCCCGCCGGTGCAGGCGCCGCCGGACGCGCCCGACCCCCCCGCCGCAGGTGAGCCGATGCGTGCCGCCGATGTCTTCGCGGCCATGGCCGACCGCCTGCCCCGCACCGCGATCGTGATCGAGGAGTCCCCGTCGAGCCGCCCCGAATTGCTCGCGCGCCTTCCGGCCCGCGAGTCGCTCGGCTCGCTCAGCCCTGCCATGGGCGGGCTCGGATTCGCGCTGCCCGCCTCGATCGGCCTGCGCATGGCGCGGCCGGACAGGCCCGTAGTGGCGATCGTCGGCGACGGGTCGTCGCTGTACTCGATCCAGGCGCTCTGGAGCGCGGCGCAGTACCGCGCGGGCGCGCTGTTCGTGATCCTCTCGAACGGCGGCTACGCGATCATGGACAGGCTGGCCGAGCAGGCCGGAGGAACGGCGCCCTGGCCCGGCTTCGCCGTCGACGTCGCAGGGCTGGCGCGCGCGTTCGGGTGCCCGGCGCGCACGGTCCGCGACCACGCGGATCTGCTGGAGGTGCTGGACGAGGTCCTGCCGGGCCTCGCCGATCGCGACGAGCCGCTGTTGCTCGAGGTCGTCGTCGCGCCCGACGCCACGTTCGCGCCGTGAGCACGCGCTTCGGATCGGCGCGCAGGGATGCCAGCGAGCAGGTGGCGTTCGAGATCCGGCGCTACCTGGCCGAGCGCGATTTGCGCCCGGGCGAGCGCCTCGGAACCGAGCAGGAGCTCGCGGCCGAGTTCGGCGTCAGCCGGCCGACCCTGCGGGAGGGGCTCCGCCTGCTTGCGGGCTCGCACCTGATCCGAGCCTCCCAGGGACCCGGTGGCGGCATCTTCGTCGAGAGCACCCAGAGCGAGGGCATGCGGCGCAACGTCAGCGAGTCGATCGCCGTGATGCTCGAGACCCACGACGTCTCGCTGATCGAGCTGGTCGAGGCGCGCATCTCCCTGGAGGTGCCGCTGGCCGGTCTGGCAGCACAGCACGCGACCGACGCGACGGCTGCGGAGCTGCTCGACGCGATCGCCGAGGCCGAGGGCAACCACCCGGCCTCAGAGGCCTTCCGCGCCGCCGACTCCCAGTTCCATCGCGTGATCGCGAGCGCGGCGCGCAACGAGCTACTGCGGGCGTTCACGAGCTGGACGCTCGACGTGCTGCAACCGTCGCTGATCGATACCATCGGCGCCTCGATCGACGGCGGCGCGATCCTCCACCAGCACCGCGTGATCCAGCGCGCCATCCGGCTGCGCCAGCCCGCCGCCGCCCAGCGCGCGATGCGCCGGCACCTCGACTACTTGCGCGAGCTCGTCGTCGCACTCGACACACACCCCACGAGGGGAGAACCGTGAAAGCGGCACTCATGCGCGAGTACCACCAGCCGCTCGAGTTCGTCGAGCGCCCGGTGCCGGAGCCCTCCCATCCGAATGACGTGGTCGTCCGTATCGGCGGAGCTGGAGTCTGCGCGACCGATCTGCACGCGATCGAGGGTCTCATGGAGCCCGCCGGTGTCACGCTCCCGCGCGTGCTCGGGCACGAGAACGCGGGCTGGATCGAAGAGGTCGGCGCCGGCGTGACGACCGTCGCCAAGGGCGACGCGGTGCTCGTCTTCCCGCCCCACAGCTGTGGGCTGTGCGTCCCCTGCCGGCGCGGCATCGACATGCTCTGCATCCACCACCAGTTCACCGGGCTGACGGTCGACGGCGGGTTCGCCGACTTCGTCCTCGTTCCGGAGCGCTCGCTCCTGCCATTGCCCGACGGCGTCCAGCCGGCCGCGATCGCACCGCACGCCGACGCGGGCCTCACGGCCTACCACGCGGTCAAGCGCCTCGCGCACCTCGCCACGCCGGGCACGACGGCGGTTGTGCTCGGCGTCGGCGGGGTGGGCCACGTCGCGCTGCAGCTCATCCGGGAGCTCGGGGCGAGCGCCACGATCGCCGTCGACACCGACTCGCGGCGCCGCGCGCTCGCCTCGGAGCTCGGGGCCGGCGACGTGCTGGACGGTGCCGGCGCCGTGGACGCCGTGCGCGAGCTTACGGGCGACCGCGGCGCCGACCTCATCTTCGACTTCGTGGGAACCGATCAGTCGCACGCCGACTGCCTGGCCATGCTCGCCCGTGGCGGCACGTATTCCGTCGTCGGCTTCGGCGGCATGGTCTCGGTTCCCTCGGCTGTCCTGGTCGGCGGTGAGCAGACGGTCATGGGCAACCTCGTGGGCACCTGGCTCGACCTCTGGGAGGTCATGCAGCTGCACGTGGCCGGCCGTCTCGTGCTCAAGTCCGAGACCCATCCGCTCGACTCGGTCAACGACGTGCTCGCGAAGCTCCGCGATGGCGAGGTCACCGGGCGCGCCGTGCTCGTGCCCTCCTAACCCGTCTCAGGCGGGGGGAGGCGGCGCGGGCTCGATCGCAACGGTGTCGAGCGCGGGCGCGGCCGCCTTGCCGCGCAACAGATAGGCGGAGCGCAGCAGGTCCGGCTGCTCGGTGAGCTCCTTGGCCGTCCCCTCGTAGCGGATGCGGCCGCCCTCGAGCACGTAGGCCTTGTTCGCGAGCGCGAGCGCGATGTGGGCGAACTGCTCGATCAGCAGGACGCCGGCTCCGCTCGCCGCGACGGCCTGGAGCACGGGAGCGAGGCGCTTGACCACGACGGGCGCGAGTCCGAGCGAGAGCTCGTCGACCAGGATCATCCGCGGATGGGACACGAGCGCCTGGGCGAGCACGACCATCTGCTGCTCGCCGCCGGAGAGGAGGCGGCACGTGATCCGCCAGCGCTTCTCGAGCTCCGGGAAGAGCTCGAGCGCTCGCGCCACGCCGCTCTTGGCGTCCGCCTTCGAGAGGGCGTAGGTCGCCACCCGGAGGTTGTCCTCGACCGTGAGTCCCGGCAGCAGGCGGCGGCCCTCGGGCACGATCGCGACGCCGGATCCCCGGATGCGCTCCGGGCGCCCGCGCGTGAGGTCGTCCTCCCCCAGCAGCACGCGGCCGCTCGAGACGCGCAGTACCCCGCCGACGGCGAGCACCAGCGAGGACTTGCCCGCGCCGTTGGGGCCGAGCAGCGTGGTGATCTCACCGGGAGGGATCGAGAGCGACACATCGTGCAGCACGCGCCGTCCACCGCGGGAGACGCACAGCTGCTCGAAGCGCAGCTCGGGCCCCGTGGGGGGCTGCGGTGCGCTCATGCCGGTTCCTGGCTCGGCACGACGTCCTCGACCTCCTCGACGTCCTCGGTGCCGAGATACGCGCGCATGACGTTCTTGTCGCGCAGCACGTCTGCGGTGGCTCCGGTCGCGATGAGCCTGCCGAAGTCGAGCACGGCGGTCGTCGTGCAGCACGCCTGGACGAGGCTCATGTCGTGGTCGACGAGGATCACCAGAGCCCCGAAGCGCTCCGGGATGCCCTGGATCACGCCGCCCATGTGCTCGGTCTCCTCGTCCGGCAGCCCGGCGGCAGGCTCGTCGAGCAGCACGACCTTGGGCGCGCCGACGACAGCACGGGCGATCTCGACGAGGCGGCGGTCGCGAGCGCCGAGCCCGCCGACCTTGACGGTGGGCGCGACCTCGAGACCGACGTACTCGATCGCGCTCAGCACGTCGGCCCGCCGGGACGCGCGCGCAGCTGCCGAGTGCTCGTGGATCATCGCCACGTTGTCGAACACCGAGAGCTGCTCGATCGCCATCTCGGTTTGGAACGTGCGCCGGAGCCCCCAGCGCGCCCGCCGGTAATCCACCATCTTCAGCAGGTCGTCGCCGAAGGCGCGGATCGATCCCGAGGCGGGCTTGACGAAGCCGCTCAGGACGTTGAAGAAGGTCGTCTTGCCGGCGCCGTTCGGGCCGATCAGGCCGCACGTGCCGCCCGGGAAGACGACGCTGACGTCGTCGATCGGGAGGACGCCCGCGAAGCGCACCGTCAGGCCCTGGACCTCGATCATCCGGTGCTCCGGGAGCCGGTCGCCCGCCGGTACAGCGAGATGCCGAGGCGTCCCAGGTTCGCGATGTCCTTCGGCATCTGCACGACGATGCCACGCGGGGCCGTCAGCAGCACCTGCAGCAGCCCGACACCGAAGATGATGAGCAGGAAGTTCGGGTCGATGCCCCACTGCGCTTGGAAGAGGAAGGGCGCGAGCTGGCTGAACGCGCCCGCGATGACGGCTCCCCAGAGCGAGTAGATGCCACCGATCAGGGCCGCGGCGAGCAGCGTGAGGGAGTCCTGCGTCGGGAACCCGAACGCGGTGGGCTGGCCGAGTTGCGCGGCGAGCAGGCCGCCGGCGACACCGGTCGTGAACGAGGCGAGCGCGAACGCCCACAGCTTGTAACGGACGATGTTCACGCCAGTCGCGAGCGCGGCGGGCTCGCTCTCGCGGATCGATGCCCAGGCCCGCCCGGGCTTCGAGGCGAAGTGCGCGGCGATCAGCAGGAACATGAGCGCCGAGACGACGATCGTGTAGCGGTAGTAGGCCGTATCGCCCCCCGCGATGCCGGGCCGGCCGACCGGCTCCAGCCCCGACAGATTGGGCGTCGAGGTGTGGCCCGTGAAACCATGGCCGCCGTTCGGGAAGTTGATCGTGGTGAGCACGACGTTCACCGCGCCTGCCGCCATCAGCGTGATCAGCGCGAGGTAGAGGCCGCTCAGGCGAAGCGCCGGCAACCCGATCAGCACGCCGACCACGCAGGTGATCGCGCCCGTGACGAGCAGCAGGACCGGGAACGGGAGGTCGATCGCGTAGTTGATCCGGGTCGCCGTCCAGGTGCCGATGGCGAGCAGCGCGATCTGGCCGAGCGAGATCATGCCGACACGGCCGTAGAGGGTGACCAGCCCTGCGGCCACCACCGCGTAGATCGCGACGGCCGTGAGGGTCTTGATCCAATCTCCGCCGAGCGCGGCGGGCACGACGAACAGGGCCACGGCCAGGAACGCGATGATCCCCGCGCTGCGGGCCAGGACGCCCCGCGCCATCAGCGCGGAGCCTGCCTCGAGTGTGCGCATCCGCTACCCGGCTGTCCGCGAAAGGGTGACCGTGCGGTGGCGCCCGAGATAGAGCAGCGCGATGATCGCGAGCACGAAGGGTGCCGCCGTGCGGTATGCCGATATCGATTGGTACGGCGTGGCGACAGCCTGGGCGAGCCCTACGGCGAGCCCGCCCGCGAGCGTGACCCACAGCGAGCGCAGCCGGCCGATCAGCGCCGCCGCGAGGGAGGAGATCACAAGGAAGGTGAGGGCCGTGTAGTCGAGCGACGTGAAGAGATCCGCGAGCAGGAGGCCGGAGGCGCCGCACACGAGCCCCGATCCCAGCCAGGCCGCGAGCTCGACCCTGCGCACCGGCACGCCGAGCGTGGCCGTGATCTCGCGGTCGCTCGCAAGCGCCCGCATCGCGGTGCCGATCTTCGTGTAGCGCAGGAACGCCGTCGTCCCGACCGTGAGCGCGAGTGCCAATGCAAGCGCCAGGATCTGCGTCAGCGTGACGACCGCTCCGAAGACCGTGTAGCGGTGATTCGAGGTCGGGAGCTGGAGCACCCGGACGAAGGCCCCGCCGGCGGGCGCGCGCCAGGCCATCACTCCGAGCAGTATCAATGCCAGGCCCAGTGTGCCCATCATCTTGACGAGCGGGTCGCGTCCCGCGAACGCCGGTCCCAGCACCATGCCGTAGATGACGTTGACGACCGCTCCGAACAGGACGCAGGTCAGGTAGGCGAGCCAGTGGGGCCAGCTCGTGTGGTTGACGAGGTAATAGGCGATCAGGGCGCCCGCGGCGCCGATTGCGCCGAACGCGAGGTTCAGCACTCCGGTGGCCTGGTACAGGACCACGACTCCGACACCGGACAGCGCATACACCGCTCCCAGCGCGAGTCCGAGCACGATGTACGGCTTGAGGAAAATCCAGTCCACGCCGAACACCGTCGTTGTCGCGAAGCTAATCATCGGCACTCACGGACGCCTGATCTCCACCTGCTCCCGTTACTTCCCGGTGTTCAGGCTGAACTGCTTCTCCCACTTCCGGGTCTGCGTGAGCTCCGGGTCGACCGCCTGGATCGCGAAGCACTTGTCCTCGGTCACCACCGCGCCGCCCTTGTAGGTCACGGTGATGTCCCAGTTGCTCGGGATGTGGTACGCCAGGTTCTTACCGACGTACCACGGCTTGCAGAGCATGCTCGTCTTGACGTTCTTGAGGTTCCGGACTGCGGCGTTATACGACGCGGCCGTAACGTCCCCCTTCACGCTCATCAGCGCCTGGGTGGCGAACTTCGCGTCCATGAAGCCCATCTGGCCGAAGGCCTGGGGCGAGATGCTGGGCGCGTACTTCTTGGTGATCTGGAGGTACAGATTCTCGTCCGGCGAGCCGTCGTTGATGTTGCCGAACTCCTGATTGATGTGCATCTTCCCGTCGAACTGCGGGAACTGCTTCGCCATCAACGCGTTGGCGATCGGCGTGGACGAGCCCCAAAGCACCTTGTCGACCAGACCCTGGGCGATGGCCGCCTGCATCAGGGCCGGCGCCGAGTCGGGTGTGAAGTCCAGGATGACCCCGCCGCCCTGGCCGGCCGCCTGCACGAGCTGCAGGATCGTCGAGTTGGCGTCCGTGATCGGGAGCTTGATCGGGAACGCCTTGCCCGGGATGCCGGCCGCTGCTGCGACCTTGAGCACGCCGCCGTCGGCGTAGGCCGAGATCGTGTCGGGCGATGCGACCATGAGCGACTTCGCGCCGCGTTTGATCAGCGCCTGGGCGGCGCCGATGTTGCTGTAGCGCGGGCCCATGTTCGACTCGACGTACGTCGGGGTGCCGAAGCACTCCGCCTGCACGCCCGCCCCGATCACGGTGAAGCCCTTGGACTTGTAGTACTTCCAGTTCGTGCCGCACTCCGTGAAGCTCGTGTTGCCCACGACGCCCACGACCTTGTCGCTCTCGACCAGCTTCTTGGCCAGCGACGCCTGCTGCGTCGGGTTGAGCTGCTCGTTGTAAAGGGTGTATTTGATCGGGCGGCCGTTGATGCCGCCGTTGTCGTTCACGCACTTGAAGTACGCGGCGGCGAACTTGCCGACCGTCGTGAAGTCGACGCCCGGGATGAGCATGTCGATCCCGCCGAGCTTGATCGGCTTGCCGGTCGCCTTCTTGCCGGTCCCGGCGCCGCAGACGGACTTCGTCGCGGAAGCCGTGCCCGAGCCCACCGGCGCCGCTGCGCCGGCGCCCGTGACCCACGCCGTCGACAGCGCGACAACACTGACCGCCGCGCACACGACACTGAGCTTGATCTTCGTCGATCTCATCAGGTCACTACCCTCGATTCTCTCGCTTCGTCAGGACTGCATCGTCAGGACTGAACTACACGGCGGTCGACGCAAAGGGGCGCGTCCGCGGTCACGACCTCCTCAAACTCGTCCTCCTCGCGCCGGGTGTCGCATACGACCTGCTCCTGGGTTGTTAGACGCGCGCTCGGCTGCCATTCGTTAGGGGATCTCCGAGGAGATGGCAGCCGCCGTCTTGAGAACAGCGGGTGAGAATCGTTCGATGAGATCGGTCGTCAGGCCCATGGAGCGATGCACGGCGAGGTTGAGCGCAGCCACCACTTCGCCCGAGCGTGCGCTGATCGGAGCTGCGATCGAGCGCAGGCCGTAGGCGAGCTCCTCGTCGTTCACGGCGATGCCTGTCTTGCGGATGCCGGCGAGCTCCGCGCGGAAGGCGGCCTCGTCGGTGATCGTGTTGGGGCCGCGCTCGGTCAGCTCGACTTCCTCGAGAATCGCGGCCAGGCGGTCGTCGGGCAGGAACGCGAGCATCGCCTTGCCCATGGCGGTGCAGTAGGCGGGCAGGCGAGAGCCGATGTGCAGGTTGAGATCGATCTCGCGCTGGCCGGGACGCGAGGCGCGACAGCGTTCGATGTAGACGATGTCGCCGCCGTCGAGGATCGCCATGTTGACGGTGTGACCCGTCTCGTCACTGAGCTGCTGTAGGTGCGGTGCCGAGATCTCACGGACGTCCATCGAGTTGATCGCCGAGAAGCCGAGATCGAGCACACGCGGTCCCAGGCGGTAACGCTTGCTCTCGCGGTCCTGCTGGAGGTAGCCGAGAGCGGCCAGCGTGGAGACGTAGCGATGCGCCGTGCTGCGCGAGAGATCGAGCGCGCGACCGATCTCGCTGACGCCCATCAACGGCTGCCCGGACTTGAAGAGCGCCAGGACGGCGAGGCCTCGCTCGAGCGACTGGGACATGCCCGGATCAACCGGCCGACGCCCTCCCGTCGTCTGGGCCTCGAAATTCACGTCCCGGATACTAGACTACTGTACCGAGGAATGGAACACTGCTCGAGCAAGTCACCCCGCGGGTGTTCCGGCAGCGGATTGAGCTGCGCCGTCATTGCCCCTGAGCCGGCGCTGTCGGACGCGTTCTGATGATGTACTGAGGGGATCGAGCACAGGGAGATGCACATGAGCGCGGAGACCCGGGAGAGCACGGCGAAGCGACTCTTCATCGGCGGCGAATGGGCGGACGCGGAGGACGGGCGGACGTTCGAGGACCGCGATCCGTTCAACAGCGACCTCGTGGCGAACGTCGCGGCAGGCTCGCGCGCGGACGCGCACCCGGCCGTCGAGGCGGCGGCCGCAGCGGCCCCGGCCTGGGCGCAGACGCCTGCCGCCGTGCGCCAGGGGTTCTTCCTCAGGGCCGCGGACATCCTCGTGCAGCGCGGCTCGCATCCCTTCCCGTTCTGAGATGAAGCGCCCGGAAACGCGATGACGGTCAACCGGCTGACCTCTCCGGAGGAGGCCATCAGCCACGTGCGCACGGGTGACACCGTGATGGTCGGCGGGTTCGGCCTCGTCGGCGCGCCCCTGACGCTGCTCGACGCGCTCGTCGAGCTCTCCGAAGCGACCGATCTGACGATCATCTCGAACAACATCGGCGAGCCGGGGAAGGGCCTCGGCAAGCTCTTGCGCCAGGGCCGGATCCGCCGTGGGATCTCCTCGTACTTCACCTCGAATCCCGAGGCGGTGGCCGCCGTCAACGCCGGCAAGATCGAGGCCACGCTGTTGCCGCAGGGCACCTTCGCCGAGGCGATCCGCGCGGGTGGCGCGGGCATCTCGGGCTTCTTCACGCCTGTGGGCGCGGGAACGCTGCTCGCGAAGGGCAAGGAGGAGCGCGTGATCAACGGCGTGCCCCACGTGCTCGAGTGCTCGATCCGCGCCGATGTGGCGCTGGTGTTCGCCGCGCGCGCGGATACGCTGGGAAACCTGTGGTATCGCCGCACCGCACGCAACTTCAATCCGCTGATGGCGACCGCGGCGCGGGTCACGATCGCGGAGACCAGCGAGGTCGTCCCGGTTGGCGGGCTCGATCCGGAGTCCGTGATGACACCGCATCTCTACATCGACGAGTTGGTACTCCAGACATGAGCCGCTGATGGGTGGCGATCCCAAACGCACGATCGCGGCGCGCGCCGCACTCGAGTTGCACGCGGGCGAGGTCGTGAATCTCGGCATCGGCATCCCGAACCTGATCCCGGGCTTCCTGGACGACGAGGCGGGCGTGTTCCTGCACACCGAGAACGGCCTGCTCGGCGTGGGGCCGAGGCCCGACGAGAACGAGCTCGACACGGACATGATCGATGCGGCCAAGCGGCCGGTGACCGCGCTGCCGGGCGCGTCGTACTTCGACAGCGCTGCGAGCTTCGCGATGATCAGGGGCGGCCACATCGATGTGGCCGTGCTCGGCGCGCTGCAGGTCAGCGCCGGGGGCGACATCGCCAACTGGGCGGTGCCGGGGAAGGACGTGCTCGGTGTCGGCGGCGCGATGGACCTCGTGGTCGGAGCCCGCCGCGTGATCGTGACGATGACCGCGACCTCCTCGGCCGGAGAGCCCAAGGTGGTGCCGGTCTGCACGTATCCGCTGACCGCGAAGGCGGCCGTCGACGTGGTGATCACGGAGCTGTCGGTGTTCCGCATACGCCACGGCGGCCTCGTCCTGGTCGAGTTGCTGGACGGCGCGACCGAGCAGGACGTGCGAGCCGTGACGTCCGCGGACTTTGCGGTCGACCTCGAGGTCCCGCTCGCAAGCTGAGCGGCCGCGCACCGCACACATCGGGGTCAGACCGGTTTGTGCAGCAGCCGCGGTCTACCAGCCGCCGGGCTCGCCCAGCAGCTGGCCGCCGTCGATCGTGATCACGGCGCCCGTGATGAAGCTCGCTGCGGGCGAGGCGAGCATGAGCGCCAGCCCCTTCAGCTCCTCGGGCTCGCCCATGCGGCCGAGTGGCACCCGCGCCGCCCACTGCTGCTCGGACTCGGGTGTGACGCCGCCTCCGATGCGCGTCTTGATCGGGCCCGGGGCGATCACGTTCACGTGCACGCCGTGGGGAGCGAGCTCGAGCGCCGCCTGCTTGGCGACGTTGATCACGGCCGCCTTGCTCGCGGCGTACCCGTAACAGACCATCGGGTCGGCGCGCAGGCCCGCCGTCGAGGCGGTGACGACGATGCGCCCCGAGCGCTGTGGCTTCATCACGCCCGCCGCTGCGCGCATCGTGGAGAGCACGCCGTCCAGGTTGACGCCGAGCACGCGTCGCCAGGCCTCGTCGCCAACGCTGTGGAGCTCCTGTCCACCGGCGTTCGCGTAGCCCGGCACCGCGGCGATGCCGGCGTTCGCGAAGACGACGTCAAGGCCGCCGTAGGTCCCGGCGGCGTCGGCGAAGGCCGAGCGCACCGACGCGTCGTCGGTCACGTCGACGACGGCCGTGCGAACCTCGCAGCCGCCGGCCGACAGCCGCCCGGCCTCGTCAACGAGCCGTTCGGCGTGGATGTCGGCGAGCGTCACGCGCGCGCCGCACTCGGCCAGCACCTCGGCGACGGCGAGCCCGAGCCCGCTCGCGGCCCCCGTCACCAGGGCGCGGCTGCCGCGCACGTCGAAGAGGCGAGCCGTGACGGCTCCCGGCTCGATGCTCATCCGGCGTGCACCAGCACCTTCATAGTCTCGGCGGGGTTGTCGATGGCGAACGCGATCGCGGCGGGCGCATCCTCGAGCGCGTAGTCATGCGAGATCAGACGCTCGACCGCGTCGCAGCGGCGCGAGACGAGTGCGACGGCCTCGCCGAAGTCGGCCGCGCTGCATGTGCTCACGCCCAGCACGTCGAGCTCGCGGAATGGCAGCGTGCCGATGCGCAACGGCACCTCGAAGGTCGAGAGCCCGACCACCAGCACCCGGCCCGTCTGGGCGACCGCGTCGAGCGCGGCCTGCATCGGCTCCCGCGCGCCGGTTGCCTCGACCACGACCTCGGGCAGCTCGCCTCCGCCCCATTCCCGCGCGCGGGCGACGAGATCGTCGCCGGGCTCCAGCAGCGCGAGGTCGGCCCCCGACGCGCTGCCGCGCTCCAGCCGGGCGGCCAGGCGATCGGCCAGCAGCACCTGCGCGCCGCGGTCGAGCGCCGCGATCGCGACCGCCTGCCCGATCGGCCCGGCGCCGAGCACGAGCACGCGCTCGCCGCTGGCCACCCGGCCGCGCACGCAGGTGCGCACGGCGATGGACATCGGCTCGATGAAGGCCGAGAGGCGGGCATCGGTGTCCAGCACGGGAAAGGCCTGCGACGCCGGAATGGAGAGCCGCTGCTGGAGCGCGCCGTCGCGGTGGATGCCGATCAGATCGATGTGCTCGCAGGCATTGCCGAGGCCCAGCCGGCAGGCGTGGCAGTCACCGCACGCGATCACCGGCCAGACCGCGACCCGCTGGCCGGCCGCGAGACCCGGCGGGCAGTCCGGCCCGACGTCCTCAAGGATCGCCGAGAACTCGTGGCCCTGGATGCGCGGGTAGAGCTCGTCGTCGCCGACCGAGCCCAGGTCGCCGTGGAAGTAGTGGAAGTCGCTGCCGCAGATGCCGATCGTCTCCGGGCGCACGACGACGCAGCCGGGCGCCGCCGGGCCGGGCTCGGGGACGTCGACGACCTCCATCGTCGACCTCGCTCGCGTGACGGCGGCGCGCACGCGCTGAGACTACGCGGTCTCCGTCTCCGTCTTCAACGGGGCTTCTCGGCGAGCAGGGCGAAGCGCGACATGCGGCGCTCGCGGGCGAGCGTCGCGACCATGTCCAGGAAGCGCTGCCGGAAGTCGAACGCCTCGGCTCCCTCCAGCTGCCTGAGCGCTTCGGCGCGCTCGGCGCGCACGCTGCAGCGCCGGCGGGCAACCGCGGCGACCGTCTCGGTCAGGTCCTCGACCGCGAGCACCTTCAGGCCGGCGGCGATCAGCAGGCGCTCGTCCTCGCCGGGCGGCGCGAACTCGAAGTAGCCGATCGAGCTCCTGGCAGCGAGCTCGTCGCTCGCCACGAGGCCGGTCACCGTGACCGGATCGGTCACGACCAGCCGGCCGCCCGGGAGGAGCAGGCGTGCCCAGTCGGCGAACACGCCGGGGCGGCCCGGGAGATGGTTGAGCGCATCGAGGCAGAGGATGGCGTCGAACGAGGCGTCGGGGAACGGCAGCGCCTCGCTCGCGTCGGCCTGCACGAACAGCGCTCGCGCCCCGAGGCCACTCTCGTGCGCGATCCGGCGTGCGTTGGCGAGGCCGCTCTTCTCCCGGTCGACGCCCGTGACCTCGCAGCCGCTCAGCCGCGCGAGGTGCAACCCCGGCCCGCCCGAGCCGCAGGCGACGTCCAGCAGGCGCCGTTCCGGCGCGAGCTGCAGTTGCGCCGCAAAGCCCTCGAGCTCGGCCAGCGTCTGCCAGTTGTTCTGGCCGAGGTCCTCGCCGAACTCCTCGCGGCGGATCTCCGAATAGACATCGGCTGCGAAGTCGCGGTAGTAGGAGCCGTAGTGCCCGGCGCCCTCGCTCACGGCGCGTCCACGAAGCCCGCGAGCAAGCGCTCGGCCGCCGTCGCAAAGCGGTCGACGTCGCCGTATGGCCGCGCGACGAGCATCGCACCCTCGAGCGCGCTGACGATCAGGCGCGCCGCCTCCCGCGGCGAGCCTGCGAACGCCAGCGTCCCGTCCTCCCGGCCGCCGGCGAGCACGCCCTCGACCCAGGCCTCGTTCTCGTCGAAGAAGCCGATCACGGCAGCGCGCATGGGCTCGGGCAGCGTCTGGTACTCCGCGGCGAGCATTCCGCACAGGCACATGCGCCGCTCGCGTAGTACGTCGCCGTACAGCGCCGCATAGGCGCGGAGCTTCGCCGGCGCATCGCCCCCGCCCGCGTCGATGCCGGCGAGCGCGGTCGTGAAGCGCTCGGCGTAGCGGGTGATCAGCGCTCGCCCGAGCTCTGCCTTGCCCGCGAAGTGGTAGTGCAGGCCCGCCGTCGTGAGGGAGAGCTCACCTGCCACGTCGGCGTAGCTGAACCCGTTGAACCCGCGCATCTGGACCAGGCTCTCGGCACTGTCGAGGATGCGCGTTGCCGTGTCGCCCGCGTCGCCCGCTCGTCCGCCCGCCATCGCCCAATCCTCCCACACCGGAATCGTGATTGACATTCTACTTATTAGTAAGTAAGAATCACGGCAGTCGATCACCCGAGGAGGCGAGGGCCATGCAGCAACTGCAGCAGACCGAGCACAAGAGCTTCACCGCACCCGAGGAGACGCGCACGTTCCCCCACGGGTGCGCCGAGATCCTCTCGATCGGCGGCGGGGAGGTGGGGCGCCTCACGTTCGAGCCGGGCTGGCGCTGGTCGAACGACGTGCAGCCGATCGCCAACACTCGCAGCTGCGAGGCGCCGCACTTCCAGTACCACGTCAGCGGGCAGCTCGCGATCCTCATGGACGACGGGACAGAGCTCGTCGCCGGCCCGGGAGACATCACCTCGCTGCCGAGCGGCCACGACGCATGGGTCGTCGGCGATGAGCCCGTCGTGGTCGTCGACTGGTTCGGCGCCAGCAACTACGCCAAAGGCTGAGGCTACACGGAACGCACGCGCTCGAGCCAGGCGTGCGTGGCGGCCCCGAGCAGGGGCTCGATCCCGGTCGTCACGTAGCGCGCCCCGCGCTCGAGCCACGCGACCGCGCCTTCCGCCGTCGGCACGGTGACCCCCAGCACCTTGCCGGCGGCGAGCGTGGCCGCAGCCGCGCGCTCCAGGTGCTCCACCACCACGGGGTGGTTCAGCTCGCCCGGCAGGCCGAGCGAGTGCGAGAGGTCGGTCGGGCCGAGGAAGACGACGTCCACGCCGTCGACCGCGGCGATCTCGTCCACCCGGTCGACGGCGTGGGCGCTCTCGACGTGCACGATCACGAGCGTCTCGTCGTTGGCGGTGCGGACGTACTCGTCCAGCCGGCCGAGCTCCCCGTAGTCGGCTGCGCGCACGCCGGCCAGCCCGCGCGTGCCGCGCGGTCCGTACTTCACCGACTGCACGGCGCGCTCGGCGTCGCCCGCGTCCTGCACCCAAGGCACCTGGGCGCCCTGCGCGCCCGTGTCCATCAGGCGGAGGATCACGTGCGGCTGATTGACCGGGACGCGTACGATCGCCGTGACGTCGTGGAGCTCGGCCGAGCGCACCATGTTCTCGCACTCGCGCGGCTCGAGCGTCCCGTGCTCGCCGTCGAAAATCAGGAAGTCCCATCCGTGGTAGGTCGCGACCTCGACGAGCGTCGGGTCGGGGAAGCGCACGAAACAGCCGAACGCCGGCTTGCCTTCGCGCAGGGCGCGCTTGGTCAAGTTCTCGCGCATCAGACGGCCAGGAGCGCTCGGTGGCGCTTGAGGGCCTCGAGCAGCTGCTCGACGTCCTCATGCGTGTTGTAGCAATGGGCCGAGACACGCAGGTTGCCGTCACGGGACGAGGTCAGGATGCCCTCCTCGGCGAGCGCCGCGACGAGCGCGTGCTCGTCGGTCGACCGGATCGCGACGAGCGCGCCGTGCCGGGCGGGGTCGCGCGGCGTCACGACCGTTCCGCCCAGGTCGTCGACGCCGGCGAAGAGCGCCTCGTTGAGCTGTGCGACGTGGGTGCGCGTGGCTTCGATGCCGATCTCCTTCATCAACTCGATGCCGGCGATGCCCGCGTAGATGCTGGGAATCGGCGGCGTCCCTGCCTGGAAGCGGCGGGCGTCGGGGGCGGGCGAGTAGTCCTGAATGTCCATCGCGAACACGTCGGCGTCGGCGAACCACCCCGTCGCGGTCGGGCGCAGTTGCTCGGACAACCCACGGCGGCAGTAGAGGAAGCCGAGGCCGGCGGAGGCGAGCAGGTACTTGAGCGCGCCGGCCACGAGCAGGTCGGCGCCGAGCGCGTGCACGTCGATCGGCATCGTGCCGACGGCCTGGTAGGAGTCGACCAGGACGAGTGCGCCGCGTTCGTGGGCGAGCTTGATCACGCCCTCCAGGTCGATGCAGGCCCCGTTGCGGTAGCAGACCTGGGTGACCGCTACCAGCGCCGTGCGCTCGTCGATGGCGGCGTCGAAGGCCTCGAGCGGAACGACCGGGGAAGCGCCTTGGGCGGCGTGCTGGATCGTGTAGCCGCGGTCTTCTTGGGCGTGCCAGATCTGCCCCACCGTGGGGAACTCGAAGTCGGAGACGACGATCCTGTCGCGGCCGTCGGAGCTGCGGAGGCCGCTCGCGATCGCATTCACGCCCGCCGAGACCGACGCCGTGACGGCGATTTCGTCGTCGTGGGCGCCGATGAGGCCTGCGAAGCTCGCGCGGGCCGACTCGGTGCGCTCCATCCAGTACTCCCAGGGCGCCCCCTGCTCGTCCCAGTCGCGCAGGTAGTCCGCATACGCCTGGCGCACTGCGTCGGAGAGCACGCCCTGCGAGCAGCTGTTGAGGTAGACCTGGTGCTCGAGCAGCGGGAAGCGGTGGCGGATCGCGCGCGGCAGCGCGTCGCGCTCGGTCGTCGTGGCCACCTCAGGCCTCCTCGGCATAGCGGGCGGCCGGGCTGCCTGCCGGCTGGAAGACGCCGAGCACCCGCATGGGCCCACCGCCGGCGTTCTCCAGGCAATGCAGGTTCAGCGGCGGCAGGTAGATGCAGGAGCCGGCCGCGATCGGCCGCGTCTCGCCGGCCATGTGCAGGAAGCCCTCACCGGCTACGACGTAGACGACCTCGTCGTAGGTGTGGCTGTGGTCGGGCGCCCGGCCGACGGGGATCTCGCCCATGAACTGCGTGAATCCCGCGCAGCCCACGTCGGGGTCGACGAGCAGCCGGAACGTGCGCCCGATGCCGGCCTCCTCGTCGGGCTGCGTGGCGAAGTTGACGGTCACGCGCCGGGTGCCGAGGGCCGGCGTGTCGGCGTCGTCGGGCGTCGGCGCGTCGACGACGAGGGCGACCAGGGGCTCTGGCCCGTCGTTCTCGACGGAATACGACTCGCCCGAGGCGATGTAGGCCGCGGTGTCGGGAGCGAGCTCGTGATGGCCCTGACCGTCGAGGTACAGCGTGGCCGTGCCCGAGAGCACGAACAGCGATTGCTCGTGGCCGGCCATCGCGGAGCGCTGGGAGCGGCCGATCGGGAAGCTCACGACGCTCTGCACGAGCGCCTCGCAGCCGCACGAGCGATCGATGGTGATGCGCGTCTCGATGCCGTCGGCGTCGACCTTTGGTGCGCACTCGGCCTGCTGAACGAGGTGGCCGGGCATCAGCTGTCCTCGAGTGCGCGCGCGGCCTCGAGGGCCTGGCCGGGGTGGTCCTTGAGGTCTTGCTCCTCCGGCGCCCAGGTCGCCCGCACGATGGCGTTGCGGTCGAGCAGGAAGGTGAAGCGCCGGGCCATCGTGCCGTACTCGCCGAAGTCCTTCATCAGCCCGAGCTTGCTGGTCAGCTCGCCGCCGTCGTCGGCCACGAGCGGGAAGCGCAGCCTCTGCTCCTCGGCGAAGCCGCGGTGGCTCTCGTCATCGTCGATGCTCACGCCGAAGAGCGCGACGTTGGCAGCCTCGTAGTCGTCCAGCGCGCGGTTGAACTCCACGGCCTGCAGCGTGCACGTGGAGGTGCCGTCGGCGGGATAGAAGTAGACGACCGCCGGCCCGGAGAGCGACTCGAGATCGAAGCGCCGCCCGTCGCTCGCGACCAGCTCGCTGGCCGGGAACCTGTCGCCCACATTGACGGACTGCTGCACGAACGCCCCCTTTTGATCAAATCTGCCTGCCCCCGATGCTACTTGCAACCGCGCTGCGGGGTCTGACCCTTGACGTCCCGCGCTGCGGGACACTCGGGGTCTGACCCTTGATGTCCCGCTCGGCTCAGGCGGGCGTCTCGCCGGCCAGGATCCTGACCAGCCGCGAGCTGTCGATGTTTCCGCCCGAGACGATGCAGACGACCGTTCCGGTGCCCCCGTGGCCCGCGCGCGCCGCCGCCAGGGAGAGGGCGCCGGCGCCCTCGGCCACGACGCGGGCCCGCTCGGCCAGCAGGCGCACGGCGGCTGCGGTCTCGTCCAGTGAGACGGCGGCGGCGGCATCGACGAGCTCCTGCGCGAGGCCCCACATCTTCGGCAGCAGCGCGCGGCTGCCCGACCCGTCGACGAACGAGGGCCGGAACTCGACTGCCCGCGATTCCCCCGCAGGCAGCGAGGCCGTCAGGGGCGCGCCCGTCTCCGGCTCGACCGCGATCACGCGCACGCCGGGCTTCTGCTGCTTGAGCGCGCTGGCGATGCCCGAGGTGAGGCCTCCGCCGCCCCACGGGATCAGGACGGTGTCGACCTCCGGCAGATCCTCGAGGATCTCGAGCCCGATCGTGCCGTTGCCGGCCATCACGCCGTCGTCCAGCACGGGATGCACGAAGTACCCCTCCGCGCCCGGATGCTGAGAGGTCTCGATCGCCCGCCACCACTCCTCGAACGGCACGGGCAGGACGTGGCCACCGAGACGCGCGATGGCGTCGAGCTTCGTCTGCGGCGCGGTGTCGGGGACGACCACGGTGCACGGGATGCCCCGCTCGCGGGCGCCCCAGGCCACGCCCTGCGCCATGTTGCCGGCGCTCGCGGTCACGACGCCCCTGGCGAGCGCGTCCGGCGGCGCCTCGGCCATGGCGTTGAGCGCGCCGCGGATCTTGAAGGAGCCGATCGGCTGCAGGCACTCGAGCTTGAGGTGGATCTCCGCGGGGGAGTCGTCCAGGAGCAGCCGCACGAGGGGAGTTCGCACGGCCGAGCCCCGCAGCGTCTCGCGCGCGCGTGCGATGGATTCGAGCGGGATCACAGCGCCACCTCGGCGCCGAGGTTCTTCTGCTCGGCGACCCGCAGGGCGAGCTCCGCAGCGGCGAGATCCTCGACCGCGAGCCCCAGCGAGACGAACACGGTCAGCTGATCCTGGGACGTGCGCCCGCCTGCCGTGCCGCTCAGCACCTCGCCGATCTCGACCAGCGGAACGTCCTTGGCGACGGCGCCCTCTCGCACGGCGAGCAGGAGGTCGCCGGACTCGTTGAGCGTCGACTCGCGCGCATCGACGAAGAGGGTCGCAGCGGCCACGGTGGCGCCGTCGAGCTCGCGCGTGGTCGGGATGCTGGAGCCGACGGCATTGACATGCGCCCCAGGGGCGAACCAGGCGCGCTCGACGATCGGCTCGCGGGCCGTGGTGGCAGTAACGACGACCTCGGCGTCGCGCAGCGCGTCCTCGACCGACGCCGCGGCGCTCACGTCCCAGGCGTAGCGATCCGCGGTGCGCGCGGCCAGCTCGGCGGCCGGCTCCTGGCGGCGGGAGAAGATGCGCACGCGCTCCAGCGGCATCACGCACGCCAAAGCCTCGATATGCGCGGCGGCCTGCACGCCGGCCCCCAGCACGGCGAGCGACGAGGCTCCCTCACGCGCGAGTGCCCGGGTCGCGACAGCACTCACCGCAGCGGTGCGAATGGCGGTCACCGCCGAGGCGTCGACGATTCCGGTCACACGACCGTCCTCGCCGCTGAAGACGATCACGACGCCCTGGTGGGCGTCGAGGCCGCGGCGCGGGTTCTCCGGGAAGATCGCCACCGCTTTGAGCCCGAAAGCCGGCGTCTCTCCCGCCCGGTGGGCCGTCATGAGCCCCATGAAGCCGGCGGTCGACTGCGGCGGCCGCACGACTGAGCGCAGGGGCAGGTAGAGATCGCCCGCGGCGAACTGCCGCAGCACGGCGTCCATCGCCTCGATGCACTCGGGCATCGTCAGCGCGGCGCGCACGTCGTCGCCGCTGAGTACGCGCACGCTCATGGGGCAGCTCCCAGGCTGGGCGGGAAGAGGGCGGAGATCGCATCGCGTTCGGCGTCGCCGAGCGTAAGCTCGAGCGCATCGAGCGCGGGCTGGAGATGCTCGGCGCACCGCGGCCCGACGACCACCGGGTTGATCAGGGGGTGGGCCAGCAGCCACGCGAGGGCGAGTGCCGGCATGGATGTGCCGCGCTCGGCGGCCATGGCCTGGAGGCCCTCGAGCGCAGCGAACACCTCGGCCCGTTGCAGGTGCTCGTACGGCTCGGAGCGGAGCGTCATGCGCGAGCCCGCCGGGGGCGCCTGGTCGCGGCGGTACTTGCCGGTCAGCCAGCCGCCCGAGAGCGGCGAGAAGGGCGAGAAGCCGAGGCCCTGATCGGCGCAGAGCGGCAGCACCTCGGCCTCGGGCGAGCGGTCGAGCAGGCTGTAGCCCGACTGCACCCACTCGAAGCGCGCGAGGCCGCGCACGTCGCTGATCCAGAGGCCGCGCGCAAGCCGCCAGGCCTCGATGTTGCTGGCCCCGACGTAGTGCAGTTTGCCCGCGCGGCGCAGGTCGTCGAGTGCGCCCAGCGTCTCCTCGAGCGGCGTCGCCGGGTCGGGCTCGTGGCAGAGGAAGAGGTCGAGCCGCTCGGCGCCGAACCGCCCCAGGCTCGCGTCGACGGCCCGGAACAGCGCACGGCGCGAGAGCCCGCGGTCGTTGGGGCCGTCGCCCACCGGGTTGAACGCCTTCGTGCTCAGCAGCACCTGGTCGCGCACGGCCGAGCCGCGCTGGGCGAGCCAGCGTCCGATCGCGGTCTCGCTGCGCCCGCCGCCATAGGCGTCCGCGGTGTCGAAGACGTTGATGCCGGCCTCGAAGGCCGCGTCCATGATCGCGAACGCCTCCTCGTCGGTCTCGCCCATGCCGAAGAACTCGGGCGCAGAGCCGATGCCGCCGAAGTTGCCGCAGCCGAGCGCGATGCGCGAGACCTGGAGCCCGGTCGAGCCGAGGGAGCTGTAGTCCATGGCGGTCATGATTGCGCGATCAGCGACCGCGCTGCGGCGGCGGCGCGCTTCGCCGCCTCCTCGACCGGGAGACCCCAGAAGGCATCAGGCGTGGAGAAGATCTCGACGTCGAGGTAGCCGTCGAAGCCCGCCGCGCGCAGCAGGCCGACGAGCCGCTCGGGATGCGTGACGCCCTCGCCGGGCAGCACGCGGCTCGGATCTGCGGCCGCGAGCTTGTCGGCGACGTGCAGTCCGGTCACGCGCGCAGCGTGCCGGGCGACGTCCGCCTCGAGCTCGCCCGTGTCCCAGACGTGAACGCTGTCGACCATCACGCCGACGTCGTCCAGGCCGGCCTCGTCGAGCAGCGCGACGGTCTCCCCGATCGTCGAGAGAAACGACGTCACGTGGGATTCC
>DASRQS010000068.1:0-19420 GCA_035696365.1 Gaiellales bacterium | reverse complement strand
CCTCGACGACCTCGGTTCGCCTGGCGATGATCCAGCTCTACGTCCTGTTCATGATCACGCCGCTCTTCTTCACGCTCTCCCAGGTCGACCGGACCGCGATGGAAGCGGCGCGCGACCTCGGTGGCAACTGGTGGCAGATGTTCCGCGAGGTGATCCTGCCCCAGATCCTTCCGGGGATCGTGATCGGATCGATCTTCATTTTCGTGCTGACGATGGGCGAGTACGGCACCGTGCTCGTGGTCGGGCAGAACTACGTCCAGTCGGTCGGGACGATCGTCAACTCCTACATCACGGGTGCCGTCCAGTACCCGCAGGGCGCGGCGGCGGCCGTACTGCTCGTGCTCGCCCTGATCGCCGGCGTGTTCGCGATCACGCGCTTCTCCAATCTACGCGAGGACCTGTGAGATGAGCGCGCCTGCAATCGACGCGCCGGCACGGCCGCAGGACCGCGTGATCAAGCGCTCGCCGAGGAGACGTGACTGGTCGAAGTGGGGCCTCGGCACCTACTTCGCCGTATTCCTCGCCTTCCTCTACGGCCCGATGATCGTGATGGCGATCCTCTCGTTCCAGGGGTACTACGGTGCGATCACGTTCCCGTTCAAGGGCGCGTTCGGCTTCAACTGGTGGCGCTCCCTCCTCTACTCGACCGTGTCTGGGACGCCGACCCACGCGAGCGACATTCACACGGCGGCCAAGAACTCGCTCCTCCTCAGCCTCGCCTCGGGCGTGATCGTCTCGTTCATCGCGTTCACGCTCTCCATGGCGTTCCGCCGCCGCTGGCGGTTCCGCACCGATGCCGCCGCCTTCTACGTGATCATGCTTGCGCTGATGGCGCCGGGTTTCCTGCTCGCCGTCGGCACGCAGCTCTTCTGGAACTACCTCGGCCTCCGAACCTCGATCTGGCACACGGCACTCGGAGCGAACGTGGTCTGGGGCATCCCATTCGGCTTCCTCGTCATGCTCGCGGTCTGGAACCGCTATGACCCGCGTGTCGAGGAGGCCGCGCGCGATCTCGGCGCCGACCAGAGGCGCACGTTCCGCGAGGTGACGCTGCCGCTCGTCTGGACGGGGATCTTCGGCTGCTTCCTGTTCGGCTTCACGCTCACCTGGAACGACTACGACCGCAGCGTCCTCTTCCAGAGCAGGGCGTCAGACTCGCTCCCGCTCGAGATCGGAGGGATCACGTTCACTGGCGGCGTCCGGCCCGATCTCTACGCACTGGGGACGGCGACGACGGTCTTCTCGTTGCTCGTGATCGGCGTGTTGCTCGTGGTCGCGTCGCTCCGTCTGCGCTTCCGCGCGGCTCCGGTACGCCGAGTCGAGGAGGAGTTCGGCGTGGCGGCGGCGATCGACGCCGCCGCGATCGACACCGGGGAGACGCGAACGGCGGCAGCTCCACCGACGAAGGAGTAGTGGCGAGAGCGACATGCGCCGGCCGCTCCCAACGCGCAATCTAGGGCGATGAATGCGTCGCCAGCGCGAGCGCATAGCTCGAACTCTGCGCCGCGCCGATCGAGACTTCGAGGTAGGCAGCCACTCCCCGGCTGCTGCGGTTCAAGACGCGCAGACGGTTTCTGTCGTTGCCCTGCCCGATCGCACGCAGATCGCGCCCCCGCCTCGCGGCCCCCTCGAGCACGCTGCGCGTGCTCGCGCTCCAGGCTCGCAAGCTGATCGCTCCCGGGTGCCGTGTCGCCGTTGCAATGAGGCTCCCGTGCGGCGGGATCCAGATGCGAAAGACGTCGCGCGGATCTTCGTTCCGGGCGAGCGAGCCACGCACGGACGCGCGCTTCCGGACAGGGCTCGTCAGCGACGGCGTACCGTCACCGAACAGGCCGCCGGGGCGGACCATCTCGATGTCATCGTTCGGCTCGTATGGATCCCTGGGCGGAGCCGGTGCGGCCAGGGCCGCCCGGATGTCGAGCGCGCCGTAGCCGCTGACCGTGTTGTAGCCGGAACCGAGCGGCCTCGCGCTGCGGACGAGTAGCTGGAAGAGCTGACTGGGGTTGAGCGTCGGCCGCTTCGTCCAGACCCAGGCTGCAGCGCCGGACACGAGCGCGGCAGCGTAGCTCGTACCCGTCACCGACTTGTAGCCCGAAGGATCGGCCGATGCCGGTACGGCGACCTTGAGCTTGACGCCGGGCGCCGACAGGTCGTTCGACTCGGAGACGTTGGCGTCCACGTAGACGGAGTCGTCCCGGTCGGTCCCGATCACGGTGAGAACGTGCGCCTCGTCGGCAGGGTACGTCGCCAGACTCCCTCCGAAGCGATCCTCGCCCTGGGCCGCGACGAGGAGCGAGCCGCGATGGACTGCGTCGAGCACCGCCTCCTTCAGGAGCGGGTCGTCGACTGGGCCGCCGAGGCTGAGGTTGATCACGCCCGGTCCCGCCCTCACGGCCGCGTCGATGCCGCCGATGATGCGAGACAGGCTGAGCTCGCCGGCCGGGCTCGCATCCCATTCACGGAGCACCACCTGAGGGTAGACGCCGACAACGCCTACCCCCCGCGCCGCGATCAGCGAGCTCACGGCTGTCCCGTGGAAGTCGTCGGGGAGGTTCGTGCCGGTCTGCGAGCTCAGTACGACGGTGTTGCGGCGGCCGGCGAACTCGGGATGATCCAGGTCGACTCCTGTATCGACGACGGTGACCGGCTTGCCGGGCCCGGGCGGCGTCAGATTCGCGGCCCCGATCGCCTTCAGCCACCATTGCGAGCCGGGAGAGACGCTCTGCCCAGTGCCGCTCGCAAGCACTCGGACCGACCGATCCACCTCGATCCGGCGAGCGAGATGGCGCCGGACAAGCTCCGGCAGCAGCCGGCGGGCGATCCGAGGCGACAGGGCCCAGATCTGAAGATCGTGCTCGACGAGCCTCGCGCCGGAACGGCGCAGCCAAGCGGCGTCTTGGGCCCGGTTGAGCGCGACGAGCACGCCGTGCGGATTGCGTAACGCGGCACTTGCCGGCAGAGAGTGACGAGTCGCCGTCGGCGTCGCGGAGCTCGAGGCCGCAATGAGCGCGCAGGCCACGCCGAGGGCAACGAGCAATGGGGCCTTCGGGATCAGGGTCTCCGGCTCATGTCGAGATCATCTTCTTCTCGATCCCGACGCCGGCGGCCAGCGCGCGCTCGTACTCGAGAGGCACGGTGGCCGAGTCCTGCAGGGCGATTCCCGTCGAGTCGAAAACCGTGATCTCCGAATCGGATGTCCGGCCCGGCTTCTTGCCCGCGACCACCTCGCCGATCTCGCCGGCGATGTCTTTCTCGGAGATCAGGCCCTGCGCGAGCGGAAGGTTGATCTCACCGTCGTTACGACACTGGCGGATATCGTCGACGAAGATGCGGGCCCGCTGGAGGATGCGCGGGTCGAGCTCCTGATCCCCGCCCTTGTCGGCGCCGACCGCGGCGATGTGTGTCCCGGGCGAGATCCACTCGTCGAGCACGATCGGCCCACGGGCCGGGGTGAGCGTCACGACCACGTCCGCGCCGGAGACAACTTCGGCCAGGTCGGTCGAGGGGCGGAGCCGGAACGCGAAGCGGCCGTCGTAGCGCTCGGCGAAGCCGTCGAGCGTCGAGGAGGAGCGGCTCCACACGCGCACTTCGTCCCACTCGAACACCTCGTTGCACGTCTCGATCGCGCCGTCGGCCATGTTCCCGGCGCCGACGATCGCCAGCACCTTCGAGTCCTTGCGCGCCAGCCACTTCGCGGACACGGCCGCCGATGCGCCCGTCCGCATGACCGTGTGGTGGGAGCCGTCGCAGATCGCGAGCGGGAAGCCGGTCTCCGGGTGCGTGTAGATCAGGATCGAAAAGACGGTCGGCAGGCCGAAGCGTTCACGATTCTGCTCGCGGATCGAGACCCACTTGCACGCTGCGGCCTCTGGCTCCTCGATGTAGGAAGGCATCGCCTCCCACTCGCCCGGATACTTGTCGAGGACGATGTGGCCCTTCGGCTCCATGAAGTAGCGGCCTTCGCCGTGCATGCGGTAGGCCTGCTCGACGCATTGGACATACTCCGCCGGCGACACGAGCCCCACCATCTCCGACCGCCCGAGAATCAAGGTCTTGCGGTTGCTCCAGGCCTCTTCCATGGGCCAATGCTACGACGAGCGCGTCCGCACCGTGAGGGGTCTGCGGCGCATCTCCTCGGGAGCGGGCGACTCGGGTAAACTCTCCGGCGCATGCCAATCTACGAATACCGTTGCGCCGGCTGCGACGATCGGTTCGAGGAGCTGGTATCGGCGTCGGCAACGTCTGCGCCGCCGTGCCCGAGCTGCGGCGCAACCGGTGCGAAGCGGCTGTTCTCGATGTTCGCGACCGAGTGGTTCCCGTCCAATGTCTCTTGGCACAACATGCCGGGCAAGCACGACATGGGCGGCGCGGAAGACCGTTCGAGCACCTCGATCCCCAGGGTTCCGGGCAAGCCCAAGAAGGCCTGAGAATCTCAGCGGAGCGCCAGCGCGGCCAGCACGTCGCGCTCGGGCAACACGTCGGCGTACTTGTGGCCCATGTCGAAGAGCGCCGAGCGATGCGGCGTGCGTGCGCGATCGGACACCGCCTCGACCGGCACGACCACGCGATAGCCGAGCGACATGCCGTCGACCACCGTCGCGCGCACGCAGCCCGACGTGGTGGTGCCGCAGACGACGACGGTGTCGATTCCCCGCCCTGAGAGACGCTCGTGCAGGTCCGTGCCGAAGAACGCCGAGGGCTGCTGCTTCTCGAACACGACATCGCCGGCCTCGGGCGCGACGAGCGGATCGATCTCACAGCCCTCGCTCCCCCGTAGGCAGGCGACCAGCCCCGGGCACTTGACGCCGAACGGGCCGGCGTCCGAGAGATCGGCCTCGTACGCGCAGTAGGAGTACGTGACGGGCGCGCCGAGCGCGCGGGCAGCGATGCAGATGCGCGCGGTCGAGCGCAGCGCAGCCTCGGCGAAGTCGCCGGAGAGCGGGCCGCGGGTGAAGGCCAGCTGGTAGTCGACGACGACGACGGCCGGGCTGTCGCCGAAGCCGATCTGGGAGCCGATGCCCTGGCGCGCGTAGAGCTCGTGGTCGGTGCTTGTCACTTCATCCCCGCTTCGGAGGCGTCGCATGGAAGATATCGAGCGGGCAGAGCGCGGACACCACCGGATTCGGGATGTCGACGATCTCGGAGATGCGCAGGTCGACCGCGACCGAGCACAGCACGTAGGCCTGCTCGCGCGAGAGCCCGCGCTCGGCGCCCAGCCAGTCGATCATCGCGAGCACGGCGTTGCGGGCGGCGAGTGTCGTGTCCATGTCGGCGTTCGAGCCGTCGGGGCGGATCGGCAGCCCGGTCGTGACGAAGTGCCTGCGACTGCCCTTCCAGGCCGGCTCGGCCGACTCGAAAGCCGGCGTCCGGGGGCGGAAGCGCAGCTTCGCGGCGGGCAGGACGTCCAGACGCAGCGTGACCCGCCCGTGCACCTCGATGGCCGTGCCGCAGACCTCGCCGTCGCCCTGGGCGAAGTGCACGTCGCCCAGCGAGAGCCGCGCACCGGCGACGTCGACGGGCAGGAAGAGCGTCGCACCGGCTCGTGCTTGCGGGACGTCGAGGTTGCCGCCCGTCTCGCGCGGCGGGATCGTGCGCAGCGCCGTCGACGCGTAGGGCTCGAGGGCCGGCACCGCGCCGTTCGCCTCCGGCGGCAGGGCGACGCCACCGGCCTCGGCCACCGCTGCCTCGCGCGCGCGGAACTGCTCCATTCGCTCGTGCGACGGTGCCACGCCGATCACGCCCACGAACGGATCGGCCGGAATGCGGATGCCCTCGAGCCGGCCGGACGTCCCGCTCCCGTCGTGCAATCCCCAGGTGACGAGATACGGCTCGTCGAAGAGGTCGCCGAGTAGCCCGAAGCCCGGGAACACGGCAGTCGAGCCGAACGCGTCGGTCTCCACCGCCAGGATCTCGACCTTGAGCACGTCGCCAGGCTCGGCGCCCTGCACGGCGATCGGCCCGGAGAGCGGATGACCGCGGTCGAAGTCGAGCTGCGCGAGGTCGGCATCGCTCGTGGCCGGCGTGATCTGCCCGTCGAGGCCGTCCCGGCAGTCGACCACCACCTCGTCGCCCGGCTCGACGACGAGCGCCGGCGGCAGATCCGGGTGCCAGCGGTTGTGCCCCGTCTCGGGCGCATCGACCAGCGCGCGCCGGATCGGCGGCTTCAGTTCATGCCGCGTCATCGAGCTCCCCTGCGATCGCGGCTGCGGCGGCGCGGCAGACCCCACGCTCGGCCGCGCTGAAGCGGCGCGGCGCCCGGAGGTCGTGGATCGAGAGCAGCGCGAGCAGCTTCCCGTCCTGGTAGCACCCCGTGACGATCTGCGCCCGCATGCCGCCGTACCGCCCGCGCATCTCGTGGAAGCCAGCATCGTCCGGGAAGGCCGCGGCGGCGTCCTCCTGAACGACCTGGCCGCCCTGTTCCGCGAGGACGCGCGGCACGGGCTGCTTCGTCAGGTCCGTCGGGTCGTCGCGCAAGCTCCCGGTGCCAGGTGCGAGCGATTCGTAGGCGACCGGGAAATAGGCGCCGGGCACGTCCACGCGCACGGTGGCGCGCTGGACCTCGAGTGCGACGCGCAGCTCGTCGATGAGCCGCTCGATCGCCGCGCTCACAACTCGGCCCCGCCGGTGGTGAGCGCGATCGCCGAGTAGTCGAGGTGCCCATGACCCTCGGCCTGCGTGCGGCGGTAGAGCGCGAGGGCCGCGGCCAGCGGCTGCGCCTCCACCCCGTGCTCGGCCGCAAGGTCCTCGGCAAGCGCGAGGTCCTTCTCCATCAGGTCGACCGTGAACATCGGCTCGAAGCCGTGGGCCGCGGGAGTCGTCTCCGTGACGGGCGCGGGAAAGCGCGTGCGCAGGACGCGCGAGTCGCCCGTCGAGCTCGACAACAGCTCGTAGAGCACGCTCGCAGCGAGCCCCTCGCGGCGCGCCAGGGCGAGCGATTGCGCGATGGCCGCCATGTTGATCCCGGCGCAGAGGTTGTTGCAGAGCTTCGCAACCTGCCCGAGGCCGTGATCGCCGACGTGCACGACGAGCGTGCCGAGCGCCTCGAGCAGCGGCCGTGCACGCTCGGCCACGGCCTCCGGGCCGCCCACCATGATCGTCAGCGTGCCCGCCTCGGCTCCGGTGGTCCCGCCCGACACCGGCGCGTCGAGCGCGTCGACGCCGCGCAGGGCGAGCGCCGCGGCGAGCTCGCGCGCGAGCGCCGGGGGCGCCGTCGACATGTCGATGCAGAGCGCGCCCGCGGCCAGGCCCTCTGCCAGACCGTCCGGTCCCAGCGTCGCGGAGCGGACGGCTTGCGGGGAAGGCAGCATCGTGATTGCGACGTCCGCCCCGCGCGCTGCCGCGCTCGCGCTCTCGCACCGAGCCACGCGCTCGACGACGGCGGCGGCGTCGAGGTCGAAGCCGCGCACCTCGTGGCCGGCCGCGACGAGGCGCGGCGTCATCAGGCGTCCCATGCGACCGAGCCCGACGAATGCGACGACGGTCATCGCTCGCTCAACCGGTCGGCACGAACGGGCCGGCCTTGTAGAGCTGACCGGGCAATTCTCGCCCGAGCACCCCGGCCAGCCACTCGGCGACCGCGATCAGCGCGCCGAGGTCGACGCCGGTCTCGACGCCGAGCCCGTCGAGCAGGTAGACGAGATCCTCGGTCGCGATGTTGCCGGTCGCGCGCGGCGCGAACGGGCATCCGCCGAGGCCGCCGATCGAGGCGTCGAACAGCGTCGCGCCGGACTCGATGCCGGCATCGGCGTTGGCGTAGCCGGTGTTGCGCGTGTTGTGGAGGTGCAGGCCGATCGGGATGCCCCCGGCTGCGCGCAGCGCCGCCGGTACGAGCGACCGCACCTGCCGGGGAACGCCCACCCCGATCGTGTCGGCGAGCATGATCTCGTCCGCGCCCGCTCTGGCCATGCGCTCGACGTGCTCGACCACGCGCGCCTCCGGCACCGGCCCTTCGAAGGGGCACCCGAACGATGCGCCGAGCGTCACGCTCGCCCGCACCCCCGCGGCGTGCGCCGCGTCGATCATCGCCTCGTGCGCGGCGGCGGCGTCCGCCAGCGTCGTGTTCTGATTCCGCGCGCAGAACGTGTCGGAGAGCGGGTAGGCGAGATGCACCTCGTCGGCGCCCGCAGCCACGGCTCTCTCGACCCCGCGGCCGTTGAGGGCGAGCGCGGCGTAGACGACGCCGTCGGCGCGACGCAGGGCGGCGAACACCTCCTCGGCGCCGGCCATCCGCGGCACGAGCTTGGGGTTCACGAAGCTGCCGCACTCGATGCGCGGCAGGCCCGTGGCGGCGAGCCGGTCGCACAACTCGGCCCGCACCGCCGGCGCGAGCGCGGCCTTGTCGTTCTGCAGCCCGTCGCGGGGACCGACGTCGCAGAGCGTGACGTGCATCAGGCGGCGGCCCGCTTGGCAGCCACCGACTGGAAGAACTCGATCACGACCCGCGCCGAGAGCTCGGGCTGCTCCATCAGGTTGGTGTGGCCGCTGCCCTCGATCACGTACAGCTCGGCGCCGGCGATGTTGTCGGCGATCCAGCGGGCGCCCGCGCCGTCCGGCCCCGCGTCGATCGGCGTCAGGCAATCCTCGCTGCCGGTCATGACGAGCGTGGGCGCCGTGACGCGCGCGGCGTACGGCCGCAAGTCCATCGTCGCCATCGCGTCGCAGGCGCCGGCGAAGACGGGGACGGCGCAGTTGCGCTCGAGCACGCCCTGGATCACCTTGACCGTCTCCGGCCCGGCCGGCGTGTCGAGGAACGCACGCGAGAGGCACTTCGTGGCGATCTCGAGCGCCAGCGGCTCGCCGCCCATGCCGTAGGCCAGCGCGAGCTGCTTCCAGACCTCCCAGTGCGCCCGCGCCATGAAATCGGACTTGGCCGACGCGCAGTCGAGCACGAGGCCGTCGACGTGCTCCGGGTAGCGGCCCGCGAACGCGAGCGCGACCATGCCGCCCATCGACGTGCCGTGCACGTGCGCACGCTCGACGCCGATCGCGTCGAAGAGCCCCTTGATGTCATCGGCCCAGATGTCCATCGAGTACTCCTGCTCCGGCCGCTCGGACAGCCCGTAGCCGCGCAGGTCGAACTCGACGACCTTGAAGTGCGGCGTCATCTTGTCGGTGACGAAGCCGAAATTCTCGTGCGCGAACCCCGCGCCTCCGATCTGGAGCAGGTGGTCCTCGCCCTCGCCGTGCACCTCGTACCAGATGCGGGCGCCGTTGATGTGCGCGTCAGCCACAGCCCATCTCCTTACGTCTGACCAAAGACAGCGAGAGCCTACAAGTTCCCGTGCACATCTCGGGATAGGGCACGCAACCTGCGTGCCCGACACGGAGATGTGCAGCTTGTGCCATGAATAACTTGGGGTCTGACCCCAGATTATGCGGTCCGCATGAACCGGTGCCTGGCGCCGATTTATGCAGTGTCGATTCCTTCTTCGGCCAGCACCTTGCGGGCCGCTCGGAAGGCCGAGACGCCGGCTGGGACTCCCGCGTAGACCATCACCTGGATCAAGGTCTCGCGCAACTCGTCCAGCGCGCAGCCGTTGCGGAGCGCTCCGCGGAAATGCAGCTCGAATTCCTCCATGCGGCCGAGCGTTGCGAGGATCGAGAGGTTGTTCAGACTGCGCTGGCGGTCGGTGAGCGCCGTGCCGCACCAGACGCCGCCCCAGCAGTACTCGGTCATGAAGCGCTGGAAGTCGCGCGTGAAGCCGTCGGCGTTCTCCATCGCGCGATCGACGTACTCGGGGCCGAGCACCTCACGGCGCTTGGCCAGGCCGAGCTCGAACAACTGGTCATCCATCGTGCGTCCCCGATCGGGCTCGTTGGGCGGAAGCGCGCCTCACAGCGCGCGGACGTCCGTGAGGCGCCCGCGAAGCGCGGCTGCGGCCGCCATCTCGGGGCCCATCAGGTGGGTGCGGGCGCGCGGGCCCTGACGCCCCTCGAAGTTGCGATTGCTCGTCGAGGCCACGCGCTCGCCCTGGCCTGCGACGTCGGGATTCATGCCCAGGCACATCGAGCAGCCGGCGTTTCGCCATTCGAACCCTGCGTCGGTGAACACCCGGTCCAGGCCCTCGGCCTCAGCGGCGCGCTTGACGGCCATGGAGCCCGGCACCACGAGCGCGCGCATTCCTTCGGTCACGTGCCCCCCGCGCACGACCTCGGCCGCCGCGCGCAGATCGCCAAGCCGGCTGTTGGTGCAACTGCCGATGAATACGCAGTCGACGGCGACGTCCTCCATGCGCGTTCCCGCCACCAGATCCATGTACTCGAGCGCACGCTGCTCGCCCTCGTTGCGCGGCTCCGGCACGCGGCCGGTGATCGGCACGGTCTGCCCGGGATTCGTGCCCCAGGTGACCTGCGGCGCCAGCGCCGCGGCGTCGACGTGCACCTCCGCGTCGAAGCGAGCGCCGGTGTCGGACGCGTAGCCGGCCCAGCGCTCGACGCACTCGTCGAAGTCCTCCTGCACGCCCGGCTTGCCCTCGAGATACGCGAAGGTCGTCTCGTCCGGCGCAATCAGGCCCGCCCGCGCGCCCCACTCGATCGACATGTTGGACACCGTCATGCGCCCGTCCATCGAGAGCGCGCGCGCGGCCTCGCCCGCGTACTCGACGACGTGGCCGTTGGCTCCCGCCGACGTCTCCTGCGCGATCAGGCCGAGAATCAGATCCTTGGCGCCGACGCCGCGCCCCGGCAGGCCGGTGAACTGCACGCGCATCGTCTTCCCGCGCTTCTGCGGGAGCGTCTGCGTGGCCAGCACGTGCTCGACCTCGCTCGTGCCGATGCCGAAGGCGAGCGCGCCGAACGCTCCGTGCGTGGAGGTGTGCGAGTCGCCGCATACGATCGTCATGCCGGGCTGCGTGATCCCGAGCTCGGGGCCGATCACGTGCACGATGCCCTGCCGGGCGTGCCCGAGCCCGTAATAGGGCACCCCGAACTCCGCCACGTTGCGCTCGAGCGCTTCGAGCTGCGCCCGCGAGACGGGGTCCTCGATCGGGCGCAAGAGGTCAGTGGTCGGCACGTTGTGGTCGGCCGTGGCCAGCGTGCGGTCGAGGCGGCGCACCGTGCGGCCGGAGGCTCGCAGCCCCTCGAAGGCCTGCGGGCTCGAGACCTCGTGCACCAGGTGCAGATCGATGAAGAGCAGATCGTCGCCGATCGCGTGCTCGTCCCAGATCTTGTCAGCCATCGTCCGCGCCGTCATCTGCGAGAGTCTTTCAAAAGGTCAGACGAAACGAGGGGCAAGCCGATGAGCAGCGAGAGCGAGGTGCGCGACGCGCTGGAGACGATCTTCGACGCCGACCGGGGGATCTACGCCCAGCGCGGCTTCCAGCGGCGCGTCGGCTTCGGCACGCGCCCGGCACTCGTGCACATCGACCTGGCGAACGCCTGGACACAGCCGGGAAACGCGTTCACGTGCGACGGCATGGACACGATCATCCCCGCCGTGCAGAAGCTCAACGAGGCCGGCCGCGCCAAGGGCGTCCCGATCGTGTACACGACCACCGCGTACACGACCAGCGGGCCCAACTCGGATATGGGACTGTGGGCCAGGAAGATCCCGGTCGAGCTCCTCCAGGCCGGCACGGAGGCAGTCCAGATCGACAGCCGCATCGCGCCGAGGCCCGAAGAGCACGTGATCGTCAAGAAGAGGGCGAGCGGTTTCCACGGCACCAACCTCTCGAGCTACCTCAATGCGCACGGCGTGGACACGGTCATCCTCACGGGCGTCACGATGTGCGGCTGCGTGCGGCACTCGTGCGAGGACGCGATCGCTGAGGGCTTCCGGCCCATCGTCGTGCGCGAGGCCGTCGGCGACCGGGTGCCGGGCGTGCTCGAGTGGAATCTGTTCGACGTCGACGCCAAGTTCGGGGACGTCGAGCCGCTCGAGCGTGTGCTCGGCTACCTCGCCGGCATCGAGGCGTTCACGAGCCGGGCCTGAGCACTGGCCCTGGGACGCTTGGGGTCTGGCCCCAAGCGTCCCGCGGGACATAAAGGGCCAGACCCCAAGCGTCCCGCTTTTCAGCGCACTCCGACCGCCGAGATCGACGCGATCAGCCGGCCGACGCCATCGCTCTCGAGGGCGGAGACTGCGCCCTCGACGGCGTCCAGTTCCGCGTCGCTCAGAACCACCGACGCGAGCGAGCGGAACTTGGCGCACATCTCCGCGTAGCTCAGGCGGTTCTGAGGATCGCCCTTCGGGAAGTCGGTCTGCATCCGCAGCGTGCGCCCGTCGACGGTCTCGATCTCGACCTCCGCGGGCCATACCCCCGGGAAGCGCTCGTCGAAATCGGGGCGCACCTCGGCCACGACCTTGGCCGCGACCGCTCGCACGGCAGGCGACGAGAGGGCCGGCTCCGCGTACTCCTCGAGCGTCGCCTTGCGCAGCACGATGGCGAGCCCGATCGCGTAGGGCAGCGAGAACTGCGCATCGACGTCGTTTACGGGCGCGAGCTTGCGCTCGACCGGCTCGACGACGATCGGGATGGCCTGGCTGACGACCCCCACGCGCACCCGCGCGATGTCGTCGGGCCCGAGGTCGTGCTCGCTCGCAAGCGCGATCGCGAGGTCGATCGGGCCCTGGTTGTAGCGACAGCACGCGTGGGGCTTGACGCTCGTCTCGGCGAGCTCGAACGGCGCGCCCAGGCGCGCAGTCAGCTGTGCGACGCGATCATCGGCGCCGTAGCCCGAGAGCACGCCGTCGCGCCCCTCGAATGCCAGCAGCGGCCCGGTGAAGCCGGCCTGCGCGAGCCGCGCGGCGAGATAGCCGCTGTGCGATGCCCACCCCGGGTGGAAGCGCTTCGTCCAGGCGCCGTCGGAGAAGAACTCGAGCCGCCCCGCCGACTGGCTGGCCGCGATGCCGAAGGCGTGCGCCAGCTCCGCAGGTGAGAGCCCGAGCAGCTTTGCCGTGGCGGCAGCGGCGGCGAACGGCCCGGCGATGGCGGTCGGGTGGAAGCCCTTCGCGTAGACCCGCTTCGGGTCGAGCGCGCGCCCGAGCCTGCAGGCCACCTCGTAGCCGGCGACGATCGCGGTGAGCAGCTCCTGGCCGCGCGAGCCCTGCAGCTCGGCGGTCGCGAGCGCCGCTGGAATCGTCACGACGGCGGGGTGCAGCGAGCTCGCGCTGTGCGTGTCGTCGAGCTCGATCGAATGCGCGTGCACGCCGTTCGCGAAGACCGCCCACTCCGGGCGCAGTGACGGCTTGCCGACCACCGCGGTGAGCTGCGTGCCCTCGTCTGCACCGATCGTAGCGAGCATGCGCGCGACCGCGTCGGCGGTATCGACCGTCCCTCCGCGGGCGGCGCAGCCCAGGTGGTCGAGCAGCAGCTCCTTGGCGTACGCCACGGTGGGCGCGTCGATGTCGGAGTACTGCAGGCCGGTGACCCACGCCGCGAGCGACTGCGACGCCGTCTCCTCGCTCATGGCGTGATCACGATCTTGCCGAAGTGCTTGCGCGCCTCCATGAGCTCGAACGCCTCGGCCGCGTCGTCGAGCGAGTACGTCGCATGGACCTGTGGCTTGAGCAGCCCGAGGCCCGCGAGCCGCAGCACCTCCTCGTACTCGGCCGAGGTGAACGTGAAGGAGCCGATGATGCGCGTCTGGTTGCGGAACAGCACGATGATGTCGAGCTCGACCACCTCGCCCGAATGCGCGCCGCACGTCACCAGGCGGCCGTCGCGCGTGAGCGAGTCGAGGCCGGCCTGGAAGAGCTTGCCGCCCACGTGCTCGTAGACGAGATCCACGCCGCGGCCGCCCGTGATCCGCATCACCTCGGTCGGCACGTCCTGCGTGGCGTGATTGATGCCCTCGTGCATGCCGAGCTCGCGCGCCTTCGTGAGCTTCTCGTCGCTGCTCGCGTTGCCGATCACGTACGCGCCGGCGAGGTGCGCCAGCTGCACGGCCGCAGAGCCGATGCCCGAGCCGACCGAGTTGATCAGCACCGTCTCGCCCATCTTCAGCTCGCCGCGCGTGAGGAGCATGTGGTACGCCGTGCCGAAGGCGATCTGGAAGGCCGCGGCCTCGACATCGGTCATGGAGTCGGGCGTGCGCACCAGGTGACGCTCGGGAATCGCGGCGTACTCGGCGTAACCGCCCGGGATCTGGGCGCCGATGAAGGCCGACGGCGAAAGGTTCTCGCGACCCGTGCGCGACATGAGATGGTCGGGATCGGTGCCCATCAGGTACGGCGCCACGCGGTCGCCCGCCTTCCACTGCTCCGACACGCCGGGCCCGACGCTCACGATCGTGCCGGCCAGCTCGAGCCCCATGATGAGCGGCAGGTCGAGGGGGAAGCGAGAGATGCCCTCGCGGAAGTCGACGTCGAGGTGGTTGAGCGCACAGGCGCCGACCTTGACGACGACCTCGCCTGGCCCTGCGACCGGGTCGGGCACGGACTCGACGACGAGCTTGTCACGCCCGCCGTACTCGTGGAATCGCACAGCCTTCACGTGGCCTCCCGGGAGCGTAATAGGTCAGACGATTGTAGACCGGTGTCGCGCGCCTGGGTGAGAACAGCCGCGATCATCGAGAGCGCGGCCACTGCCGCGAGTGCGCAGGCGCCGAGCCAGGCGGCCCGCCAGCCGGCCCGGTCGGCCACCAGGCCGAGCAGCGGCGGGACGACGACGGCTCCGGCGAAGAGGACGCGCAGCGAACGCCCGGAGACCCGCCCGATGCGGCCGCTCGGCGCCGACTCCGCCACGAGCGTCATGTAGACGCCGTTCCAGCCGATGTTCGCGAACCCTACGAGCGCGACGCAGGGCCAGATCAGCACGCCCGAGGGCAGCAGCGCGAGGCCCGCCATGCCCACCATGCTGAGGAGCGCGTTGAGGACGAGCCCGGCGCCCCGTTGGGCGCCGAAGAAACGATCCGAGATGACGGCGCAGAGCAGCCGGCCGGCCGTACCCGCCGCCATCGTGACCGCCAGCGAGATGCCCGCGGCGGCCAGCTGGTAGCCGTGCGCCTCCTTGAGATAGAGGCTGAGGTAGGCGACGAAGGCCTGCTGCAGGCCGCCCATCACGAATCCGAAGCCGCCCACTCCGAGCGCGAAGCGGCGCGGCAGATCGCCGTGCTGCAGCCCGCTCGCGCCGGCACTTCGCGCCTCGCCTGCGTTCTGCGCCAGCGTGCGGCGGCTGAGCAGCGCCGAGAGTGCCACCGCGCAACACGCGGTGGCCGGGGCCAGCAGCGCGAGCCGCCAGCCCACCTGATCGGCGATCGTCGGCAGCGTGACGCCTGCGATGAAGCCGCCGATCGTCACGCCGATCTGCTTGACGCTCATCAGCAGGCTGCGGTGACGCATCGTCGGCGCGCCGCGCACGATCACGTTCGTGGGAGGGGTGACCAGGCCGTACGCCAGCCCGACCGCGCCGACGCCGAGCAGGAAGAAGGCCCCGCCGGGGGCGATCGCGGCCAGCAGGCAGCCACACGCGACTGACGCCACCGCGATGGCGAGCATCGGTGGCGCGCCGAAGCGATCCGTCAGGCGGCCCGATTGCACCGAGGAAATCGCGGCGCCGCCGAAGACGATCGCCGTGATCGCCCCGACCTGCCAGCGCGCGAGCGAGAAGTCGTCGCGGATGAGCGGGGCGAGTGGCGCGAATCCGAGCGTCGCGTACGAACCCGCCGCCATCGCCAGCGTGCAGATGGCAACCGACCAGGCCCCTCCGGTCGTGTGCGCGACAGAAGCGGCGGCGGTTCGCACGACGCGAAAGTCTGACGTATTCTCGCCGGCGGTGAGCACCCCGCAGCGTCCACTCCGAACCATCCTCTTCGCTCCCGGCAATGACCGCCGCAAGATCGACAAGGCGCTCCGCCTCGGGGCCACAGCGGTGATGCTCGACCTCGAGGATGCGGTCGCAGCGACGGAGAAGGAGGCGGCACGCGCCCTCGTGTGCGAGAGCGTGCTGGCTGCGCCCGCAGACGGCCCGCTCGTCGGCGTGCGCATCAACTCGGCGGCCAGCGGACTTGCCGACGCCGACCTCGAATCGCTCGCCGCGGCGCTGCCGGGCATCGCACTGATCACCGTGCCGATGGTCGACGGCCCCGACGAGATCCTTCAGGTGGCCGCCCGGCTCGAGGCGCTCGAGCGCACGGCCGGTCTGCCGGCCGGCGGAATCGGAATCCTCGCGATGGCCGAGACCGCGCGCGGCGTGCTGGCGGCACGCGAGATCGCGGAGTCCTCGCCGCGTCTGCGCACGTTCATCTTCGGGCCTGCCGACCTCGGCAGGGAGCTCGGCGTCGAGCCGACCGCCGACGGCTTCGAGCAGCTCCACGCCCGCTCGGCGATCGTGCTCGCCGCCCGCGCGGCGGGCAAGCAGAGCCCGGTCGACGGCCCCTATCTCAAGCTCGACGACGACGAGGGCTGTGCCGTCTCGTCGGCCTGGGCGCGCCGGCTCGGATTCCAGGGCAAGGTCGTCCTGCATCCGCGCCAGCTGCCGATCGCGGCCGCCGCGTTCGCGCCAGGCGAGCGCGAGCTGGCCTGGGCGCGGGAGGTCGACCGCGCCTTCGCGGAGGCCGAGGCCTCCGGCGTCTCGTCGATCAAGCTCTCGGACGGGACCTTCGTGGATTACCCGGTGGCCCAGCGCGCTCGCGACATCCTGCGTGCGAGCGGCGCCTGAACATCGCATACTGCGCGCGATGAAAGTCGAGCGGATCCGCAAGGCCTACGAGCAGGTCGCCGACCAGCTGCTGTCGCTGATCAACAGCGGCGAGCTCAAGCCGGGCGACCGGCTGCCGAGCGAGGCGGAGCTGGCTGCGGACTTCGGGGTCTCGCGCACGACGGTGCGCGAGGCGCTGCGGATCCTTGCTACGCGGAACCTGATCCACACTCGCAAGGGCATGGCGGGCGGGCACTTCATCGTCGAGCCGACGGTCGGCAGCATCAGCGAGTTCCTCGTCGCCAACTACGGCCTGCTGACGGCCGCGAACACGGTCACGCTCGAGCATCTGCTGCAGGCGCGCGAGATGATCGAGGGACCGGCCGCAGCGATCGCCGCGCGCACGCGCGACGACGACGATCTCGTGAAGATCCGCTCCAGCCTCAGCGACGACATCTCGGCGGTCAGCCAGGCCGACGCCCTCGCCAAGTTCCGCAACTTCCACCTCTTCCTGCTCGAGGCGACCAAGAACCACCTCCTCGTCGTGGCCGCCGCGCCGATCTTCACGGTGCTGCAGTCGACGATCGTCCGGCGCCGTCCGACCAAGGAGGTGATCGCCGAGATCGAGCAGGATCACCAGAAGATCTACAAGGCGGTCGAGGCCCGGGACGAAGTTGCGGCGCGGCGCCTGATGGACGAGCACCTTGGCTTCCTGCGCGCGAACTACCAGCCCGGCATCAACTCCACCGAGGGCTTCGACCAGCCCAAGCCGAAGCGCAAACGCTAGAGCGCCGAGACCGCCGCGATGGCGTCGTCGACGGCGATGACATCGCCGTACTTCTGCTGGATGTCGAAGAGGTTCGCGTCGTGAGGCGCCTGAGCGCGATCGCCGACGCACTCGCGCGGCACGATCGGGCGGTAGCCGTGCTGGACGGCGTCGACCGCGGAGGCCCGGACGCAGCCCGAGGTCGTCGCGCCCGTGACCAGCACGGTGTCGCAGCCCTCGGCCGCGAGCAGCGAGGACAGCGCGGTGCCGAAGAAGCAGGACGCGAACTGCTTCGTGATCAGCGTGTCGCTGGGCTGCAGGCCGAGCCGCGCGTCGACCTGCACCTCATGCGACCCGGCGACGAGCGTGCGCAGGGACGGCACCTTGGCCATGAAGACCGCGGCGGCCTGGCTCCTCGCGCCGTCGAAGGCGACGGTCGTGAAGATGATCGGGACGTCCTTCGCGCGGCAGGCGTCGATCAGCCGGCGGGTCGCGGCGACGACGGAATCGAGGTCCGAGCCGAGCGGCGAGGACGGGTCCGTGAAGCCGTTGACGAGATCGATCACAAGCAGGGCGGGCCGCCGGCCGAAGCCGGCGGTCCCGCCGAACCCGCGCTCGCGGTAGAACGTCTCCATGTCAATCGCCGGCGGCGGCCACGGCGGCGTCGGAGTCGCGCACGCGCTTGAGCGCTGCGTCCCCGGGCTCGAGCGGCGACCAGCGCAGCGGCTTGGCGGGCGTCGGCGGCTCCAAGCCGGTCTCCACCTCGCAGTTGATGAGCGTGTCGGCCAGCGACGGACCGAAATCGAAGGCCTGCGCATCGCCGCGCTCCGTGCGCTGCCGAGAGCGCTCGGCCTCCGTGGCGGCTGCGTCCACGCTGCCGTCGTCGCCGACGACGACGCCATAGCCCGTCTTCGCGAACTCCCGCGAGACGAGCCCGAAGGAGACGTCGCGGGCGACGGTCTCGGCCGGCCGGTCGAGGCGATCCTTCCAGCCGCCGCCGCCGGCCGTGCGGTAGACGAGCATGTCACCCGGCAGCACCGCGACCTCGTCGCACTTGCTCGGCAGCACCTGCTCCGTGCCGTCGGCGCGCACCAGCAGCTTGCTGCTGCGCTCGCCGGGGAGGCCGCCGAGCACGCCCCACGGGCGGGTCAGCCAGCGGTCGTCGTGGATCGAGACCTCGCCCGGCTCGAGGTAGACGTAGCGCTTCTCGACGCCGTTGCCGCCGCGGTGCAGGCCGGCGCCGCCCGAGTCCGTGACGGTCGTGTAGCCGTCGATGCGCATCGGGTAGTAGGCCTCGAGATACTCCGTCGGGATGTTCTCGAAGAGCGGCCACCACGAGTGGCCGTCCATGCCGTCGCCGATCGGCCGGCCGGGGATCCCGCCGTAGAGGATCTCCATGGAGTAGAAGAACTCGCCCGGCTGCTGGCCGTCGACCGACTCCTTCCAGCCCGAGTAGAGCATGTACGGGCTGGTGCCGTAGCCCGCCGCCGTGTTGAGGTCGGGAGCGTTCTTGCAGAGCGCGCCGCCGAGCACGTCGAAGAGGCGCGCGAGCGCGTGCGTGCGGCAGCCGAGCGCGGCCGGGAAGCGCGGGCGCAGCAGGCTCCCCTCGGGCATGACCACGTGCAGCAGCGGATAGAAGCCGTCGTTGAAGAGGATCTGCGGGTCGTTCACCATGATCAGGTAGATCCCGATGAACATCTTGAACATGCCCTCGGAGAGGTAGAAGTTCACCGGCCCGAGCGCCTGCGGATCCGTTCCCGACCAGTCGAAGTAGGCGTGCTCCCCCTCGCGCCAGATCGTCAGCTTCATCTTGAACGGGCCGTTGCCGAGCCCGTCGTCGTCGACCCAGTCCTCGAACGTCTGCGGCGTCTCGGGGATCGCCATCAGGATCAGCTTGCGCATCGCCTCGTGCGTGCGGTCGAGCAGGGCCTGCAGCGCGGCCAGGTAGGTGCGCTTGCCGAAGCGGTTGCAGAGCTCCATCACGCGCGCCTCGCCGGCGCGGCAGCCGGCGATGATCGCGAACAGGTCGGCCCGGTTCATCTCCGGGATGCGCACGTTGTTGAGGATCAGGCCGAGC
>DASRQS010000067.1:0-3180 GCA_035696365.1 Gaiellales bacterium | reverse complement strand
CTGGCCGGCGAGCTCGCCGACGAGGTGAACGTCCCGGTGGCCGCGACCTGCTGCGGGTTCGCCGGCGACCGCGGCCTGCTGCACCCCGAACTGACCGCCGCCGCCACGCGCGACGAGGCCGCCGAGCTCGACGGGCGGCACTTCGACGCGCACCTCTGCAGCAACCGCACGTGCGAGATCGGCCTCCAGCAGGCGACTGGCGCGGACTACGCGTCGTTCGTGTACCTGCTCGAGGAGGCCACGCGGGCGGCCTAGGCTGCGCGGCGCACGTGCGGCGCCTCGCCGGTGCGCCGGTTGTCCAGCCAGCGGCGCAGCCGTGAGCGGCGCCGGCCCCCGTCGAGTATCGGTGTCGCCACGCCGCCGCGGAACTCGGCCATGCAGCGCGGGCACACGGCGGGGAATACGCGTCCGGCCACGGCCCAGACCCAGCCCCCGCAATCGGGGCACCTGCGTGGGTTGGGGCGCGACTCCGTCCGGCCCATGACCACAAGGTAGCTCTCCGGCCGGACCGGTCGGATCCTCCATTCCGCAATTTCCGCGTGGGGAAGACAGCAACCTTGACCCCATCCTTCTGTTACAACTACTCGCAACGGAAATTCGCCGAGTTTGCAGGCGCTCTGTGCGCCCGCGAAGCGGGGGAACCATTGGTCGCGCCACTGGGCGCGGCCGGGGGCTAATCGGCCGCAGCGGCGGCCGACGCGCAAAGCGATCAGCGCGAGCCCGTCAGCTCACCTCGTAGGCGCAACGGCAAGGATCGTGGAACGGAGAACGGTATGAGGCGGAATTGGCGTAGGGAAGCGCCCCTGCTGGCGCTGGCCGCCTGCCTGCTGCTGGGCCTATTCGCCCCCTCGGCCGATGCCGCGGCGCGGCGCAGCGCCTCCAATCCGCTCGACGGTACGGGCATGTGGATCTGGGTCACGTCGCGCTCGAGCGGCGGGAGCCCAGCGGCGATCGGCGCGAAGGCCCGCCGCTACGGCATCCGCGCGGTCTACGTCAAGAGCTCCGACGGGTCCTACATGTGGTCGCAGTTCACCCCCTCCTACGTCGCCGCGCTGAAGGCGCAGGGCCTCAGGGTGTGCGCCTGGCAGTACGTCTACGGCAAGGCTCCCGAGACCGAGGCCAAGCTCGGCGCGACCGCCGTGCAGCGCGGCGCCGACTGCCTGATCATCGATGCCGAGTCCGAGTACGAGGGCCGCTACGCCCAGGCCGACCGCTACATCCGGGCGCTGCGGGCGCGGATCGGATCGAGCTATCCGCTCGCCGTCGCGCCGTTCCCCTACGTCGACTACCACCTCGGCTTCCCCTACTCCGTCTTCCTGGGACCGAATGGCGCGCAGTACAACCTGCCGCAGATGTACTGGAAGGCCATCGGCACCAGCGTCGACGCCGTCTTCTCGCACACCTACACCTACAACCGCCTCTACGGACGGCGCATCTACCCGCTCGGCCAGCTCTACGAGAACCCGTCGCCGTCGTCGATCACGCGCTTCCGTACGCTCGCCACGGCCTACGGCGCCAGCGGCGTGAACTGGTGGGACTGGCAGGAGACGACCAACCGCGGCTGGAACGCGCTCGTCGCGCCGCTGATCACCCGGGCCTCCGCGCCGCGTCTCGGCTACCCGACGCTGCGCCGGGGCGCGCGGGGCGATCTCGTCGTGTGGGCGCAGCAGCACCTCGTGTCCGCCGGATTCCCGGTCAAGGTGGACGGCGGCCTCGGCACCAACACGCGTGCGGCGCTGCTGCGCTTCCAGGCCGCGAAGGGAGTGCCGCAGACCGGCATGGTCGACGCCTCGACGTGGCCCGCGCTCCTGCACTACGCCGCGACCGCGGTCGCGTGGGGACGCAAGGCCGGCTCGAGCGCCCGTACCGCGGGCGCGGCCACCGCCGGCAGCGCCTCGCGACCCGCCTCGGCGAGCATCCCGGCACGCGCGCGGGAGATCCCGCCCAAGGTCCACGGCCGCGGCTGACGGGCGTGGCCGCGCCGGGCTCGCTCAGAGGATCCGACCCCGCGGCCGATCCCAGCGTCGCGGTCGTCGAGCAGCTGTTCGACGCCTTCGCGCGCCGCGACGCCGACGGCATGATCGAGGTGATGGCCGAGGACGTCGTGTTCGAGCCTGCCTCGTCCGAGCTGGCGGCGCGAGAGCCCTACGAGGGGCACTCCGGCATGCGCCAGTACCTCGCCGACGTCGCCCGGACCTGGGCGGAGTTCCGCGTCACGATCCACGAGTACCACGGCGTGGGCGAGCGGGTGCTCGCGCGCGGGCGCGTGTACGCGAGGTCCGCCAGCCCGGCGTTCATCTCGGACAGCGAGATCGCGTTCATCTGGCGGGTGCGCGACGGGCGGATCGTGCACGGGCGCACCTACACCGACCCCCACGACGCCGAGGCGGAGCTGCGCCGCTCCGATTGAGCCCAGTCCGCGTCGGCACTGCGGAAAAACAGTCATCGAGGAGGGGTGCGGGGCCGCCGGGGCGGGACGATCTGCGTCGTGGCACGAGAAGTACATCCTGGAGATGTATTTCTCGTGTCTCGTGGCGATCGTGCCATCGCGGAGCTCGCCGAGCGCCAGCACGGTGTGGTGTCGACCGCGCAGTTTCATGCCGTGGGACTTGGCCGTGGCTCGATCGAGAAGCGCGTGCGTCGTGGGTGGCTGCATCGGGTTCATCGCCAGGTCTACGCCGTCGGCCACGCGCGCCTGACAGGGCGCGGCCGGATGTGGGGCGCTGTCCTTGCGTGCGGCGGCGCCGAAGCGGCCCTCCTGAGCCACCGAGCGGCGGCGGCCGCTTGGGACCTGAGCCCGCTGCCATCCGGCAGGCTCGACGTAACCACGCTGAGAAGGAGCGCGTCCACGGCGAAGCTCCGCGTGCACGAGGCCAACGCACTCGATCCCCTCGATGACGCCGTACGCCAGCCCGACGGCCTTCCGGTCACGACGGTCGCAAGAACGCTCATCGATCTCGCCGGGGTGCTCACGGCTCACCAGCTCGAGAGGAGCTGCCATCGCGCGGAGGCTCTGCGCCGGCTCGATGTCGGCGAAGTTCAGCGGCTGCTCGCGGATGCGCGGCGACGTGGGGCACGCAGTCTCCGCGCCGCCCTGGCCACGCTCGCACCCGCGCCTCCCGACATCACCCGCAGCGAGCTCGAGGAGCGGTTCCTCGCGCTCGTCGCCGAGGCCGGCCT
>DASRQS010000066.1:0-12837 GCA_035696365.1 Gaiellales bacterium | reverse complement strand
CGTTCGCGGCACGATGCTCACGGCGTGCCCGCCGCGTGCGCGCGGCGGCTTCGCCGACGCTATCGCAGCGCCGAGCATCAGCGCGGCGCCGGCGAGCAGGACGGTGAGTGCGGGGGTCACGGGCCTCATGCCCGCGAGAGTATACGCCGCCGCTCCCGCGGAAGTAAAGCGAACGGGTCAGATTCCAAGTAGCTAATGCAAAACCGCCACTGCCCAAGACCAAGACTCAGGGGCAGGCTCCGCATGGGCCGCTCGGCTGTTCGCCGAGCTGAGTCCCGGCGCCCGCTGACGCGAGGCCCACGTCGCCGTTCGAGGCAGTGGAGCCGCCGATGGAGGTGGGGCGCTTCGTGGTGACCTTCTTGACAGGCGCCCGAGTCGCACGCACTCTCGGCGCGGTCGAGTACGACTGCCTCGTCGGAGGCATGCTCGACACCTTGATGGCGATCGCCCCCACGTCGCTCTTTGTCGCCGTCGGCGTCGCTGCTCCGCCGCGCGTCAGACTGGCGCTCCTCGTCGTACCGACCGCTACGGCCGGCAAGCTGACCGCGACGGGTGGCGCCGGCGCCACTGACGGGACGAGAACCGGCCCGGGCACGGCCGTGCGCTGCTCGTGCGGGAACACCGCGATGGTGACACCCGCGACGATGATCGCCGCGAGCGCCGCAAGCCCTGCCCAGAGCGCGAACCCCCGAGTCATAGGCACTTTGTAGCACAGCGCACTTGCTACTCGCCCGCCGCCTGGCGTGTGCATGCTCTGATAACTCTCCGAGGTATGGCCGTCACTGCACCAGTCAGTACGGTCGATCCTCCTGACCTGAGCTTCGGCCCGACCGCCCGCCATCTCACGCGGGAGTGGTGGGTGGAGCGGCGTCTCGTCGGCATCGGCCTGCTCTGCGCGCTCGCGACGACTGCTCTCGGCATCGCGATCCCGGTGCTGGTCCAGCGCGTGATCGACAACTCGATCGTCGCGAGGGACCATTCGGAGCTCGCGCTCTACCTCGTGCTGATCGCGGTCTGCGCGTGCCTGCGCTTCGCGACCAACTCGACGCGGCGCGCGATCACCTCGCGCATCGGCATCGTGATCGAGAACCGCCTGCGCGCCAAACTCTACGACGCCTATCTCACGTACCCGCGCGCGTTCTACGACCGCCACGCCACGGGGCAGGTGCTCTCACGCGCCACCAACGACCTCTACCCGATCCGCTATTTCATCGGCTGGGGCGTGGTGCAGGTCTGCTCGAGCGTGATGATGATCATCGGCGTCTCGATCGTGCTGCTCAGCGTCAACGCGCGGCTGGCGCTCTACGCGGGTCTGACGATGCCGCTGATCGCGCTGCTGACCTGGCGCTTCGCGCGGCTCGTGACGCCGCTCTCGCGCGTCGTCCAGCAGCGCAAGGCCGATCTCACCGAGGCGGCGGACGAGTCGATCGTGGGCATGGAGATGGTGCAGGCGTTCGGGCGCGAGGCCGAGGTGCGGGAGCGCTTCCGCGAGCGTGCCGAGGGCGTGCGGGCGGCCTCGCTGCGCGAGGCCGGCGTGGAGGCGCGCTACCTCCCGGGCCTCACGTTCCTGCCCTCGATGGCGATCGCGAGCGTGCTCTTCTTCGGCGGCCGCGACGTGATCCACGGGAACCTCACGATCGGGCAGTTCGTGCTCTTCAACAGCCTGCTCCTGCAGCTGGTGTGGCCGCTCGAGGCGCTCGGCTGGATCCTCAACCTCGCCCAGCGCGCGATCGCATCGGCCAGCCGGGCCTTCGCCTGGCTCGACGCCGTGCAGCCGCTGCCCGAGGCGAAGCATCCGGCGCGCCTGCCGGACGGCGGGCTCGACGTGCGCTTCGACGGCGTCTGCTTCGCCTACGCAGGCGGCTCGCCGGTGCTGTGCGACCTCGACCTCGAGATCCGCGCGGGCTCCATCGTCGCGGTCTGCGGCGAGACCGGCTCCGGCAAGTCCACGATGCTCAACCTGCTCTCGCGCTTCTACGACCCCGACAGCGGCAGCGTGCGCGTCGGTGGAGTCGAGGTGTCGGCCCTGCGCAAGGCCGATCTGCGCACGGCCGTCGCGCTCGTGACGCAACGGCCCGTGCTGTTCTCGCTGCCCCTGCGCGAGAACCTCTGCGCCGCCCGGCCGGAGGCGACGGAGGAGGAGATGATCGCCGGCTGCGAGGTCGCCGGCGTGGCGGCGTTCATCGACGACCTGCCCGACGGCTACGACACGCTGATCGGGGAGCGCGGCGTCAACCTCTCGGGCGGTCAGCGCCAGCGCGTCGCGCTGGCCCGCGCGCTCATCTCGAGCGCCCGCGTGCTCGTGCTCGACGACCCGCTCTCGGCCGTCGACACCGAAACGGAGGAGCAGATCGTCAGGCGCCTGCGGCCGGCGCTCGCGGGGCGCACGGTGCTGCTCTCGAGCCAGCGGCTCTCGACCGTCGCGCTGGCCGACCGCGCCGTCGTGCTCGAGGACGGCCTGATCGTCGAGGACGCGGCGCCGCGGCGCCTGCTGCGGGCCGGTGGCACGTTCGAGCGGCTGTTCGGGGACGAGGTCCGTGTCGCCTAGGGCCCGCAAGCGCCGCGTCGGGCTGACCCGCCTGTCGCTGTATGTTCGCGACCAGCGCGGCCGCATGGCGCTGCTCGCCCTGGCGGCCGCCTTCACCTCGGGCGTGCAGGTGGGCGGCTGGCTGCTCGTGGGCGACGCGATCGACAACGGCATCCGCGCGCACGACACCACGCGCCTCGACCTCGACGTCGCCATCTACGTCGGCGTCAACGCCGTCGCGTGGATCGTGGGCTCGTTCCTGATCCTCGGCCTGGCCCAGCTCGGCCAGCTGATCGTCCTGCGCCTGCGCGAGCACCTCTTCGCACACCTCACGACGCTCTCGCTGCGCTACTTCTCGGAGCAGCGCGCCGGCTGGATCATCTCGCGCATCACGAACGACGTCGACGCGCTCTCCGACGTGCTCTCGGAGGGCCTCTCGACGCTCGTCGGCAATGTGCTGACGCTCACGGGCGCCATGGTCGCGCTGGCGATCCTCGATTGGCGCCTGGCGCTCGCGACGCTCGTGATCCTGCCGCCGACGCTGGTCGTCGCGCGCTGGTTCCAGATGCGCTCGCACGTCGCATTCGCCGACGTGCGCACGCGCATCTCCGCGCTCACGGCCCAGATCGCCGAGTCGCTCGCCGGCATGGCCGTGATCCAGTCCTACAACCGCGAGGGCGAGTTCCGCAAGCAGTTCGGCGAGCTCAACAAGGCCAATCAGCGCTCCAACCAGCACGCCCAGAACCTCTCCTCCCTGTTCTTCCCGGCGATCGAGCTGTTCGGCGTGATTGCGACGGTCGCGGTGCTCGCACTGGGCTCCCGTCTGTACGAGGACGGCACGCTCACACTCGGCACGCTGATCGCCTACATCGGGCTGCTCAGCCTGATCTTCCAGCCGCTCCAGGAGCTCTCGGAGCTGTACGGCCAGGTGCAGTCGGCGGCGGCCGCGATGGAGAAGATCACGCGGGTGCTGGACGAGCAGACCGAGATCGCCAGCCCGGCAGATGCCCGCCGCATCGACCGCGTCGACGGGCATGTCGCGCTCGAGCATGTCACCTTCGCCTACGGGCGCGACCCGGTGCTGCACGGGATCGACCTCGACATCCCGGCCGGCAGCTGCGTCGCGCTGGTCGGCATGTCCGGCGGCGGCAAGTCGACGCTGGCACGCCTCGTCGGGCGCTTCTACGACCCGCGCGAGGGGGCCGTTCGCGTGGACGGCAACGATCTGCGCGAGATCGACCTCGTGCACTACCGCCGCCAGCTGGGCGTGGTGTTGCAGGATCCGTTCCTGTTCGCCGGCAGCATCGCCGACAACCTGCGCTTCGCCGCGCCCGCTGCGAGCGACGAGCTCGTGGAGGAGACCGCGCGGGCGATCGGCCTCGATCGCGTCGCCGCCCGTTTCTCCGAGGGCCTCCAGCACGCCGTGCGCGAGGGTGGCTCCGGTCTGTCCGCGGGAGAGCGCCAGCTGATCTCGATCGGCCGGGCGCTGCTCGCGGATCCGCGCATCCTGATCCTCGACGAGGCCACCTCGAACATCGACCGTCCGACGGAGGTCCTGATCGAGAAGGCGCTTGACCGGCTGCTGCACGGGCGCACCTCGATCGTGATCGCCCACAGGCTGGCGACGGTGCGCCGTGCGGACGAGATCGTCGTGCTCGATCGGGGCCGGATCGTCGAGCGCGCCAGCGAGGCCGAGCTCATGGCCGCGCACGGGCAGTTCGCCGCGCTCGCCCGCGATCTCGCGGCGCCCGCCCCTGCGGCCGTAGACTGATGAGCGCAGTGGCGTCCGGGTACGTCGGCATCCTCACGTTCGATCTGCACTTCCCGGGCGAGCACTCCCTCAAAGGCAAGCGCAAGCATCTCCTGACCCTCAAGAGCCACCTGCAGCAGCGCGCCGGCGCGTCCGTGGCCGAGGTCGACCATCACGACGTGTGGCAACGCGCGCGCCTGACGGTGACGCTCGTGGACCGCGAGGCCGGGGCCCTCGACGAGCGCCTCGACCGCTGCGAGCGCCTCGTCTGGGCCTCTGGTGCGGACGTCGGCCCCTTCACGCGCCTCGTCGTCACGCCCGAGGACCTGACATGAGCGAGCGTGTGCGCCGTGTCAACGAGCTGATGCGGCAGATCCTGAGCGAGGCGCTGACCGAGATGACCGATCCGGGTCTCGGTTTCGTCACGATCACGAGCGTCGACACCTCGCGCGACTTCGAGCACGCGACCGTCTACGTCTCCGTGCTCGGCAACGAGCTCAAGCGCGAGCGCTCGCTGCGGGCCCTCGAGCGCGCCAAGGCTCGCCTCCAGGCGCGCGTCGGGCGCGAGGTCACGCTGCGGCGAACGCCTCGCCTGCGTTTCGCCTACGACGAGACCTTCGACAAGGGCCGGCGCATCGAGCAGTTGCTCGCCGAGCACGAGCCCATGCCGGATCCCGTGCCCGAGGAGCCCGAGGGCGGGCCGGAGAGCGAGCCGGGCGAGGATGCCCGATGACGCGCGGCGAGGTCATCGAGGTGCTGCGCGACGGCGGGCCGGTGTGCGTCTGCGCGCACGCGTCGCCCGACGGCGACGCGCTCGGATCGCTACTCGGCCTCGGCCTGTCGCTCGCGGCGACCGGGCGCGACGTCGTCCTCTACCAGGACGGAGACGAGCCGTTTCCTCGCGAGCTCGCCTTCCTGCAGCTGGACCTCATCGCGCGGCGCCTGCCCGCCGACGCGGCCGAGCGCACGCTGATCGCGCTCGACTGCGGCTCGGCGCTGCGCATCGACCGCCGCGGCGAGGTCGCCGGGCGGTTCGCGCGCGTCGTCAACATCGACCACCACCACGACAACACGCTCTTCGGCACCATCAACCTCGTCGAACCGGAGGCGTCCTCCACCGCGGAGATCGTCGCCGGCCTGCTGGAGGAGGCGGGCATCCCGCCGGCCGAGGGCGTTCCGCTGGCGCTCTACGTCGGGCTCGTCACCGACACCGGCCGCTTCCAGTACGCCAACACGACGCCGCGCGCGCATCGCCTGGCGGCGCGCCTCCTGGAGGAGGGCGTGCGGCCGGCCGAGGTGTTCTCGACCCTCTTCGAGTCGCTGCCGCTCGCCCGCCAGCGACTGCTCGGCCTCGCCCTCGGGCGCGCTCGGGTCGCTGCCGCCGGGCGGCTCGCCGTGACCTGGCTGGCCCGCGACGACTTCGAGTCGACGGGCGCGGACGACGCCTCCTCGGATGGCGTGGTGGATGCGCTCCGGGCGATCGAGGGCGTGCAGCTGGCGGCCCTCGTACGCGAGCCCCGCGATCGCACGGGGCCGGCGCGCAAGGTCTCGCTGCGCTCCCGCGCGGGTGGGCTCGATTGCAGCGCGATCGCGCGCGAGCGGGGCGGAGGCGGCCACGCAGGCGCGGCCGGGTACTCGACCGACGAGACGGTCGAGGAGATCGTGGCCTTCCTGGAGCAGGCGGCCGGCGCATGAACGCCGCCGTGCTGCTCGTCGACAAGCCCGCCGGGCCGACGTCGTTCGGCTGCGTCGCGCGCGTGCGCGGCGCTCTCGGCGGCAAGCGCGTGAAGGTGGGACACGCCGGCACGCTCGATCCGTTCGCGACCGGCCTGCTCGCGCTGCTCGTGGGCCGTGCGACGAGGCTGGCCCCCTTTCTGGTCGGGCTCGACAAGCACTATCGCGCCGTCGTGCAGTTCGGTGTCCGCTCGGACACCGGCGATCCCGAGGGCGTGCTCGACCCCGGCGACGGGCCGCTTCCCGACCCGGCGGCGCTGGCCGCCGCGTGCGCTGGGCTCGTCGGCGCGATCGAGCAGGTGCCGCCTGCCACGTCGGCGATCAAGGTCGGAGGCCAGCGCGCCTACGCCCTCGCGCGGGCCGGCAAGGCCGTCGAGATGGCGCCGCGCGAGGTGCTGATCCACGCCCTCGACGTCGTCTCCTACGACGCGCCGAGCGGCCGCGCCGAGATCGACATCCGCTGCTCGAAGGGCACCTATGTGCGCGCGCTGGCGCGCGACCTCGGCGAGGCACTCGGTCCCGGCGCCTACTGCGCCGAGCTGCGGCGCCTCGCGATCGGGCATCTGGACGTCGCCGGCGCGGGATCGCTCGACGAGGTGGCCCGGGATCCGCTCGCGGGCCGGTGGCGCGTGCGCTGCAGCGACGCGCTCGCCCATCTGCCGGCACGCGAGCTCGACGCAGGCGAACGCGCTGCGCTGCTGCATGGCCGCGCGATCGAGAGGCGGGGCGAGGACGCCCCGTTGCGCGCCCTGGCCGACGGCCGGCTCGTGTGCATCGCGGGGCCGCGCGGCGAGGAGCTGCGGCCGCTCGTGGTCGTGGACGAGGAATGAAGGTCATCCGCGGCGTCGAGGAGCTCGAGCCGCGCCCGCGCGTGGTCGCGCTGGGGACGTTCGACGGCGTCCACCTCGGACATTGCCAGTTGATCCACGAGGCGCTCGAGCGGGCACGGGAGCTCGGTGCGACCAGCACGGTCGCCACCTTCGAGCCGATGCCGTCGGAGATGCTGCGCCCAGGGCAGGTGCCCCGGCGGCTCTCGGGCATCGAGCGCCGCGCCGAGCTGATCGAGCAGGAGGGCGTCGACGAGCTGCTCGTCATCGCGTTCACCCACGAGCTCTCGCTGCTCTCGCCCGAGGCGTTCGCCGAGCAGGTGCTCGTCGCCAGAGCCGGCGCCGTGCACGTCGTCGTGGGCGAGAACTACCGCTTCGGGCACGCCGCCGAGGGCGACGCCGCCACGCTCATCGCGCTCGGAGAGCGGCTGGGATTCGGCGTCACCGCTGTCTCCCTGGTCACGGCCGACGGCGAGCGAGTCTCGTCCTCCTGGATCCGCGAGCTCGTGCGCCAGGGCGAGGTCGAGCACGCGGCGCGGCTGCTCGGTCGCGCGCCCTGGCTGGAAGGCACCGTCGTGCGCGGCTTCGCGCGCGGCCGCGCGCTCGGCGTGCCGACCGCCAACCTGCGCTGGACGCCCGGGCGCGTCGTTCCGGCGCCCGGCATCTACGCGGGGTACGGGATCCTCGGTCCCGGCGAGGAGCGCTATCCGGCCGCGATCTCAGTGGGAGGCAATCCGACCTTCAGCGATGTCGAGGGGACGGTCGTCGAGGCCTACCTGATCGGCTTCGAAGGCGATGCCTACGATCGCCCCATGCGGATCGAGTTCAGCCGCTTCCTGCGGCACGAGCTCGCGTTCGAGACCGTGGAGGAGCTCGTCGAGCAGATGTGGCGCGACATCGAGGCCGCGCGTGCACTGGCCGAGCAGACGGACCAGGGCTGATCGGGGACGACAGGAGGCATGCACGCGCTCATCGGGCTCGGCGAAAAGGCCTGAATCCAGGTCTTTTCCTGCTCTGACCCCGGCTTCGGGGCGGCGGAGCCATTGTGACACTTGAATTGGTGCCAAAATGGTGCCAAAATGGTGTCAATGGACATCACGCCCTATGTCGAGAACCTCCGCCGCGAGCTCGCGGCGGCCGCCGATGCCGGTGGGGAGGACGCGCGCGCGCTCGCCGAGCGCCTGACCGCTCCGCTCGAGTCGGCGATCCGCCTGATGCTGCTCGACGCGCTGTCGGCCGCAGCCGACGAGATCACGCGCGAGCTCGCACCCGGCTCGGTCGAGCTGCGGCTGCGCGGCGGCGAGCCCGAATTCGTCGTCGCGGCGGCACCCGTGGACGGGCCGGCGAGCCACCCACGGCCGCAGCCCGTGCCGTCAGAGGCAGACGACGCCGCGACAGCCCGCATCAACCTGCGCCTGCCCGAGCAGCTCAAGGCCGTCATCGAGCAAGCCGCCGCCCGCGAGCGCATGTCGGTCAACACCTGGCTCGTTCGCAGCGCGGCCGCCGCGCTCGCGAACGACGATCGAGGCCCGCGTCCGAGCGGGAGCCGGATCGGCCAGGGCTACACCGGCTGGGCGCAGTGACAGCCCCCAACTCCCAGGAGAGCAATCGCATGCAGACCTTCGACACTCCCGCACCCATCACCGCCACGATCGACCTTGCGGTCGGCGATGTCCGCATCACCGCCGGCGAGACCGGCTCCACCGTCGTGGAGCTACGGCCCAGCGACCCGTCCAACGCGGACGACGTCAAGGCCGCCGAGCTGAGCCGCGTCGAGTACGCGAACGAGGCCCTGCTGATCAGGGCGCCGAAGCTGCGTTCCTGGCTGAGCAAGAAGGGCGGGTCGATCGATGTGACGATCGAGCTGCCGGCCGGTTCGGGCCTGCACGGCACCGGGACACTGGCCGATTTCTCGTGTGACGGTCGCCTCGGCGACTGCCACATCAAGACTGGCCTGGGCCGCATTCGGCTCGACGCGGCCGGCACGCTGAGCTTGCAGAGCGGCATGGGTGACATCAGCGTGGAGCGCGCGACCGGCCACGCCGAGGTCAGGACAGGCTCCGGCGACGTCCGGCTGCGCGAGCTCGACGGCAGCGTCATGATCAAGAATTCCAACGGCGCCACCTGGGTCGGTGTGGCCGGCGGGGACGCGCGGTTGAAGGCCGCCAACGGCAGCATCGCCGTCGATCTGTCACGCGCCGGCGTCGTCGCCAAGACCGCCAACGGCGACATCCGCCTGGGCGAGGTCGAGCGGGGCCCGATCGTGCTCGAGACCAAGGCCGGCGACGTCGAGGTCGGAATTCGCGAGGGCACTGCGGCGTGGCTCGACCTGCACACCCACGTCGGAACCGTCCGCAACGCGCTCGCAGCCACCGCCGCGCCCGACCCCTCGGCGGAGACAGTCGAGGTACGTGCCCGCACCTCCGTGGGCGACGTGGTGATCCGGCGCCCTTGATGCTCGTCCGAGCGGTGGCTGGGATTCGCCGCCCGAACTGCACAAACCAGGGCTGGACTCGGTATTGCGCACGTGCACACTCCGGGGTCAGACCCCGGTTCGCGCACGCGGCTCACCCGTCGTCTGTGGTCTCCTCGCGCTCCGCGAGGTAGCGCTCGATCTGCGCGGCGATGTCGTCGCCGCTCGCCAGCAGCGGCGGGGACTCCTCGTCCGCGTCCTCGTCGGCGCGCTCGTCAGCGCGGCTCTCCAGCTCGCGCACGTAGCGGCTGATCTTCTCGTCGGCCGACACGGCCTGCGAGACCTCGCGCTCGAAAAAGACGGCCTCCTGGGAGAGCGCCGTCGTGTCGAAGCGCGTGTCCAGCAGCAGCGCCAGGCGCGAGAGCAGTGCCAGCGCCGCCTTGGGATTGGGCGACTGCGAGATGTAGTGCGGGACCGCCGCCCACAGGCTGGCCGACGCGATCCCGGCCTCCTTGCAGGCGTCGTGCACCACGCCGACGATGCCTGTCGGCCCCTCGTAGGCCGAGGGCGCGAGCCCCAGCTGGTCGGCCAGATCGCCGTCGGCGGATCCCGTCACGGGCACGGGCCGCGTGTGCGGCGTGTCGGCCAGGAAGCCGCCGAGCGTGACCACGAGCTCGGCTCCGCTCTCGCGCGCGACCTCGACGACGCTGCGGGAGTAGTGCTTCCAGCGGTTGTGCGGCTCGAAGCCGATCATGACCGCGATGTCGTTGCCGCTCGGGAGCGACGCATAGGCGAAGGAGTTCTCCGGCCACGCGAGACGCCGGATGTCGTCCTCGCCGACCGAGACGACCGGTCGAACTTCCTGGAAATCGTAGAACTCGTCGGGATCGAGCTCGCAGAACTGCTGCGCCGCCAGTTGCTGACGCAGGAACAATGCGCTCGTCGTCGCTGCCTCGCCGCCATCGTTCCAGCCGTAGAACGCGCACACGAGGACGCCCTTGCGCAAGGTCGGCCGCGCGCTCCAGACCACGGTTTCCACACCGGCAGTGTAGGCGGTCGTCCTGGGGTGCCTTGCGCCGCCCGTCGCAAGAGCGCCTACACTGCCGGAGTCCCCCGATTGCGGCGGCGCGCTGCCCGGCGCGCAGGCTGCTGCGGGTGGAGAAATCCCATCAGGGAGGAACGATGACGCTGACCAGCGAGGGCAAGCTCGACATCGTGCGCAAGTTCGGGCGCGACGAGAAGGACACCGGCTCCGCCGAGGTTCAGATCGCGCTCCTGACGACGCGCATCAACGAATTGACAGATCACTTGCGGTTTCACAAGAAGGATCACCACTCGCGACGCGGATTGCTGTCGCTCGTGGGGCGGAGGCGTCGCCTGCTCGCTTACCTGGCGCGCACCAATCTGGAGTCGTACCGCAAGTTGATCGCAGAGCTCGGCCTCCGCCGCTGAGCAGACCGGAATCGTTTCCGGCATGAAGTACGACGGCCCCGGGACGGGGCCGCGAATCGCCGCGCACAGGCGTGGCAGGGTTTGAGGAAGCAGGAAAGAGAATGAGCGAACTGCAGTTGCACGAGACCACCGTGACGGTCGACATCGGGGGCGAGGAGATTGCCTTCACGACCGGAAAGCTGGCCCGCCAGGCCGACGGTGCGGTCACCGTGCGCAGCGGCGATACGGTCGTGCTCGCCACGGCCGTCGGTCGCCCCGAGGCGCGCGAGGGAACCGACTTCTTCCCCCTCACCGTCGACATCGAGGAGAAGATGTACGCCGCCGGCAAGATCCCGGGCGGCTTTTTCAAGCGCGAGGGCAAGGCCTCCGAGAAGGCCACGCTGAACGCGCGCATGGTCGACCGGCCGATCCGGCCGCTCTGGCCCAAGGGCTTTCGCAACGAGGTGCAGATCATCGGCACGGTGCTCTCGATCGACGGAGAGCACAGCCATGACACCCTTGCCATCAACGGCGCGTCCGCCGCGCTGACCATCTCGCCGCTGCCCTTCTTCGGGCCGGTCGGCGCGGTGCGCATCGGCCGGATCGACGGCCAGATCGTCGTCAACCCGCGGATGACGCAGATGGACGAATCCGAGCTCGACCTGATCGTGTGCGGCACGATGGACGCGATCACAATGGTCGAGGCCGGCGCTCGCGAGGTGTCCGAGGACATCATGCTGCAGGCGTTCGACGCCGCGCACGGGGCGATCAAGACGATCTGCCAGGCGCAGCTCGACCTGCGGGCCCAGGTCGGCAAGCCCAAGTGGCAGGACACCGGCGTGCAGTCCGAGATCGAGTCAAGCTTCGCGTCGCGCTTTGACGCGCTGCTCGCCGAGCACGGCCTCGCGGGCATCGCGCTCGCCGAGGCCGAGGCTCTCGCGGCCGAGCTGTCCGGCGTCACAGGCAATGCCACCGAGGCCGACATGGTGCGCCGCGTGCAGGTGCGCGCGGCGATCGCGGCGATCGGCGAGAAGCGCCGCACCGAGGCCGTCAAGGCGGCCGTCGCGGCGCAGTTCCGCGACGCGCTGCGCGAGCTGTCGGATGCCGAGCAGGACTCCAAGGAGCTCAAGTCGGCCAAGCGCGCCGCGCTCTACGCTCGCATCGAGCTGGAGCTGCAGCTGCCGTTCCCCTCGCGCGTCGACGGCAAGCTCGACTCGCTCGCGCGCAGCTACGCGCGCAACGCGGCCGACTCGGTCTATAAGCAGATCGTGCGCGAGAAGATCGCGATCGAGAAGCGGCGGCCCGACGGGCGCGCGGCCAACGAGATCCGGCCGATCGAGGCCGAGGTCGGCGTGACGCCGCGCACGCACGGCTCGGGGCTCTTCACCCGCGGCCAGACCCAGGCGCTGACGCTCGTCACGCTGGGCACGGCCAAGGAAGAGCAGCGCATCGACGACCTCTCGCTGGATACGAAGAAGCGCTACATCCACCACTACAACTTCCCGCCCTTCTCGGTCGGGGAGACGGGCTTCATGCGAGGCCCGAAGCGCCGCGACATCGGCCACGGCGCGCTCGCCGAACGCGCTCTCGTGCCGGTCATCCCGGACGCCGAGACCTTCCCGTACACGATGCGCGTCGTCTCCGAGATCCTCGAGTCCAACGGCTCGTCCTCGATGGCGTCCGTGTGCGGCTCGACGCTCGCGCTGATGGACGCGGGCGTGCCCATCACCTCTCCGGTGGCCGGCATCGCGATGGGCCTGATCAAGGAGGGCGACAACGCCATCGTGCTGACCGATATCCAGGGCGCCGAGGATCATCTCGGCGACATGGACTTCAAGGTCGCGGGCACGAAGGACGGCATCACCGCCCTGCAGATGGACATCAAGATCACCGGAGTCTCCGCCGACCTGCTGCGGCAGGCGCTGGCGCAGGCGCGCGAGGCCCGGCTGGCGATCCTCGACAAGATGGCGACTGCCATCACCGAGCCGCGCACCGACCTCTCGCCGTATGCCCCGCAGGTCGTCACCGTCAAGATCGACTCCGACCAGATCGGGCTCATCATCGGCAAGGGCGGCGAGACGATCCGCGGCCTCGAGGAGGAGTTCGACTGCAAGATCGACATCGAGGAGGACGGCTTCGTCCGCATCTACGCCTC
>DASRQS010000065.1:0-2644 GCA_035696365.1 Gaiellales bacterium | reverse complement strand
GCCCTTCCCGCGCTTGCGTCCGCGGACGATGTCGCGGGAGCTTGCCTTCTTGGGGTCACGGGTTCGCCGGCCGAGCGTGATCTTGCCCCACGGCGTGACCGGGTGACTGCCCTTGTTCTTGCCCTCGCCGCCGCCGTGCGGGTGGTCGACGGGGTTCATTGCCGTGCCGCGCACCGAGGGCCGCTTGCCCAGCCAGCGCGACCGGCCTGCCTTGCCGCTCGACTGGTTCTGGTGTGTCGCGTTCGAGACCGTGCCGATCGTCGCGCGGCACGTCTCGGGGACGCGGCGCAGCTCGCCGGAGGGCAGGCGCAGCAGCGCACGACCCTCCTCGCGGGCGACCAGCTGGGCGCTCGCGCCTGCCGAGCGCACCATGCGCGCGCCCTGACCGGGGCGTAGCTCCACCGCGTGCACGATCGTGCCGGTGGGGATCGACGACAGCGGCAGGCAATTGCCCACCTTGATGTCGGCGTCCTCGCCGGACTGCACCATCGCCCCGACGGCCAGTCGTGCCGGCGCCAGGATGTAGGCCTTGTGGCCGTCGACGTAGTGCAGGAGCGCGATGCGCGCCGAGCGGTTGGGGTCGTACTCGATCGCTGCGACCTTGGCCGGCACGCCGTCCTTGCGCCGCTTGAAGTCGATGATGCGGTAGCGGCGCTTGTGGCCGCCGCCCTGATGGCGCGTCGTGATGCGGCCGGTGTTGTTGCGGCCGCCATGGCGCTTGACCGGGGCGAGCAGGCTCTTCTCCGGCTTGTCGCGCGTGACCTCGTCGAAATCCGAGATCGTCATGAAGCGACGACCCGGCGAGGTGGGCTTGAACTGTCGGACACCCATCTAGCGCGCCCCCTCGAAGAGCTCGATCGAATCGCCCACGCGCAGCTGGATGATGGCCTTCTTGTAGCCGGGCCGGAAACCGGCCGTCTGGCCGCGCCGCTTGGGCTTGCCGGGAACGTTGACGATCTTGACGGAGACGACGTGCACGCCGAACAGCAACTCGATCGCCTGGCGAACCTGCGTCTTGTGCGCCTTCGGGTGCACCTTGAACGTGTACTTGTCGAACTGGATCAGGTTGTAGGCCTTCTCCGACACGACCGGCTCGAGGATCACGTGGCGCGGATCGGTTGTCACCGAGGTCACTCGGCACCTCCCTGCAGCTCGTCCAGCGCAACCTGCGAGACGAGCAGGCTGCGCGCCCAGAGCAACTCGACGACGGTGATGTCCTCGCACCAGGCGACGATCACGCGCTCCAGGTTGCGGAAGGAGAGCGCCGCTGCCGACTCCTCCTCGCCGACGAGCACGACGAGCGGCAACTGCTGCCCCCAGCCGCCCACGAGCGCCGCGGCGTCCTTGGTCTTGGCGGAGGCGAACGCCGCGCCGTCGAACACGCCGAGGCTGTTGAGCGCCGCGTGCTGCGAGAGGGCGATCAGCTTGGCCCGGCGAGCGGCCTTGCGGTTCATCTTGACGCTGAAGTCGCGCGGATGCGGGCCGAACGTGACACCGCCTCCGCGCCAGAGCGGCGAGCGCGTGGTGCCCGCGCGCGCCCGGCCTGTGCCCTTCTGGCGCCACGGCTTGGACGCGCCGCCGGCTACCTCGCCGCGCGTCTTCGTGTCGGACGTGCCCTGGCGGCGAGCGAGCATCTCGGCGCGCACTGCCTCGTAGAGCAGCTGGCGGTGCGTCTCGTGGCCGAAGACGTCGGCCGCGAGCTCGATCGTGCCCTTGCCACCCACGACGGGTGCGGTGAGAGCGGCCATCAGCGATCCTCCCGCACGAACACGATGCCGCCGGTCGGGCCCGGAACCGCGCCGGTGACGAGCAGCAGATTGCGCTCGACATCGCGATCCAGGACTTGCAGGCCGCGCTGCGTGATGTTCTTGTTGCCCATGTGCCCCGCCATGCGCACGCCCTTGATGACGCGCGAGGGCGTGGCCGACTGACCGATCGAGCCCGGGGCGCGCACGTTGTGCGAGCCGTGGCTGACCGGGCCGCGGGAGAACCCGTGGCGCTTGATGGTGCCGGCGAAGCCCTTGCCCTTGGAGCGCCCGCTGACCTTGATCGCGTCTCCGGGCTCGAAGCCCTCGACGGTCACGACCTCGCCGGCCGTGAGCTCGAACGATCCGCGGAACTCGTGCAGGTGCCGGTGCGGGGCGATGTCGTGCTTGCCCAGGTGCCCGCGCTCGGGCTTGGAGATCTTGCGCTCCGGCACCGCCTCGTAGGCGAGCTGGATCGCGTCGTAGCCGTGGTCCGCGGCGGACTTGACCTGCGCCACGGGGCACGGGCCGGCCTGGATGACGGTGACCGGGATCCGGCCGCCGTCCTCCGTGAAGAACTGGGTCATGCCGAGCTTGCGGCCGATGATGACTTTCGCCATTGCCCTCGCCTACAGCTTGATCTCGATGTCGACCCCTGCCGGCAGGTCGAGGCGCATGAGCGCGTCGACCGTCTTCGGCGTGGGCTGATGGATGTCGATCAGACGCTTGTGCGTGCGGATCTCGAAATGCTCCCGGGAGTCCTTGTCCTTGAACGGCCCGCGGATCACGCAGTAGACGTTCTTCTCGGTCGGCAGGGGAACAGGACCGGAGACGGTCGCGCCGGTGCGCTGCGCGGTCTCGACGATCGAGCGCGCCGAGAGGTCGAGCTGCGCGTGGTC
>DASRQS010000064.1:0-26783 GCA_035696365.1 Gaiellales bacterium | reverse complement strand
GCGGATGGTTTTGAAGATCGGGTGAGCGCGGATGGGCGATCATAAGCATCACCCTGAAGACCATGACCACGAAGGCAGCGCTCTGCCGGAGATCGAACTCCGCGTGCGGGCGCTGGAAGACCTGCTGATCGAGAAGGGCGTGGTCGAGCGCGCGGCACTTGACCGGATCGTCGACGCCTACGAGACCCGGATTGGGCCACGCAATGGCGCGCAAGTCGTCGCACGCGCCTGGACCGATGCCGATTACAAGGCGCGTCTTCTGCGCGACGCGACGGCGGCGATCGCCGAGCTCGGCTATCGTGGCGCGCAGGGGGAGAACATGGTGGTGGTCGAGAACACGCCCACTGTCCACAACGTGATCGTCTGCACGCTCTGCTCCTGCTACCCCTGGCCCGTGCTCGGGCTGCCACCGAGCTGGTACAAGAGCGAGGCCTACCGCGCGCGCATCGTCGCCGAGCCCCGTCGCGTGCTGAACGAGTTCGGGCTCGACCTCGACCCGGACGTCGAGTTGCGCGTGTGGGACTCGAGCGCGGAGGTGCGCTATCTGGTGCTGCCCGAGCGCCCCGAGGGCACCGAGGGGCTGGGCGAGGAGCAGCTCGCGGCACTCGTCACCCGCGACGCGATGATCGGCGTGGCGCGCGTCGACGCGCCCTCGCGCGCGGTCGCATGAGCACGACGCTCGCCGAGATCGATGCCCAGCTTGGCGGCTTCGCGCCGCTTCCGCGGCTGAACGGCGAGCTGGTGTTCGACGAGGTCTGGCACGGCCGCGCGCTCGGCATGGGCGTCGTGGTGCTCGAGCGGCTGGAGCTGCCCTGGAGTGCCTTCCGCGCGCACCTGGTGGCAGCCATCGAGCGCCACGGCCAGCCCGAGGGCGAATCGCCCGCGGAGGCCTACTACGTCGCGTTCCTGGACGCGATCGAAGCCCTGCTGGCGGCGCAGGCCTAGCTCGCCGCCTGTGAGCATGCGCCGATGCTCGGCGTCCTGCTTGCGCTGTCCTCGTCTCTGATGTGGGGGTTCGCCGATTACCTCGGCGGCCTCCAGACGCGCGCCCGGCAGGTGCTCTCCGTCGTCGTGTTCTCGCAGCTCGCCGGATTCGCGGTGATCGCGGCCGTGGTCGCTGCGCGTGGCGTGGCGTGGCCGGGCGCAGAGGCGATGCTCCCGGCCGCCGTCGCAGGCGTCATGGGCGCGTTCTGCATCGTGACCTTCTACCTGGCGCTCGCGTACGGCCCCGTCTCCATCGTCGCGCCGGTGCTCGCGTCCAGCGCCTGCATCCCGGTGGTCTATGGCCTGGTGCGCGGAGAGCGGCCCTCGGTCGTGCAGCTTACGGGTCTCGTGGCGACGCTCGCCGGCGTCATGCTCGTCTCCTGGCGCGGCGGCGACGGCCATGCGCGCGGCCGCCGGGGCATCGGCTTCGGCGTGCTCGCGGCGGTCCTGCTTGGCACGCTGCTCGTCTTCTTCTCGCGCGCCTCGGCTGTCGATGCCTACTGGGCGCCGTTCGTGCTGCGCGCGGTGTCGGTGGTCACGATTGGCGCCTTCGTGCTGGTGCGGGGCGTCGTCCCGCGCGTCGAGCGGCGGGGCCTCGCGCTGATCGCCTGCATCGGCGTGCTTGACATGGTCGCGAACCTTGCCTACTCGGTCTCGACGACCCTGCAGCTGCTCTCGATCACGGCGGTGCTGAGCTCGCTGTTCCCGGTCGTGACCGTGGCGCTCGCCCGCATCCACCTCGGTGAGCGCGTGACGCGCGTCCAGGGGGCCGGATCGGCCATCACTATGGCGGGCGTCCTGCTCGTGGCAGCCGGGTAATGACGTGCGGGAGGCGGGCGCCGCACCCGCCTCCCGCACGTTTCGTCGGGCTAGGCCTCCGCGAGCTGCCCGCGGATCTCGCCGGCCGCGTTCTTGACGGTGTGCACGTTCACGTACAGCCCGCCGCTCTTGAGCGCCTTGAGCAGGGCGGGCTTGAGCGTCACGGTGCCGTGTACGCCCGACTTGCAGGTCGCTGCCGCGCACAGCGGCACGACGACGTTGCCGGCCTTGCCGGCCTTGCCGAGGTGGATGTGCGCTGCGTTGGCCGGACCGGACATCTTCGTCCACGTGAGCTTCCAGACGAGCTTGCTGCCGGTCAGCGTGCCGGTGAACGCTCCGGTGCCCTTGCCGCCCTTGGGGGCGGGGACCTCGGCCTTGACGGTGAGCTTCGCCGAGACCTTCGTGCCGGCCGTGGGCGCGGCGCCGGCGGCGCCCGCGAGCGCCACGCACGCGATGGCCAGGGCTGCGAATACCGCAACCAGCTTGATCGGCTTCATGTTCCGTTCCTTCCACCAGGAGATCATCAGCGCGTGTGCGCGATGCCTCCACATACGTCGGCCCCGGGTCGCCGGTTCGGTGGGCTACCCCTTCCGGGCCTCGTGCAGCGCATGGATCGTCTGGATCGTGTCGGCCTCGTCGGCGCGCTTGTCCTCGCGATAGCGCAATACGCGAGCGAAGCGCAGCGCCACGCCGCCCGGATAGCGCGAGCTCGTCTGGATGCCGTCGAAGGCGATCTCGGCCACGAGCTGCGGGTGGACGTAGACGGTCGAGGCCGTGCGGCGCGATTCGAGCTCGAGCAGGCGGGCCGTCTGCCACTCCAGCAGCTCGTCGGTCAGACCCTTGAACGTCTTGCCCAGCATGACGAAGCCGCCGCTCTCGGCGTCGCGCGCGGCGAGGTGGAGGTTCGAGAGCCGCCCCTGCCGGCGCCCGTGGCCCCATTCGGCCGCCAGCACGACGAGGTCGAGCGTGTGCACGGGCTTCACCTTGAGCCACCCCGCTCCCCGGCGGCCGGCCTCGTAGGGCGCAGCGAGGGACTTGACGACGACGCCCTCGTGCCCGCGCGCGAGCGCGTCGTCGAGGAACGCCTGTGCCGCCGCCGGCTCCCCCGTGACGAGGCGCGGCACCCAGGCGCCTGCCGGCATGAGCGGCTCGATCGCCGCCAGGCGCTCGTGTGCCGGGAGGTCGAGCAGATCGCGGCCGTCGAGGTGCAGGACGTCGAAGAAGAACGCCGTCAACGGCACCGCCTCGCGCAGGGCAGCGACGTCGCCACGGCTCGCCGCGCGGCTGGCGGTCTCCTGGAACGGGCGCGGCCGTCCGTCGGGCCGCAGCGCGATGGCCTCGCCGTCGAGGATCACGGAGCGCAGCGGCAGCGTGCGCACCGCTGCGGTGATCTCGGGCATGCGCTCCCCGACCGGGTCGAGCGTGCGCGTGTAGACGGCCACGTCGTCGCCGTCCCGGTGTACCTGGATGCGCACGCCGTCGAGCTTCCACTCGACCGCCGGCTGCTCGACCTGTTCGAGTGCGGCCTCGAGCGACGCAGCGGTCTTGGCCAGCATGGGCTGGACCGGTCGTCCGAGCTGCAGATGGAACGCGCCGAGCCCCGCCTCGCCCTGCGTGAGCGCCGCTTCCGCGACGGCGGGCAGGTCGCCCGCGAGCATCGCCGCCCTGCGCACCGCGGCGGCGCCGACGCCGGCAGCCGCCGCGACGGCGTCGGTGACGATGCCGGCGAGCGCACCCTGGCGCAGCTCGCCGCCCGCGAGCATCGCCAGGAAGCGCTGCTCGTCCGCGGTCGCGCGCGCGAACAGCGCTGCGAGCTCCTCGCGCCGGATCACGGTCGAGCCTGGGCCACTGGCCGCCTCGATGCGCGCAAACGCGCGATCGACCTCGGCGACCTCCAGGCTCGGGGCCGCGGCGGGGGCCGGCAGGTCGCGTAGAGCGGCCCAGCCGACCCCCGCGCGCCGCTGGCGGAGCTCGCCGGAGAGGTAGCTGACGACGATCGCCATCTCGCCCGGCTCCGCCCGGCGCAGGCAGTCGGCGAGCGCCGCGACCTTGGCCAGCCGCGAGCGCGTCGCGGTGACCGCGGCGGACGTGGTGACGAGCTCGGCGAGCAGCACCCGCGCATTGTGCGAGAACAGTCAGGCGGAGTGCAGCCGGCCGCGCTCCATGGAGCCGAACAGGCGGCCGTGCCGGGAACGCCGGTCGGCGAGCTCGTCGAGCGTCATGTGGTACACGGCGGCCAGGTCGACCGCCTCCTCGAGGCGGATGCCGCCCGTGTGCTCCCAGCGCTCGAGCGTCGCGATCGTGATGGAGACGCCGCGGGCCTGCATCAGGTCGACGACCTGCTGCTCGCTCAGCGAGGCGCGCGAGCGGGCGTTGCGCAGCGCTGCGCTGATGCGATCGTGCGCTGCCGCGCGTGCGATCAGCGTTCCGGCACGCGGTACTTCGTGCCGAAAGGTCTCGCTGGACCGTGTCACGCCCTCGGGCGTCGTGTTCTCGTACATCGGCGTCTGCCGCACGGTGCGGCTCCCTTCGGGTCGTGTGTGAGTTTTCCCCGCGAGACGCCGGTCAGATGTCCCTCAGTCGGGGGAATTTTCTAGTCTGGTGCAGTGACTGTCATCCGACCCTGTCGCGAGCACGAGCACGCAGCCATCCTCGCGATCGTGAACGCCGCCGCCGAGGCGTATCGCGAGGTGATCCCAGCCGATCGCTGGCACGAGCCGTACATGGCCGCGGATGAGCTCGCGCAGGAGGTCGCCGGCGGCATCGTCTTCTGGGGCTACGAGGACGGGGGCGCGCTGATCGGCGTGATGGGCATCCAGCCGGTAGCAGACGTCGACCTCATCCGCCATGCCTACGTCTTCCCCGGCAGCCAGGGACGCGGTGTGGGCCGCGAGCTGCTCGTGCACCTGCGCGGCCTGAGCACCCGCCGCATGCTGGTCGGCACCTGGGCGGCCGCCGAGTGGGCGATCCGCTTCTACTGCCGCAACGGCTTCGAGCAGGTCTCGCCCGAGCGCAAGACGCAGCTGCTCCAGACGTACTGGAACATCCCCGAACGGCAGATCGAGACGTCGGTGGTGCTGGCGAGCCCGCCGTTCGGCGAGGACGCAGGGACCGCATAAATTGGGGTCAGACCCCAATTTATTCATGTCACTAGCTCGTGCACCGAGCGGGGTCTGACCCCAATTTGTGCAACCTCAGGCTGCGTAGGGGTCGGGCACGCCGAGGGCTGCTTGCAGCTGGATGCCGATGTCCAGCAGCTCCCAGTCCGCGCCGGCTCGGCCGATCAGCGAGACGCTCACGGGCAGGCCGGTGCGTGAGCCCACGCCGGACGGCAGGGCCACCACGGGGAAGCCCGTCCAGTTCCAGTAGTGGGTCAGCGAGATCAGGGCGTAGTCGCTGCCGGCTCGCTCGTAGCCGTCCCCGCGCAGGGGCGCGACACAGGGCACGGTCGGCTCGACCAGCGCGGTGATGCGCTGATCCTCGAGCCAGCGCGTGAATCCGGCGGTCGTCTCCCGGCGGGCGCGCTGGGCGTCGATGTAGCGCTCCGCGCCGGCGCCGCGCGCCTCCGCCTGCTCGACCCACTCGCGCAGCGAGGGCCGGTACTGCTCGCGGTGCCCGTCGAAGCGGCGGTGGAAGACGAGCAGCTCGGCATGGAGCACCTCGAGGTAGTCGTCGCCGATGTCGAGCGGAGTGGCCGGGGGAGGTGGCTCGAGCAGCGTGGCGCCGAGCTCCTCACACGCCGCGAGCGCACGGGCGAGGCCGTCCGCGACGTCGTCGTCGAGCGCCGCCATGCCTGCCCTTGGCGAGAGCGCGAGGCGGACTCCAGTCAGCGGCTGCGCGTCCACTCGCTGCCGCGGCAGGGCTGCCGGCGGACCCGCCGCCAGGGCGCTCTCGGCACGGCCGGGGTCGGGCCCGGCCATGCCCGCCAGCAGCAGCGCGCAGTCCTCCAGCGTGCGGGCCATCGGCCCCGCGTGGTCGAGACTCGTCGCGAGCGGAATGACGCCGCGCAGGGACACCCGGCCGCGGGTGGGCTTGATCGTCGACGTGCCCGACAGCGCCGAGGGGATGCGCAGGGAGCCGGCGGTGTCCGTCCCGGTGGCCGCCGGCACCATGCGGGCCGCGAGCGCCGCGCCCGAGCCGCCGCTGGAGCCGCCGGCCGAGCGCTCGAGCGCCCAGGGGCTGCCGACCTGGTCGGTCGTCCCTCCGACCGCGAACTCGTGCGTGTGCAAGTGCCCGAGCAGGACCATGCCCTGCCTGCGCAGGCGCGCCCAGACGTCGCAGTCGACGGCGGGCCGTTCGTCCAGCAGGCTGCTCGACGCCGTCAGGGGCTTGCTCGCGACCCCGTAGAGATCCTTGAGCCCGATCGGCATGCCCCACAGGGGCGGCAGGGCGCCCGCGCCGGAGCTGCGAGCCGCATCGGCGCGCGCAGCCGTCGCCAGCGCCTCCTCCTCGTACACCCGCACCCACGCGTTGACGGACGCCGGATCGCCCTCGTGGCTGTGGGCTCCGTCGCGCTCGCTGATGCGCGCCAGGCAGGCGGCCGTCAGCTCGCAGGACGAGAGGCCGCCCTCGCTCTGGAGCGCCCAGGCCTCGGCGATGCCCAGGTCGGCCGCGTCCACGGGCGCTAGACGAACGCCCGCTCGAGGGCGGCGCCGAGCGCGAGCACGAGGGCGTCCGCGCCCGGCGGCCCGGCGATCTGCAAACCGACGGGGAGGCCCTCCGCGGTGGTGCCGCAGGGCAGCGAGAGCGCGGGCTGGCCGGTGACGTTGAACGGCACGGTGTAGGAGTGCCATTCGATGTAGGCGCGCCAGCACTGGCGGCGGCCCGCGTCGACCGGGAACTCGTCCAGAGGCACCGCCGCGCGCGTGAGCACGGGGGAGACCAGCAGCTCATAGGGCGCGAGCGCGTCGAGCAGCACCGCAGCACCGCGGCGCGCTGCCGCGACGGCCTGGACGTACTGGCCGGTGCCGATGAGCTCGCCGTCCTCCGCCGCCTCGCGCGTCATCGGCTCGAGCTGAACCCAGCGCTCCGGCGGCACGACCTGCCGGTAGGCGGCAGTCTGGCCGAGCACGATCGTCTCAAAGGGCGCCAGGAGCGCGGCCAGCGGCGCCTCTGCGACCTCGAGGCGGTGCCCCATGCCCGTGAGCGTCTCGAGTGCGGCGTCGAAGATTGCGCCCAGCGCGGGGTCGAGGGTGCCGACGGGCGGCTCGCGTACGACGCCGATGCGCAACGGCGACGGATCCTCGGCACAGGCGGCCGCGAAGGCACCGTCGTGGGGAGGTGGGAAGTAGGCGTCGCCGGGCTCGGATCCGGCCATGACCTCGAGCATCACCGCGCACTCTGCCACGCTGCGCGCCATCGGGCCGTTCGTGGCGAAGCCCTCCCAGGAGTCGTAGGTCGCGGGCGCTCCACTCACGAGCCCGCGCGTCGGCTTGTGGCCGACGACGCCGCAGCAGGCCGCCGGGATGCGGATCGAGCCACCGCCGTCCGAGCCCTGCGCGAGCGTGCCGATCCCCGCCGCGAGCGCGGCCGCGGCGCCGCCGCTCGAGCCGCCGGGCGTGCGCGCCGTGTCGTGCGGGTTGCGCGTGGCGCCGAAGAGCTCGTTCTCGGTCGTCGGCCGCGCGCCCAGCTCGGGCGTGTTGGTCTTGCCGATCAGCACCGCCCCCGCGCGCCGCAGGCGGGCGACGCAGCTTGCATCGGAGGTCGGGACGTTGTCGGCGAACGCGCGGCAGCCGTAGGTCGTGGCGTAGGGCGTCGCGTCGTTGAGATCCTTCGCGGTGAACGGAACCCCGTGCAGCGGGCCGCGCCAGACGTGCGGCAGGCCGTCGCGCTGGCGCGCCTCTGCCATGGCCCGCTCACCGTCCCAGGCCACGACGGCGTTGATGCGCGGATTCTCCGCCTCGAGCGTGTCGAGCGCCGCGCGGCAGGCCTCCTGGGCCGAGATCTCGCCGTTCACGCCGGGAGTCCCCGCTCGCTCAGCAGCTCGCGCACGCGCTCGTGCGGGAGACCGGGGACACGGCGGCCGTCCGCGCCGGCCATCTCCTCGCCGGCGCAGAGCGCGTTCAGCACCGCCTCCTCGGTGGCCTGGACGACGGCTTCGAAGAACGAGTCCATGTGCGTCCAGGGTACGAAGCGCAGCGTGCCGTAGGCGCCGGCGCCCTCCGCGCTGTCCAGCCCGAGCGCGAGCTGGCCGTGATTGGCAGTCGAGAACGCGAGGAAGATGTCGCCCGAGAAATGCGAACCGGTCGTGCCGGTGCGGGCGAGTCCCAGCGGCACGCGCCGCGAGAGCGCCTTGCACTGTCCCGCGAGCAGCGGCGCGTCGGTCGCGACGACCGCGATCACCGAGCCGGCGCCCGGTGGCGCCAGCCAGGAGCGGTCCGCCATGGGGTTGTCGTCGGAGAGCTCGCGGCCGACCGGGACGCCGGCCATGACGAGCTCGCGGCGCGCACCGAAGTTGGCCTGGACGAAGACGCCCACCGCGTAGCGGTCGGCGCCGTGCTCGACGAGGCGCGAGGCCGTGCCCGAGCCACCCTTGAACTGGTAGCAGGTCATACCGGTGCCGCCGCCGACGGAGCCCTCCTCGATCGGCCCGCTGCGCGCGCCGTCCAGCGCGCCCATGACGACGTCGTCCCTCACGTGGCGGCCGTTGATGTCGTTGAGGTAGCCGTCCCAGGTCTCGGCGGCGACCGGCAGCGCCCACACGTTGACGAGCTGCGGATGCCGCTGCTGCGTCCAGGCAATCGTCGCCTCGTGCGCCGTGCCGACGGCGTGCGTGTTGGTGATCGTGACGGGCAGGCTGAGCGCGCCCGCCTCCTCGATCCAGACCGTACCGGTCATCTCGCCGTTGCCGTTGAGGGAGGAGAACCCGGCTGCGCAGGGAGTGCCCGGATCGGCACGCCCGCGCGGGTGGATCGCAGTCACGCCCGTGCGCACAGGCCCCTGGCCGACCACCAGCGGGCCGTCACCCGAGATCAGCGTCGCATAGCCGACCTCGACGCCCGGCACGTCCGTGATCGCGTTGGACGCACCGGGCCGGCCGTCGAACGGGATCCCGAGGGCTCGGGCGCGCGGCCTGCCGGAGGGGGTGAGGAGGTGGACGTCGTGCGTCATGGCGGCAGGACCGTACACTCACCGGGTGCTCCGGGCCCCTCGCAACGCAGGCTGAGCGATGTCGTTCCGCGACGACTCGCAGCTCGACCCCTCCCAGGTTCGCGACGAGCGCGGCCGCGGCGGCCTGGGCGGCGGGCGCATCGCCGTGGGCGGCGGCGGCCTCGGGCTCGGCGCCCTCGTCGTCATCCTGCTGCTCCAGCTCCTCGGGGGCGGGGGCAGCCTCGGCCAGCTCGGCGGCCTGCAGGATCAGACGTCCGCGGGCGCAGCTCCGAGCGATCTCGCCGACTGCCGGACGGGCGCCGACGCGAATGCCCGCCAGGACTGCCGGATCATCGGCTACGTCAACTCCGTGCAGCGCTTCTGGAAGGACGAGTTCGCCCGCCGCGGGGCGGCGTACGTCCCGGCCACCACCTATTTCGAGACCGGCCAGTGGCAGACGGGCTGCGGTCCGGCGAGCACCGACGTCGGCCCGTTCTACTGCCCGGCCGACAAGCACGTGTACATCGATCTGACGTTCCTGGACGAGCTGCACGACAAGTTCGGTGCGACCGGCGGCTCGCTGGCGCAGGGCTACGTGATCGCCCACGAGTACGGGCACCACATCCAGGATCTCGAGGGCATCCTCGGCTCGGGCACGAATCAGCAGGGCTCGACGGGCACGTCCGTCCGCACCGAGCTCCAGGCCGACTGCTTCGCCGGTGTGTGGGCTTCGCATGCCACCGAGACCGGCCTGCTGCAGCCGATCACGCAGGCGCAGATCGACGATGCCCTGAATGCCGCGGCGGCCGTCGGCGACGACCGCATCCAGTCCGAGAGCCAGGGCACGATCAACAAGGAGGTCTGGACGCATGGATCCTCGAGGCAGCGCCAGACCTGGTTCACGACTGGCTTCAAGACCGGCGACGTGACGAAGTGCGACACGTTCGGGGGCGCGATCTAGCGGTGCTCGAGGGCCGTCGCATCCTCGTCACCGGCGCTTCGTCGGGCATCGGCCGTGCGGTCGCCGAGCTCTGCGTCGCCCAGGGCGCGCGCGTGCTCGCCACCGGCCGGCGCGCCGACGCCCTGGAGGAGCTTGACGGCGTGCGGCGCTTCGCCTGCGATCTGCTCGAGCCTGGCGCGCCCGAGGCCTGCGTGGCCGCGTGCGCCGAGCACCTGGGCGGTCTGGACGGGGTCGTCCACGCCGCGGGCACGGTGCTGCGCGGCGAGGATCCCCGCAGCACGTCCGACGAGCAGATCGGCGGCATCCTCGACGCCAACCTCGTGCTGCCGCTGCGGGTTGCGCGTGCCTCGCTCGGCGCGCTGCAACGCGGCGGGTCGCTCGTGCTCCTCTCGAGCCAGCTCGCCCGTATCGGCGCCCCGGGCTACGCCAGCTACTGCGCCGCCAAGGGTGGTGTCGACGCGCTCGTGCGCGCGCTCGCCGTTGATGTCGGGCCCGACGGCATCCGCGTCAACGCGGTGGCTCCCGGCCTCGTGCGCACGCCCATGGCCTACATGGGGCGCGACAACTTCGACGAGCTGGTGCCCGGGATCGCCGAGCGCCACCCGCTGCGCCGCATCGGGGAGCCAGCCGACATCGCCGGGCCGGCGGCCTTCCTGCTCTCGGACGCTGCCGCCTGGATCACGGGCCAGACGATCGTCGTCGACGGGGGGTTCACAATCCAATGACTGTGCTACTGCCATGACACAGATTCACCACACCGGGCTGACCGTCTCGAGCCTGGAGCGCGCGCTGGCGTTCTGGTCGGAGGCGCTCGGAATGGAGGTCGTGATGCAGCAGGACCGCCAGGGCGGCTACTTCGAGAGGATCGTCGGCGAGCACGGAGTGGACGTGCGCACGGCGCAGCTCGCATTTGCGGGCGGGGGCGCCTGCATCGAGCTGTTCGAGTTCCGCTCGCCGCGCGGGGGCCGCTCCGCGCTGCGCACGGCCGACGTGGGGTTCTCGCACGTGTGCGTCACCACGGACGACCTCGATGCGCTGCTGGCGCGGCTCGTCGCCGCCGGAGGCGAGGCGCCGTCGGAGCCCGTCGCAGTCGACAGCGGCGCCAACGCGGGCGGCCGCGGCGTCTACGTGCGCGATCCCGACGGGCACGTCCTCGAGTTGTTCACGCCACCGCCGAGGTAGCTTCCGATGCCCTTCGACCCCACCGCCGTCGACTCGACGCCCTACGGCGCGCCGCTCGTGCCGCCGCTGCCCATTCGCCTGCGGCGCACCGAGATCCTCACCGTCGTCTACCGCACCGACCGCTCCGCCGCCGATGCCCTGATCCCGGCGCCGCTCGAGCTCGCGGGCGACCTCTGCGTCGTCCACGTCTATCGCATGCACGACGCCGAGTGGTTCGGCGTCTACTGCGAGTCGGCCTTCCAGCTCCCGGTCGTGCTGCCGGACGGCTCGCAGGCGGTCTACTCGCCGTTCCTCGTGCTCGAGTCCGACGGCGCCGTGGCCGCTGGGCGTGAGCTGTACGGGCAGCCGAAGAAGGCCGGCCAGGTCTCGCTCGGCCCCGATGGCGACCTGCTCGTCGGGCGCGTGGCGCGCAACGGCATCGAGATCGCGACGGCGACGACGGTCTGGAAGCAACGGGCGGCGGCGGGCGGCGAGCTGGAGCGGCTCGTGCCCGGCGCGTCCGTCAACGTGAATCTGCGCGTGCTGCCCGGCGACGGCGCGGAGCTGCGCCGAGAGCTCGTCTCCCGGACCTTCGCGGACGTCGAGCAGCACGAGGCCTGGGTCGGCCCGGCCACGCTGGAGCTGCGGCCGAACGCGCAGGTGCCGGTGTACCTGCTCGCGGTGCGCGAGGTCGTGCTCGGCCTGCACCGCGTGCTCGACCTGTCGCTGCCGCCCGGTCGCGTCGTCCATCGCTACTGATCATCGCGCTGAGACTTGACGCGGGCCCTGCTATAGCGTTGACTGCCGCGCACCATGGCTCATCCTGTCGAGGAACTCCCGGTCAGCGTCGCCGGCCGGGTGGCCGATCAGTTGCGCGACCTCATTCGTGACGGCGGCTATGCGCCGGGCGCGCGCCTGGTCGAGCGCTCGATCGCGCGCGAGCTGGGCACGAGCCACATCCCCGTGCGCGAGGCCCTCGCGCGCCTGGCCGAGGAAGGGCTGGTCGTGCGCCTGCCCCGCCGGGGCGCGCGCGTGGCCGAGCTCTCGCCGCGGATGCTCGAGGAGATCTCGAGCGTGCGCGTGGTGCTCGAGCAGTTCGTCTGCCGGCGCGTGCTCGAGCACTGGACGCCGGCCGCCCACGGCGAGCTCGCCCGGCTCGCGCGCCGCATGACTTCGGCTGCAGAGCGCGGCTCGACGAAGACCGTCTGCGAGCTGGACGTGCGCTTCCACGAGACGCTCTGGCGGCTCGCCGACCATGCGCTGCTCCTGGAGGTCGCGGCCGGGCTGCGCGGCCGCATCGAGAGCTTTCTGCGCGCGGCCAACGCCGCGCTCGCCCCCGAGGACCTGCGCCAGCATGCGCTCGCGCACGTCGAGCTGGTCGAGGTGCTCGCCTCGGGCGACGAGATAGCCGTTGCCGCGACCATGCGCCGTCACATCGAGCTCGGCACACAGCGCATCGCACAGGCCGAAGGGATCTCCTCCCACTAACAGACCCGTCGCCTTGGGCGACACAACAAGTAACCGCCGCCGGTCGCGCGGCAGATTGATCCCCGACGCCGGCGCCCCTCGCGCCGGCCACCACTCCAGCGGAGGGAAACGAATGGATGAGTTGCTCGCACAGGCGATGACGCGCCGCAGGCTGATGCAGGTGGCGGCCGGCGGTGCAGCCGCCGCGGGCCTCGCGCCGCTGCTCGGCGCGACCCCGGCCTCGGCTCGTTCCAACGCCGGCAGCATCAAGATGTGGTGGTGGGGCCAGCAGGAGGCCGTCGGCATCCAGTCCTGGATGGACGACACCATCAAGAAGTTCAAGGCCCAGACCGGCGTCAGCGTCTCGCCCCAGCTGATGGACACCTCGCAGGTGATCCCGCAGTTCACGAAGGCCGCGGCCGGCGGCAGCGTCCCCGACGTGCAGTTCCTGTTCAACGGGATCTACCACATGGAGAACGTCTGGCTGAACTACCTGAAGCCGCTCAACGGCCTCGTCTCGGCGGCCACGATCAAGCAGGGCGGCGGCACCTCGCTCTCGCAGTACGCGGGCAAGACGTACCGCACGGGGTTCTACTCGCTGGCCTTCGGCGTCCAGTACAACAAGGACCACTTCGACAAGGCCGGCCTCAACGCCGACTCGCCGCCGAAGACCTGGGATGCCTTCCTCAACGCCTGCGACAAGCTCAAGTCGAAGGGCTACATCCCGCTCGGCGGCGGTATCAAGGACGGGTTCCTGGGCGAGTGGTGGCTGGTCAACTCGCTCACGCAGAACCTGAACAGCGCCGCCGACGCGCTCAACCTCTTCATCGGCAAGCTGGACTGGCGCACGCCGAAGTACCACGAGCACTGGAGCAAGCTGCAGGAGCTGTACGACCAGAAGTTCTGGAACGACGACGTCAACTCGCTGAACCTGTACCAGGGCATCCAGCTGTACAACACCGGCAAGGCCTCGATGGCGCTCAACAACACGCCGGCGCTGCCCGACTCGCAGAAGAGGCTCGGCAAGGACGTCGTCGGCTTCATGAAGCTGCCGACCTTCGGCAAGGGCGCAATGGCGCCGTATGCGATCGTCGACACGCAGGGCTTCGGCATCCCGACCAAAGCCAAGGATCCCGTCACGGCGGGGAAGTTCATCGACTTCATGCACTCCCCGGAGCGCCTCAAGGCCTACTGGACGACGTCGCAGCAGATCCCGGCGGACGCGCGCTTCGATCCGAGCATCATCAACAACTCGCTGGTCAAGCAGACCTACAAGAAGTTCATCCAGGCGAAGCACAATGTCTATATCGCCGACCTCATGCCGAGCCTGTTCTGGACCGACGCCATGTTCGTGATCTCGCAGAAGATCCTGGGTGGCAACATGAAGGGATCGGACTCGGGCGACTACGCCGACAAGATCACGCAGAAGTGGAAGAAGCAGAACCCCGACGAGGTCAAGCACTACACGACCTGGGGCAAAGATCTGAAGAACGCGTGATGCGCATGCTCGAGCCGCGGAAGGGGAGCCGCCGGTGGTGAGGGTGCGGCCGTGGGTGCCGTACCTCTACTGCATGCCGTTGGTCGCGCTGCTCGCTTTCATCTTCGGCTATCCGGTGGTCAAGGTCGTCGACTTCTCGACGCGCCTCGTCCGCGGCTCGAGCGGGCCCTTCATCGGGCTCGACAACTACCGCAACGCGATCGACGATCCGACCTTCCGCAACGCCGCGCGCCACAGCGCGACGCTGCTGCTGGCCGTGCCCATCCTGCTCGCGATCTCCGTCTTCGTGTCGGTGGTCATGTACGAGCAGGTGCGCGGGTGGCGCATCTATCGCAGCGTGCTGTTCTTGCCCTATATCCTCGCCGTGCCGGTCGTCGGCATCGTGGCGAGCTACATGTTCACGTTGCACGGCGTCGTCAACGACCTGCTTGCGAAGCTGGGCCTCAAGTCACTTGCGATCGACTGGATCGGGAGCGAGCACTACGCGCTCATGACGGTGCTGATCGTGATCATCTGGCGTGAGGTCGGCTTCGGCATCGTGCTCTTCCTGGCGCGGCTGATGAGCCTCGACGACGCTCCCCTCGAGGCCGCGCGCATCGACGGCGCCAGCTGGTGGCAGCGGCTCTGGCACGTGATCCTGCCGGAGTTGCGCGGCACGATCGAGTTCTACGTCGTGATCGCCGCCACGACGCTGCTCGCGTTTTCGTTCGCTTACGTGTGGACACTCACCCAGGGCGGGCCCGGCGATGCCACGACGACGCTCGAGGTCTATATCTACAACACCGGCGAGGTGCAATCGCTTCCGGGTCAGGCTGCCGCGGTTGCGACGATGCTGCTGGTGGTGATGTGCCCGTTCATCGCGCTGCTCTTCTGGGTGCGCCGCCGGGCCTCGCGCGCGTCGCTGATGGAGGCGACGTGAGCACCGCAGCGGAGCCGCGTCGGCGCTCGCGCCGGTCGCGCCTGGCCAACCTGCCGCACCACGTCGTGCTCGTCGTGGCCTCGCTGCTCGCGTTCGGGCCCGTGCTGTTCATGCTGATGACGGCGCTCAAGACCGACAAGCAGTACCTCAACGACACGCTCGGGCCGCCCTGGCCGCTCTCCTTCGGCAATTTCCGCGAGGCGCTGCACGGCGGCGACTTCTTCATCTGGCTGAAGAACTCCGCGATCATGACCTTCGGCGCCGTGATCGTGTCCACCGTGGCCGCCGCGCTGTGTGCCTTCGCCATCGCGCGCATGCGCTTTCGCGGCCAGAACCTGCTGCTCTCGCTCAACATCGCGCTGCTCGTGGTGCCGCCCGTCGTCCTGCTCATCCCGCTCTTCGTGGAGTACGTCGACACCGGGCTGATCAGCACGTATCGCGGCGTCATCATCATCTACGCCGGGCTCACCGCGCCCTTCTCGGTCTACCTGCTGACGAGCTTCTTCCGCACGATCCCGGACGAGCTGCTCGAGTCGGCGATGGCCGACGGCGCCTCGCATTTCCGCCTCCTCTGGCAGATCGTCGCGCCACTCTCGGCGCCCGCATTCGTGACACTCGTGGTCGTCAATGCCCTGTGGGTCTGGAACGAGCTCCTGATCGCGCTCGTCTTCCTGCCCGAGGACCGGCTCAAGACGCTGATGGTCGGGATCACCGTCTTCCAGGGCCGCTACTCGCTCGACGTGCCGGTCCTGATGGCAGGCATGCTGCTGGCATCGGTTCCGATGCTGATCCTGTATCTGGTCGGCCAGCGCTTCTTCATCCGCGGCCTGACCTCCGGGGCCATCAAGGGATAGGAGGGGAGATGCGCCGCTTCGAGGGCAAGGGCGTGATCGTGACAGGGGCCGGCCGCGGCATCGGGCAGGCCACGGCGCAGAGATTCGCGTCCGAGGGAGCGGACGTGATGCTGATCGGGCGCACGCTGCTCCCGCTGGAGGAGACCGCCGAGCTCATCCACGGTGAGGGCGGGAAGGCCTGGCCGCACGCCTGCGACGTCACCGACGCGGCGGAGGTGCGCGCAGCCGTGGCGGCCGCCCGCGCGCACTGGGGCGGGCGCATCGACGTGCTCGTCAACAACGCCGGCATCGATGACGAGACGCCCTTCCTCGAGATGACCGAGGAATCCTGGCGCGCGGTCGTGGACACGAACCTCACCGGGCCCTTCCTGATGTCGCGCGCGGTCGCGCACGACATGGTGCGCGCCGGCTCCGGCGTGATCCTGCACAACGCCTCGATCGACGCCTCCGGCGGCGACGGGCCGTTCGCGAGCTACAACGCCTCCAAGGCCGGGCTGCTCGGGCTCAACCGCACGATGGCGCTCGAGCTGGCGCCGCACGGCATCCGCGTCAACTGCGTGAGCCCGGGCTTCACGCACACCGACATGACGGAACGCGCGGTGGGCCCGGCGATGATGGACTACCTCAACGGGCAGTTCGCGCGCGTGCCCATGCGCCGGCTGGTGAAGCCGTCGGAGATCGCGGCGGCCTTCGCGTTCCTCGCCTCCGACGACGCCTCGGGCATCACCGGCATCGACCTCACGGTGGACTGCGGCCTCACGGCGAACTGGTTCATCCTCGAGACCCTCCCCGAGCTGTGACCGAGCCCTGCAGTCTGGTCGAGGGCGAGCGCGCCGGCTGGCGGGCGATCACCCTGCGCAACGGCTGCGTCGAGGTGACCGTGCTGCCCGAGCGTGGCTGCGAGATCTACGAGTTCCGCGATCGCTCGACCGGCATCGACGTCCTCTTCAAGTCGCCCTGGGGGTTGCAGCCTCCGGGAACGCCGCCCCGCGAAGGCTCTGCCGGCATGGAGTTCCTGCACAACTACGGCGGCGGCTGGCAGGAGCTGCTGCCCAGCTGCAACGACCCGTGCACCTATCGCGGCGTCGAGCTGCCATTTCACGGCGAGGTCGCGGTGGCCCCGTGGGAGGTGAGCCCCGGCACCTCCGGGGACGAAGCCGTGGAGCTGATCGGCCGCGTGCGCTGCAAGCTGACGCCGTTCGCGCTCGAGCGCCGCATGCGCGTGGAGCGCGGGAGCTCGGCGCTGACCCTGCAGGAGCGCGTCGAGAACACCTCCGGCGAGTCCCATCAGCTCGTCTGGGGACATCACTGCGTCGTCGGCGCGCCGTTTCTCGAGGCGGGTTGCCGGCTGCACGCGTCCGCGGCGGTCATCGTGACGCTGCCCGAGGCCTGGGAGGACACGGCCCGGCTGGCGCCGTCGCAGCGCGAGCCGTGGCCCCGCGCCCGGCTCGCGGGCGGCGGCCAGATCGACCTGCGGGAGATCCCCGGCCTGGAGGCGGGCTCGCACGACGACGTCTTCCTGACCGAGCTCGGCGAGGGGGCGGTGGCAGTCGAGAACCCGCGGCTCGGACGCACGTTCCGGCTGCGCTTCGACCGCTCGCTGTTTCCCTGGTTGTGCTCCTGGCAGCCCTACGGCGGCGCGCGTGCCCTGCCGCTGGCGGGCTCGTACGCGCTCGGGATCGAGCCCTGGGTCTCGAGCGGAAACCTCGAGCAGGCCGTGGCCGCGGGCGAGGCGATCGAGCTCGCTGGCGGCGCAGTGCTCGAGACCACCCTGACCGCCGCCATCGAGGGAGGACCCGTCGCATGAGATCCCGGGCCACGCGCGCGCTGGAGGCCGTCGCCTGCGACGCCTTCGTCGCCTCCGATCCCTACACCGTGACCTGGCTCACGGGTTTCGCCGCGGACGAGACCTGGGGGCCCAATCCCTTCAGCGCCCCGCCGCTCGCCGTCGTCCGCTCCGACGGCTCCGTCGTCGCCATCGTGAGCGAGGACGAGGCACCTGAGCTCGAGGGCGGTGGGAGCGAGATCCTCGCCTACGAGGGCTTCACGACGGGGCCGCTCGACGTGTTCGCCGCCCGGCGCGCTGCGCTGGCCTCGCTGCGCCTGCGCGGGCGGGTCGCGGTCGAGGACGGCTGCCTGCCGGTGCCGGGCGCCGAGGCCGTCCAGGCCGACGCGCACGCGCTGCGCCTGCTGCGTGCCGTCAAGGACGACGAGGAGATCGCGCGCATCCGTGCGGCCATCCGCATCTGCGACGCCGGCCAGGCGGCGGCGCGCAGCGCAGTGCGCAGCGGCGCCAGCGAGATCGAGGCGTGGGGGGAGGTACAGAGCACGATGCAGGTCGCTGCGGGCGGTCGTCTCTCGCTGCTGTGCGATTTCGCGACCGGCGAGCGCAGCGCGGAGGGCGGCGGGCCGCCGACTTCCCGGATCGTGCGCGACGGCGAGCTCGCGATCGTGGATCTCGTCCCGCGCCTGGGCGGGTACTTCGGCGACTCGTGCTCGACGATCGCGCTGGGCCGCGTCCCCGCAGAGGTGCGCTCCGCGCACGCCCGCTGCAGCGAGGCGCTCGAGCACGGCCTCGCCGCGCTCGCGCCCGGCCTCGTCGCCCGCGACGTCGATGCGCTGGTGCGCGAGGGCCTCGACTATCCGCATCACAGCGGCCACGGCGTGGGCGTGGCGCCCAACGAGGAGCCGCGCATCGTCCCGGCCGGCGACACGGTGCTGGCCCCCGGCATGGTCGTGGCGCTCGAGCCCGGCGCCTATCCCGGGCCCTGGGGGCTGCGCGTCGAGCGCGTGGCGCTCGTCACCGAGACGGGCTGCGAGATCCTCAGCACGCACGATCTCTCGCTCTAGGGGCCAACCGCCCGTGCGTACATCGGGGTCAGGTACGAATGATCCGTGCCTGACCCCGGTGTACGCGGTCCGCGGTTCGTGCGTCATCGGGCATGCTTGGGTCGATGTCGGGCGTCGATCGCGAGTTCCGTGAAGTCGTCGGGGCTTTTGCCACAGGCGTCTGCGTGGTCACGAGTGAGCATCACGGCCATCCGGCGGGGATGACGCTCAACTCGTTTACCTCTGTCTCGCTCGATCCGCTGCTCGTGCTGGTCTCGCTCGCGCACGGGTCGCGCACACTCGAGAAGGCGACGGCGAGCCGGCGCTTCGCCGTCAACATCCTGCACCGGCGTCAGCAAGACGTCGCGCTCGAATTCGCCAGACGCGGCGCCGACTTCCCGGCCCAAAGCGCGATGCCGGATCGCTTCGGCTACTTCGCGGTGCGCCACGCCCTCGCGCTGCTGCGCTGCGAGGTGACCGACATCGTGCGAGCGGGCGACCACGACCTCGTGATCGGCGAGGTCGCCTCGTTCGAGGGCTCGGGCGGCGAGCCGCTCGTGTTCCACCGCGGGGCGTTCGGTGGCCTCGACGAGGATGCGCGCGTGCCGAGCGGCCGCGTGATCGGGCTCGACAACGGGGACGGCTGGTAGAAGAGCGGAACGCTAGAACGGCACGTTCGCCTACAGCTCGGCGCGGCCGGGGAGATCCTTCCACCATGGAGTCGGGGTCGGTGCCCAGACGCTTTGCGCCTTCGAGCGCGATGCGCTGGCCGATCGTCGTGAGCGCGAACACGGAGAGCCCCTCTCCGAGCCCATCGCGGCGGAAGCGGTGCACCGTCGGCCTGCACTGCCCATGCTTCGGCGCCCGCGAGCCTGAGCAGCTCGGCGCCGTGGTTGGCGGCGTGCCAACTCGTCCCCGTGCCGCAGAGCAGCACGCGGCGCCCCGCGATCCGCTCGGCCGCGCGCTCGGCGGGACCCGGGTCGCTCAGGACGCCCCTGAGGTCCTCCGGCTGGCGCCACATGGTCTCTCGCATCGCGCTCACGGCCCACCACTCCTATGCTGCCGATGGTGATCATCGAGAACGACTTCGACGTCGCTGCGTCGCCTGCCGAGGTCTACGCCTTCATGGTCGATCCCGAGCGCGTCGGCGGTTGCATCGCGGGCGCCGAGGTGATCGGCCGCCGCGAGGACGGATCCTACGACGCGAAGGTCACCGTCAAGCTCGGCCCGGTGAAGATGACCTATCGCGGCACGATCGCGATCGTGGAGAGCGATCCCGACGCGCGCACGGCGGCGATGCTCGCCAAGGGTACCGAGGAGCGTGGCCAGGGCACGGCCCAGGCGACGCTCCACATGGCCGTGAGAGAGCGTGAGGGGGGCGGATCGCACGTGAACGTCTCGGCCGACATGCTGGTGACCGGCCGCGTCGCGCAGATGGGGCGCGGCGTGATGCAGGATGTCGCCCGCCGCATGATCGGCCAGATGGCGCAGAACATGGAGGCGCAGCTCACGGGCGGCGCGCAGGCCGAGCAGTCCGACGCCCTCTCGGCGGGATCCCTCCTCGGTTCGGTGGTCGCCGATCGCGCGAAGCGCATCTTCCGTCCTACGGGCGAGTAGCCGCCCACTCGCCGCCCTCGCGGGCTATGGGCTGCTCTCGCTCCTGATCTTCGGTCGCGGCGTGCTGCGGGGCGGCGGGGACACCGTCGTCGGCTCCTACGGTTCCGACCAGGCGAGCTTCGCGTGGTCGCTGGCCTGGTGGCCGCATGCGCTGGAGCGCGGCATCCACCCGCTGCTGACCAAGCTGGTCTACGCACCGGACGGCTGGAACCTCGCCTGGACGAGCGCGATCCCGGGTCCCGCAGTGCTTGCGTGGCCCCTGACCGCGACGATCGGGCCGATCCCGGTTTACGACGTCCTGGCCCTGGCCGCGCCTCCGCTTGCCGCGTGGTGCACGTATCTCCTCTGCCGCGAGCTCGGGACGGGGACGTGGGCGGCGCTGGGCGGCGGCCTCGTCTTCGGGTTCGGCACGTACGAGGCCGCCGAGACGCTCAACCATCTCAACCTCGCGCTCGTGTTCACGCTGCCGCTCGCCGCTCTGGTGGTGGCGCGCCATCTGCACGGCAAGCTGTCCGACCGCCGCTTCGTCGCGCTCTTCGCGCTGTGCGTGATCGGGGTGTTCGCGACGTTCCTGGAGACGCTCTTCTGGGCCACACTGGCCGGCACGTTCGCGCTCGGCGTGGGCCTGCTCGTCTCCCGCGGAAGCGCGCGCGCGCTGCTCGCGCACTGTCTGCTCCTGTGCTCGCTGGCCTATGGCATCGCACTCGTGGTCGCGTCGCCCTACCTGTGGGTCGCACTCGCCCATCCCGACCCTCTCGGCATCAACGGCCAGGGCTTCGAGCTCGACCTCGCGAACCTGATCGTCCCGACGAAGGTCACGGCTTTGCGTCCGGGTTCGCTCGACCACCTCGCGGCGCAGCTCGGCGGCAACAACCTCACGGAGCAGCTCGGGTATCTCGGGCCAGTTCTGCCCGCGATCGCGCTGGTCGCGCTGTGGGAGCGGCGGCGCGAGCCGCTCGCGCGTGTGCTCGCGCTGACGATCGTCGCCGCGACCATCGTCGCGCTCGGCTCGCGCCTCGTCGTCGCCGGGCATCGCACGTGGCTGCAGCTGCCGTGGGCGCTCGTCGACGGCCTGCCGCTCGGCAGCCACGCGCTGCCCGCGCGCGCCCTCGTGATCGTGTGGCTGGCGCTGGCGGTCGCAGTGGCGCTGTTCCTGACCGGCGGCGGTCGCGCGCGCTGGGTCGCCTTCGGGCTGATGGCGCTCACGCTCGCGCCGAATCTGCACGGCGACCTCTGGGTCACGCGCCTCGACCGGCCGGCGCTCTTCGAGGGCGATCGCTGGCGCTCCGTCGTGCGCCCGGGCGAGAACGTCCTGACCATCCCGCTCAGCTACGACGGCCAGGCGATGCTCTGGCAGGAGGAGGCCGGCTTCGGCTTCCGCCTGACCGGCGGCTACGTCTCGGCGACCCTGCCGCCTGAGCTGTGGCAGTACCCGATCGTGCGCGCAATCTACGGGCTGCCGCTGCCGCCGTTCCCCGACCGCGAGGTGCAGGCGCTGGTGCGCGGTCGCCACGTGGACGTCGTGCTGCTGCGGGATGGCAGGCCGGGACCGTGGAAAGCGGTGCTGACCCACGCGCTCGGAGCGCCGCGCCCAGCAGGAGGCATGCTCGCATGGCGGGTGCGCGGCTCATGGCCGCCCTCGCTCGGGCCGGTCTCGCCCTGAGACGCAGCGAAGGTCAGGCCGCCTGCAGCCTGCGCGGCCGCGGCTCAGCGCTGGTGTGTGATCGAGATCGTGTAATCGATCGTGTCGCCGGCGATGGTTCCGCTGACCGTACCGCCGACGCCGGCATACTTCCCGGTGCCACCGAGGATGGCCCAGGTGAACGCAGCCGGATCGACGGCGCGGCCGGCCTCGCGGATCTCGCCACCGGGCAGGAGGTCGCTGCCCTGGCAGTCGAAGATGCTCTGATCGGCAGTCACCTGCGTGCAGACCGCGTAGCTGTCGCCGACTTTCGTCTTGCCGTCAGGCGTGTAAAGGTCGCCGACTTCGACGAGCGTGTCGCCGATGCTCGCTCCGCCGCTGCCGTCCACGTCGACGGGAGTGGTCGATGTGACCTTGATCATGAGGTGCAGGCTCTTGGCGTGCGGCCCGTCTCCCGCCCATACGCTCGCCGTACCGCCCAGCACGAGTATCGCTCCCAGAGCAGCGGCGACCTTCCAGATCGCTGGCATCCTGCGCATTTCTGCCTCCCCCTCTGCTTGCTGCTGCCGGTCCGCCTCCAGCGTGTGATCTGCGCAAGGTACGCCCGCGGTCACAGCGGCGCAACGGGGGACCTGGCCCACCCAGCTCTCGCTAGGGTGTCAGCCATGACACATCGCATCGCGCTCCTGCCCGGCGACGGGGTGGGGCCCGAGGTCGTCGCGGAGGCCCGGGTGTGCATCGCCGAGCTGGGCCTCGAGATCGAGTGGGCGGAGCTCGATTGGGGATCCGACCACTGGGTCAGGCACGGGACGATGATGCCGTCCGGCGCGGTGGAGCAGCTGCGCGCGTTCGACGCCGTGCTGCTGGGCGCGGTGGGGCGACCGGACATCCCCGACGACGTGACGCTCTGGGGACTCCTGCTGCCGATCCGCCAGCGCCTCGACCTGTGGGCCAATGTTCGACCCGTGCGCCTGCTCGAGGGCGTGCCCTGCGCGCTCGCGGGCCGTGGGCCGGGCGACATCGACATGGTGTTCGTGCGCGAGAATTCCGAGGGCGAGTACTCGGGCGTCGGTGGCCGCGTGCACCAGGAGCACCCCGAGGAGGTCGGCATCGAGACGGCCGTGTTCACCCGCGCCGGAGTCGAGCGGGTCGTCGAGCACGCCTTCGGCCTGGCCGCCGACCGGCGTGGCCTGGTGACGAGCGCGACAAAATCGAACGCCTCGCGCTACGGCTACGTGCTCTGGGACGAGGTTGCCGCGGCCGTGGCCGCCCGGCATCCGGGCATCCGCTATGAGCGGGTGCTGGTGGACGCGCTCGCGGCGCGCATGGTGCTGCGCCCCGACAGCCTCGACGTCGTCGTCGCGTCCAACCTCTTCGGCGACATCCTCACCGATCTCGGTGCCGCTCTCCAGGGCGGCATGGGGATGGCGGCCAGCGCCAATCTCTGCCCCGGCGGGAACGTGCCGGGCCTGTTCGAGCCCGTGCACGGCTCGGCGCCGGACATCGCGGGCCACGGCATCGCCAATCCTTCGGGCGCGGTCTGGAGCGCCGTGCTGATGCTCGATCACCTCGGTGAGCAAGCGGCTGCGGCGCGGTTGCTCGCCGCGCTCGAGGCGGTGTGCAGGGAGGGCCCGCGCACGCGCGACCTGGGCGGAAGCGCGGGGACAGCCGAGGTTGGCGAGGCGATCCGCGCCCGCCTGCGGTCGGGGTAGCGCTGTCGCATGCGAGTCGAGCGCAGCGCGGTAGATTCCGCGCATGCGCCTCGTGCTCGCCGCCGACGAGGGTCTCGTCGTACTCGACGGCGGGCCGGGTGAGTGGCGCGAGGCCGGGCGCGCTGCCAGGTGCGAGGCTGACGGCGGTCGCGATCCGGGGACGAAAGCTGTTCGCCGGCGGCCGGGAGGGCGTCCACGTGTCCAGGGACGGAGGTGCGACGTTCGGGGACGCTTCGGGCGGACTGACGGTTCGCAAAGCAGGCGCGGCTCAGGCGTCCCAGGGCACGGCGTCCGGACTTCGGGACTGCGCGGCTTCAAGGACGCCGGCAGCGAGCGCCAGAGCCTGCCCGCGGCCCGGGCACGGTCGCAGGCCCGAGCGGAACCGTTCGGTCGCGGCCGAACCGATCGTGTCGCACAATGGCGCCATGGAACCCGCGACCCAGAGCGAGGCACTCGCCGGCCTGGCCGGCCTGCTCGCCGACGACACCCGGGCGGCGTTCTGCCTTGCCCTCTTCGACGGTCGCGCCTGTACGGCGGGCGAGCTCGCGCGGCACGCGGGCGTCGCACGCTCGACCGCGAGCGAGCACCTCGACCGCCTGGTCGACGGCGGCCTGCTGACCGAGCGGCGGCAGGGCCGCCATCGCTACGTCGAGCTCGCCGACGCGGGCGTGGCGGAACTGCTCGAGGATCTGATGGCGCGTCTCGCGCCTATCCAGGAGCGCCCGCGCACGTTCCGCGCCGTCGCCACTGCCGACGCACTCGCGCGCGGGCGGACGTGCTACGACCACCTCGCCGGCCGGCTCGGCGTCGCGGTCACGGACGCGATGACGGGCAAGGGACTGCTCGACCAGGCCAACGGTCTCGCGCTCACGGACGCCGGTGCCGACTGGCTGGGCGCTCTCGGCATCGACGTCGACGGGCTGCGCAGCCGCAAGCGGCCGGTCGTGCGCGTGTGCGTCGACTGGACCGAGCGCCGCCCGCATCTGGCGGGCGGAGCCGGCGCCCAGATCTGCGCCCGCTTCCACGCCAACGGCTGGGTGCGCCGCATCGGTGACGGCCGGGCCGTGCTCGTGACGCCGACCGGGCAGGCCGCGCTGCGCGACCTGCTCGAGCTCGAGCCCGCTGCCCTCTAGTTCCTAGGTCACGGTCTGCCAGCGGAACAGGCGCAGCGCGAGCGCTGCCAGGAGCGCCGCGAAGATGGCGAGCGCGCCCAGGTTCGGGAGCGTCGAGGTGAACGAATGGCCCCGCACGGCGACGTCCTGCAGGCCCCCGGCGAGGTACGTCAGCGGGAGGAAGTGCGCGATGGCCCTGATGGGTGCCGGCGCGGCGCTGAGCGGGAAGAAGACGCCGCCGAGGAACGTCATGGGCAGCACGATCAGGTTGGAGAGCGCGGCCGTTGCGTCCTCGGTGTTGGCGCGTCCGCCGATGCACATCCCGAGGGCGATGAACGACACGCTGCCGACCAGGATCAATGGCACGAGAGCGAGCACGTTTCCCACCAGGTGGACGCCGAACAGGACGCGCCCGACGGTGAGCAAAATCACCGTCTGCACGAGCGCGATGAGCAGGTGGAAGATGATCCGCCCCGTCGCGAACTCGACGAGTGGCAGCGGTGTCAGGCGGAGGCGGCGCAGCATGCCCTTCTGGCGCCATGCGACGAGCGAGAACGCGACGCCGAACGCGGCGCTCTGGGCGATCGCGAGCGCAAGCAGGCCGGGCACCAGCAGGTCGACGTAGTCAACGGACTGCGACTCGACCGGCTCGGCGCGCAGGGCCGCCGTCGGCTTCGCGTGGGCGGCGCGCAGGTTGAAGTCGTCGACGATGCCGCGGACGATGCCGATCACGATCGGCGCCTCCGACTGCGACGTCTTGGCGTAGACGAGACGCACCTGTCGCCCGTTGCGGATGAGCACGGCCGCGGGCTCGTCGCCGTTGCCCACCCGCTTCAGCGCGTGCGCCTCGTCGGGCTGCGGCTTGAGCTTGAGCGCATCGGAGCGCTCCAGGGCTGTTCGGAGCGGTCCCGTCCCGACGACGTCGACGGTCGGCTTCGAGGTGCCACCTGCGCCGAAGATCAGCCCGAACAGCACCATGAACATGATCGGGAATGCGAACGTGAAGAAGAAGGCCGGCCGGTCGCGCCGGAACATCCGCACGCTCGCGTCCACCACGGCTGCCACGCGCCGGAGGTTCATTCGCGGAACTCCGAGCCTGTCGCCTCGAGGAAGACGTCCTCGAGCGTCGGCTGGCGCACGGAGAGGGCGCGCAGCTCCACGCCGCGCGTTTCGGCGAGCGCGACCAGGCCGACCAGCGTACGCTGCGGCTCGAGCGAGGTGAGCTCGTGGACGCCTTCGGCGGCGGACACGGCCTGCACGCCCTCGAGTGCCGCCAGCTCGGGCTCCGCCAGGCCGTCGCTCTCGAAGACCACCCGGGAGCGGCCGCGCAGGCCGTCGATCAGCGCCTGCGGCGAATCGAGGGCGATGATACGCCCGCCGTCCATGATCGCCACGCGGTCGCAGAGCGTCTCGGCCTCGTCGAGGTAATGTGTGGTCAGGACGACCGTGCGGTTCTCGGCGGCGACCGCGCGGATCACCTCCCAGAGGTTGCGCCGCGCCTGAGGGTCGAGGCCCGTCGTGGGCTCGTCGAGGAACACGATCTCGGGGTCGTGCACGAGTGCGAGCGCGATCGCGAGACGCTGCTGCTGGCCGCCGGACAGCTGTCGCGCCTGCGAGTCGGCCTTCTCCTCCAGCCCGACGATCGCGAGCAGCCGCAGCGCCCGGCCCTCGAGCGGCACGCCGTAGAAGCGCCCGAAGAGGTCGAGCAGCTCCGCGGCGGTCAGGTTCTCGAACAGCGCATTCCTCTGCAGCTGCACGCCGATGCGGCTCTGGATGCGTGTCGGGTGCGGCCAGACCGGCTCGCCGAGGATCTCGATCGAACCGGCGTCGGGACGCGTCAGGCCCTCGATCATCTCGAGCGTCGTCGTCTTGCCCGCGCCGTTCGGCCCGAGGATCCCGAACGTCTCGCCGCGCGCGACAGAGAACGACACGCCGGCGACCGCCTGGACGTCGCCGTAGCGCTTCTCGAGACCGTCGACGGCGATGGCGTCCACGGCCGTCGATGCTACTTGACGGTCGCGTCAAGCTCCCCCGGCTCCCCGAGCCGGCGGCGCGTCGCCGCCGCCCGCGCCGGCAGGAGCGCTCGCACCCGTGCGTTCCGTTCTGGCCGAAGCGGGGG
>DASRQS010000063.1:0-7671 GCA_035696365.1 Gaiellales bacterium | reverse complement strand
ACCCCGCGCCGCTGAGCGTTCCCGCGGCGCCTGCGATCGGCTTGACGGGGTCGGGATAGTGCGGACGAAGCGTGAGCAGCTTCGTGCTGCACTGCGCGGGCGCCGCAGCGCCCGACTTGGCGGGCGCCGCCTGCTTGGCCGAGCCCACGCTCGCAGAGGCCAGCAGCGCAACGAGCGCGCCGGCGGCCAGTACGGTCTTCCTGAGAATCATCCTGCTCCTCCGAGAGGTCGTACTGCGCTCGCAGGCCTGCGTGCGCATCCGGCGACCGCCGGACGAGGCCAACCTACCGACGGCCTCCGAGCCCAGGGGAGATGTTCTGGTGAGGACCTGGTGAAGATGTGGTGACGATTGCCTGCAAACCGCGTGTTACCGGCTAATCGCGGCCGTGCGAGGCGTCCGTGAACTCGCGGAATTCTCCCGTCACCAGGTAGGCGGTCTGCTCGCCGATGTCGACGGCGTGATCGCCGATCCGCTCGAGGCAGCGGGAGACGATGATCATGCGCAGGCCCCACTCGCGCAGGGCCTCGTCGCCGCCCAGCTGCAGCACATGCGAGACGACGCGGCGGTTGGCCCGGTCGATCAGCTCGTCGAGGTCGACCAGCATCTCCGCCCGCGCCACGTCGCGTGCAGCGAACGAGGCGAGCGCGACGCGGATCATCTCCTCGGCGCGCACCGCGACGTCCTCGAACCCCGCCACCAGCGAGGCGTCCGAGGTGAGACTCTGCGAGAGCTTCGTGAGCTTGGCGATCGTCACGCAGTGATCGCCCATGCGCTCCAGGTGCAGGTTGACGTGCAGCATCGCGAGCACGAGGCGCAGGTCGATCGCGACCGGCGTCTGCAGCGCCAGCAGGGCCTCGATGCCCTGCTGCAGCCCGTGATAGCGGCGGTCGATCTCGTCGTCGAAGGCGATCACCTCGTCCGCGAGGTCGACATCGCGCCGGTAGAGCGCGTTGACCGACGAGCGCAGGGCGCGGAGCACCAACTGCCCCTGCTCCTGCAGCGCGTCCTCCAGGCGCTCGAGCTGCTCGTGGAAGACGTCGCGTGGCACCCGCGCATGCTATCGATGCGCAGCGGCCCCGCTCCGGTAGACGCCTCAGATGATGCGGGTGGTGCGGGGCGCGGGCAGCGCAAAGCGGAAGCGCGTGCCCTGGCCGAGAGCCCCCTCCACCTCGGCGGTCCCGTCGGCGGCGGTGATGATGTGCTTGACGATCGCGAGCCCGAGGCCGGTGCCGCGCGTCGTGCGCGAGCGGTCGGAGCGGAAGAAGCGCTCGAACAGGCGGGGCACGTCGGAGGGGTCGACCCCCGCGCCGTCGTCGGAGACCTCGAGCAGCACCGTGTTGCCCTCCAGGTGCGCCGCCGTGCGGAACGTCGCTCCGCGGCCGGCGTAGCGCAGCGCGTTGTCGAGCAGGTTGCCCAGCACGACCTGCAGCATGCGTGGCCGTAGCGGCACGACGAGCCCGGGCGGCACGTCCAGCTCGAGCGTCAGCTCCGCGCGCAGCGCGCGCTCGCGCGAGGCCTCGTAGAGCTCCTGCACGTGCGGCGCGAGCTCCGTGAAACCGAGCGCGACGACCTCGCGGCCCTGCTCGAGCTCCGAGAGGAAGAGGATGTCGTCGACGAGCTGGGTCATCTCGATGACCTCGGCGCAGGCCTCCTCGATCAGCTCCTGCACGTCGACCCCGGGCAGCTTGGCCGTATCGAGCAGCGAGAGCAGCCGTGCCAGCGGCGTGCGCAACTCGTGCGAGACAGCGGCCGTGAAGCCGACGCGCAGCCCCTCGTACCCGCTCGGGAAGTTGCGGGCGCTCACGGCCTCACCCGAAGCGGCCGGTGATGTACGCCTCGGTGCGCGGGTCGCTCGGGCTCGTGAAGATGCGCCGCGTGTCGTCGATTTCGACGAGCACCCCGTACGGGTTGGTGTCGGCCTGCTCGGCCGGCTCGACGCTGAAGAACGCCGTGCGGTCGGCCACGCGCGCGGCCTGCTGCATGTTGTGCGTGACGATCACGATCGCGTAGTCGCGTTTCAGCTCGTGGATCAGATCCTCGATGCGACCACTCGAGATCGGATCGAGAGCCGAGGCCGGCTCATCCATGAGCAGCACCTCGGGATCGACCGCGAGGCAGCGGGCGATGCAGAGCCGCTGCTGCTGGCCGCCGGAGAGCCGCCACGCGTTGCGGCCGAGGCGATCCTTCACCTCGTCCCAGAGCGCGGCCTGGCGGAGTGCCCGCTCGATTCGCTCGTCGAGATCGCCCTTGAGACCGATCGAGCGCGGACCGAAGGCCACGTTGTCGCGGATCGACCGCGGGAAGGGATTCGGCCGCTGGAACACCATGCCGATGCGCCGGCGCACCTCGACGGCATCCACGCCGGGCGCGTAAAGGTCGGAGCCGAGGAAGCGCACCGAGCCCTCGACCGTCGCCCCGGGCACGAGGTCGTTCATGCGATTGAGCGTGCGCAGGATCGTCGTCTTGCCGCACCCGGAGGGACCGATGAACGCGGTGACCGAGCGCTCCTGCACGTCGAAGCCGACGTTGCACACGGCGGCCACGCCGTCATAGCGCACCGTCAGGCCTTCCACCTCGAACACGGCAGAGCGGCCGGGCGCCGCAGCGTCCTCCTTCTCGGGGCGCACGTGGAGCGTGCGCAGCGGAACGTCGCTCACCCACGGCAGTATCGCAACCGCGTGAGCAATGCGGGGCCCTGCGATCGCCCGAATGGTGAAGGACCGGTGAAGAAGCGGTCACCAGCTGTCGAAGGTGCTGTCCGCGCATCCGGCAGCGGGGTCTATGCTGGGCCGGTGGCAGTCATCCTCGTCCGACATGCGGAGGCCGAGGATCGCGCGCTCGGAACGCCCGATCCCGAGCGTCGGCTGGTGCCCGCGGGGCGCCGCGCGGCACGCGTGACGGGCCGTGCGCTGGCCGCCCTGAAGGTCGATCCGGAGTGCGTCGTGACGAGTCCCTACCCGCGTGCGCGCGAGACGGCCGAGATCATCGCCGAGCAGCTCGGCGCGCCGCTGGCCGACGACGCGACGTTGCTCGGCGTCGAGGCGAGCGACCTTCCTGCGCTCACCGTGCGTCACGGCGACGACCTTGTCCTGGTCGGCCACGAGCCCGACCTGTCGGTGCTTCTGCAGTCCGTGACGGGCGCTCGCGTCTCGTTCCCCAAGGCTGCCGCCGCGGCGATCGAGCCGCTCGTCGGTGTGCAGGGTGAGCTGCGCTGGTTCCTGCGCCCACGTGCCCTGGCGCTGATCGCCGGAGGAGCGTGATGGCAGTCCGCCGCCCAAAGAAGGCCCCTGCGCAGTCGCGCCTGTTCGACCGCGAGCTGTCGTGGCTGGAGTGGGACACGCGCGTGCTCGAGCTCGCGGGCGACGACCGCGTGCCGCTGCTCGAGCGCCTGCGCTTCTGCGCCATCTTCTCGTCCAACCTCGACGAGTTCTGCATGGTGCGGGTGGCCGAGCTGCTGGAGGCCGTGCGCGACTCGCCCAACCGGCCGCGCACGGCGGGCGACCTGCTGCCGTCCGAGGTGCTCGAGCGCGTCGGCTCGCGCATGCGCGAGCTGGTCGAGCGGCAGAGCGTGCTTGTGGCCGACCTGCTGGCCCAGCTGCGGGACGCCGGCATCGCGGTGCTGCGAGTCTCCGAGGTCCCGGCCTCGGACCGCGGCGAGCTCTCGGCCACCTTCCACGGCACGATCTTCCCCGTCCTGACGCCGCTCGCGGTCGGCCCGGGCCGGCCGTTTCCGTACATCTCGAACCTCTCGCTCTCGCTGGGCGTGATGCTGCGCGACCCCGAGACCGGACAGCGGCGCCTGGCGCGCGTCAAGGTGCCGGAGGTGCTGCCGCGCTTCCTGGCGGTCGGCGACTCCGGTAACCGCTTCGTGGCGCTCGAGGACCTGATTGCCGAGCACCTCGACTCGCTCTTCCCGGGCATGGAGATCGAGGAGCAGGCGGCCTTCCGTGTCACGCGCGACGCCGACTTCGAGATCGAGGAGGCGGCCGACGACCTGGTCTCAGCGGTCGAGCGGGAGCTCAGCCGCCGCCGCTTCGGCGAGGTCGTACGCGTCGAGCTTGCGAGCTCGATGTCCGCCGGCATGCGGCATCAGCTGCTCGCGCACCTCCACGCCGACGACGCCTACGTTTACGCCGTGGACGGCCTGCTCGACCTGGCCGACGTGGTCGAGCTGGCGCAGATCGAGCGGCCGGACCTGCGCTACCCGGAGTGGCAGGGCGTGACGCGGCCCCGCCTGCGCGGCGAGGGCGATACGCCAGCCGACCTCTTCGCCGCGATCCGCGAGGGCGACATCCTCGTCAACCACCCCTACGACGCCTTCTCCACCTCCGTCGAGCGCCTCTTCGAGCAGGCCGTCGACGACCCTGACGTGCTCGCGATCAAGCACACGATCTACCGCACCTCCGGCGACTCGCCGATGGTGCCGGCGCTGATCCGCGCGCGCGAGCAGGGCAAGCAGGCGGTGGTGCTGGTCGAGCTCAAGGCACGCTTCGACGAGGCGCGCAACATCGGCTGGGCACGCGCCTTGGAACGCGCCGGCGTGCACGTGGTGCACGGCTTCCCCGCACTCAAGACGCACGCCAAGTGCGCGCTCGTCGTGCGCCGCGAGCACGGCGGCATCCGTCGCTACGTGCACATCGGCACCGGCAACTACCACCCGCGCACGGCGCGGCTCTACACCGACGCCGGCCTCTTCACCTGCCGGCCCGACATCGCGTCCGACGTCTCCGACCTCTTCAACTACCTGACGGGATTCGGCCGCCCGCAGCGCTATCGCAAGCTGCTCGTCGCGCCGACCGATCTGCGCGAGCGGATCATCGACGAGGTGCGTCGAGTGACCGCGGATGCGACTGCCGGGGACCGGGGTCGTATCGTGCTGAAGATGAACGGCCTTGTCGACCGGCCGGTGATCGAGTCGCTGTACGAGGCGTCGCAGGCCGGTGTGCAGGTCGATCTCGTCGTCCGCAGCATCTGCTGCCTGCGCCCCGGGGTGCCCGACCTCTCGGAGAACATCCGCGTCGTCAGCGTGCTCGGCCGCTTCCTCGAGCACGAGCGCCTGTTCGCCTTCCACGGCAAGGAATCGCGCTACTTCCTCGGCTCGGCCGACATGATGCCGCGCAACCTGGACTCTCGCGTGGAGGTGCTCGTGCCGGTCGAAGACTCCGCCATCCAGGCCGAGATCGACGGCCTGCTGGAGACGTCGCTGAGCGACACGCGCAGCTCCTTCCAGCTCAAGCCCGACGGCGACTGGGAGCGCCGCCGTCCGGCCGCGGATGAGCCGGAGCGCTCGTCGCAGGAGGAGCTGATGGCGCGTGCGCTGGAGGCGGCGAGGGTCGCCGACGAGGACGCCGATCGCGAAGAGGCGGCCGAGCGCATCGTGCGCGCAGCCAAGCGGCGCGGCGAGGACCTCGCTTGAGCGGGCCGCGCTACGCGGTGATCGACGTCGGCACGAACACCGTGCGCCTGCTGGTGGCCGAGCAGGAGGACGGCCGCCTGATCCCGACGCACACCGACAAGGAACTCGTGCGGCTCGGACGCGACCTCGCGCACGAAAGCCGCATCAGCGACGAGAGCCTGCTGCACGTGAGCGACGCGCTGCGCCGCTATGCCGGCGTCGCGCGCAAGCTCGGCGCCGTCGACCTGCGCATCATCGCCACCTCCGCCGCGCGTGAGGCGGACAACGGCTCGGAGCTCGCGGCGCGCGTACTGGCCGACACCGGGCACGAGCTCGAGATCATCGACGAGGACGAGGAGGCCCGGCTGGCCTGGGTCGGCGCCCTCAACGCGCTGGACGAGCCCTGGGAGGGCGAGGTCGGCGTCGTCGACGTCGGTGGCGGCTCGACCGAGGTCGTGGTCGGGTCGATCGGCAACGGCATCCACTTCTCGCACTCGTACCGGCTGGGTTCGGGCCGGCTGACCGACCTCTGCATCGAGCATGACCCACCACGCCCGTTCGAGCTCGAGCGGGTGCGCCGCATCATCGACGAGGCCTTGCCGCCGGTCGGCGAGATCCCGCAGCCACAGCACGCCTCCGCCGTCGCGGGCTCGGCGTCCAACCTCCGCCGCATGGTTGGGCCGCTGCTCGACGTCGAGGCACTCGAGCGCGCCGTGCGCATCCTCTGTGAGCACCCGTCACGGCGCATCGCGCGCCGCTTCGAGCTCGAGCAGGAGCGCGTCCGCATCATGCCGGCGGGTGCGCTCATCCTGCACGCGTGTGCGGTGCGCCTGGGCGCGCCGCTGTGGTTCTGCAGGGGCGGTATCCGCGAGGGGGCCGTGCTCGACATGGTCGCCGCGCGCCTCGATCGTCACTCTGCCTGATGGCTCCCGCCAGCACCGTCGAACTGGGCCCCGAAGAGCCCCTCCGGATCGCGGCGCGCCGCGTGATCGCTGCGCGCAGCGCGGACCTGGCCGAAATCGTCCCGGGGGCGGTCGGCTCGAGCGACCCCGAGGCCCTGCACGACGTGCGCGTCGCCCTTCGCCGCCTGACCAGCGCGCTGGACGTGTTCGCCGACGGGCTCGAGGAGGACGCCCGGCGCCGAGTGCGCCGGATGCTGCGCCGCGATGCGGAGCCGCTCGGCCGGGCGCGCGACCTCGACGTGCAGATCGCGCTCGTCCGCCGCTTCCTGAAGGGCGCGCGCACGAGTGAGCAGGCCGGGATCTCGCACGTCCTGAACGTGCTTTCCGCCGAGCGCGCCGAGATCGAGGGCGAGCTGCAGCCCGCGATCGCCGCCCTCGCCGACCCGGAGCTGCGCACCGCGCTGGACGAGGTCTCGGCGCCGTGAAGGCCACCCCGGTCAAAGGCCTCCGGCCGGGCTCGAAGCTGGGCGGAGCAGCCCGGCGCATCGCGAAGCAGCGCGTGAGCGACCTGCTCGCCTTCGACGCGGCCGTACGCGACCCCGCCAACGTACGCGAGCTCCACGACCTGCGCATCGCCGCCAAGCGCCTGCGCTACACCCTGGAGGTGCTGGGAGGTGTGCTCGGTCCTGTCGCAGCGCACGTGGAGGGCGAGGCCCGCGCGCTCCAGGATGTGCTGGGCGAGGTGCATGACTGCGACGTCCTGGCCCCGCGCCTGGAAGCAGAGCTGGCAAAGCTCGTGGCCGAGGACGCGAAAGCAGTGGCCGCGCTGGCCGAAGGCGATCCCGATTCCACCCCGCGAGTCCTGCGCGAGGCCCCCGGACGAGCCGTGCGCCACGGCGTCCAGGCCCTCGCGGTCGGCGTGGTCGCACGCCGCGCGGTGCTGTACGAGCAGTTCCTGCAGCGCTGGGACCCTCTGCTCGCGGGCGGCACGCTCGTGGCGCTCACGCAGCCTCCCGTGTAGGGGCCGCGGGGGGCCGCTCGACGTGCTTTGGCGTGCCCGGCCAAGTGGCACACGCAGCGTGAGCCACTGGGTCTAGCGTCGCCGACACGGATGATCCTCTTGCGAGGACACGACCGCGCTTCCGTAGGGCGGTCGCAGCTCGGGCGCCGACCTACGCCCGAACGGCGCACCGCGGACACCGCGATCCCGCCTCCGCGGCGCGCTCCTGTCCTCGCAAGAGGATCCTCCGTGTCGGCGCCGTGAAGGGGCAGCCAAGCGGCACAACGCCGCGTGTGCCACTGGGGACTGGCGCCTACCGGCCCGCCAGCAGTGCAATCAGCGCGGCGCATTCCGCCAGCTCGATCGCCGCGCC
>DASRQS010000062.1:0-145398 GCA_035696365.1 Gaiellales bacterium | reverse complement strand
GCCCCGAGGGAGCGCAGGTATTCGGCCGGGAGGTTTGGGGCCGAGGTGAGGGCCGGCAGCTTGGGCCTCGTTCTCTTCATAACGCTAGCAACAGAATGCTCAATAGTGCTCGCGAGTTTCGCTCATGCGCAATCTGTCGTGCGCCGACCCGTGGGTCCTGCCCGTCTGTCAAGTACGCGTGGGCGGGCCCTCGCCACGCCGACTAGGGTGAGCGCAGCGCAGGGCGTTGGCGCGCCTGTTGTTCCAGCGTCGGCGAAGACCGCAGCGAGGCCTATCGCGTGACTCCACTTGCTGCGGGTACTGGCGTGCAACACGCAGTTGGTGCAGGCTTCGGTGGCCGCGAGCCGGACGCGTTCGGTGAGCTCGTCGTCGATCTCGAGGTGCTCACAGAAACGCGTGATCGCGGCGCGGGCTACGGCGAAGACGCCGGCAGCGCCACGTACACACTCGACGCCTGCCGGTACAGGGGTGTGCTGCGCCTGACGGTCTCCGACGACGGGCGCGGCGTCGGGGACGGCAGGGCGAACAAGCACGACGATCCCGGATTCGGCATGGGCCTGATCGAGCAACTGGCGGATCGATCGACAACGTCAGCGCGCCCGAACGGCGGCAGGCGCGTCGCGATGCAGTTCGACCTTGCCCGCTAGCTCAGGCCCCTGTGGGCTTGCTGAGCGCAAATTGCGGCCTATTGGTGATTCCTGGGAGTAGTCGATGCGCGCAGGCCGCATCCACGCCGGGGGGCGCGTCCGTAGGGGAGATGTCCCGCTCGACACTGGGGAATGAGATCGTGAGACTCGAGGGCCGAGCGGGACAACGCCACGCTAGACCAAGTGCGCTATGGAGCCTCGCCCTGTTCAGGTTCCTGTCAGGGTTCGAGGCTGGCGCGAAATCGCTCTGGCCGTAGGTCCTCATGGCGATCTTCGACGTGCCGAAGCGCTTCAGCCGCCAGTGGGTCCAGCGGAAGGTCCCGCAGATGGACTCGACCGAATTCCATGCCATGTTCCACGAGGCGGCTGCTCGCGGCTGGGACGAGGAAGAGCTGCGCCAGCTGGCCAGGATGTGGGTGGACCGGGGCGGAGCTTCGCGGTCGGACGGCGCGAGCGGCGGCCAGTAAGCAGCTCGCACAGAATCAGCGCGGCGTTCGGAGGTCTCGAATCGCCTGCGGTCTGACGGTCGGGCGCCGCGGTGGGGGTGGTCCGTCAGCGCAGAATGCCCGTATGGCCGAGCGAGTAGCGCCCTGGCTGGGGCCAGACGCAGAGCCCGTGCGGCCCGCTGCCGACGCGGATGCGGGCCCGCAGGCGGCCCGTGCGCGTGTCGATCGCGTAGACCTCGGAGCGGTAGCGCCCGGAGAGCCAGAGGATGCGGCCGTCGATCGAGACTCCGCCCATGTCGGGCGTGCCGTTCGGGATCCGCCAGGTGGCCCTGATGCGGTGCGTCGCGAAGCTCATGACACTGACCGTCCCGGCCCCGCGGTTGGTGATGTAGAGGTCACGCGCGTCCCGGCTCGGGTAGAGGCCGTGGGCGCCGGCTCCCGTGGCCTTGAACGAACGGACGCGAAGCGTACTGGCGTCGATCAGCCAGATCCCGCCGCGCGCCATGTCGGCCACGAAATAGGTGCGCCCGTCGGGCGACAGCTTGACGTCCTGCGGCATGCTCGACGGCAGGTGGATGACGCGGATCACGCGCTGGCGGGCCACGTTCACAGCGACCATCTCACTCGAGAACTCGCAGCTGGCGAGCAGCGTCGAGCCGTCGGCGCTGAAGTCCATGTGGTCGACGCCACGACATGGCATGGCGAGCGAGTGCTTCAGCCGCATGCCGTGAGCGGTCCGGAAATCGAGGCGTGCGCGAGCCTCGGCGACCACGATCGCGTAGCGCCCGTTGGGCGTGAAGTAGAGGTTGTAGGGGTCGGTGACGGGGATCGGCCTGCCCGTTGGCCGGCCGGTCATGGGGTTGATGGGGGTGAGGCTGTTGGACAGGTCGTTGTCGACGTAGAGGGTGCGGAGATCCCACGAGGGAGTGACGTGCTGGGGCAGTTGCCCGACGCTGTAGTGCGCGATGACCTTCATCGTGTGCTGATCGATCACGTCGAGCGTGTTCGACTGGCTGTTGGGGACGTAGACGAGCGCGCGTGCGCTCCTCGCAGCTCCCGTGAGGCCGTTCGCGCGATCGGCTGCGTAGACGTTCGCGGAGGAGCCGCCGCTGCTTTCCGCGGTGTGCGGAGCGAGCGCGGTGATCGCGTCGGTGACGCCATGCGCCGTTCCGCCCCCCGCGACGACGATCGTGTCGCCCACGGTCACGGCCGCCAGATCGCTGCGCGCGACCCCGAGTCGCCCGCCGTTCGTGAGCCGCCCGGTACGGGGGTTGATCGCGATGATGGCCGCCGTGACGGAGCCGAGCGCGGCTCCGCGGCCGCCGATGACGTACACGGTGCCTCCCAGCGTTGCGGCGGAGGCGTGGGTCGTCACGCGCGGGAGCGTGGCGATCCGCTTCACACGACCGCTGACGGTGTCGTAGCGGTAGACCGCGCGCGAGGCCGTGTTGTCCGGGAGCGTGCCGCCGGCGATCACGATGGCCTTCCCGCTGGCGGCCACCGCTGCATAGCGAACGCCGAGAGGCAGGTGGGCCACGATGCGTACTCGGTGGCCGGGCTGGAACCTGACGATCGTGTCCAGCCAATGAGTGCCGGTGTAGCCGCCCACGATGTACGCCGCCGGTCCGACCTCGGCTGCGCTCGCATCGCTGCTCGCCGCCGGCAGCCTGCCGACCGTCGCCACCGTGCCCGACCGCGGGTCGATTCTCAGGATGTGGTCGAGCTGGTGGACACCGTCGCCGCCGCCGAACACGTACGCCGAGCCCGCGAGCGCGACCGCGGGGGCATCGTGCTGGGCGGCGGGCAGCCGGCCGAGCGACAGCCCTCTGGCCCCGGTCACTCCCACGATCTCGCTCGACGACGTGTCCTGTGCGGTGAGCCCGCCGGCGAGGACCAGGCGCGAGCCGACGCGCGAGGCGCCTGGATCCTCGAGGGGAGCCGGAAGCCGTCCGAGCGTCTGTTCCGCGAGCCGTGTTCCGCCGCTTGGTCTCGCGCGCGCGAGCGCGGCGTTCGCGCGTCCACCGTGCGCAGCAGCCGTCACCGCGGCGGGAGCGGCGGAGAGGGGGAGGGAGCCCGGGCGCGATCCGGCTCCGTTCCAGGCGAGGAGCGCCAGCACCGTGGCCGAGCACAGGACGAGTAGGGCTGCTGCCCAGAAACCGCGCCGCAGCCTTCTCCTGCGGCGGGCCCGCGCACGGCGGGCATGTCGATCGGCCAAGCTCATGCCTGCCCGTCCCGTCGGGGCGTCCTGCATGGCGACAAGCCTCCTGGTCGGCCCCTGACCGGCGCCTGAACGACTCGGCCGCGCAAGCGTCAGAGCGGCGGTGGGGTGCTCTCGAGCTCTGTAAGCCGTCTCTGGAGCTCCGCAAGGCGCTTCTCCGCTGCGTCACTGCGCCGCTGTGCGCCCTCGGCATCCTTCTGCGCCCGCTCCCATGCCTCCTGCGCGGCCGCCCAGGCGTCCGCCGCTGCGCGCGCTCCGACCCGCGCTGCCGTCGCCTCCGATTCGGCGCCGGCCACGCGCTCCTGGAGGGCCACGCGGTCGGCCTCGAGATCGCGGCTCTTCGTCTTCTTCGGCTTGGGCTCGGTCGCTTTGGCCTTTGTCTTGGCCTTTGCTGCGGGCGCTTGCGGGATCGATCCGAGCAGCCGATCGATCGATGGTGCGTCCGGCTCGCCGAGCAGTCGCCCGTCGCGCAGTGTCGCGGCGACGCCGGCATCGGCGGCGGCCGCGCTCAACGTCTGGCGAAGGCCACGTGAGACGGTCTCGGTCATGCCCGTGCCGCGCGCACGGGCGAGCTCGGTGGCAGCCGCGACGACGCGCGCCTCGGCTTCACGCTCCGGGCCGGTCGCAGCGCGGATGTCCCCGGCGCTCGCGTACGCGCCTCGCAGGGCGTCGGCGGCATCGAGGAAGCTCGCCACCACGGAGGCCTGCTCGCGCGCGAGCAGATTGAGCAGCCAGACGGAGACGGGCGGTCGCGGCAGGCTCTTGATCTCGGCTGCGGCCTCACGGCGCCCGTCGGCGGTCAGCTGCTTTGCGGCTGCATTGCGTGCCGCCGTGAACTCCTGCGGGGGCAGGACGAGCAGCGCGTCGAGAACGTCGTCGGCTTCGCGCTCGGGCTTGGGGGTCCGGTCCGTCATGTTGAGCTGGGCTTTCGGGGCCCCGCGCGTCGGCGAGAGGATAGCTTCGCGCAGGCCGGCAAGCGCGTCAGGCGGCGACACGATTCGCAGCTCTCAATCCAGGAGTGCCGAGCTCCACTGCCCGAGACGGGCGCCGATGTAGTCGGCGGCCGGGCCCCAGTGGTCCGCGTGTCCCTCGGCGTGCAGGCGCGCCCAAGGCTGCGCGCCCGTGAGGGCCGAGTGACAGAGCAGGTCGTACATGCCGCGCGTGTGGGCCTCGATCAGCGCGGGCAACTCGCGCCGCTGGGACTCGTCGAGTCCGTAGCCGTCGGCCAGTGTCCGCAACCGCTCGGCGTCGCCGGCCGCGTCGCCGCCAGCGACGAAGGGCACGAAGCCGTGGGCGGCGTAGGCGATATCCCACAGGCGCGAGCCGGGCCCGGCCCCGTCCCAGTCGATGAATACCCAGCTGTCGCCGTCGCGCACGAGGTTCCAGGGGGCCAGGTCGTTGTGGCAGATCAGGTCCTCCCGATCCGGTGGGATCGCGACGTCCCACTCCGCGTCGACCGGCGGTGAGAACGTCTCGGCGGCGTCATGGAGTCCCCGGATCAGAGAGCCGACGCCGTGAAGCTCGGCGCCGGTCAGCGGACCGGCGTTGTAGGCGGTCACTCCCGGGACGTACTCGAGAACCTGGCGTCCGGCGTCATCGCGACCCAGAGCGCGCGGCGCGCCGTCGAACCCGGCCACGGCCAGGTGTTGGAGCAGTGCGTGGACGGCCGGCGTCGCCGGCGTCGCCGGCTTGCGGACCGTCGAGCCCACGCGCACCACCGAAGCGGCCACGTTCCCACCTGCGAGCACCTCCTCGGCCTGGGAGTCCACTCCCACATTCTGGCGTGTGTACGCCCTTGTGAGAGTCACCGGTGGGCTTCAACATCATGGGCCACCGTCCCATCGCCGACCGCAGCGAGGAGAGAACGTGGACTTCACCGATCACCCGTTCCTGAACGTCATCTGGACGTTTTTCTTGATCTTCGTCTGGGTTTCGTGGTTCTGGCTGCTGATCGTCATCGCAACCGACATCATTCGCCGCAACGATCTGGGGGGCTTCTCGAAGGCGATCTGGTTCATCGTCATCATCTTCCTGCCGCTCATCGGCTCACTCGCCTACCTGATCATGCAGGGCGGGTCGATGAGTTCGCGCAATGCCGAGGCGCAGCAGCGCCAGAGGTCGGACGTCGACGCCTACATTCGCGATACGGCCGGGAGCGGCGGTGCCGCTGGAGAGATCGAGCGGGCCAAGGGGCTGCTCGACTCCGGCGCGATCGATGCCGCGGAATTCCAGCAGCTGAAGGCGAAGGCGCTTGCCTGACAAGCTCCAACAGCATCAGCGCGGCCCGCTGATGCTCTTGGAGCTTCTGAGACGTGAGGCTCGGGCTAGCTGCGCTCGTCCCGTGGACGGGTGTCGACCGCGATCATGCCGGCGGCCGCGTATTCGCCGGGCGCGAGTCTGACGACCTCCTTGCCGAACGGGACGAGCGCCGCTCCGGCCATCTTGAAGTCGGCGATGCCGAGCGGGATGCCGATGATCGTCAGGCAGAGCGCGACGCCCGTGATCACGTGCCCGATCGCGAGCCACCAGCCGGCCAAGACGAACCAGATGATGTTGCCGATCAGGCTGAGCGCCGGCCGTTTGCCCGTCGGAGCGAGCGCACGCCCGAAGGGCCAAAACGCGTACCCCGCCAGCTTGAACGCCTGCAGTCCGAACGGAATGCCGATGATCGTGACGCACATCAGCACGCCGGCCACCAGGTAGGCCGCGGCCAGCCAGAACCCGCTGAGCACGAGCCACAACACGTTCAGGATGATGCGCAGCATGTCCGTCTCCTCATGCTCGATTCCACGGGCCTGGCTCGAAGTGTCGCCCATGGATCTATGGCCGAGCGCGTCGGGCTCGCGCTGGATGCGAGCGTAGACCAGCGTGCGGTAGCGCCCTCCCCGGGGCTCAGGAGCGTCAGGTTGGCCGCATGCATCGCCATAGCGGGAGATTCGTGCTCGGAGGCATTCGCGCGGATTGTCGAGCGTGCGGCGGCGCTGAGAGCTGCGACCCGCGGGCCCTTGGCGCAGACGTCGCCGATCACGACGCCCCAGGCGCTGGGCGCCAGTGCGAAGACGTCGCAGAAGTCGCCGCCGGAATCGGAGCCGTCGAACGGCCTGGAGCCCGCCCGCGCGTCCAGACCGGATCGGCGATATCGCCCAACGTTCGCGAGGGGCTCCTCGATGCCCGCGAGGCACGGTCCCGGCTTCCTTCGGCGGCGTCTGCTCGGGCCTCGGGCGCTAGGCTGGGCGGGTGTCGAGTCGAGAGTTGGCCACCGGCGAGTGGGCCGTCCTGGCCCTCATGGTTGTGGAGCCGAGTCACGGGTGGACGCTCGTGCGAGCGCTCGAGCCGGAGGGGGAGGTCGGGCGCGTCTGGTCGCTGCCCCGGCCGCTCGTCTACCGCGCGCTGGAGGTGCTGCGAACGCGCGCGCTCGTGCAGGATGTGGGCACGGTGGCCAGCGTCAGCGGGCCGCGGCGCACGATCGTCGAGCCCACTCCTGCGGGCGCGCGTGCGCTCCGGCAGTGGTTGACCGAGCCCGTCGCTCACGTGCGTGACCTGCGCTCGCTGCTCCTGCTCAAGCTGTACTTCTGCGAGCGCCTCGGGATCGATCCTCTGCGCCTGCTCGACGCGCAGCGCACGATCGTGACGGGCATCGCCGCCGCACAGGCCGACCAGCTCGAGGCAGCGTCGGGCTTTGCACGGGTGCTCGCGCTGTGGCGCTGCGAATCGACCGAGGCGGCGCTGCGCTTCATCGACGGCGCGCTGGACCTGTATGCGGTCGCGCCGTCGCCGTCAGGCCGCTGACTCGCGCCCGTCGGCAGCCGCCTGCAACTCGGCGAGGTCGATCTTCTTCATGCCGAGCATGGCCTTCATGCCCCTCTGAGCGCGCGCCTGGTCGGGATCGTTGAGCATCGCGTCCATGCCGATGGGCGCGACCTGCCAGGACAGCCCGTAGCGATCCTTGAGCCACCCGCACGGGCCCTCTTCGCCGCCCTCGCCGAGCTTGGCCCAGTAGTAGTCGATCTCCTCCTGGTCGGCACAGTTGACGAGCAGCGAGATCGCCTCGCTGAACGTGAACTGCGGGCCGCCGTTGATGGCGACGTAGTCCTGGCCGTCGAGCGCGAATCCCACCGTCAGCACCATGCCGGCCTCACGAGGCCCAGCCTCGCCGTAGTGGGTGACCGACGTGATCTCGGAGTTCGGGAAGACCGAGACGTAGAACTTCGCGGCTTCCTCGCTCTCGGTGTCGAACCAGAGGTTGGGCGTGATGTGGGGCATGGGGCATCTCCCGTGGTCGGCGGTTCGGTGCTCGCCGCTATGACGGATCTCATGGCGAAGAATCATCGCCGGCGGGCCGTCAGCCGATCGTGAGCGGCGCGGTGGATGCTGCGCGGGCGCTTGCGTCGCGAGCCGCACCACCCCTGCGCTTCCGCGAGTGGAATGGCTTCAGACGAAGAGCGTGCTGAGGCGCAGGTCGTCGGCCAGACGCGCGAGCTCGTCGTCGCCGGGCCGGGCCGTGAAGCGCTCCGCCGCATCGAGCACGCGGGGGAGAAGGCCGAGGTCGCTGGCGCTGTTGAGGAAGACGCCGGGCTCGCCGAGCACCCAGTGGACGGCGAGATCGATGTGCTCCTGCTCGACCAGCGGCTCGTACCAGGTCGAGGTCGTCTGCTCCCTCGAGCCCCAGGGGCCTCGCGAGATGCTCTTGATCGTCTGCACGGCGACGTCGCGTTCACGGCAGGTCGCCAGCAGGTGCCGCACGTCGTCGGCGTAGGCCTGGTCGCGCGTGATCACGTGGCTGTACGGAAACAGCACGGAGTCGAAGTCGAAGCGCTGGAGGCTGCGCCTGTGCATCGCTGCGACCGTCAGCCCGTGGCCCGTGACGCCGATGAAGCGGACGAGCCCCTCGTCGCGCGCCTCCGTCGCGGCGCGCAGCGCCCCCGCGTCGCTCAGCGCGAGCTCCCACTCGTCGGGGTGGACGAGGCAATGCAGCTGGATGAGGTCGACCTGGTCGACGCCCATCCGCTCGAGCGAGCTGCGGATCTGCTCGCGAGCCGCCGCGTAGCCGCGCTCGCCGGTCTTGGTGGCGAGGAAGAAGCGGTCGCGATGCACGCGCAACCAGGGCGCGAGCCGGAGCTCCGCGTCGCCGTAGCTCGCGGCCGTGTCGATGTGGTTCACTCCGTGCTCGAAGAGCAGCGGGAGCGCCTCGTCGGCCTCGCGCTGCGTGACGTCGCCGAGCGCGGCGGCTCCGAAGATGACGCGGCTGCTCTCGTGTCCTGTCGCTCCAAAGGGTGCCTTTGCGATCATGGCGTCAAGTCTACGCAGTGGCTGCCGCCGCCTGTCTGACGAGCCCACCCAGCCTGAGCGTGTAGGCGGCCCCGGCGGAGCGCGGCGAGCCCGGCGCAGGCTACGGTGCCGCGGGATGCGGCGCGCCTCGCGGTTCAGCCCGGACAACCGCTCGCTCGCGCTCTTCGCGCTGACGCTCGGCGTCTTCCTCGTCACGCTCAACGTGACGGTGGTCGTGGTCGCCCTGCCCTCGCTCCAGGCCGACCTGCAGATCCGCACGGACGAGGCCGCCTGGGTGATCGACGCATACAACCTCGTCGGCGCGAGCCTGCTCCTCAGCGCCGGCTTCCTGGCCGACCGCTTCGGGCGCAAGCGCATGCTCTGCACGGGCTACGCCCTGTTCACGGTGGGTGCGCTGGCGTGCTCCTTGGCGCCGAACGCCGCGTCGCTGATCGCGTTTCGCGTCCTGCAGGCCGTCGGTGGGACAGCGCTGACGCCCACGAGCCTCTCGATCGTCGCCAACCTCTACCCGGACCCGCGCGAGCGCGCCCGCGCGATCGGACTGTGGGGAGTCTCGTCGGGACTCGGCACAGGGCTCGGGCCGATCGTCGGCGGGACGCTCACGGAGTGGCTCGGCTGGCGCTCCGTGTTTGCGGCCAACGCCGTCGCGGGGCTCGTTGCGCTCACCATCGTCCTGCGGGTCGTGCCGCGCTCCCGCAGCGCGATCGCGCGCCGCATCGACCTCGCCGGGCAGGTGCTCGTGACGGGATTCCTGGCGGCGCTGACGTACGGCCTGATCGAGGCACCGCGCTACGGCTTCGGCTCGGCGCGCATCGTCGCCGTGTTCGCCGTCTCGGCCGTGCTGTTCGTGGCCTTCATCGCCGTCGAGCTGCGGATCGACGAGCCGCTCATCGACCTCGGGTTCTTCCGCGACCGCCAGTTCGCGGGCGCGGTCTTCCTGTGCGCGGCGACGTTCTTCGCGTTCGGCGGCTTCATCTACTTCAACGCCCTCTACCTCCAGGACGTGCGCGGCTACTCGGCGATCGCCGCCGGCCTTCTGACGCTGCCGGCCGCCATGCCCGCGCTCATCGGAGGCCCGATCTCCGGCTATCTCGTCGGCACACGCGGTCCTCGTGGCGTGCTCGTCGGCGGCATGCTCGCGCTGGCCGCAGGCGTCGGCTCCCTCGTGCTGGTGGCCGAGAACGCGGCTCTGGGCTGGCTGATCGCCTCCTACTTGGTCGTCGGCATCGGCTACGGGCTGGTGAGCGCTCCGGTCAACACGGTGGCGGTCTCGAGCATGCCGCGCGATCAGGCGGGCGTGGCGGCCGGCGTCGCCAGCTCGGCGCGCAACATCGGCATCGTGCTGGGGATCGCGGTGCTCGGAGCGATCGTGAACGGGCGTGTGCCGGTCATGCTGAGGCCAGGGAGCGGTGTTTCCGACGCGGCGCTCGCGGCCTTCCGGGACATGTACGTGGATGCGCTGCACAGCGCCTACGCCGTGGCCGCTGCCGTGGCCATCGCAGGCGCCGTCGTCGCAGCGCTGACGATGCGTCCCACGCCACCCGGCGCGAGCGTGGCGCCGAGTGCTTAGGACACCCCGAATGCACGCCATCCCGAGCGCATAACACCCCGAGCGCAGGGGACCGAACTCTCTATGCTTTGCGAGGCATGCGGCTCAGCCGGTGCTGAGGGGGCGGGCGTGATCGTTCGGATCGCAGGTGAGGGACGGTGGGTCCTGCCGGAGGCGGCAGAGGCCGACCTGCGGCAGCTCGACAATGCCGTGACGCTCGCCGTCGACGAGGTTCGCGAGGACGAGTACCAGCGCCTGCTGGTCGGGCTATGCGCGTTCGTGCGGAAGCACGGCGTGCTGCTCGACGCGACCGACCACGCCGGGGACGCCGATGTCACGGTGCCGCCACCGAACCTCCCGCTCGACTCGGCAGTCGACGCGCTCTTCGAGGGCACCGGGCTGAGCGCCGAGGCCGACCGCGGCTAGCGCTCAGAACGTGATGACGGCGCGCAGCGCCTCGCCGCGCGCGGCCGAGCCGAGTGCGTCGTTGATCGCCGTCAACGGCGAGCGGGAAGAGATGAGCTCGTCAAGTCGCAGCCGGCCCTCGAGGTAGAGGCCTGCGAGACGCGGCACGTCGAGCTCGGGGCGGGTCGAGCCGAGTTTGCTGCCCAGGATGCGGATGCCGTCGTGCGCCAGTGCGGCGGGCTCGATCTCGACCATGGCCCCGGAGGCCGGCATGCCGACGATCACGACGGTGCCTCCGCGACGCACGAGCCGCAACGCGAGCTCCACGGCCGTCGTGGAACCGGCCGCGACCAGCGCACAATCGACGCCGCGGCCGTCCGTCAGCGTGCGCACCGCACGCGGCGCGTCGTCGCTCGAGGGGTCGATCGCGTGCGTAGCGCCGAACGCGATGGCGGCCGCGAGCCGATCGGCGGCGAGGTCGATGGCGACGATCTGCTCGGCGCCGCCCAGGACTGCTCCCTGGACGCAATTGAGCCCGACTCCGCCGGCGCCGATCACTGCCACGCTGTCGCCGGCGCTCAGCTGTGCCGTGTTGAGCACCGCGCCGTATCCCGTCACGACGCCGCAGGCCGGCAGGCAGGCGCGATCGAGCGGAAGCTCCCGAGGGATGCGAACGACCTGGGAATGGTGGACCAGCACGTGCTCGGCGAAGGCGGCGGTGCGCAGGCCCTGCGCGACCTGGCTCCCGTCGGCCATGCGCAGCGGGCTGCGCTCGTCCAGGGCGAACGTCGTCGAGCAGAGCGCCGGCTGGCCGCGGCGGCAGACGTGGCATGTACCGCAGGAGCGCACCAGCGTGACGACGACGTGATCGCCGGTCGAGAGGCCGTCGGACGCGCCGCCGATCTCCTCGACGACGCCCGCCGCCTCGTGCCCGTACACGGCCGGCAGACTGCCGCCCCAGGCGCCGGAGGCGAAGGCCACGTCGCTGTGGCAGATCGAGCAGGCAGCCACGCGCACCCTGACCTCCCCGGGCCGCGGCGCATCGAGCTCCAGTTCCTCGACGACCAGCGGCTCGCCGAAGGCACGGCACACGGCTGCCTTCACGGGGGGACTGTACGGTCGTACCACGCGGTCACGCGTCGGAGGCTCGCGCTGGCGCACCCGAACGACAGCTTCGCCGCCGTGGATGCCGACCGGGTCGGCGTGGTGAAGCTGCTCATCGCAGCGGAAGCGCGCGTCGAGCCGGCGAACGCCGGGATGGCCACGCCGCCGCTCGCCGAGTGGCTGGGCCGGCGCTTGACTCTCGCCGGCCGACTCCGGCCATGTCGCATCAGGGGAGTACCTGGACGACGGCTGCCAGGGGCCTACCAACGTTCCCATGCACGTCCAGGAACTCGTGCACGTGCATGGAGGCGAGCCCGGGCTACTGCGTGAGCGGCGGAGCGGCCGGCTCACGTACGCCGACGCCCGCGGCGAGCCGGTGACCGACCCGGACACGCTCGCGCGGATCGGCGCGCTCACGATCCCGCCGGCGTGGACCGACGTGTGGATCGCCGCGCAGCCGAACGCCCACCTGCAGGCCAGCGGGCTCGACGCGAAGGGGCGGCGCCAGTACCTCTACCACCCGGCCTGGCGAGCCCGGCGCGACGTGGAGAAGTTCACAGACATGCTCGACTTCGCGAACCGGCTGCCCGCCATCCGTGCAACGGTCCAGGGTTGGCTCGGAAGCGGCGAGGTGTCGCGCGAATGCGTGCTCGCGCTCGCGATCCGGCTCCTCGACATCGGCTTCTTCCGCGTCGGCTGGGATCGATACGCGCGCGACAATGGGCACGTCGGGCTGACCACGCTTCGGCGCGATCAGGTGCGGCTGCTCGAGCGGGCGGTTCAGTTCGACTACGTCGGCAAGGCGGGCAAGCGGAGGCGGATGACTGTGCGCGACCCGGAATCGGTCGGTGTGCTCGGGCACCTCGAGCGACGCCGGAGCGGGCCGCCGGAACTGCTTGCCTATCGCGCGCACGGCGGCTGGCACCGGGTGCACGCTGCCGACGTCAACAACGGGCTGCGCTGCTGGGCCGAGGGCCCGCATTCGGCGAAGGAGTTCCGGACGTGGGCGGCGACGGTGCTCGCCGCCGTCGCGCTGGCTCGCGAGCACGCGGACGGCCGCCACGGCCCGCGGGCGGTCAACCGGGCGGTACGCGAGGTCTCAACCGTGCTCGGCAATACGCCGGCGGTCGCCCGCGCGTCCTACATCGACCCGCGCGTGATCCGCGCGTTCGAGGAGGGGACGGTCATCGGCCTGCCGGACGGCCTGCCTCCGGCCGTGGTCCCGCTGAGGATCGAGGCGGGCGACGACGGCATCGTCATCGAGCTGCCGACCGACGTGGACGGGGATGCGCTGCGCGCCGACGTCGAGTGGCGCGTCATCGCCTTGATCAGCGGCGTTGCGGTGCCCTTCGCAGCGGGAAGAGCTCGCTCCAGCGCCTCCTGAACCAAAGGCGACCACGAGGGCGGATGCGAAGTCATCTGCCGCTGGATCGAAACGGACCTGGCCGCGTCCGGGCCGCCCGCGCCGCGCTGACCTCTGCCAGTGGGCATGCCGCCGCTCGCCGACTGGCCGGCCAGCGCGGCTTCCGCCTGACGACGGGCGGGATGTCGTAGATCCTCTCGACGGACGGCGCCGAGCTCTCGTTCAGCAACGACCATGCGTTCACGTGCAGCATGTGGTTCTCTCCTTCATCGGGATGCTCACAAGACGAGACCCGAAGAACGCGCCAGACTCATCGCGAGCCCGCCTGCGATGAGTTTTCGCGGCGTGGGCGGTCATGAGTGACGAGGATGAGCACCGCTCCCGCAGAAGCCACCGCCGAGCAGCGCGCGCTGCTCGCCGCCGCTCGCAAGGGCGACGAGGACGCCTTCCGGCGCCTGCTCGAGCCGCACCGCCGTGAGCTCCTCGCCCACTGCTACCGCATGCTCGCCTCGGTGCAAGACGCGGAAGACGCCCTCCAGGACGCGCTGCTGCGTGCCTGGCGCGGGCTGCCGCGGTTCGAGGCGCGCAGCTCGCTGCGGGCGTGGCTCTACCGCATCGCGACCAACGCCTGCCTGAGCGCACTCGAGCGGCGGCCCGCGCGCCGACTGCCCGTCGACTACCTCCCGGAGAGCGATTACAGCGACGACGTGCCGCCGCTCGCCGAGTCGGTGTGGCTCGAGCCGTACCCGGATGCGCAGCTCGGACTGGCGGAGGGCCACGCGGGGCCCGCGGCGCTCTACGAGCAGCGCGAGAGCGTCGAGCTGGCGTTCGTCGCCGCACTGCAGCTGCTCCCGCCGGGCCAGCGGGCGACGCTGATCATGCGCCAGGTGCTCGGCTTCTCGGCGCGCGAGGTCGCCGACGCGCTCGGCACCACGGTCCCAGCCGTGAACAGCGCGCTCCAACGGGCGCGCCGGGCGGTCGAGCAGCACCTGCCGGAGCAGAGCCAGCAGGCGACGCTGCGCGCACTCGGCGAGGCCGATGTGCGCGCGCTCGTGCGCGGCTACGCCGACGCCATGGAGCGCGGCGACATCGAGGCGGTCGTCGCGATGCTGACCGAGGAAGCAACCTGGTCCATGCCCCCGCACGCCTGCTGGTACCGCGGCCTCGAGAGAATCCGGGGCTTCCTGCGCGAGTCGGTGCCGGACGGCCGCACCTGGCGGCACGCGCCGACGACCGCGAACGGGCAGGTCGCGGTCGGCTGCTACCAGTTCGACGAGCAACGCGGCTGCTACCTCCCGGCGGTGGTCGATGTGCTGACCATCGAGGGAACGCGCATCGCGGCTGTGATCGGGTTCGTGACGCCGGCGATCTTCCCGAGCTTCGGCCTGCCGGCCGAGCTGCCGCCGCTGCCGGAGTAGCGGGCGAGCGGCCAAGTGGCACACGCGGCGGGTGCCACTTGGCCACTTGAGGCATCCCAGCCCTGGAGCCGCGCGCGACCCGAAACGGCCAATTGGCACACGCGGCGAGTGCCACTTGGCATGGTCTGCGCCTGGTTCAATACCGCCATGCCGCGCCACGCCGACAAGCGCGCAGTCGTCACAGGCGGCACGTCGGGCATCGGCGAGGCGATCGTCGAGCGGCTCGCCCAGGAGGGCGCGCGCGTTGTCTTCACCGGTCGTGACGAGGCCCGCGGCGCTGCGGTCGCGCAGCGCATGGGCGCGCAGTTCGTGCGCGCCGACGCACGCGACTCCGCGGCCGTCACGCAATCGGTGCGGGAGGCGGTCGCAGCGCTCGGCGGGCTCGACATCGTCGTCCTCAACGCAGGTGTGCTAGCCGCGGCGACCCTCTCGGAGACGACCGACGAGCAGTGGGACGGTGTCATCTCGACGAATCTCGTCGCCCCGTTCCGCTACGCCCGCGAGGTGCTGCCCGCCCTGCGCGCGACGGGCGGGTCGATGGTCCTCGTCGCGTCCGACGCGGGCGTCTGGGGCGAGACGCCGATCGGCGCCTACTCGGTCTCCAAGCGGGCCGTGATCATGCTCACGCGCATGCTGGCCGTGGAGGCCGGGCCGTACGGCGTGCGAGTCAATGCGGTCTGCCCGGGCGATACGGAGCCCGGCATGGTGACCACGGTCGACGGGCGCGACACGCTGCCCGACACGTCCGAATGGACACGCCCGCCGCTCGGGCGGCTCGTGCATGCGAGCGACGTCGCTGCCGCCGTCTCCTTTCTCGTGAGCGACGAGGCGCGGACGATCACGGGCGCCGATCTCCTGATCGACGGCGGCATGCGTGCGGCGCTGCGCGCGAACACGGTCCACGCCGAAGAGGTGCAGTGAGCCGCTCGGCGCTCGTCACGGGTGGGACCGGCGGGATCGGCTCCGCCATCGTGCGCCGGCTGCGCGCGAACGGCTACGAGGTCGTCTTCTGCGGCCGCGACGAGCAGCGCGCGGCGGCACTCGAGCGCGACACGGGCGCGATCTTCTGCAAGGCCGACGCGACGGACCGCGCGGCCAGTGACGCGTCTGTCGCGTTCGCGCTCGAGCGGCTCGGCAGTATCGATCTGCTGGTGGCCAATGCCGGGATCCTCGTCGCGGGCCCGCTGGCCGCGACGACGGACGAGCAGTTCGACCTGCTCGTGGAGACGAACCTGACCTCGACCTTCCGCTCTGCGCGCGCCCTCTTCGCTCCCATGCGCCGTCAGGGCGGCGGCGTGATGGTGCTGATCGCCTCGGATTCGGCGATCCGCGGCTCGCACCGCATTCCGGCCTACTCGGCGGTCAAGGCCGGCGTGGTCGCGATCGCCGAGCTGCTCGGCGCCGAGGGCGCGCCCCACGGCATCCGCGCCAACGCCCTGTGCCCGGGGAACACGCTGCCCGGGATGGCGGGCGACGACCCGGCGAGCTGGCGGCCCAGCGCGAGCGGGGCGTTCGCGACGGCCGACGAGGTCGCCTCCGCCGTCGCGTTCCTCGCCTCGCGGCACGCGGCGCACATCAACGGCGCCACGCTGCGCATCGACGGCGCCACCGGCGCGGCTCTTCAGGCGGTCACGCGCGGCTGATCAGGGCGCGTGCGTGAGCTCTCCGCGGCGGCGCCGCGAGAGGCGCGGGGAGGGCACGACCAGCACCGTACGCGTCGCGCGCTGGGGGCGACGTCGTGTGCAACGGCCCCGAGAGGGCTGTGCCGACGACGACGATGATGAGGGTGAGCACGCCGCTGTTGTAGCGGCGCTACTCCCCGCTCTTGGGCGACATTCACCAGGGTTCGCCAGATCGTCACCACCGCCATGCGTCCGGGGCTTCTAGGCGGCGGAACGCTGTAGCAAGGTGCGCACCTTGCCGCGCCCCACGGGCGCGAGGCCCAGGGGGAGCCGGTCGAGCAGACCGCCGATCTCGCGGACGTCTCCCGGGTCGCCCTCGGCCTCGAGACGCCATTCGTCCTCTCCGACCGGATAGGAGACCTGATCGCGGACGACCTCGACGGTGCGCTCCCCGCGCGCGTACACGCGCGCGTGGCGAGCGGTCACGATGCGGCCGATCTCGACGAGCGGGTGCAGGGTCAGCAGGCGCGCGGCCACGAACGCGACCGACGTCTCGGGGTCGCCGTGGCACGGGCCCTCGATCTCGACCCGGCGGCGCAGGCCCGCTCGCGACGTCACGCGTCGTTTCAGCGTCGCAAGCTCGAGCGCGTCGGCAGTGCGCAGCCGCAGGCGCGCACGCTGCCGGTCGAGCTCGAGATCGGCCGTGTCGTAGTAATGGTCGACGAGGCGCTCACTGCGGTCGTCCACGGCGCGCCACTCCCCGAGTGCGAGTGGGAGCCGCAGGCTCGGATGCGCGCGCCACTGGCGCTCCACCTCGAATCCGGCCGCGGTCGGGACGAACGAGGGCGGAGAGAACGGCGCGGGGGTCACGCGCCTCACCCTAGAGCGGGTTGTGCCCCGGATGGGGGCGGTTCACCACCTTTTCACCAACGGGCCCGCAACGGCCCGCGCGCCGGCTACGACGTGGGCGGCTGCCTCGGCGGGCCCGGAGGCCTCGGCTTGGGCTTGGAGGACTTCGTGACGGCCTCGCGCGCAATCGTCTTGGGGTTCGCGGAGCGCAGCGTGTCGGTGACCTCCTGCAGCGGATTGTTCTCGCCCAGGCCGTGGTCGAACTCCTCCTTGAACGACGTGATCCCGTCCTTGGCCTCTCGTGCGTGCTTTCCGGCCGAGCGGGCGATCTTCGGGAGCTGCGACGACCCGAAGACCAGGAGGATGATCACGGCCAGCACGAGCAGATGAATTGGATTCTCGAGGCCCATGCGCAAGAGCTTACCGCGCCCACGCGCCTTTCACTATGCTCATTCGCGATGCGCACCGGAGCCGACCGCACGCTGGAGCTGCTTGCCGCGCAGGTGGGGCGCTCCGTGGATGAGGTCGAGACGCCCGTGGCGATGGTCGATCTCGACCGGCTCGAGGCCAATCTTCAGGAGCTGCAGTCGTACTGCGACGAGCACGCGATCGCGCTCTGGCCACACACCAAGACCCACAAGTCGCCCGAGGTCGGCCTGCGGCAGCTCGAGCTCGGAGCGGGCGGCCTGACCGTGGCGAAGACGGGCGAGGCCGAGGTTTTCCAGGAGGCCGGCGCGCCGCGCATCCTCGTGCACTACCCGTCCTTCGGCGCCGACAAATGGGAGCGCCTCGCGCGCATCGCGGCCGACGGTGTCGAGCTGACGGTGGCGGTTGACGGGCCGCTCCCGGCGGCAGGGCTCGCGGCGGCGCTCGAGCGGCGCGGCGCGCACGCGACGCTGCTCGTGGAGCTCGACGTGGGAATGCACCGCACCGGCCAGACGACGGCGACGGGAGCACTCGCGCTCGCGCAGGAGCTCTCGCGCCTCCCGGCCGTCGAGGTGGCTGGCATCAGCTGCTACCCGGGCCACTGTCGCGGCGATGCGGAGACGGTGCGCCGGCGGGTGGCCGCCGTCGACGAGCTGCTGCGCGAGACGCGCGATGCCTTCCTGGCCGCAGGCATCCGCTGCGACCGCATCTCCGGCGGGTCGACCCCGTCGCGCTTCCTCACGCACGAGACGTGCGTCAACGAGCTGCGATCGGGCACGTACGCCTTGCTCGACCGCGTCGACGGGACGCTCGACCGCTGCGCCCTGACCGTCGCGGTGACGGTCGTCTCGGATGCCGTGCCTGGGCAGATCGTGATCGACGCGGGCTCCAAGACGCTGACCTCGGACGGCCATCCCGACGGCGGCCATGGCGCGATCGTCGGACTGCCCGGCGCCGATCTGCACACGATCAACGAGGAGCACGGCTACGTGGACGTCTCCTCGCTGGCCGAGCGGCCCGCCGTCGGCGATCGCCTGCAGGTCATTCCGAACCACGCCTGCGGCTGCGTCAACCTGCACGACGGCCTGCTGGCCGTGCGCGACGGTGTCGTGGATCACGTGATCCTCGTCGCCGGGCGCGGCCTCGTGCGCTGAACGTCTACCCGCGGTACGGCTCGAAGACGTCGCGCGGCGCGACGCAGTACGCGGTGTAGTCGGTGTTGCTGATCTGGCAGATACCGGCCTGCGCGACCATCGCCAGCAGCAGGGCGGCCTGCGGGCGGGCTATCTCGTAGTCGTCCACCACCCACTCGAGCAGCTCGCGATAGGCCTGGCGCGCGCTCCACTCGAGCGGCCTGCCGGACACGAGCGTCGTCAGGCCGGCGGCGGTCTCGATGCGCGGCCAGGTCATCGACTCGGGTCGCGGGCGCACCTCCGCGCTGGCCGTCACGAGCGCTCCGACCTCGGGCGGCCCCACGATCTCGCCGTCGCCCATGAGTGCCTTGCAGTCGCCGAAGTAGAGCCCGCCGCCGGCATGAGCCGCGGGCAGCACGACGGTGGCGCCCGCCCGGATCTCGCGGCAGTCCAGATTGCCGCCGTAGCGGCCCTGCAGCTTCGCGTGCAGCTCGCCCTCGGCCGGGGCGAGCGCGAGGCAGCCGACCAGCGGCCGCGTGGGCAGCGTGGTGCGGTCGTCGAAGCGCAGCGTGCCGCCCTGCGCCGGGTAGACCGCACACGCGCTCTCGTCGTCCCACCACGCGTACGGCTCCTCGGCCGTATAGGAGCCGTAGACGACCACCCCGGGCGTCGTGACCTCGACCGCGTGGATCGTCACGGCGACCGCGTCGCCGGCGCGCGCGCCCTCGACGGCGATCGGCCCCGTCACCGCCCACTTGAGCTTCTCCGCCTCCGCGTAGCGCTCGGGCGTGAAATCGGCGGCCGACGAGAACGAGTTGTAGAAGCCCTCGACCGACTCGACCGCGAACGTCTCGCCGGACTGCACCGTCCCGATCGCGTCGTGCCCGGGGCTGTAGGAGAACTTCGCGTCGCGGGCCAGGAAGCGCTGCATCTCGGCGGCGAGACTATCGTCCCTCGCATGCAGTCGCTCGAAGGGCAGGTCGCAGTCGTGACGGGAGCCGCGCGGGGCATCGGCCGCGGCATCGCGTCGGTGCTCGCGGCCGAGGGCGCGAGCGTCGTCGTCGCCGATATCGACGCAGCCGCCGCGCAGCGCACGGCCGCGGAGCTGGGGGAGGATGCGCTGGCCGTCGAGGCGGACGTGACGGACCGCGCCTCGGTGGATGCGCTGGCGGTCGCTGCGCTCACGGTCTTCGGGCGCATCGACATCCTCGCCGCCAATGCGGGCATCTACCCGAGCACCGAGCTGGCGGCCATCGACGACGCGCTCTGGGATCGCGTCATGGGGATCAACGTCAAGGGTGCGTTGCACGCCATCCAGGCCTGCACGCCGGCCATGCTGGCACGCGGCTACGGTCGCATCGTCCTGACCTCGTCCATCACGGGGCCGATCACGGGCCAGGTGGGCTTCGCGCACTACGGCGCCTCCAAGGCCGCGATGCTCGGCCTGATGCGCTCCGCGGCGGTCGAGCTCGCGGCCAGCGGGGTCACGGTCAACGCCGTCATGCCGGGCAACATCGAGACGCCGGGCCTGGCCGAGACGAGCGAGCAGCACCAGCGGCTCATGTTCTCGTCGATCCCGATGGGCCGTTTCGGCACGGCCGAGGAGGTCGGCTGGGCCGTGCGCTTCCTGGCCTCGCCCGAGGCGGGCTACGTCACCGGGCAGACGCTGATCGTCGACGGCGGACAGGTCCTGCCAGAGGCGCCGCTGCTGCCTCCTGCCTGACGAAGATCGCTCAGATGTGCGGCCTGATCAGGTAGTCGCGGTCGTAGTAGCGGTCGCCGAGCTCCTGCGGAGGCCGGCCGGCAACCTCGCTCTCGTAATACGCCGCCCAATGCGCGACGCGCTCGCGGTCGAGCTCCACGCCGAGGCCGGGACCGGTGGGGACCGCCAGGAACGGACCATCGAACTCGAGCCGGCCGCCGAGGATGATGTCGTCGGTCAGGTTGGGGTAGTACGTCTGGTTGTCCAGCACGAAGTTACGGTGCGCCGCGTGCATCTGCAGCATCAGCGCCGTGCCGACGCCCGTCTCCCCGAACGTGTGCGTGACGACCGGCAGCCCGGCCGCCTCGGCGACCTGCGCGGCCGTGCGGGCGCCGGCGATGCCCGCGTCGAAGCGAGGATCGAGCTGGAGGGCATCGGCCGCGCCGTGGCGGATCACGGCGAGCGTGCCCTCGAGCGTGAGGCTCGACTCGTGTGCCAGGATCGGTACCGGGGAGCGCGCGCGCAGGCGGGCGAGCTCGGCGGGATCGCCGGCCTGGATCGGCTGCTCCGCGTACTCGATGCCCTGGCCGCCGAGCCGCTGCAGCATCCGCAGCGCGAGCGCCGGTGACCAGGCCGCGTTCGCGTCGATGCGGATGCGCGGGCCGTCTCCCACCGCGGCACGGACCGCGCGCACGCGGGCCTCGTCGATGTCGGGTGCGAAACCGACCTTGAGGTAGAGCGTCCGGAAGCCTCGCTCGACGCAAGCCAGCGCGTCTTCGGCCATCTCCTCCGGCGTGCCGGGGACGAGATCGGCATAGAACGCCGAGCGGTCGCGCCAGGCGCCGCCCCAGAGCCGGTGCAGCGGCTGGCCCGCAACGCGGCCGACGATGTCCCAGAGCGCCGTGTCGATGCCGGAGAGCGCCCAGGAGATGCCCTGCATGCCGAGGTGCGCCATGCCCGTCTCCGCGTACAAGCGGCGCCGGATGATGTCGGGCGCGAGCGGATCCGCGCCGACGACGAGATGCTCGACGCCCTCGATCAGCGCTCGGGTGACGCCGGCCCGGCCGGCCCAGACGACCGGCGCTTCGCCGACGCCGGTCACGCCTTCGTCGGTGTCGATCTCGACGAGGACGGCCTGCAGCGCGGTCGTGCCGTGCCCTGCCCGCCGCCAGCTCGAGCGGTACGCCCGGTGCTGGGGAATCGCGACGATCGTCTGGCGGATCGCGGTCACTCTCATGGGGAACTCCTGAAGCGGCGCGGGTTGTCGGACACGACCGTGGCGAGCTGCGCCTCGATCAGCGCGGCGAGGTGCCCAGCGACCGTGAGCGCGAGGTCGGCGGCACGGTCGTCCGGCAGCCCTCCGTAGGCCGCGTGCACCTTCCGGCACAGCTCCAGCAGCGTGCGCGGCGTCTCGTCGAGCGCGGCGGCGACGAGCCCGGCCAGGCGCTCGCTCGCCTCCAGGCTCGCGGCGAGAAACGAGGCGATCGCCTCGCCCTCGAGGATCGGCTCGTGACCGGTCGCGAGCACGCCTGCGGAAAGCGCGCGCACGCGCTCGATCGTCTCGCGATACGCGGCCGGCGGAGCGTACATCGGGGCAATCAGAAGTCCACCCGCGCGCGTCGGGATGCCGGCGCCCATGACGGCGTCGCCCGCGGCCAGCAGGCCGTCGCCGGGCATCCACGCCGCCACGTGTCCGGGACTGTGCCCCGGGGTCGCCACGATCTCGGCGAAACGTCCTCCGAGCTCGATGCGAGCCCCGGGCGGTACCCCCGCGGCGCCGGCGAACGCCTTCCCGGCGCGCGTACGGGCGCGCTCGGCCGCCTCAGCACCGAACGGCACGTCGTCGTGACGGGAGAAGCGCGCGTAGCGCTCGCGGATCATCCGCTCCGGATCGCCGACGAGCGGCAGATCGAGTGCGCCCGCCAGCACGCGTGCCCCGGGGCGGGCGGTCAGCAGCTCGGCCGCGCCTCCCAGATGGTCGCTGTCGGGGTGTGTGATCAGCACGGTCAGGTCTCGCCGGCCGAGGCCGTCGAGCACCGGCAGCAGGTCACTCGCCGGCGTCCCGGGGAGGCCGGTGTCGACGACGAGTGCTCCCTCGTCTCCAGCGATCACGACCTGGCGCACGATGCGCGGGCCGTCATCCTGCTCGCAGCTCCAGATTCCGTCGGCGAGCTCGCGGATCACGCGCTCGCCTCGACTGCGTCGAGCAGGCCGCCGATGAGCGCGGCGGGATCGCCGCCCGGCCCCACGGCGTGCAGCGGCCGGGGCCGGGCGAGTCGCGTGAGATCGGGCAGGTCGAACAGCTCCAGCGCCCCGAACGGATAGGCCATCGGCGTCGTCAGCGGGCTCTCGACCAGCAGCTCCTCGAGGCTCGCCGCGAACGGCCCTCCGGCCGCGCCCGCGGTGCGCTCGTCGAGGGCGGCGGCGAGCAGCGCGATCAGCCCGAATGCACCCGCGCCCCAGAGGACGATGCGCCTCGCGTCGATCTGCTGACCCGTCGAGTAGCGCTCCGAGAGCCACTGCACGCAGGCAAGGAGGTCGTCGACGCGGCTCGACAGGAGGTCCCGGTCGAGGAGCCAGGCAGCCGTTGCCAGCTCGAACTCGCTCGCTGCGCTCTCGCCGGTTCCGCTCAGGTCCGGAGCGAGCACCGCCCATCCGAGCGCGCGGGCATGGGCGACGCCGGCCGATGCGAGCGCATGGGCCTTGCCGCCCTCGTCGATCGCGATCAGCACGCCGGGCGCCCGGTCCCCCCAGCCGGCGGGCAGGAGGAAGACCGCGTCAAGCGTCACTCCCGGCGCCACGTCCAGCTCGAGCCGCTGGGCGACACCGCCATCGACGGCCACGTGATTCGAGACGGTGCCCCGCACGCCGCTGGGTGCGACCGTGCAGCCGAAGTGCGCGGCCAGGGCCCGGAGCGAGGGACGGCGGCCGTCCCGGAACGCCGTGGCGCGCGCGCGAGCGAGCGCCACGAGCACGGGGTTCGTGTCGACGTTGGCGGCCAGCGACTCGCCTGGCAGCCGCGCGGCGCTGCGCGTGTGCGTCTGGGCCAGCGGTGGATCCGCGCGCGCGATGTCGTGGGTCACGGCGTAGGGCGCGTCCAGCAGCGCAACCGGCTCCTCGGCCCCGAGAGGCGGGAGGCCGAGGGCCTCGGCGAGGGCGGCCCCGGCCGCATCGCGCATCCGCGGGTGCAGCCCGTGGCCGCCGGACACCTCGGCGAGGTGCATGCGCCCTTCCGCACCCAGTGCGCGGTAGATGCCGGCGGCCTCGCGCACGACGGCCCGGGCGCCGTCGATCGGGAACGGCGGGTCGTCGACCGCGTGCACCGCTGTCACGCGGCTCGGCGCCGCAGCGCCGAGCACCATGCCCATCGACGCGGTCGCGGCGAGCCGCGGCACCTGGTTGCAGAGGTCGACCCAGCCGTCCCAGCCGGTGCCGAGCGCCGCGTCACCCAGCTGGCCTGCGTGCGTGTTGAGGATGCAGCAGATCGCTGCGGCCGCGACGCGCGAGTCGAGTGCGGCGACGAACGTCGAGACGAGGCCCCCGCCGGAGGCGCCTGTCACGCCCAGGCGAGTGGAGTCGACGTCGACGCGCGCGTCCAGCATGTCGAGTGCCGCGGTCGCCTCCGCGACCATCACGCCGAGCGACGTGAACCCCACGAGCAGCGGCGCGAGCTGGCCGTGCTGGTGCCAGCCGACGCGCCTCTCGCCCTGCCCGAGCGTGTCGTAGGCGAGCACGAGCATCCCGGCGCGCGCGAGCCGCGCGTTGTAACGCTGGATGTCGGGCTCGAGGCGGGCGTTCTCCATCCAGTGCCCGAGCGAATGGACGACGCCAGGATGCGGTCCCGGACCGGACGGCCGGTAGATGTGCGCCGGTACGACGAGTCCGGGCACGGCCTCGTAGGTGCCCTTCTCGATCACGTAGCCCTCGCCGGGCAACTCCTCCTGCGGTCGCCACGCGACCTCGCTGCGGGGGATCGCGGCAAGCCCGAGGCATTCCGCCACGCCTGCCCGGACTTCCGCCAGCGCGCGGGCCGGGTCGGGCGCGTTCGCGAGCTCAGGATAGCCGGCTTCGAGCTCGTGCAGCCGCGTCATGATCCGCTCCGGCAGCATCGTTGAGCGCGGAGGCGCGGTCAGCAGCTCGCGGTAGTCGTGGATCACTTCCCGAAGCCGGTCGAGAGCCCCCGGATGAAGAAGCGCTGGCCGATGATGTAGAGCGCGAGCATCGGGATGGTGGCGATCAGCGCACCTGTCATCACGAGTGGTTCGTTCGACTGGAAGCGGCCCTGGAAGAACGTCAGCCCGGCAGTGAGGGTGCGCGCGTTGTCGTCTTGCAGGAAGACCAGCGCAATCAGCAGCTCATTCCAGACCCAGACGGTGTTGACGACGACCACCGTCACGATCGAGGGCGCCGAGAGCGGGACGACGACGCGCACGAGCACGCGCAGCGACCCCGCGCCGTCGATCCTCGCGGCTTCCTCGAGGCTGCGCGGGATGGTCGCGAAGAAGTTCACGAGGAGGTAGATCGAGAACGGGATCAGGAGCCCGGTGTAGATGAGGACGACCGCGAAGCGCGAGTTGACGAGACCGAGGTTGACGAAGAACAGGAACAGCGGGACGACGAGCACGACCGGCGGCACGACCATGAGCACGATGTTCAGCGCGATGAACGGCAACCGGCCGGGAAAGCTCGCGCGCGCGAGCGGATAGGCGGCGAGCGCCGAGACGATTGCCGCCAGCACGACGGCCGAGACGGTGATGATGATGCTGTTGCCGACCCAGGTCAGGAGCTGGCCGTCGCGAAACGCCTCGCGCAGGTTCCCGAGCGTCGGATGCGACGGCGGCAGGAACTGGTTGGTCAGGTACTCCGTGCGCGTCTTGAACGCCGTGATGATGATGAAGTAGAGCGGGAAGATGGTCATGACCGCGACCGCGAGCATCATCGCCTGCGCGATGCCCCGGCCGCCGCGGTTCATGACCGCCGCGTTGGATCCGACGCGCTTACTCAGGGTTCACCTCGATCGACGTGCGCCGCACCTGCACGGTGATCAGAACCGTGCTCGCTGCGAGCAGGAGGATCGCGGCCGCGGCCGCGAAGCTCGGCGCCCGGAACGTGAAGGCGCTGTCGAAGATGTAGAGCTCGAGCACGTAGCTGGCGAAATTCGGACCGCCCTTGGTCGTCGAGTAGACGTAGGCGAAGACCCACGAGAGCATGTTGATCAGCTCGAGCGTGACGAAGGCGGTGATGACGCCCGTCATCTGGGGCAGCGTGATGCGCCGCCGCAGCTGCCACCAGCTACAACCGTCGATCCGGGCCGCCTGGTCGACCTCCTCCGGCAGGCTGAGCAGACGCGCGAGGAAGAGCACCACGCCGAAGCCGAGCTCGTGGTAGATGATGATCGCGGCGATCGACGGCAGCACCCACGAGGGCGATCCGAGCCAGTCCTGCCGGAGAAAACCGAGGCCGACGTCGCCGAGCAGGGTGTTGATGCCGCCGTCCAGGCTGAGCAGGTAGATGAACGTCGTGCCGAGCACGGGGATCGCGAGGATGTACGGCACGAACACGACCGTCCGGTACACGCGCCAGCCCATGATGCCCTCGTGCAGGATGAGGGCGATCGCGAGCGCCAGCACGAGCACCACGGGCACCGAGATCAGCAGCAGCAGATTGTGCTTGACGGCCGTGCGGAAGATCTCGTCGTTGAGGACGAAGCGGTATGCATCGAGCTGCGCCGGGCCGCTGTTGCCGTTGTCGCCGGTGTGCAGCGACGCGTAGGCGAGCCGTATCAGCGAGTAGATGAAGATCAGCCCGATGAAGCCCGCGGCCGGCGCGATCAGGACGTACGGACCGGCGGCGCGCCGCAGTCTCTCGATCGGACTGCGGCGCGTGCCGGTCAGCTGCGCTTGATACCTCTCGACGGGCGCGTTCGGCACCCGCGGTCAGACGGGCTTGAAGGCGGACCAGTTCTTCAGCTGGGCAGCCTGCTGAGCGCGCCACTGCTTGGCCGCGCGCTCGCGGATCGCAGCCGCGGCGGCGGCGTCACCGCGGCCTCCGAGCAGCAGCTGCTGCGCGGGCGCGTTGCCGTTGAGGTCGACCTGGGGCGGGAAGAAGTTCTGTAACCAGATCTGCTTGCCCGTGGTGTTGAAGGCGTAGAGCTTCTTGTCGAGCGCGCCCTTGATCGCCGCCGCCGCGTTGAAGCGCTTGTCTGCCGGCGGCGTGCCAGTGGCCTTGTACCAGGCGGCGATCTGCTCCTTGGAGTGCAGGTAGACGAGGAAGGCTGCCCCCTCCTTCTTGTGCTTCGACCAAGAGGTCACGAAGTACGAGGTCGACTGCGTGGCGTTGTAGACGTTCTTGAGCGCCCCGGTGCCGAAGACCGGCCACTTCGCCACCGTCACCGCGTTGTCGCCGCCGAGGTCCTTGGCGAACGTGCGGGCCTGACCGTCCGTGGCGATCGTCATCGCGGCCTTGCCCGCGTCGAAGGCCTGCTGGCCCTTGGCGAGCGGCACGGACGACACGTCGTCGTTGAAGCACTTCGCGTCGACCATCTGCTTCCAGCCGTTCTCGAAGTTGGCGTACTTCTTGTCGGTGAAGCTCGTCTTGCCGGTGTCGGCTGCCACGACGTCGCTCAGCTTGTTGAGATCCTGCGTCATCAGCTGCGTCGTCCAGAAGGTGTCATTGCCGAACGCGAACGGCACGATGTTCTTCGCGCGCAGCGTCTTGCAGTAATCGATGATCTGGCTCCACTTGGTCGCCGGGTAGGTCGTGATCCCGGCTTGCTTCATGAGCGCCTTGTTGTACATCCAGGGGATGCCGATCAGGTAGAGCGGCATCGCCCAGATCTTGCCGGCGTAGGTGTTCTCGCCGGTGTTCAGCCAGTTCTTCGTCTCCGACTTCGGCACGAGATCCGAGATCGGCGTGATGGCCCCGCCCCAGACCTGCGTCAGGACGGGCCCGGTCGCCCACTGCGCGCCGATGTCGGGCCCCGACTTTGCGGCGGCCGCGGCCTGGAACGTCGCGATGAACGTCGCGACGGCCTGGGTGACCACCTTGATCTTGATGCTCGGGTTCTTGGCCTCGTAGGACTTGACGGCGGCCGCCAGCCACTTGTCCGCGCCCGGCGCGTCGTCGTTGCCCCAGAACCACATCGTCAGGTTCGTCGTGGCCTTCGCGTGTGCGCCCTTGGTGCTCTTCGCGCCGGCGCTGCCGACCGAGACTGCTGCCGCCAGTGCCAGTGCCACCACGGCGATTGCGACGATCCACTTGCGCCCATGCCCAGCCGACCCGCCCGATGGTTCTCGACGCATGTGCTTACTCCCTCGAAGTCGCCGGCTTTTACTCACACTGAAATGGCACGAGAAGCACACATAATCGCACCCGCTTGGGCCGAGTGCAAGTTCAGGGCGAGGGCGGGCAGACGACGCCCACGCAGACGAGCGGCTCCTTGCCGACGGCGCTCACGCGATGCGGCTTGCACGGGTCGAACGTGACGCAGTCGCCCGCTGCGAGCTGGATCCGCTCGTCGTCGATCTCGAGCAGCGCCTGGCCCGAGAGCAGGAGGTTCGCCTCCTCGCCCGGGAGCACGCGCGGGTCTCCCTGCTTGGAGCAACCCGGTTGCAACTGCCAGACGGCCACCTCGAACGCACCTCCGAGCGAGGGGGAGAGGAGTTCGATCTTCACCCCGGCCTCGCTCTGGAGCTCCCTGCGCTCCGCGCGGCGCACCACGACGGCCGCCGAGCCCTCATCGGCGAGCAGCCGGAACGGCGCGGTCCCAAGCGCGTCGGCGATGTTGCGGAGCGTGTCGAGCGAGGGGTCGAGGAGGCCCCGCTCGACCTGGCTCAGCATCGAGACGCTGATGCCGGCGCGCTCCGACACCGTCGCGAGCGTCAGGCTCGCGGCATGGCGACGGCGGCGGATCGCGCCGCCGAGCTGCCGGCGCTGGAGTGCCCGCGAATCGGATTGATCGGATTCAGCCACTCCGACGCGCGACGCGTCGCGCGCATGTTCACCGGACGCCATTTCAGTCTCTCCACAATGCACGCTACCATCGTTTCATGCTTGCGCAGTTGCTCGAAGGCATCTCGGGGGTGCCGGTGACGCCGTGCGGACAGGACGGCGCGATCGACGAGCCGGCGCTCGCTCCCGTGTCGTGACAGATGTTCTCGTCACGGGTGCAGCGGGAGGCCTGGGCAGCGCTCTCGTCGACGTGCTCGTGGGACGCGGTGACCGGGTCGTCGCGATCGACCGCGCCCCCTCGGAGCGGCACGACGTCGTCGCCTATGCGCTCGACCTCGCCGACGAGCGCGCCGTCGAGGACGCTCTCTCGGACGCCGTGCGACGCGGCTTCGAGCTTCGGCACGTGGTCGCGATCGCGGGCGGTGCGCTGCCGGAGGAGAAGACGGGGGCCGACCTCGCCGATCTGCCGCTCGACGTGTTCCGGGCGTCGCTCGAGCTCAACCTCGTCACGGCCTGGATCACACTACGGGCCGCCCTGGGGCACCTGCGGCGCGCCGGCGGCGATCGCTCGATCACGCTCACCACATCGACGGACGCGCTCGCGAGCTACGGGCTGCCTGCATACGCCGCCGCCAAGGCGGGTCTGATCGGCCTCGTCCACTCACTCGCCGGACCGCTCGCGGCCGACGGCATCCGCATCAACGCGGTCGCGCCCGGCGACGTGCCGACGCCGCGCAACGTCCGGGAATGGGCGCACGTGCCGGACTGGTACGACCGCCTGCGGGAAGGCGCACCGCTCGGCAGGCTGGGCACGCCCGAGGATGTGGCCGCTGCCTACCTCGCTCTCATCGACATGCGCCACGTGACGGGCCAGGTGATCGTCGTCGACGGCGGCCAGACGATCAGCCGCCCACCCGCGGTGTAGTCACGCGTCGAGTGCGGCGAGCACGTCGCCGCACTGCCGCACCGTCGCCTCGGTGATCGGGTCGAGCACGAGGATCGCCTCATGCGCGCCCGCCTCGGCCAGGTCGCGCAGCGCCCCGGCGAGGCGGTCGGTCGAGCCCGCGAGCGGCGGGGCGTCGTCGTTGCGGGGCCGCCCGCCTGCCGAGGGGCCGAGCGAGACCAGGACGCAGGCGCTCCGCTCGACCTCGGCGGGGTCGCGCCCGGCGCTCTCGGCCGCGGCCGAGATGCCCCCGTTGACGGCGACGAAGCCCTCGGCCGTGTTGCCGTAGGCATCCCACCAGGTGTTCCAGCTGTCGGCGTGGGGGAGCGTCGCCGCGAGCTGCCGGGGCCCGCTCGTGCCCAGCATGATCGGCGTCCGGCGCGCCGGCGGAGGGAGCAGGACGGCGTCCTCGACCTGCCAGAACCGCCCCGCGCTCGTCACGTGCTCGCCGGCCAGCAGGCGGCGGATGATCTCGAAGCTCTCGAGGAAGCGCGAGGCGCGGTGGTCGAACGCCAGCCCGAACGCGCGGAACTCCGGCTCGTTCCAGCCCGAGCCGACGCCGAGCACGAAGCGCCCGCCGCTGATCTCGTCGATGCCCGCGGCCATGCGTGCGATCAGGCCAGGCGGGTGGAAGCCGAGACACGCCACGAGCGGTCCGATGGTCACGCGCTCGGTGATGCCGGCGAGCGCCGCCATGACCGTCCACACATCCCACGGCCCGCGCTCGCTGCCGTCGCCTTCGCGGTAGAGCAGGTGATCGCCCACCCAGATCGAGTCGAACCCGACCTCCTCGGCGGCGCGCGCCATGGCCTCGTATTCCGGCCAGCGCACGACGCGCTCGACCTCGGGCAATTGCACTCCGACGCGAAGGGGGCGAGTCATCCGGCCACTCTAGGGGCGGGGGATCGGTCGAAGTGCCACCGCGGGACGGCACGATGGCGGTGTCCCGGATTCCGCGTGTCCCGCTCGTGCCGGCTGGCCGCCGCGCGCGCAAGGAAACGCCGCCGATGCGGAGACCCGCACCGGCGGCGTGTTGTTTGCCTACCAGTTGCTGCCGGCGGGCTGGATGCGCTGGTTCGCGCGGAACAGCTCGGACGGGTCGAAGCGCTCGCGGATCTCCCTCAGGCGGTCGTGGTTGCTGCCGGCGTAGAGGCTCTCGCTGTCGACCGCGCGCTCGGCGAAGTTGAAGTAGTTCTGGCGGGCCCGCCAGGGGGCGACGGCCTGCTCGACCACGTCGAGGTGGTTCTCGACCGCATCGACCATCGCGCCGGTGAAGGGCAGCCCGACCGAGAAGAGCAGGAACTCGCCCTCGAGGTGGGAGGCGGCGCCGTGGCCGGGTGCCGGGCGGCCGATGGCGCCGCCGAGCTGGCGGAGCTCGACGGAGATGAAGGGCGAGCCGGAACCGGGACCCGCGACCTCGACGAGCGTCTGGATGGCCTCGTCGGGCAGGCTCTCCATGATGGCGGCGTCGCCGATGCCGGGCGTATGGCCCTCGGGGTCGTTGTGCAGGCGCACCAGGCCGGCAGCCGGCATGGTGCCGATCGTGGACATCTCGGGCTCGAGCTCGAGCAGCGGCTCGATCAGCTTGCGGCCGCTCTCCTCGTCACCCATGAAGCAGACCTCGACGACCACGATGTTGCGACCGCGCAGCGGCTCGGGGATCGCCGGGATGGGCGGCAGCTGGAGGATCCGGCCGACCGAGGTGACCTCGTCGGGCGTCGTCTCGGTCCAATCGCGCCAGGCGGTGAGGATCTCCTCGGACCGCTCCCAGTCCCAGATCATCCAGCCCGCGTAGACGGTCTCGAGCGGGAATAGCTCGAACTCGAAAGCGGTGACGATGCCGAAGTTGCCGCCGCCGCCGCGCAGAGCGAAGAAGAGGTCGCGCTCGTGCGCCTGGTCGACGCGGTGGAACTCGCCATCGGCCGTCACGAGCTCGATGGCCGTGAGGGAGTTCGCGGCGAAGCCGTGCTTGCGGGCGAGCCAGCCCATTCCGCCGCCGAGCGTGTAGCCCGCGACGCCCACGTCCGGCGAGGAGCCGTGCAGGACGGCGAAGCCGTGCTCGGCGGCCGGGTGGACGACGTCCTCCCAGATCGCACCCGCACCCACGCGGACCTGCTGCGCCTCGACGTCGACCTCGACATTGCACAGGGCGTGCATCCGCACGAGGATCGCGTCCGACAGGTCACCCAGCGAGGCGACGCCGTGGCCGGTGCCCTGGGGCGCGACGCGCAGGCCGTTGGCCGTGGCGAAGCGCACGACCGCCTGCACGTCGGCGGAGTCGTCCGGCACGACGATCAACGCGGGCTGCTGATCGAAGGCGAGGTTCCAAGGGGTACGAGCCTCGTCCCAGCCGTCGTCTCCCGGCGCGAGCACCGATCCGCGCACGGCATGACGAAGAACCGCGACCGCAACACTCGAAGAGGAATGGGTGGTAGCCATCTGGGCCTCGCTTCAATCTCTGTAGGGAGAAACGACGGCCCGCCTGCCGAGCCGACGTGTGCAACGACCACAGCATCGGGCTCCGCGCCGGTCCCAGGTATGCGGATCGCCTGTGTCCTGCAGTGCGGTTATCCGTAGACGCCGATGTGAGGCAGGCCTACCCCGGGCGCACTCCGCGGCCGCTCGAACTGCCGCTATCCGCAGATGCGGACTGCGCGCGCCTTCGCCCGGAACGTCAGCGACTTGAGCGATGCGAAGGGTTCGCCGTTGAGGTCGCGGCTGATCTCGGTGAGAGCAGCATGCCGATGCGAATCCAGGTACTTGAGGTTGGCCGTCGCGGCCGTGCGCGTCGCCCGCCGGTAGGAGCCGATCGCTTTCCGGCACGCGCGCCTCTGGTTGCGCGAGATCTTCGCGACCTGCTTCTCCCAGGTGTCGCTCTCAGCGCGCAGGCTGACGCGCTCGTGCTTCACGAAGCACGCGCCGAGCTTGCCGTCGCTCGCCCCGTAGCGCTTCTGGCAGACAACGTTGATGCGGACGACGTCCCGTTGCACCCGGGCGGTGAAGTGCGACCACCAGACGGCGAAGCTGGGCGTCTTGGCTCCGGACGACGCCGGGACGACGACGAGGAGCAGGGCAGCTGCTGCGCAGACGACGAGGATCCGTCGCCTGCGCAGAAGATAGGGGTGGCGACTCCGCGCCACCCCTACGGCCCGATTCGCTGAGGCCCGAACGCCGCGTCGTCGAACACGACGTCGTAGGTGCGGCCCGTCTGCACCTCGCCGATCTGGAACTCGCTGATCGGCGACGTGCCGAGGTTGGTCATGGCCGACGAGATGTCGGCCACGCGCGCCCCATCCAGCCAGACGTCGCTGACGCCGACCGTGCCGTTGACCAGCATGTGCAGCTCGAGCGAGTGCCAGCCCGGGCCGACCACGAGCGCGCTCATCGAGGTCGTCGCCGCGATGTCGTTGCGGAGTCCGAGCTGGCCGGTCGCCGTGACGAACGCGTAGCCGAGGGACACGCTGCCGGTCGCTCGCATGCGAATGAGGTTGACCTGGCTGGCCGCGCTCTGCAGGTTGAAGTAGACGCGGGCGTAGCCATCGCGTACCTGCGTGACCGTCTTCTTCGCGTAGGTGGCGCCGTTCGTCGTGTTGCCCTCGCCCGCGAAGCCGCCGCTGTGCACGGTGGACGCCTCGGCCACCAGGCCGGCCGATGACGTCCAGCCCGTGAGACCGGCCTCGAACCCGTTCGTGAACGGGAAGAAGTTGGCCGGCGTCGTGGCGGCTGCGGGAGACGAGTAAAGGGATGCGTTACCGGCGGCGTCGCGTGCGCGGACGGCGTACTGGTAGGTCGTGGCGGCCGCGGCCGTCGCGTCCGAGTAGCTCGTCTGGGCCGCTCCGGCGGTGCCGATGACGACGCCGTCGCGAGTGACGTCATACCCGGCCAGTCCGCCGGCGTCGCTCGAGGCGTTCCAGCTGAGGCCGACGCCGTTCGGGCCGAGCGGCGTGGCCGTGAGGGAGCCCGGGACGGTCGGTGCGGTCGCGTCGATCATCCAGGTGCTGACGGCGGCATTCGGGTCGGTGCCCGAGGCGGCGGTCGCGCTCACCGTGAACGCGTGATTGCCGTCGGCCAGGCCGGTGTAGGTGACCGGGCTCGTGCACGGCGCCGGCGACCCGCCGTCGAGCGTGCAGGAGAACGTGGCCGGCTCGACGGTCGAGTGGAAACTGAACGTCGCGGTGCTCGAGGTCGACGGGTTCGACGGCGCGTTGTCGATGATCGTGTCCGGAACCGTGTTCGCGAACGAGTAGGTCGTCACGTCGAACGTCCGCCCGAGCTCGTCGGTCGGCGCCACCGTGACGGTGGTGCCCGCCACCGTCACCTTGATGAAGTGGAAGACCTGCGAGGCGGAGGTCGGCACCGGGGCGCCCCCGCAACTGGTCCCCTTCAGCTTGCTGGGCGACCAACCGAGGCCGAACGCGTCGAAGGGGTGGCACGGCCCGATGGGCTCCAGCACCGCGCCGCCGCCGCCGGAGATGTACGTGACCGGGTAGCCGGGCGCGCTCGGCAGGTTGCGCTCATACACGTGCGAGTGCCCGTTGAAGGCCATGTTCACGCCGTACTGCGCAAACAGGCCCTCGAGTGAGCCCGAGCCCTGGAGGAACGTGTCGGAGCCCTGGCTCTTGTCGTCCGAGTAGAACGGATAGTGCGAGAAGGCGAACTTGAGGCCCGACGGATGCGACTGGAGGTCGGCGACCAGCCAGGCGTATTCGGGCGTGCCGGGTGCGAAATGCGCCGCGTAGTCGTTCGCGTAGACGCTGGCCGTGCCGGGGTTGGTGTCCCCCCAGGCGGATGTGAGCACATAGAAGCGAGCGGGTCCTGCATTGAAGGCGTACCACGCGCTCCCGTAATGCGTCGATGTCGTGCCGTTGACACAGCAGTAGACATCGTCGCCGTAGCGACCGCCCGAGCTCGCCACTGCGACGTCCTGCGGCCAGTTCGTCAGGTCCGCGTGAGCCGTGCCGCTGAGACCGTGATTGCCGGATGACGTGAAGAGCGGCACGGAGGCACCGGGGACGGGCCAGAAGCGGGCGCCGAAGATCGCTCCCATCGCTGCGCCGACCTGCTGCAGGTCGCCGTAGTTCACCTGGCTGCCGGAGGGATAGCCGTTGTCGCCGGTCGTGACGGCGAAGCGGACGCCGCTGCCGGCGAGCGTCCCGAGCAGATTCTGCTGATCCGGGTTGTTGCCGTTCGCATCGACCAGGCCCCAGTCTCCGAAGACCGCGAACGAGAACGGCTGGGACGAGCCGGCGGCCGCCTGCGTCGTGAAAACAGGAGACGCGCCCGCCCCGAGCAGGTCGGTCGCGCCGAGCAGCGCGCGATAGCAATATTGCCCGCCGCTCGGGAGCGTCAGCGAGGCCCTCCACTGGTACTCGCTGACTGTGCCGACCTTGACCGTCGAGCGCGTCGCGGCCTGCGTCGAGCCGAGGGTGCACGAGCTGCCGTCGAACGTCCCGTACTTCACCGAAGCCGCCGTTCCCGTCTGATCGGTCGCGAAGTTCACGATCACGTGCAGGCCGACCAGATCGGTGAGATACGGCGCGCGTGTGAGATGGCCGTCGTAGGTCGCCGCACCCGCCGCATCTGCCATGCCGGCCAGCGACAGTAGCGCCGTGAGCGCAATGGTCGTGAGGATTCGCATGGCCGCATGATCGGGGAGGGGGGAAATGGGTGGCAATGCATCCTTCGGTCCATATTCCACGGCAATTCCGCAGGTGGGTGTAATGCGCCTACACCGTTGGCGCGTTGCTCCCAGCTCGCGCGCTATATGGCCGTCGATGTGCAGATTTCGTTGGGAGATTCTTTCAGATTCGAGTGGCATTGAGAGAACATCTCCGTCATACTCGCCGTCCGTGATTCGCCGTCGCCCGCCACGAGTTTGCTCTGGATTTCTCGCTCTCGTCACGGCGGTCATCGTGGCTGGAGCTATGGCCGGCCCGGGCGGCGCCGCCGGCCTGAACGGCCACATCGCGGTCGTCTCCGGCGCCTCGGGCAACGATGAGATCGTGAGCGTCGCCGCCGACGGCAGCGGGGCCGTGACGCTGACGAGCGACACGCATGCCGACGAGGATCCTGCGTTCTCCCCGGACGGCACGCGCATCGCGTTCGTGCGGCAGACCGACGGGGGAGAGCTCACGCTCTGGACGATGCGCGCCGACGGCACGGGCGCGACGGCTCTGACGCCGCCCGGCGTCTCGGTGCGCCACCCGAGCTGGTCGCCCGACGGCGTCCAGATCGCCTTCGACCGGGCCAGCCGCACGACGACGGGCCGTGACATCTGGGCGGTCCAGGCGACCGGCGCGAACCTGCACGCGATCGTCACGCACGCGGGCTCGGATGCCGAGCCGGCCTGGTCGCCGGACGGAACTCGCATCGCATTCACGACGGATCGCTATGGCGGCAGCGACGTGGTGACGGTGAACACGGACGGGACGGTTCTGCGCCGGCTGACGCGCGACGCCGCGAACGACCGGCAGCCCACGTGGTCGAGCGACGGCGCGACGATCGCCTACGTCTCGAACCGCTCCGGCGCGGATGCCATCTGGACGATGACCGCGACCGGTCGCGGCCAGGCGCAGCTCATCCCGGGCAGCCTGGGCGACCATGCTCCTGCCTACTCGCCCGACGGCGGCTGGATCGCGTTCCGGCGCGGCAGCGACCTGTGGATCGCGAGGGCGGACGGCGGGACGCCGGCCCGCATTCCCTTCGCCCCGACGGGCGACACCGTGCCGTCATGGCAGGCGCTCCCCGCGCCCGATGTCGCCGTGACCCAGATGGTCGAGCCGGCGAGCGCGCCGGTGGGGAGCGCGGTCGGCTTCACGGTCTCGCTCGCGAATCGCGGATCGGCTGCCGCCTCCGACGCCGTGCTCACGGATACCCTGCCACCGCTGACGACGCTCGTCTCGGCGATCCCGCAGGCCGGCTCGTGCAGCGTGACGACGACGCTGCGGTGCGATGTCGGCGCCCTTGCCGTGGCTCAGACCGTCTCGGTCACGGTGACGCTCATCGTGCGCGCCAGCGGCGTCGCGGTGAATGTGGCGAGCGCGTCTGCGCAGCCGACCGATTTCCGCGTCGGCGACGATCGGGCGGAAGGCAGGGTCATCGTCACGCCCAACTCCGACGGCTGTACGATCCTGGGGACGGAAGGCAACGACGTGCTCACGGGCACGCACAAGGCCGACGTGATCTGCGGGCTCGGCGGCAACGACACGATCGCAGGCGGCAACGGGTCAGACCGGCTGGTCGGCGGCGCCGGTGATGACCGCATCGACGGCGGTGCAGGAGGCGACACCATCGTGGGCGGGGAGGGGAACGACCGCATCCGGGGGGGCAACGGCGGCGACGTGATCGACGGCGGCAACGGGGCGGACTCGATCGACGGCGGATCCGGGACGGACCGGATCATGGCGGGAGCGGGGAATGACACCGTGCGCGCGGGCACCGGCGACGACATCGTCGACGGCGGTCTCGGGAACGACGCAATCGACGGCGGCTCGGGCAACGACAGTCTGACCGCAGGCGCCGGCGACGATCGCGTCGTGGGCGGGTCGGGCGACGACACGATCACCGGCGGAGCAGGCGCCGACCGGATCCGAGCCGGCAACGGCGACGACCGCGTGCGCGGGGGAGGGGGGCGAGACGTGCTGCGCGGCGGCTCGGGCGCAGATCGGATCCGCGGCGATGGTGGCGCCGACCGCATCGACGGAGGCACGTCCGGGGACGTGCTGCTGGGCGGCGCGGGCAGCGACACGATCTCGGGCGGCGGCGGCCGCGACTCGATCAGCGGAGGACCGGGTGGCGACCGGCTGAATGCGCTCGACCGGCGTCGCGACGTTGTCGACGGCGGGCCCGGAAGGGATTCGGCGCGGGTCGATCGGGCGGATGCGACGAGCGGCGTCGAGGCACGTCTGTGATGCGGCGCGATCGTGGGCTCGGTGCCCGGCGGCGCTTCGTGCTCGCGACGACGATCGGCCTGATCGCGCTCGTGTCCGGCAGCTCGCTCGCGCAATCCCGGCCGGCGCGACGCGACGCGGGGACGGCTGCTCCGCTGCGCGCGCTCTTCTACGTCACGGCTCCCATTCGCCCGGCCCGCCACGCCGGCCAGGGCCCCGTGCCGAGTGCGCCCTCGGATGACCCGGGCGCCGTCAAGCGCCATCTCGCTGCGCTGAAATGGGCCCGCGCCGACGCTGCGATTGTGCCGTGGGCGATGCCCGGGAGCGGGGCGGACAGGCGCCTGGGCAGGGTACTCGCCGCCATCGCATCGGCCCGGGCGCATGTACGCGTCGTCGCTCTCATCGACCGGCCGGCGGGCAACGAGGCCTTGGAGATGGACGCCCTCGCACACTCGCGTGCGAGGGCTCGCAGCTACCTGCGCATCGCCTCCAACCCGGCCGTCGTCATCGCGCCGGCCGATCGCTCGCTGCGCACCTGCGCCCGGGCGCTCCGCTGGCGCGCAGCCGCTCTGCGGTTCTGGCTCGTCCAGGCCGCGTTCCCCGGGTATGGCCGCTGCCGCGCGGCAGCCGACGCCTGGTTCGGCGATGCGGCGAATGCGCGCAGCTCTCGCGTCGGCACGACGTTCCTGATCCGCCCAGGCCTCTGGCCGGCCGGCGCCGGCGCGCCGACGCTCCCGCGCTCGCTGGCGACCTGGCAACGCGCCATCGCGCGCATGAACGCGTCGCCCGCTCGCCTCCAGATCATCGATTCGCTGAACGACTGGGCGCGAGGATCGGCGATCGAGCCGAGTGCGCAGTGGCCGTCGGCGAGCGGATTCGGCACCTATCTGGACGCGCTGCACGGCCAGCCGCCGGGCGTGCCGCTGCCTCCGGTGCCTCCTGCCATCGAGGCCGTCTCGATCACGGCCCTGTCCGCGCATCAGGTCTCCCTGACGGCCACGATCTCGGGCGGCCGGACCGGTGCGGCGCTCTGGGTCGAGTTCGGCTCCACGATCGCATACGGCCAGACGACGGCGCCCCTGTCCCTGGACGACGCGAGCCCGCGCCAGACCGTGACGGTGGTCATTCCCTCGCTGACTGCGGCAACCGGCTACCACGCACGCGTGTCGCTGACATCCCCGGCCGGCAGCTTCATGGGTGCGGACGTGCCATTCGCGACGCCCTCCGACCCCTCCAGCGTGCGCCTCGCTGCGGCCGGCGACATCGCCTGCGATCCGGCTTCATCCGAGTTCAACGGCGGCGCGGGCACGCCGACCGAGTGTCACCAGATGGGCGTCTCGAACGCGATCCTCGCAGGTGCCTACGACGCCGTGCTCCCGCTCGGCGACGAGCAGTACAACAGCGGCACGGCGAGCGCGTTCGCGGCGTCGTACGACCCCAGCTGGGGTCGTCTCAAGGCCGTCTCGCACCCGACGGTCGGAAATCACGAGTACAGCACTCCTGGCGCCGCTCCCTATTTCCAGTACTTCGGCGCCACCGCCGGTGAGCCGGGCAACGGGTACTACTCGTACGAGCTCGGCTCCTGGCACGTCGTGGTGATCAACTCCAATTGCGCGCAGATCGGGGGTTGCAGCCCCGGATCGCCACAAGAGCTGTGGCTGCGGTCGGATCTCGCGGCGCACCCTGCGCGCTGCACGCTCGCGTACTGGCATCACCCGCGTTTCTCGTCGGGTCAGGCGGGCGACGCCGAGTCGCTGCAGACGATCTGGACGGATCTCTTCGCTGCGGGCGCGGAACTCGTCCTCAACGGTCACGATCACGACTACGAGCGCTTCGCCCCTCAGAACGCCGACGGCAAGCTCGACGACGGCCATGGCATCCGCGAGTTCGTCGTCGGCACGGGCGGGAAGAACCACATGAACTTCAAGACCATCGAGGCCAACAGCGTCGTGCATGACACGAGCAGCTTCGGTTTCCTCGAGCTGACGCTCAGCGAGGGCATCTACTCATGGCGGTTCGTGTCGGATCCGCCGGGCGGATTCAGCGACAGCGGGAGTGGCACCTGCCACTGAGCCCGCCGCGTCCGTCACGGCAGCGGCGGGGAAGGCTCCTTCGTGACCGGTCCGATGGGCGGCCGGCGCCGGCGGCGAGCGATCGTGGTAAGCGCGATCAGACCTGCGCATCCGGCAGCGAGCCCGATGATGCCGTAGGAGATTCCGAATGCGGCAGTGCTCGTCCCGGCCCCGTCGGAGTCGAAGTTCCCGACCTCCGGGGCACGCGCATGGCGCACGTCGGCGATCACCTTCAGCGCCGTCGAGCCGTAGGCGCGGCTCGGTTCCACGAACGTGTTCTCGGAGAACTCGTTCCAGCTGATCACGCCGATGGCATCGGGCGAGGAGGAGGTGGCCGCGTTCAGCTCGCGCAGGAGTGTTGAGCCGTTGTTGCGCGGGACGATGCTCGTGCCGCCGATCAGCCGTGAGTCGAAGCCCGGCGCCGCGGGGGCGATCCACAGGCCGTTGCGCGCGTGCACGGCGGCCGAGAGGGCCCGGAGCTTGTTGGGGTAGCCCTTGTAGCGACCGGGATTGACCGATGACCAGTAGTACGCGTCGCCGTCGACGAGGGGCGCGACGCGTTCGTAGTCGTCGACGTTCTTGGCCGACGCGAGTACCAGCACGCGTCCGTGCAGGGCTTGCGTCACGCTGCGTATCTCGCTGTTCGTATAGCGCCAGGTGCCACTCCAGATGACCACAGGGTGGTCGAAGATCGCGAACGCGGGATTGCGGGCGAACGTCCGTGCGAAGCGCTCGAGGTCGTGGCGGACGGTCGCGATGGGGAGCGGGCGCCGATGGAAGTCGAGCCCCTCGTACACGATTCCAAGGCGGAAGTGCTCGGCGTCCGCCACCTGGATCAGCCGAGCGAGCCGGTCGTCGAGCGCGGGGGTGGATTTCCAGCTGACGAGAAAGCCCGTGATGCCGGCGGACTTGGCCCAGCGCACGTGCTGGCGCATCACCTGCGAGTCGTCGCTCGAATAGCGCCCGAGCAGCGGGGTGTCGATCTTGCCTCGGCTCCACGAGGAGGGCGTGAACCAGATGTAGTAGTAGGCGAACAGCGGAGTCGGGCTTCCGGCGGCGTTGTCCGCTGCCGGCGCGGGAGTCGGCCCGGCGAGCGATCCTGCCATGGCAAGCAGGAGGACGAAGGGGAGCAGCAAACGCTTCACGGTTGCGGCTCAGTTGGAGTGGGCGCGCGACTGCGCACCGCGAGGCGCGCCGCGCGCCGTGCGAGGTAGGGGCGGCCGGCGAGCAGGAGGCCGAGCGCCAGGACGAGCAGGCCTCCACCGACGGCGAGCACGTCGAGCCAGGTCACGACCGGCACGACTGCGACCTGCGTGCGCGAGAGCACGAGCGGCTGGGCCAGGCGGTACACCCCGTCGGTGAGCCTGATCGTGTAGCTGCCGCGCGGAAGCGACGGAACGACCACCTGGCCGTGCGAGAGCCGGAGGTCGCGTGTCTCGCCGTTCGGCAGCTCCAGCCGCGCGTGGGTGCCGACGGGCGATCCGAACAACGCGTCCTCCCCGCGCACGGTCAGCGTGTAGAACGCGAGCTTGAGACTAACCGCGCGGTCAGTCTCGGGCGCGAAGGTCTGCTGGCCGGCGATGACGACGTCCGCTCCGAGGACCCTGACGCGTTGCACTGCGTAGTCGAGGTTCTTGAGCTCCACCTTGCCCCGGATCAGCGTGACGCGACGGGAGAAGAACCAGTGCTGCCGCGCGAGTTGCCCGGTGCGAAAGACGCGTACCTGGCCCGAGCTCGAGCGCAGCACGACGCTCTCGATGCGGTCTACGGGCACCGGCGCTCCACGGGCGTCGACGAAGCGCCAGCCGATCTGCCGGTAGACGTCGAGGGCGGCATACGACTCCGAGCCCACCGTGAACCACTGCGCGAAGCGCATGATCGTGTGGGCGTCGAGGCGCCGCGAGCCGACCTCGATGCGATTGAGCTGCTCGATGCGCGTCGTGCCTCGCGCGCGCGGGATCTGGACCCGTCCACCCGAGTCCGTCAGGTAGCGCCGGTTCTCGAAGGTCAGCGCCAGGCCAGGGACCGCGGGCACCGTCTGGACGCTCACGACCGGCGTCGCGTGGCTCGCGGCGGCCGCGAGCGCGGGGGCAGCCGCGAGCGTCAGCAGCAGCGTCGCGAGTGTCGTGAGGAGCCTCTTCACGGGGCGGCCTCGATGGTGCTGCTCGCGCGGCGCTGGACGCCCAGCATGGCGGCAGCGATCAGCGCGACCGCGAGCAGGACAGCGCCTCCATAGGCCCAGTAGACCACGCGTGTGTGCACCGTCGCCAGTGGAGTGACGGTGCGACTGGCCGAGACGAACGCCGGGGACCGCGGCGGTGCCGAGAAATCGAACGCCGACGCGATGCTGTGCGCAGCGGCATCACGCTCCGCCAGCGGCGCGAGTCCCCAGTTGTCCTCGATGAAGCGCAGGATCGACGTGAAATCGAGCGTCTCGTGGTCGATCGACCCGCGCTTCGCATACGGGCTCACGAGCAGCGTGGGGACGCGGAAGCCGTAGCCATAGCGGTCGACCTGCGGCGGCCGCACATGGTCGTACCAGCCGCCCCAGTTGTCGTAGGTCAGCACGAACGCGGTGCTGCTCCATTCCGGGCTGCGCATCAATTCGTTGACGATCGTGCGCACGAACGTCTGGCCCAGGATGAGCTTGCCGGGCGGGTGCTCGCTGCTACCGCCCGGCGCGATGTAGGACACGGCCGGCAGGTGGCCCGACTGGGCATCGTGGTAGAACTGCTGCATGTCGACGACGCTGGACGCGAGTTGCGGCGAGCGCATGAAGCGCGGCATCGCGAGCACGGGAACCTGCGACAGCTGCGACGTCCGCGCGCCGAGGGCCGGGTTGTCGATCGTGTTCGTAGGGTCGTAGTCCTTGACGTAGAAGCGCCACGGGATGCCCGCCTGCTGGAGCCTGTCGAAGATCGTGGTCGTGTCGGGGTAACCCGTCCGCGGCAAGGCGTCCGCGGCGCGATTGCCGGGGGTGGCGCTGATCGCGAACAGGTGATTCCAGACACTGCCTCCGCGCGCGGACGAGAAGAACCGGTCGAACAGCACGTACTGATCGGCCAGGTTCCACGCGTAGGGGAGATCGCGAGCGTCGTAGTAGCCCATTGGGTTCGGCAAGCCTCCGAGTCCGCGCCCCACCCGGTAGGCGGCGACGAAGCCATCCATCCTGCCGCCGTGCAACTGCGCCGCGAACAGCGCCGGACGGTTGCCGAGGCCGAGCACGGCGCGCCCGCCGACATGCGACGGCTTCGCGCAGTTGAGCGCCGCCACCTGAAAGCTCCTGGGCAGGCAGGTGCCGGCCGGCAGACCGTCGGCGCCCGGGTAGGTGCCGAAGTAGTTGTCGAACGAGTGGTTCTCCTGCATGAGCACGACGATGTGCCGGATCGGCGTCGTCGGCACGGTTCGTGCAGCAGCCGGCGCGGCCGTGCAGGCCCCCATGGCGAGTGCGAGCAGCACGAGGACGCGACGGCTCATGGGCGCACCGCGTAGACGCGGATCAGCGGGACGCGCACCCGGGAGCCGTCCTTGGCCCGGGCCAGCGTGCTGAAGGTGTAGACGGCCCGGCCGCGATAGCGCGACACGTAGCTGAGCAGGCGCCGCTCGAAGTGCGCGCTGCGGCGCGCCGAGAACGCGTCCCAGACGATGTACTGGATATCGCCCCGCCGCAACGAGAGGTCGGGATTGGTCACGGCCTGGTAGATCGGGTTCCGGCGCAGCGGATTCGAGCTGACCGACAGGCCGTAGGCGCGGCGCCTCCCGTAGAACTCGAGGATGTTCGCCATCGATGGGCCGATGGCAAGCATGGTCGCGCCCTCCGGCACGTTCGCCCGGATGAAGCGTCCCGTCTCGCGCCCGCCAGGGACGCCTCCGGACCCGGCGAGGAACGACGATTTCGACGAGGGCGAGACGGCCGCGTAGGTCGGAACGGCGAGCGTGCCGAGCAGGACCGCGATCAGCACGGGGCGCGCGTGCTCGCGGCGGATCCGCAACGTGCGCGCCAGCGCACGTGCGACGACGCTGATGCCCTCGGCGGCGAGCACGGCGATCACGGGCGCCAGCGGAAGCAGATACTGGAAGCCCTTGACCGGCCAGAGCTCGAGGAAGGCGACCGGGACGCCGATCCAGCACGCGACGAGCGTCTCGCGCCAGGACCAGCGACGAGCACGCGCGCGCGCCACGAGGGTGAGGGCAGCGAGTGCGCAGACGGCGAGGCCGAGCGAGACCGGGACCGCCGTGAGGTAGAAGGCGAGACTGTGGTTCGGGCGGCGCACGAGCTGCCACGCGAGGAAGTTGCCGCCCGTGCGCGACTGCCCCGAGAGCGCCAGCGCGAGCGGATACGGGGCGATCGTGATCACCATGATGGCGAGGGCGAGAAGCCCTGTTCGCAGGCGCACGCGGACGTCCGGGGAGAGCGCGAAGAAGGCATAGATGGCTCCGCAGAAGATCACGCTCGGCTCCTTTGCCAGGATCGAGAGCCCCATGGCCGCGCCGGTACAGCACAGCCACAGCGTCCGACCCGAGCGCGCGAAGCGGATCAGGGCGCAGAGCGTGACGGTGGTGAAGAACGCCTGCGGTCCATCGAGCAGGACCTGACGGCTGACGATCACGTGGTAGGGCATGAGCGCGAGCACGGCGGCGGCGATCAGGCCGACCCTGACGCCGTAGAGCAAGCGCCCGAGCTCGAACGTCGCGAGCACACACAGCGCACCGAAGGCGATTGCGGCGGCCCGCCCGAACCAGTCACCCTGATGGAGCTCGTAGCCGATGGAGATGACCGACTGGAAGAGCAGGGGGTGCGCCCGGAAGACCGGGAAGAACGGCGCGAGCTGCGAGTCGTGCGCGATGCCCGCACCCTGGCCGGCGTAGACCGCCTCGTCGCTGTTGTAGCCCACGTCGTTGAAGTGCCAGAAGCGCACGATGACTGCCACCGCGACGATGCCCAGAAGCACGGCCGCCGTCAGCAGGCGCCTGCCGCCGAATGGCTCCGGCTCCAGCTGCGTCGCAATGGGCGTCACGCGCTTCGGCGTGGCCGGTGCCGCCGGCGCGGCCGGCGCGGCCGGCGCCATCGCCGGAACCGCGAACGCCGCGGCCGCGCCAACGGCGACGCCGGCCGCTACCGCAGCCGCCGCCACGAAAGGCCCGTGCAGCAGGCGCTCACTGACGACCGCCAGCGCCGCCAGTGCGAAGAGCCCGGAAAGCAGGAGCAGGATGTTGCCGCCGCCCGCTCGCCGGTCGCGCCGTTCGCGCCGGTCGCGTCTGTGGGCCTGCCACGCCCTGGGCGCGTGGGGGAACGCGAGCGCCGCACCGGCGCCGGCGACCGCGCTCCCCACGAGCATGAGCGCCACCACGACGGGTGTGCCGAGGACATGTGTGCCGACCATCGCCAGAAGTGTGATGGCTATCGGCAGCGCGCACGCGAGCAGGACGAGCCGGCCTGGGAAGCGCACGCGTGCGCCTGCCCGTCCGGTGAGGCCCGCACGGCGGGCGCGGACGTACGCCCGCGCACCGCCGCGCGGTTGGCTACGAACTCCCATCGAGCTAGGCGACCTGCTCCGCGCTCTCCACGGCGAGTGGCAGGTCGACCGACATGACGACGGGGATCTGCGGTGCGTCGAGCTCGATGCCCATGACCTCGGGGACACGCTGCCACCAGTCCATCGAGGTCGAGCGGAGCAGCGTCGCGGGCGCGCTCGCGAGCGCGCTGACCGCCGTGCCGCGCTCGGCATCGCGCAGATCGACGCCGCGGCGCGTGTAGAGGAACTCGGCGACCAGCGGATACGGAGGGAACCCGTAGGCGTCGTCGCAGTTCTCCATGAGCGTGTCGATCGCCTCGGAGTCCCCGAGCGTGATCGTCGCGTCGTCGTCTGCCCGCTCGATCACGACGAGGCCGGCCAGGCGCGCCTCGGTGCACAACTGCGCACCGGGGACGAGCTTCGTGACGTCGTACTTCGGCGGCGGGATGAGAGCCTGCACGACCGCGTTCATGGTCGCCGCCGGCAAGCCCTTGCTGGCGAGCAGCATGCCGATCGAGCGCCCCTCGCGCGAATGCAGGCGTGCCTGCACCACGAGTCCGATGCGCTGACGGCGGCTGAGGTTCGGCGTCTGCACGGCGTGCAGCGTGTGCTGACTGATCGTCAGCGGCTTCGGGTACGAGGCGACCGTGCCGTCGGGGGCCACGAGCGTGAGGTCGTCCGAGATGAACATCGCCCGCGGGCAGGAGTCCAGAAGCCGCAGGATCGTCGTGGTCTTTCCCGTGTCGGTGCGGGCCGTGATCAGGAACGCCCGGTCGTCGACGGCGACGCACGCGGCGTGCACGAGCGCGATGCCGTGCTCGGCGAAGTGCCAGCGCAGGACCGGCTCGACGCAGTTCGTGTAAAGCACGTGCGGCGAGCGGCGGACGAGCGGGCTGACCGAGATCAGGATGGTGTCGCCTCGGTCGACGCGCATCGCGAACCCGCCGGGCACACGCTCGCGGTAGCTGATGACCTCGGTGCCGTCCTCGCGCACGCTGTGCCCGAGCCGGTCGATCTTCCCGAGCGGCTCGGTGGTCACGCGGATCGACGGCTGGTTCGCGAGTGCGTGGACCCGGAAGCGTGCAAGCTCGGGGAGCGCGACGTCCGAGTCGACGGTCACGAGGCCGTGGATGTCGTAGAGCGAGCGCGTCGAGCGCGCCGTGCCCCAGATCCAGCGATCGGCGAGCGCGAAGCGAGCGACGGTGAGCGTGCAGAGCGAGATCAGGTTCGCGACCAGGTAATGCAGGCCGAACGCGCTCACCAGCGCGAGCAGGAGCGGCCCGCGCAGGAGGAACGCGAGGTTGTTCATGGCGAGGAACGCGACGGCTCGCCCGGTGAACGAGCGAGCGGGGGCCGTCCCGCGGAACACGAAGCGCTCGACCAGCAGGAAGTTCCAGACGGACGAGCACTGGGTCGCCAGCAGGGCGGCGACGATCACGCTCAGGCCGAGCCCTCCGCGGAAGACGACCAGCGCAAGCGAATTGACGGCGATGCCGGTGATCCCGACGAGCCCGAACTTGCCGAAGCGCGAGCCGACGGTGCCGAGCCGGAGGCGCCAGACGACCGACAGGTAGCGGGCGACCTCCCGCACCGATGCCTTGCTCTCGCCGGCCGGTCGCACACCGAACTCGAACGCGATCTCGGACACCGAGATCCTGGGCGAGCGGATGAGGATCTCCAACAAGATCTTGAAGCCGTTGGGCCGCAGAGCCGCGAGATCGAGGGCGTCCCGCCGCACCAGGAAGAAGCCCGTGAGCGGATCGGTGACCGGGCGCAAGCGGAATGGGAAGGCGACGCGGGCGAGCCCGACGAGCGAACGCGAGACGAGCCTCCGCAGCGGGCTGAGCCCGGCAATCGAGCCGCCGTCGCGGAAACGGGATGCGACGACGAGGTCACTCTTCGCGGCCTCGGCCTGAGCACGCAGCTGCGCGATGGCCGCCGGCGGGTGCTGCAGGTCGGCGTCCATGACGCACACCCACGGCGCCCGTGCCGCGGCGATGCCGGCGACCACGGCGCCGCCCAGGCCGCCGTCGCGCTCGCCGGGCGCCCGGTGGATGATCGCGAGCTGGAGACTCACCTTGCCTGCGCGCTCGGCGACCACGGCGGGCGTGTCGTCGTCCGAGTCGTCTACCACGATCAGCTCGGCGTGGATGCCGCCGAGGGCCTCGTCGAGGCTGTCGATGAAGGCCCCGATGACGTCCCGCTCGTTCCGTGTGGGCGCGACGATTGTCAGCGCCGGTGTGCGTGTCTCTGCGGTGCTCGTGCGCGCTTTCGCGGCCCCGGCCCCGCCAATGGTGTCCTGCTGTCCAGTTCGCACGATTGCTCCCTCGTAGCTTGCTGCCACGTGGGCGTGCGCCCTCTCATCTGGTTGTGCGAGCTAGCGTGCGCCGACTGACACGCCAGCCTCGGTGCGGGGCCATCGCTCTGCTGCGACCGCGAGGCTGACAGCAGCCGCCCGGGTTGGGACCCGGAGCTTTTCGAGCATGTTGTGTACGTGCCGTTTGACGGTGAGCTCCGAGATCGAGAGGATCTCGGCAATCTCGCGATTGCGCTTGCCCTCCCCGATCAGCGCGAGCACTTCGCGCTCGCGAGAGGAGAGGGGCGTCAGCGCGACATTGGCATCGACGCGCCGCTCCACCCGAGCGAGCTCGTCCAGCACATAGCCGAGGAGGTGACGAGGAATCGTGACCTCCCCCGTTGCCGCGCGGCGGACGATCCGCGCGAGGCTCGCCGAGTGAACCGTTCGCTCGACGATGCCGCGCGCGCCGGCTCGCACCGCCGCGAGCACCAGCTCGCGATCCGGGGCCGCCGCAATCGCCACGGCTTCGGTCCCCGGCGACCGAAGCTTGACTCGCGAGATCGCCTCGAGCCCGCCTCCGAGCCCGAGATCGACGTCGACGAGGATCACATTTGGCCGTACTTCGGCGAGCTGGCCGAGCAGCATGTCGGTCGATGCGCACGGAATTGCGCGAATGTCGACCTCACGGTCGAGCAGCGCAACGACGCCCGATCGGAACACGCTGTTCGCGTCCGCGACGAGCACGGTCAACCCATGAGGTGGAATTCGCCCCTTCATTCCCGTCCCCTATATCCCGCTTTTCCCCAAGTCCCGCAACCAGATGAGATGGCGAACGCCAACTCGAGGTCAATCTTTGGGACTCCCCGTGCCGGGGACAATACATCCAAAGTGGTATTCGTAACCACTTCGTCGCATTGAAAGATGCAATTTCGGTACATCTCGGTGGAGTTTCGAGACCAAAACCCCCCAGTGAAGCTCAGATTCCGGCGGTTTCAGGGCCTGTGCTCTTCACCTGGTGTTCACGATTTGGTATGACGCTTGCACGTTTTGCCACGTCGGGAGTGGCGTGGGCGAAGCGACGCGTGGATTGGCCGGGCGACTATCCTCGTCCGCATGCGTATCCGCCGGCTGAGGACGCTCGCGCTCGTGCTGGCTGTGGTACCCGCGGTAGCCGCTGCGCAGGCGGCATCGCCTCCGGCAAGCCTTCGGGTGGCCCGTGCCACGATGGTCTATTACGCGGTCGGCGGCACGACGCCGGATCAGATACGGGCTGGCCTGAACGCCCGCGCGCCCGCCTCGCCGGACGGCTTCCGCGGCGACGCCTTCACACGCTGGTCCTTCCGCTGGAGCTGGCCCGGCTACGGCACGGGCAACTGCAGGCTGAGCCAGGCCACGGTCACGCTGCGCGTCGACGTCTCGTTCCCGCGCTGGACGCACCCGAAGGCCGCGTCCGCCGCGACCGCAGCTGCCTGGGCGCGCTATGCACGAGCGCTGGCTCGCCACGAGCAAGGGCACGTCGACTTCGCGGTCGCCCACCGCGCCGCCGTGCTTCGGGCCATCCGGGGCGCGAGCTGCGCCACCGCCCAGGCTGCGGCGCAGAAGCAGCTGACGGTGATCCGCAGGCACGACGTGACCTACGACGCGGCCACCAGGCACGGCGCGACCCAGGGCGCGCGCTTCCCGTAGCGCCCGCGCCGTGCTCACCATTCTCTTCGGCCTGGTCTCGGCGGTCGGCTGGGGCGCGCCCGACGCGGTGCTCGCCCAGGCCGTGCGCCGGATCGGCGCCTTCCCGGTGGTGTTCGGGTCGATCGCGATCGGCACCATCCTGGCCTCGCCCCTCGCGCTGGTGCTCGACCTGCCGGACTGGACGGAGCGCTCGCTGCTGCTCGCGCCGCTCGTGGGGATCCTCACCGTCGTCGGCTTCCAGGCGGGGTTCACGTCGTTCCGGGAGGGCGCGGTCTCGGTCGTGGCTCCGATCATCGCCTGCGAGGGCGGTGTCGCGGCGCTCTTCTCGATTGCCGGGGGTGAGCACGTCGGCGGCCTCGTTCTGGTGGGCCTGCCGCTTGCGGTCGCGGGAGTCGTGCTCGTCTCGCGCGGCGACGGCGGGAGCAGCAGCGCGGGCGTCGTGCCGGCGGTGGCGGCAGCGCTCATCTGGGGCGGCGTGCTCGCCCTCTCGGCGCCGATCGCGCATGACCTCGGCGCCGGCTGGGCGTTCCTCGTGGTGCGCGGGAGCGCTCTGGCGATGATGCTCCCGGTGGCGCTCCTGGTGGGCGCGGCACGCGCCGCGCGCGCCGAATGGTGGCGCGTCGCGATCTGGGGCGTGTGCGACGCGGTCGCCTACTTCGCGTTCGTGCTGGCGGCCGACCACGGGCCGGCCGCGGTCGCGAGCGTGCTCGCCGCTCAGTTCGGCACGGTCGGGGCGATGGTCGCGGTGGCGTTCTTCGGCGAGCGGCTGCGCAGACGGCAGGTCGCCGGAATCGTGATCGTCGCCCTCGCCGTCGGCCTGATGGCCGTGGGCGGCGGGTAGCCGCGCGCACCACTCGCGGTCTGGCGCACCACTCGGGGTCTGGCCCTTGACGTTGCGCAACGCGGGCTCGTGCTTCGGCGACGGTTGATCGCCAGCGCGCGCAGGTGCCATCGTTTACACGCGGGGTCAGACCCCCTGTGGTCGCAGTGGCGGGTCACTCCCCTTGCAAGGGGCAGACCCTGGCACGCCGGGTTCGGGTCGCGCCGGGTTCGGGTCGGCCTCAGACGAACACGCAGCGCGGCACGAGCATGCCGACGTTCCACATGCCGGCATCGACGATCTCGAGGATCTTCAGGTCGCCGGCCAGGCTGCAGAGCATGTACGCGTCGCGCGGCTCGAGCCCGTGGCGCTCGTGCAGCAGCGCGATCATGTTGCGCACCGCGACGCGGGAGCCCTCCATGAGGTCGTCGGCGATGCCCATCGTCCCGTAGTAGCCGGTGACGTCGGCGCGCGGGGTGAGCGAGCCGGGCGGCGTGGTGAACCACGGGCCGGGCGAGGGCCTGTGCAGCACGTCGAAGCGCAGGCTGGCCCGCATCGGGCACTCGATCGCCGCGACGCACACCTCGCCGTCGCCCTGGGCGGCGTGGGGGTCGCCGACCGAGAAGTGCGCCCCGGGGAGGTGCACCGGGATGTGGAACGTGGTCCCGGCCGTGAGGTGCCGGGTGTCGACGTTGCCGCCGCCCTCGTGCGGCGGGAACGGGATGAACGTGCCCTCGCGGTCGGGGCCGTTGCCCATGGTGCCGCAGAACGGGACGATCGGGATCTCGACCCCCGGCACGAGCGTCGCGGTCGAGCCGCCGCGCAGGTCGAACGTGCGCAGGAAGCCGTCCGGGAACTCCTCGGGCAGCAGGCCGAACTCGGGCAGGATGGCGCACCAGCCCCACTCGCCGGCCTCCAGCGAGAGGATCTCGACCGACAGCGTATCCCCGGGGTTGGCGCCCTCGACGCGCACAGGACCGGCGAGGTTGTAGAGCGTGTCGAAGTCGAACTCGCACTGCGCGTACGTCGCGCCCTCCTGCACCTGCCGATCGCCGGCCATGAGCAGATCGAAGTGCACGGTGTCGCCGGGCCGCACGGTCAGCGCCGGCTCGAGATCGCGATCCCAGGCGTGGTGGTAGACGGACGCGTCGAAGACGTGCTCGGCCATGCGCAGGTTCCTTCCTGGTCAGTTCTCGTGCGTGATCAGGCGCGGCAGCGTGCGCGCCTCGGAGATCCAGCCCGCGAGCACCTTCTCGGAGGGCACCCGGCGTACGAGCGGATGCTCCGCATTGGTTTGCGCCAGCAGCGTCGCGAGACGCGCGGGACTGTGCTGCGCTAGATCAACCGGCGAATCCACCCCAGCGGCCTCGAGCAGGTCGGAGTACTCGGCTCCCACGCCTCGGATGCGCATGAGATCGATGTGGTTGAGCCACTCGAGCAGCTGCGCCGGGCTCAGGCCGGTCTCGCGGGCGAGCGCCTCGCGTCCGCTCGCCGTGGCGGCGCGCTGCAGCAGGTGGCGCACGTGCGTCACCCCCGCCCGCGCGAGGGCCGATGCGTGCGCTGCGCCGATACCCTCGATCACCTCGATCCTCACCGTGACCTCCGTTGGTTGCGCGGCGACGTTACCCGCTCGGCAGCGATCGTGCGCGGGAAACGCTCGATGACGCAGCCGCCAGGGAGCGGGCGATACCATCCTTTCTCCGCCGAGGAGATGCATGTGAGTCGTTCATCGGTCTGCCGCTGCATGCTCGCCGTCCTCGCGGCGCTTCTCGCGCTGCCCGCAGGGGCCCTTGCGGCGGCCGGCCATCGCGGTGGCACGTTCGTCATGCTCGCGAGCTCCAACGCGGGCACGGCCGATCCGCAGGTCAACGCGACGCCACAGTACTTGCAGCTGTTCCAGGTCACCCAGGACGGCCTGACCGCGTTCCGCAAGTCCTCCGGGCCGTCGGCCAACAGCGTCGTGGCCGACCTCGCGGTCAGGCTGCCACGCACGACCGACGGCGGCCGCACGTGGACGCTCACGCTGCGCCGCGGCGTCCGCTACTCCAACGGGGCGCGGGTACGGCCGAGCGACGTGCGCTTCACGTTCGAGCGGCTCTTCAAGGTGCATGGCCCTACCGCCGAGTCGCTCTACGGCGTGATCGACGGCGCCGAGCCGTGCCTCCAGAATCCGGCCACCTGCACGCTCGATCGCGGCATCACGGTGAGCGGGCGGGAGATCACCTTCCACCTCACCGAGCCCGACACCGAGTGGCTGCAGAAGCTGGCGCTGCCGCCGGCTGCCCTGCTGCCGCCGAGCGTGGGGACGAGCGAGATCGGCACCGACGTCTCGCGGCTCGTCGGCACCGGCCCGTACGCCTGGGCCTCGTATGCGCCGGTCAGGCAACTCGTGCTCCGGCGCAATCCGTATTTCAAGGCCTGGGCGCCGGCGGCGCAGCCCGCCGGCTACGTCGACCGCATCGTGCAGCGGTTCGGACTGGGCGTCGAGGCCGAGGTCACGCAGGTCGAGCGCGGGCAGGCCGACTGGGTCGCAGACGACCTGCCGGCCGATCGGCTGGGGGAGCTGGAGGGCCGCTTCGCGTCGCAGGTGCACGTCAACCAGCTGCCGGCCGACTGGTATTTCGCGCTCAACGTCAACATCAAGCCCTTCAACCAGATCAAGGCACGCGAGGCCGTCAACCTGGCGATCGATCGCGGCGAGGTCGTCCGGCTCTTCGGGGGCCCGCGGCTCGCGGCGCCGACCTGCCAGGTGCTGCCGCCCGGGTTCCCCGGCTACACGCCCTACTGCCCGTGGACGAGCGGTGGCAAGGCACCCTGGTCGGGGCCGGACGTCGCGAGGGCCGAGGCGCTCGTCGCCGAGTCGGGCACGAAGGGCAACCGCGTCGACATCGTGGTCGCGGACGACCGCGTGCAGAAGGCGATCGGGCAGTACATTCTCGTCGTGCTGCTCAAGCTCGGCTACGACCCGCGCCTCAAGACGCTCCCGGACGGTGTTCAGGCGGCCTACGTGCAGAACTCGCGCAACGGGGTGGAGATGGGGCTCTCGCAATGGCACCAGGGCTACCCGGCTCCCTCGAGCCTGCTGGACCGCCTGCTCGGCTGCAGATCCTTCGTCCCCGACTCCGACGCGAGCCCGAACATCAGCGGCTTCTGTGACCGCACGACGGTACAGCCGTTGATGAAGCAGGCCGTCACGCTCGGCCTCACGCGCCCGCAGGCCGCGGAGCGGCTGTGGCGCCAGGTCGATCGCCGCGTCGTCGATCTCGCCGTCTGGCTGCCGCTCTTCAACCCCAAGGTGACCGACCTGGTCTCCCGCCGCGTGGGAAACTACCGCTGGAGCCCGCAGTTGCATCTCATGCCGTCCCTGCTCTGGGTCAAGTAGATGAGCGACGCCGCACGGGGCACGGGCAGGCGCGTCGCGCTCACCGGGCTGCGCCGGGGAACGGTGCGCTCGATGAGCGTCAGCGCGGTGGTACCGCAGTTCACGCTGCAGCGGGACGTGCCCACGGCGGGCCTGCGAGAGCTGCGCCGGACTCTCAAGAGCGGCGGGCACGGGGCCACGCTGACGGACGTCATCACGATGGCCTGCGCGCGCGCCCTGCGCGAGCACCCGGGCGTCAACGCGAGCTACGGCGACGACTGCGTGGTGGAGTACGAGCGCGTCAACATCGGCCTCGCCCTTGCGCTCGACGACGGCCTGACGGTGCCCGTCATCCTCGACGCCGATACGCGCACGCTCGAGGAGCTCAGCAGCGAGCGCCTGCGCTTGGCGGAGGCCGCCCGCACCCGCACGCTGCGGCCCGAGGAGATCTTCGCCGGCACGTTCAGCATCTCGAACCTGGGGCCGCTGGGGGTCGATCGCTTCCAGGCCCTGGTCCTGCCGCCACAGGCGGCGATCCTGGCGGTGGGCTCCCTGCGCGACTCCGTCAGCCTGTCCGCGTCGTTCGACCACCGCGCGGTCGACGGGGCGCCTGCAGCGCGCTTCCTCGCAACGGTCGCGCGCCTGCTCGCCGAGCCCGCCTGGGCGCCTGAGAAGCTCTAGCTGAGACGGGCGCGCAGCGCCGGCGCGACACGCGGGAGATCCAGCGCGGGGCGCGGTCGCTCGCGCTGACCGCTGGCGGCACTGAGGCCGGCCTCGCAGGCCGCGACGTGATCGGCACGCCCGGCCTCGTCATGCAGGGTACGGGCGTGGCTCAGATGCGAGACGGCGGCGCCCGGCCGGTCGAGCGCCAGCAGCGCGTAGCCGATGTGCTCCTCGCAGTCGGCGACCGCAAGGTAGCGGTGCTGCGCGGCGTAGGCGCTGCGGGCGGCCTCGAGGCGCTGCAGCGCCTCGTGCTCCCGGCCGAGCCGTGCGAGCACGATGCCGAGGCAGTGGTCGCAGATCCCGACGTCGCCCGGCCGCTCGTGCTGCGACAGCACAGAGCGTGCGATCTCGAGGCGCGCGAGTGCGGCGTCGAGCTTGCCGGCCTCGGCCAACGCGATCCCGATCTCCCGGTCGCAGGCGGCCGCGGCGCGCAGGTCTCCACTGGCCGCGAATTCGCTGCGGTCACGTTCGAGCTCGTCGATGCTGCGGAGAACTTCGGCCATGGGCTAGGGCGTCCCCTGGACGCCCCTGCACCTCACCATCGCGGAAAAGTGCTCAGATTTCAAGACATTTACACAATTTGGTTGCAGATCGCCTGCACACAACCGGATAAGCGCGGCTACTGGGGATCGGCCAGGAACGCGATCCGGCGGGCCAGGTCGACCGCTCCCAGCGGGGTTGCCGGCTGCTCGCTCGTGCGCTGGAAGAGCACGTGGTCGCACCAGCTGCCGGCGATGCGGAGGTAGCTCTCGGCGACCCCGAAGGGGCGGAATCCGTTGCGGTCGAGCACGATCTGCGAGGCGGTGTTGTGCAAGAGCGTCCCGGCCTCGAGACGATGCAGCTCGAGCTCGCCGAACGCGAAGGAGCACACCGCGGCGACGGCGGCCGTGGCCACGCCCCGTCCGTTGCGGTCTCTGGCGACCCAGTAGCCGACGTTCGCGCTCTGGAACGAGCGGCGCACGATGTTCGTGACGGACACCTCGCCGGCGAGCTCGCCGCGCTCGAGGATCAGGAAGCGGTGCGACGTGCCGGCAGCGCGCTCGCGCTCGACCTGCGTGAGACGCGCGCGCTGGCCGCCGCGCGTGAAGAACGCCGGTTCGCGGCGCGGATCCCAGGGGGCCAGGTGCTCCCTCTGGGCGGCGAGCAGCTGTGCGACATCCGCGGCGTCCGAGCGCACGGCTGGACGGAGTGTGACGTCGGCGTTCACCACAGCCAGCCTAGATGCACGAGGTCGCGGCCAGGCCGTCCGAGTACCATCAGCCGGGTGTCTGTAGCACGGCGCACCGCGCTCTTCTCCCTCGGCGCGGCGCTGGCCCTGGTCGCCGTGAAGCTGATCGTCGGCTTCACGACCGGCAGCCTCGGCATCCTGGCCGAAGCCGTGCACTCGGGCGTCGACGCCGGCGCGGCGCTGCTCACGCTCTGGGCGGTCGGGGTCTCCGACAGGCCTGCCGATCCCGAGCACCCCTACGGGCATGGCAAGGCGCAGAACCTCTCGGCGCTCGCCGAGGCAGCCATCCTCGTGCTGGCAGCGGCCTGGATCGCGATCCAGGCCATCCTGCGCCTGCGCGGCGGCGGGGGAGAGGTGCGGGCGACATGGTACGCCTTCGCGGTGCTCACGCTCGTGCTCGTGATCGACGCTGCGCGGGCCACGGCCTCGTCCCGCGCCGCCCGCAGCGAGGGCAGCGCCGCGCTCGGAGCCAACGCCGTGCATTTTGCCGTGGACTTCGCGGGCACGCTCGCCGTGATCGCGGGGCTCGGGCTGACGGCGCTCGGCCATCCGCGCGCGGATGCGATCGCCGCGCTCTTCGTCGCGGTGCTCGTCGTGTTCGGCGCGGTGCGGCTTGCGCGCTCCAACGTCAACGCGCTCATGGACAGCGCACCTGCGGGAGCCGAGGCCAATCTGCGCGCCGTCGTGGCTTCGCTGCCGGGCGTGACGGAGGTGCGAGGGCTGCGCGTACGCTCGTCGGGCGGCAGGTACTTCGCCGACGTCGTGATCGGCGTCGACCGCCTGGCGGGGCTGGAGCGCAGTCACTCCGTGATGGACGAGGTCGAGCGCGTGGTCGAGCAGGAGCTGGGCCGGCCCGCCGAGGTGACAGTGCACGCCGAGCCGCTGGCGGCGGACGAGCAGCCCAGCGAGCGCGCGCTCGCGGCCGCGCTGCGCGTCCCAGGCGTGATCGAGGTGCACAACGCGACCGTGCTGATACGGCCCGGTGGGCGCGCGATCACGCTGCACGCCCGCGTCGATGCAGGCCTGCCGCTGCAAGAGGCGGCGCGGATCACGCAACGCCTGCGGGACGAGATCCGCCGCGAGACGGGCGCCACGGACGTCTACGTGCACCTCGAGCCGCACGCGCCGGGCGTCGCGGCTGCGTTCGATGTCACCGGTCGGCGGGCCGACATCTACGAGCGGGTGGCCGAGGCCGTGCGGCCCGTCGCCGGAGAGCCCGAGGAGGTGCTGGTATTCGACCATGATGGCCGCTTCGTCGTGGTGCTGAGGGTGCGCGCGGTGCCGGGGCAGTCGGTCTCCGACGCCCATGCGCTCGCGGGGCGCGTCGAGGAGGCCGTGCGCGCTGCGCTCGACGAGCTCGAAGAGGTCGTGGTCGAGGTCGACCCCTGAGCATCGAGCGCGCACCCGTGGCCGAGTTGCTCGCACGCGCCGACGCCTGGCTCGAGCAGACGCGGGTCGACGGCGAGCTGCGCGCCGGCTGGTCGCGCCCGAGCGACTCCGTGCTCGTGCTCGGTTCCGCGCAGCGCGTGACCGTCCCCGGCGCCGCGCTGCGGCGCTCCACGGGCGGCGGGGCGGTCTCGTGCGACGACCACTACCTGATGCTCGATGTCGTACTCCCGCGAGGTCATCCGCTCGTGATCGACGACGTAGGGCAGTCGTATCGCTGGCTCGCTCGCGCGCTGCAGGCGGCGCTCGAGGCTCGCGGTGCGTCGCTGCGCGCGGTCACGCCACGCGAGGCCGCCAGGCTGCCGGTCTCCGAGCGGGCAGCCGCGCGGCTCGCCTGCTTCGCCGGGACGGGGTCCTACGAGCTCGTGACCCGCCCCGACGGGCGCAAGCTGCTCGGGCTGGCGCAGCGGCGCCGTGGCGGCGCAGCCCTGCTGCAGGCCGCCGCCTACGTCGCCCGGCCGCGCCTCGACGTACCGGCCTGGCTCGGGCTGCCGCGCGACCAGGAGGAGCGCCTGCGAGAGCGGCTCGCGCGCATCGCCACCCTCGACGAGGTGGCGCCGGGCTTCGCCGACGCTCCGCCGGCGGCCGAGGGGCTCGTTCCGTCACCTCCGGCGGGTCCTTGACTGTAGCGACCTCTGCTCTACTTGCTGCACGCGTGGTGGCGAGACGACAAGACGATGCCCGAGATCGGGAGGCAGCCGGCCAGGGCGGCGACGCAGGCGGCGGCCGGCCGGCTCACACCGCGGTCGAGCTCCGCCCGCGCGGTCCGTATGCACTGCGCATGACGCTCGGGGCCGTCCGCGACGGCACGGTGCGGCTGCACGATTACGGCGCGGAGCTCGCCTTCGCGACGGCTGCCGGGCCCGCCCACGCGCGCGTCGCGCAGCGCACCGACGGCATGCTGGCTATCGCACTCGACGCACCCGATGCCGCGGCGGGCCTCGACCGGCTGCGCTTCCTGCTCGGCGTGGACGACGACATCGCGCCCTTTCTCGCCATGGCCGAGCGGGATCCGCTGCTGGCTGGTCCCGTCGCGCGCGCCCGCGGCCTGCGCGCGCCGCGCACCGGCACGTGCGTGCACGCGCTGATCCGCGCACTCGCCGGGCAGCTGGTCACCTTCAGCGAGGCTCGCCGCATCGAGCGCGGGATCGTGTTCCGGGTGGGACGTCCGCACGCCGGGCAGAGGCTCTCGCCCGAGCGCGCCGACCTCGCGCGCCTCTCTGCGGCGCAGATCTGCGCGTCGGGCCTCGCGCCGCGCCGGGCGGCGGCGCTCGTGCGCATCTCGGCGCAGCTCGACCTCGAACGACTCGTCACAGCGCCACCCGACGGTGTCGCGGCGCGCCTCCTGCGCGAGCGCCAGCTCGGCCCCTGGTCGGTGGGGACGTTCTTCCTGCACGGACTCGGCCGCTACGATCGCGGTCTCGCGGGCGACCTCGGCCTGATCAAGCTGTGCACGGCCCTGCTCGGACGCCGTGCCGAGAGCGAGGACACGGTCAAGCTGCTCGAGCCCTACGGCGAGTGGGCGGGACTGGCGAGCCTGCATCTGCTGCGTGCGACGCCAGCCACCCTGCGGCAGGAACGCGCGGTGGAAGCCCGAACCGCATCTGCATGAGCACTGTCCTCGTCCCGCCCGCCGGTGTGCTCGACGGGGAGCTGCGCGAGCCGCTCCTGCGCTTCGTGCAGGCAACGTTCGCCCTCGCCGCCCGCGACCTCGCCAACGGGAGCGAGGTGCCGTTCGTGCTGGACGCCCACGAGGGGCGCGAGTCCGCGCTCTACAGCTACCGGCCGCTCTACGGTGCGTTCCTGGACGAGCGCCGCTCGCTCATCCTCGCGCTGCCCGATGCGCGCCGCGCGCTCTCGCTGCTGCAGGCGACGCCGGGAGCCGTGGAGTACGCGCGCCTTCACGTCGGCGAAGGCGTCGATGACACCGAGGCCCTGCGGGCCGCCGTCATGTGGCCGCTGGCCGTGCAGATCGCCGAGCGCGAGGACGGCTTCGAATGCCCCGACGAGGCCTTCGACGCCATCTTCGGCCCGCTCGACCGCGGAGTCGCGGGCAGCCGCCACCTGTATGACGCGATGGCGCCGCTGGTCGGGGTGCTCGTCAGCGAGCCCCCCGCCGACCTCGGGCGCGGCGTCTCGCTCGTGCGCGCCGACGTCGGCGACATCGCGGCCGGCTGGCCCGAGGCGAGCCTGCTCGTGCCGCCGGGCTTCGGGGGCGAGCCAGAGCGCCGCTGCGCATTGGCCGTCACGCTGGAGCTGGATCCCGGGGAGCGTCCTCCGCGTCTCGCCGATCTGATCGAGGATGCCGTGCGCGCGCTGCGCCTCGTGTCCGGCGCCGCGGTCTCGACCGGGCCCGTCGGCTTCGAGCGCATCGACGGCGGCCCGCGGCCGCCCGTCGCGCTGTCCTCCGCGTCGTCCCGCCAGGTCGAGGGCGCGTACTACCGCTTCGACCTGCATCTGCTGGTCGTCGCGCGGGCGACGGCGCTGCGCATCGGCGCGCTCGATCCGCGCGATCCGCGCCGCGAGGCGCTCGGCCTGTTCGAGCGCGCCCTGCAGCTCGACGCATCGCTGCAGGCCGACGTACTGCGCGATGCGCTCGGCCTGGCGCTGCGCTCCGAGCGCTCGCTCTCGCTCACCGCCTTGCGAGCGGGTGCGCTGGCAGGGCGCGATGCCGGTGAGCGCCAGCGCGTGCGCGACCTGGTCGCCGGCGACATCGTGCATCCCGCAGCGCTGGCCGCCGCTGCGCGCCAGGTGCTGCTGGCCGTCGTGCTGGACGAGCAGGACGCCGAGGCGCTGGCGGCCTCGGCCGATCAGGTGCTGCTGGGAGTGCGCCCGCGGCCGAACCTCGTGCCGCAAGGGATCGCTGAGCTGCCGCGTTAACGTTTCCGCGATATGTGCCGATAGATACATATCGGTGCGACCCATGAGAGCCAGGCGGAACTCGACCGCTTCTTCACGCTCTCGCTCGAGCTGCTGTGCGTTGCCGGTCTCGCCGACGGGCTGTTCAAGCGCCTGAACCCGTCCTGGGAGCGCACGCTGGGCTTCACCCTGCAGGAGCTCCTGGCGCAGCCGTTCGTCGACTTCGTGCACCCGGACGACCGGGATGGTTCGCTGGCCCAGGTCGCGGGCCTGGCCGAGGGCGTCGCGATCGTGTGCTTCGAGAACCGCTTCCGTTGCAAGGACGGCTCCTACCGCTGGCTGGCCTGGACGGCGACTCCGTCACTCGAGACGGGGCTCCTGTACGCCGCCGGGCACGACGTCACGGAGCGCAAGCGCGCCGAGGCCGAGATCGCGGCGCACCACCTCTATCTGCAGCGCATGGTCGACATCAACGGCGCACTGCTGGATGCGAGCGTGGACGGCATCCGCCTCGTGGATCTGGCCGGCCGCTCTCTGCTCACGAACTCCGTCATCGAGCAGGTGCGCATGACGTTTCAAGCTCCCGCCGTACACGACGCTGCAGGCGGGCGCCGCCATCCTGGCCCATCGGCTGACGGATCCCGACGCCTACCGCGCCACGATGCTGGCGATCCTCAACGATCCCGAATGCACGACGCTCGACGAGTTCGAGCTGGCCGAGGAGCGCCGTGCGTTTCAGCGCCACACGGGGCCCGTTCACGATTCGTCCGGCGAGCTCATCGGCCGCATCGTGGTGATGCGCGAGATCACGGCCGAGCGCGAAGCGGCGCCTGAAGTCGGGGCCGGTCGCCACCCTCTCGCACGATTTGCGCACCCCTCTGGCCGGCGTGCTCGGCGTTGCCGAGCTGCTCCTGGAGCCGGACCTCGACGATGCCACCCGCCGGCGCTACGCGCGCACGATTCAGGACGAGGCTCAGCGGCTGACGGCGCTGATCGACGACTTCCTCTTAGGCGCCACGCCCTACTGAGACGGGCCCTCAGTGCGAGACGGCCGCGGCGCCCTTCTCAGGCACGACCGTGTCCTTGTGGAAGCGCTCCAGCGCGAACGGCTCGATCAGCGCCGGGGTCTTGCCGGTCGCGATCAGCTCGGCCATCGTCACGCCGCAGATGGGCGAGGCCTTGAAGCCCCACGTGCCCCAGCCGGCGTCGACCAGGAAGCCGTCGACCTCCGTCAGGCCCATGACCGGGCTGTAGTCGGGCGTCATGTCGCAGTAGCCCGTCCACTGCCGCAGGATCTTGAGCCGCGCGAGGAACGGCATCAGCTCGAGCGCGTTGTGCGCCCCGTGCTCCAGGAAGGTGAACGTCGAGCGCGTGTTGTAGGTCGTGTACGGCTCGATCTCGGCGCCGATCAGGAACTCGCCGCGGTCGGTCTGCGAGATGTACACGTGCAGGCCGGCGGAGACGATGATCTTCGAGAGCAGCGGCTTGACGGGCTCGGTCACGAAGGCCTGCAGCGGGTGGTTGGTGAGCGGCATCTCGATGCCGGCCATGTCCGTGATCATGGACGTCCAACCGGCGACGGCCGACATCACGGTGCCGGTCGCGATCGGGCCGCGGTTCGTCTCGACCCCGACGCAGCGGCCGTTCTCGATCTTGAGGCCCGTGACCTCCACGCCCTGGTGGATGTGCACGCCGCCTGCGTCGGCCTTGCGGGCATAGCCCCACACGACCGCGTCGTGGCGGATCACCGCGCCGGGCGGGTGGTAGAGCGCGCCCTGGATGGGGTAGGCGACGTCCCGCGACATGTTGAGCTGCGGGCACAGCCGCCCGACTTCGTCGGGCTCGACCCAGCGTGAGTCGACGCCCATCAGCTGGTTGGCCTCGGCGCGCTCGCGCTGCACTGCAACCGAGCGCTCCGAGTGCGCGAGCGTGAGGTGCCCGTGCTTCGAGATCAGCAGGTTGAAGTCGAGCTCCTGCGAGAGCTGCTGGTAGATCTTGAGGCTCTCGCCGTAGAACGCGATGCCCTCGGGCGTCTTGTAGTTGGCGCGCAGGATCGTCGTGTTGCGGCCCGAGCCGCCTGCGCCGATGTAGTTCATCTCGAGCACTGCGACGTTCGTGATGCCGCGCTTGGTGAGCTCGTAGGCCGTCGCGAGGCCGTGCGCGCCGCCGCCGATGATCACGACGTCGTAGGAGGATGCGAGATCGCGCTCGCGCCAGAACGGCTTGAAGGAGAAGAGGCCGCTCACGATGCTGCCCTCCCGGCCAGATCGCCCGCGGCGTGCCCGAGGCGGCCGCCCACGAACCAGGCGACATCGCTCGTCACGATGACCTCGAGGCGCTCGGCCGTGCAGAACGTGCGCGCGGGGACGCCCGCGAAGTTGCCCTGCACGAAGGCGTCGGTGGCGGGGATGCGGATGCTCGAGAGCCGCGCGAACAGGTCGTTGCGCTCGGGGCCCGTGAGCTCGAACAGGGCGTAGCCGTCGCTGTGATCCACGACGGTCGCGCGGTTGCCGTAGCCCGAGAGCTCGGCCCGGAGGGCCTCGACGAGCTCGCCGGCCCGCTCGCGGCCTGCCAGCCACAGCACCTCGTCCCCGGCCACGCGGCCCGCGCGCACCCAGGGCGGGGGAGAGAGCTTGTCCAGCGCTTCGGGCGGGCCGAAGCCCCGCACCTTGGCCGCGTCTGCGATGGCCCATCCCTCAGGCACGGAGCTTCGCTCCCTCGGGGTCGTAGAACGCACCGCGGACGACGCTGGCGCTCATGTTGTCCTTGCCGATCAGCAGGCGCTTGCCCTCGTCCGCGAACTCGGGCTTGACCCAGGCGAGGCCGATCGGATAGCCGAGCGACCAGGAGTACCAGGAGCTCGTCACGCGGCCCACGAGCTTGCCGTCGACCTTGACCGCAGCGCCCTCCCAGGGCGCGTTGCGCGTGCCGGCGTCGCCGCGGTAGGCGATCAGCTTCTCGGTCGGCGTGTCCTTCTTGCGCACGAGCGCGCGCTTGCCGACGAACCAGTCCTTCTCGAGCTTGACCGCCCAGCCCATGTCGACACGCCACGGCGTGGTCTCGAAGTCGGTGTCCTGCGAGACGATGATGTGGCCCTTCTCGAGGCGCAGCAGCCGCTGCGCCTGGATGCCGAAGGGCTGCACACCGTGCGCCTCGCCGGCCGAAAGCAGCGCCGCCCATAGCTCCTCGGAGCGCGAGGCGGTGTGATGCAGCTCCCACCCGACCTCGCCCACGAAGCCCAGGCGGATCGCGAGGCACGGGATCCCGGCCACCGTGATCGTGCGCTGCCGCAGGTAGGGGAAGCCCTCCTTGGAGATATCGTCCTCGGTCAGCGTGGAGAGCACCTCGCGCGCCTGCGGCCCGGCGATGTTGATCGCGCCGAGCGCGGAGGTCTGGTTGACGATGTGCACCGTCATGCCCCAGGTGTCGCGCCAGTCGATCATCAGCGCCTCGGCCTCCTCGGCGCCCGAGGTCGTGACCGTGAGGTAGAACGTCTCGTCGTCGATGCGGCAGATGGTGCCGTCGTCGTGGATGACGCCGTGCTCGTCGAGCAGCAAGCCGTAGCGCAGGCGCCCGGGCTGGATGTCGCCGACGTGGTTGGGGTAGAGACGCTCGAGGAACGGCACGACGTCGGGCCCGGACACGCGGAACTTGCCGAGCGTGCCGACGTCGATGATGCCGACGCCCTCGCGCACGGCGCGGTACTCCTGCTCGATCGAGCCGTAGTTGTCGACGCGCTTCCACTGCCCGGCCCACAGGAACGACGCGCCGAGGCCGAGATGCACGTCGTGCAGCGCGGTGCGGCGCTCGAGGTGCGCGTAGGCGCCGGCGGTGACCTCGTCCAGCATCACCGTGCGCGCCGGCGGGCGAGCCGTGGTGGTCGAGGAGATGCGCGGCTCGGCGCCGGGCGAGAGCCGCTCGGCGAGCGTGCGCATCTGGCCGTGGCACATGCGCCCCTGGCAGGGGCCCATCGTGATCGTGGTGTAGCGCTTGAGCAGTTCCGTCGAGGAGAAGCCCTCCGTCACGGCGTTGCGCACGTCCTGTACCGAGACGTCCTCGCAGATGCAGACGTAGCCGGCGTCGCCGCAGCGCCGCGCCTTCTGGCCGAGCTCGGGGAGCTCGGCGCCCTCGCCGCGGGCCGCACGCGCCCCGACCTCGCGGGCATGCGCGACGGACTCGGCCACCGCTGCGGGCGCGAGCAGGTCCCCGGCGGCGTGGACCGGCATGGCCGTGCCCTGCCGCAGCAGGTTCTCCTGCGGCGTGAGGCTGCCGGAGAGGCAGACGAGGTCGCAGGCGATCTTCTCGGTGCCACCCGTGTAGCGCACGCTCACGGCCTTGACGCGCTTCTTGCCGTGCACCTTGACGATCTCGCCGACGATCGGCCGCACGCCGGCCGGCAGCTCCGGGCCGCTGGAGGCGCCGTCGGGGATGATCACGGCAGCGACCTCGGTGCCCACTGCTCGGAGCGCAGCGATGTGCTCGGGCACCTCTTGCGTGCCCGCGAGGATCACCGCGACGTTGCCCGGCTTGACCGAGTGCTGGGTCGCGAGGCGCACCGCGCCGCGCGTGAGCATCACGCCCGGCACGTCGTTGCCGTCGAAGACCTCCATCGACTCGAAGGCCCCGGTCGCCACGACGATGGCCTTCGGCTGCGTCATCACGAGCAGGTCCGGGCCGATCAGCGGCACCTCGGGACCCTCGTAGAGCCCGAACGCACGGTGGTTGCGGAGCAGCTCGATGCGCTCGTGCGCCTCGACCTGGGGGAGCAGCTCGCGCACCGCGTCCAGGGTGGCGCCGGCGCCGAGACGGCTGCCGGGCGCCTCGCCCTCGTCGGCGACGATCACCGACGCGCCCGCCTCGGCGGCGCCCAGCGCGGCGGCCAGGCCCGCCGGGCCGGCCCCGAGCACCACGACGTCGGGATGCCGGTAGACGCGCTCGAGGTGGCGGGGCAGGTCGTTCGTGTCGACCTTGCCGAGGCCGGCCACCTTGCGGATCATCGGCTCGACGCGGGGCCACAGCCAGCGCGGCTTGATCAGCGTCTTGTAGTAGAAGCCGACGGGCAGGAACTTGTGCGCCAGCTTCATGTCGTTCATGGCCAGCGGATCGCGCTCGAGCCCGAACATGACATTCTGCGGCTCGACCTTCATGCCGTCCGCGGCCGGGCGCGTGCAACAGCGCACGCCCGTCTCGCCGTCGACCTGGACGAGGCAGTTCGGGCAGTCGCCGCTCATGCAGAGGAACCCGCGGCGGCGGTGGTACTTGAACGAGCGCGAGACGGTGTCGACGCCGGCGCGGTAGAGCGCGGATCCGATCGTGTCGCCCTCGTGGATCGCGATCTCGCGGCCGTCGAAGCCGAAGGACTCAGCCACCGTGCACCTGGTTCGTCACGGTGTTGCGCGTGATCGTCAGCCAGCGCCGGCAGCCGTCGCGGTGGAACCAGCGCTCGGTCTGGTCGCCCGCCACGTTGCGGCGCATCCACAGTCGCTTGATCTCGTCGAGCTCGCTCGAGGACGGATCCTCGACGGGCCTCGTCTCGCCGCCGTAGCGGAAATCGGTGGAGGGGCGGGGCCCGCAGTTGGGGCAGTCGATGAGAAAGCTCACCGGCGGCGCCGCGGGTCGACGGCGGAGGCGATCGCGAGCATGCCGAGAGTGTGCCGCCTGCACATGACGACGTCCAGCGGCAGGGCACCCGGGGGCGTCAGGGCGCGGGGATATCTGTGGAAGGTGCACATAGATCAGCGTCGGGGCTGTGAAATTTCAGCGGGACACTCGGGGTCTGGCTCTTGATGTCCCGCAGCGGGACATCAAGGGCCAGACCCCGAGTGTCCCGGGATCCAGTTGGTGCCCGCGAGCGGGACGCGCGCCATCGCAGCGGCCTCGACGGTGAGGGCGACGAGGTCTTCCGGCTCGAGGTTGTGCACGTGCGACTTCCCGCAGGCGCGCGCGAGCGTCTGGCACTCCAGCGTCATGCAGCGCAGGTAGTTGGCGAGGCGGCGGCCGCCGAGCTCCGGGTCGAAGCGCGCGGCCAGCTCGGGCTCCTGGGTGGAGATGCCTGCGGGGTCACGCCCGGCCTGCCAGTCGTCGTAGTAGCCGGCCGAGCTGCCGATGCGCTCGTACTCGGGCTCCAGCTCCGGCGCGTTGTCGCCGAGCGCGATCAGGGCCGCCACGCCGATCGAGACCGCGTCGGCGCCTAGCGCGAGCGCCTTGGCGACGTCGGCGCCCGAGCGGATGCCGCCGGAGACGATCAGCTGCACCTTTCGGTGCATGTCGAGCTCCTGCAGGGCCTCCACGGCCAGCCGCACGGCGGGCAGCGTCGGGATGCCGACGTGCTCGATGAACACGTCCTGTGTGGCTGCGGTGCCGCCCTGCATGCCGTCCACGACAACGACGTCGGCGCCCGCCTTGACCGCCAGCGCCACGTCGTAGTAGGTGCGCGTGGCGCCGACCTTCACGAAGATCGGCTTCTGCCAATCGGTCAGCTCGCGCAGCTCGCCGATCTTGATCTCGAGATCGTCGGGCCCGTTCCAGTCGGGATGGCGGCAGGCGCTGCGCTGGTCGATGCCCTTCGGCAGCGTGCGCATCTCGGCCACGCGGTCGGAGATCTTGTGCCCGAGCAGCATGCCGCCGCCGCCCGGTTTGGCGCCCTGGCCGACGACGATCTCGATCGCGTCGGCACGGCGCAGGTCGTCGGGGTTCATGCCGTAGCGCGACGGCAGCAGCTGATAGACGAGCAGGTCGGAATGGCCGCGCTCCTCGGGCGTCATGCCACCGTCGCCGGTGGTCGTCGAGGTGCCGACCTCGCTCGCGCCTCGCCCGAGCGCCTCCTTGGCGGGCGCCGAGAGCGCGCCGAAGCTCATGCCCGCGATCGTGATAGGGATCTTGAGCTCGAGCGGTTTCTTGGCGTGGCGGGCGCCCAGCGTGACCGTCGTGTCGCAGCGCTCGCGGTAGCCCTCGAGCGGGTAGCGCGACATGCTGGCGCCCAGGAACAGCAGGTCGTCGAAGTGCGGGAGGCGCCGCTTGGCGCCGAAGCCGCGGATGTCGTAGATGCCTTCGCGCGCCGCGCGCTGGATCTCGGCGATGACGTTGCGGTCGTAGAGGTACGACTCGCGCAGGCCCGGGTGCCAGCCGGCGCCGGGCGGCGTCCAGCCGGCCTTGATCGCCTTGTCCTCCCAGGTCATCAGTACGCCCCGGCGTTGTCGATCTTGAACGTGTAGAGCTGCCGGGCGGAGCCGTAGCGGCGGAACTCCCCGGGCTCGGCGTCGTCGATCTCGGCGCGCTCGAGCAGATCGCGCACCTGCGCGAGGTGCTCGTCCCGCATCTCCTTCTCGATGCAGTCGGCGCCGAGCCCCGCGACCGATCCGCGCACGTAGATGCGGGCTTCGTAGAGCGAGTCGCCGAGCGCCTCGCCGGCGTCGCCGCAGACCACAAGCGCACCCGCCTGCGCCATGAACATCGAGTTGCCGCCCACAGATCCGTGCACCACGATCTCGCCGCCCTTGAGCGAGATGCCGCAGCGCAGCGAGGTGTCGCCGTGCACGACGATCAGCCCGCCGTGCGCGGTGGCGCCGCAGTACTGGCTGGCGCTGCCGTCGACGACCACGCGCCCGCTCATCATGTTCTCGGCCAGGCCCGAGCCCGCGTTGCCGTGCACGCGCACGGTCGCGAGCTTGTTCATGCCGGCGCAGTAGTAGCCCACGTGCCCGTCGATGTCGACCTCGAGCTCGGCGTCGATGCCGCAGGCGACGGCGTGCGCCCCGCTCGGGTTGGTGACGCGCACGTGCGCTCCGCTCGAGCCCGCCAGGTCGTGCAGGTGCTGGTTGAGCGCGCGCAGCGAGGTCTCGGCCAGGTCGAACGTCTCGACCGCGGTGCTCACGCCACGCGCTCCCGCTCCCACACGTACACGCGCGCCGGCTCGGGCTCCCACGAGCGGGCCTCGTCGGCGCCGGGCAGGACCGCGATCGCGCGGTACTCGGAGGCCATCGCGACCCACTCGTCGGTCTCGGCCATCACGGCGGGCTTGCAGGCGATCGGGTCGCGCATCACGGCGAAGCCGTCGCGCGTGCCGACGGCGAACGTGTAGAAGCCGTCGAGGTCGTCGAGGCAGCCCTCGAGCGCCTGCTGCAGCGTCGCGCCCTCGCGCAGCCGCCACGCGAGGTAGCCCGCGGCCACCTCCGTGTCGTTCTCGCTCACGAAGCGGATGCCCTCGCGGCGCAGGTTCTCGCGTAGGCGGTTGTGGTTCGAGAGCGAGCCGTTGTGCACGAGGCAGAGATCCTCGCCCGTCGAGAAGGGGTGCGAGCCCTCGGTGGTGACCTTGCTCTCCGTCGCCATGCGCGTGTGCCCGATCGCGTGCGTCCCGCGCACGTCGCCGAGCGCGAACAGCTTCGCGAAGCGCTCGGGGCGGCCGGTTTCCTTGTAGATCTCGATGACCTCGCCCGCGCTCATGACGCGCAGGTCGGGGTAGTGCTCCTCGGCGAGCGCCTGCGCCTCGGCCGGCGCGCAGGGCAGGGTAAAGAGCGCGTGGTTGTACCGGATGGCAGGGCCGCCCGTGGCGGCGAGCTGATCGCCCACCGCCTGCCAATCCTCGTTGGCCCGGGGTGAGCACAGGACGAGCTTGCTGTGCCCGTGCGCAACCGGATCGCGATAGACGGCGACGCCGGCCGAATCCGGGCCGCGATCGCTCATCTGGCGCAGCATCGCTGCGAGGTGCTCGCCCAGGCGATTCTCGATCGCAGGCGACTTGGCGAACAGGCCGACGATTCCGCACATGACCGCGAGTCACCCCTCACTGGTTGGCCCAGGCAACCTACCGGATACGAGAAGTCCTGGCAACCCACAGGAATCAAAGTTTCCTGTGGGTAAACCCGCGGATGGGTTCTTGACCCCGTCGGTGCCGACTGGGGTCTCGGACGCTGGGGGTCTCAACGCTGGGGTCTGGCCCGCAACGCCGGGGTCAGACCCCAGTGATGCGGACCTGACCCCGAGCGTTGCGCTCATCGGTCTTCGGCCGTCCGGGAGATGATTGCCAGCATGCGGATTGGCAAGCGGATCAGCTGCTCCGGGCCGTGCGCAACGTCTCCGTCGAAGAGCAGGGAGTCGCCCGGGCGGAGGTTGTAGGTCGCGCCGGCTGCGCGGTAGAGCACCTCGCCCTCCAGCAGGTAGAGGAACTCGACGCCCGCGTGCTGGAAGAGCGGGAAGACCTCCGACTCCTCTGTCAGCGTCACGAGATACGGCTCGATCGCCACGCGGCCGCTGATCGTGTGGCCGAGCAGCTCGTAGCGGTGGCCGACGCGCGTTCCGCGGCGCTCGATCACGAGGCCCTTGCCCGCCTCGACGTGGGAGGCGTCGCGCTGCTCCTCGTGCTTGCGGAAGAGGGCCGTGACGGGGACGGCCAGCGCCCCGGCGATCGCGCTGAGGCTGGCCAGCGACGGCGGTGTCAGGCCGCGCTCGATCTTCGAGATCGCGCCGGGGGAAAGGTCGCTCTGACGGCCGAGCTCGGCGACCGTCATACCGAGCGCCGTACGGAACTCGCGGATCTGCCGGCCGATCGCCTCCCGCAGCACGCCCTCGCCGGACGGCCTTGCCTCGTTGTCGGTGTCTTCCACCGCGCAAGTCTCGCAGCGACCGTCGCGCAATGCGCGACTCCGCGCGTATCCTCCGGCGCGGCACGCAGCCTCCAATGGACCCTTCTGACGGGAGTACGCGAGCGTGAAGAGCAGTCTCGAGATCGCACAGGAGGCCGAGCTCCGCCCGATCCAGGAGGTCGCGGCGGCCGCCGGCCTCGAGGACGCCGAGGTCGAGCCGTACGGCCGCTACAAGGCGAAGATCCGGTTGTCGGTGCTCGATCGCCTCAAGGACAAACCCGACGGCAAGATCATCTGCGTGACCGCCATCACGCCGACCAAGGCGGGTGAGGGCAAGACGACGACGTCCGTCTCGCTCACGCAGGGCATGGGCGCGATCGGCGAGACGGCGCTGCTGTGCATCCGCGAGGCCTCGCTCGGCCCCGTCTTCGGCATCAAGGGCGGCGCGGCCGGCGCCGGCTACGCACAGGTCGTCCCGATGGAGGATCTCAACCTCCATTTCACGGGCGACATGCATGCGATCTCGGCCGCCAACAACCTCCTCGCCGCGTTCCTCGATGCGCACGTGATGCACGGCAACGAGCTCGACATCGACCCGCACTCGATCTCGTGGCGCCGCTGTGTCGACATGAACGATCGCGGTCTCCGCAGCATCATCACGGGACTCGGAGGAGCCACCAACGGCTCGCCGCGCGAGACGGGCTTCGACATCACCGCGGCCTCCGAGGTCATGGCGATCCTCGCCCTCGCGCGCGACCTCACCGACCTGCGGCAGCGTCTCGGTGCGATCACCGTGGCGTTCAACCGCTCCGGCGAGCCCGTCACGGCCGAGCAGATCGGGTGCGCCGGCTCGATGGCGGTCCTGCTCAAGGACGCGATCATGCCGAACCTCGTGCAGACGCTCGAAGGGCAGCCCGCCTTCGTCCACTGCGGGCCGTTCGCCAACATCGCGCACGGCAACTCGTCCCTCGTCGCCGACCGCATCGCGCTCAAGCTGGCGGACTACGTGATCACGGAGTCGGGCTTCGGCGCGGACATGGGCATGCAGAAATTCATGGACATCGTCTGCCGCCAGGGCGGGATCCGGCCGTCCGCCGTCGTGATCGTCGCGACCGTCAAGGCGCTGCGCTTGCACGGCGGCTCGCCCGACGGCAGTGCGAGCTCGCCCGAGGAGTCGCTCGCGCAGCTGCGCGCCGGCATCGCGAACCTGGCCGCGCACATCCGCACGGCGAAGGGCTTCGGCATGCCGTGCATCGTCGCCGTCAATCGCTTCCCCAACGACACCGACGAGGAGGTCGAGCTCGTGCGCGCGCTCTCCCTCGAGGCGGGCGCGCTCGATGCGCAGTACAACACCGCCGTCGTCGACGGCGGCGAGGGCGCCGCCGACCTGGCGCGCGCCGTCGTCAAGGCCGCGAACGCGCCCAGCGACTTCACGTTGACCTATCCCGACGACGCTCCGATCGAGGACAAGATCGCCGCCATCGCGACCCAGGTCTACGGAGCCGACGGCGTCGAGTTCCTGCCGGACGCGCATGCCAAGCTCAAGCGCTTCAACGAGTTGTACGGCGACCTGCCGATCTGCATGGCGAAGACGCATCTCTCGATCTCGCACGATCCGGCGCGGCAGGGAGCTCCCACGGGCTTCACGGTGCCGATCCGCGACCTGCGAGCCTATACGGGCGCCGGTTTCGTGACCGCGCTCTGCGGCACGATCGTGCAGATGCCAGGTCTGGGGAAGACGCCCGCCGGCCTGAGCATCGACATCGACGACCAGGGACGGACGGTCGGCCTCTTCTAGCCCGTTCGAAAGGACTGCTTTTCCTGCAGCTTTCGGCGAGAGCTTCACCCGCGTGAGGGACGCAAAGCGGGCGATACCTGATCAATCATTCGTCAGTGGACCAGGGCCAGCGCATCGACCTCTCGCGACTGCTCGAGCTCGCACGCTGGCTCGACCCGCAGATCTCCACCGACGCGGAGCACTCCACGCGCGTCTCGCGCGTGGCAATCGAGCTGGCCGACGCCGCCGGGCTCGACGGCCGTGCGGTGGCGCAGACGACGCTCGCGGGGCTCCTCCACGACGTCGGCAAGATCATCGTGCCGCGCGCGGTGCTGCTCAAGCCGGGCAGGCTCGACGCCGGTGAGTACGACACCGTCAAGCGCCACCCGAGCGCCAGCGCGCAGCTCGCCGAGCGGGCCGACCTGACGGGCATCGCCACGATCCTGCGCCATCACCACGAGCGCTGGGACGGCACCGGCTACCCGCATGGCCTGGCGGGCGAGCGAATCCCGCTCGTCTCGCGCGTGCTGGCGATCGCGGACGCCTACGACGCGATGCTCGCAGACCGCCCGTACCGGAACTCGATGACGGTGCAGCAGGCGAGCAGTGAGCTCGAGGCGGGCGCCGGTACCCAGTTCGACCCCGTGCTCGTCGAGGCGTTCCTGCGGCGCAGCATCGGGCACTCCGCGCAGCTGCGCCCGCAGCGTGCGCGAGCGCGGCTCTCGATCGCCGCCTGAGGCCCGCCGCGAGAGGGCTGGCGAGTTCGCATCGGACGTGCGAGGATCCCGGGCGCGAGGTCACCGGTGGCCGCCGGTACCCGTCGACCCGAGGAGTGCGCGATGCCCACCGTGATTGGCTACCACGACGTGAAGGACACCGACCACTGGCTTGCGTCGCCGAGGCGTGAGGAGTTCTTCGGGCCCCTCGGCGTGACGGGCATCCGCACGTTCGTGGATCCCGAGAACCCGAAGCGCGTCGCGGTGCTGATGGACGTCCCCGACATGGAGGCCGTGCAGGCCGCGCTGCAGGGCCAGGCAGGCGCCGACGCGATGGAGCACGACGGCGTGCTGCCCGAGACCCTGGTGATCCTCGTCGAGGCTTGATGGCACCGCTTCGGCGGGCGGTCGTACCGCCCGCCGAAGCAGAGGCCTGAACGAGCTAGCCGCCCTCGTCGATCTCCGCCAGCGCCAGCGCCGCGCGCTCTGCGCCGGCCGCCAGCAGACCCGCGGCCAGCGGCTCGCCGCTGAGCGCCCTGCGGCAGCGGGCGGCCACGTCCTCGGCGAGGAAGCGCGTCTCTTCGAGCAGCGCCGCAGCGTCGCGCAGCACGAGCGCGGCGACCGCCCACGCCTCGCGCTCGTCTCCGCCGCCCCGCCGCACCTCCAGCACGCCGTAGAAGGCCGCGACATCGCGCTCGGCCGTCGCGAGCAGCTCCGCTCGCAGGTCGTTCGCGCGGGCGTGCTCGGCCTCGAGCGAGGCGTCGGGCGAGAGCGCGCAGGCCTTGGCCACCAGCGCAGCGGCCATCGCACCCGTGGTGCACAGCGCGATCCCGGCGGCGGGCTCGGGCGCCGGCGAGGCGAGGCTCTCGGCGAGCTGCGATGCATCGTCCAGTCTCATGTGCGCTCCATCGTCTCGGCATAGGCCTCGGGGTCGGTCGCGCCCTCAGTCGATACCAGTAGCACGCGGCTTGCGGATCCCAACCCCGCGCCGCGCGCGAGCTCGGCGCATTCGGGGTCGTGCACGAGCGCGCGCAGCGCCGCCAGCGAGGCCGCGCCGCAGTCGCCGGCGACCACGCCCATTGACGCCAGGTCGCGCATCGCGGCGCGCGACTCGTCGTCGGAGATCGCCACGCAGCCCGTGAGGCCGTCGCGCAGCGCCGGCCAGGCGGCGTGCGAGGGCGTCGCGCAGTTCAGCCCCGCCATGCTCGTGCCCGGCGTGTCGATCACGACTGGCCGGCCGGCTGCGAGCGACGCCATGGCGCAGGCGGCGGTCGCCGGCTCGACGCCGACGACGCGGGCGGGCGGCGACTGATGGCACGCGAAGCGGATCGCCGCGGAGGCGAACGAGCCGACGCCGATCTGGCAGAGCACGACGTCGAAGGGCGCGTCTGCCTGCTCGGAGGCCTCCGCGAAGATCGTCGAGTAGCCGTCCGACACCCAGCGGGCGACGGGATCGGCTTCGTCGTAGGCGACGTCCGCGAGGGTGGCGGCACCCGGCTCGCCGGCCGCCTCCGCTGCTGCTGCGACCGCATCCTCGTAGACGCCCGGTACCCGCACCACCTCGGCACCCTCCGAAGCGATCGCCCCCGCGCGGGAGCGGCTCGTCGCGGCCGGCAGGAAGATCCGCGCCGACAGGCCGCGTTGCGCCGCGGCACGCGCGACTGCGCGCCCGTGGTTGCCCTCGCTCGCGGCCCACACGGACCGCACGCCAGGCCTCTCGGCCAGCAGCCGCTCGAGCGCCCACGACGCGCCCGCGATCTTGAACGCGGGCAACCCGAAGCGCCCGTTCTCGTCCTTCAGCCAGAGCTCGCCCAGGCCGAGCGCCTCGGTCTCCTCGGGCAGCGCCCGCAGCGGCGTGGGCGCGTAGCCACGCAGCGCCCGGTGAAAGGTGAGCACGTCGCTCCCGCCCGGTGGCGCCACGCGCTCGGGCGCCGGAGAGGGGTTGAGCAGCGCCCGCGTCACGCCCGCGGGATCACGATGACCTCGGCCGCCCCGTGCAGCCGCCGGCGCACGTCCTTGCCGGTATCGCCCTCGATCATCAGGCGCACGCCGTGTGCCGTGCCCTCGTCGACGACCACGTGCGCGACCGACCGGGCCAGCGCAACCCGCGCAATCAGCTTGATGGGCTTGCGCGTGGCTGCCAGTTGCCCATCGGCCTCCACGCCCTTGCGCTCGAGCGCCTTGATGGCGTCCGCGACCCAGCCTCGCCGCAGGTCGACCTCCGCCTTGGTCGGCATCAGTCCGGGGTGGGGGAGGCCAAACTGCGTGCCGTAGATCTTGGCGATGGCGAGCACGGCCACGCCCCCGGGCGAGGCGAGCGCGGCCGCGCGCTCGATGGCATCGCCGCTCAGCGGCTCGCGGCCGTCGGTCGCGAGCAGGACCGTGCGCGGCTCGACCGGCTGGGGGTCGAGCCGCCTGCGTGCGCCGAGTCGCGGCAAGCGTTACTCGGCCAGCTTCTCGGCCGACACGCCCTCGTGGGTGTACGAGGTGTGGCCCAGCCGCTTGTCCTCGGCCATGCGCCACATGTAGAGCGGCACGTAGAGGACGAGCAGCAGGAGGCCGACGTACCACAGCCACTGCTGGTTCGTGCCGACCACGTACTTCGGCGAGAGGTAGCCGCCGACCGCCCAGATGGCGAGCAGGCCGATGCCCAGGAGCATGGCCAGCGGCCCCATCCAGTTCGGCATGCGCACCGGGCGCGCGAGGTCAGGGCGCCTGGCGCGGTAGATCGAGTACCCGATCAGCGAGACCGCCAGCGCGAACAGGTAGCCCATGTTCGAGAAGACGTAGATCTGCAGGGGGGAGCCGATCAGCAGCACCAGGGTCGAGCAGACGACGTTGAAGATCATCGCCCAGTCGGGCACGCCGTGCCGGTTGACGTGCCCGAACCAGCGAGGCAGCACCCCGTCGTGCGAGTTCTGCCAGAGCCCGCGTGCGCAGCCTGCGATCGCGTTGATCACCGACAGCATCAGCGCGAGGATCAGCACCAGGCCGACGAACCACTTCCAGAATCCGCTCGACCCGAAGAGCGCGTTGGTATACGAGATGAACAGCTCCTGCGCGTCGCCGGACTGCTTCGAGATCACGCCGGAGCCGAGCACGGCCAGCACCATGATCGGGATCGAGACGTAGATGAAGAAGCCGAACAGCCCCTCCGCGGTCATCGCGATCTTGGCGTCTCGGGCGGGGTCGCGGCATTCGCCGATGTAGCAGGCGGCCGCCTCCATCGCCAGGACGGACCACGTGAAGATGAACGCCCAGCCGATGATCAGCTGCCAGCTGCCGTTCACGCCGGCCGGGAGGCCGAAGCCGTCGAGGCGGCCGAAGTCGATCTTGCTCGGGTGCACGAACGGGAGGAACACGAGCAGCACGAGCGGGATCATCGAGGCGATGCCGAGCACGGACGCGAAGGTCGCCCCGAGCCGGATCCCGAGCAGGCAGGGAATGAACATCACGAGCAGGATCAGCGCGCCGACGATGAACTGGGTGACCGAGACCTGCGCGCCGAAGCCGTTCGAGATCGGGCCGAAGGTGTGGCTCGAACCCGCGTTGATGCCGAAGAGGGCGATGATGTAGTTGGCCGCGAGGATGGCGTTGATGGGCGCGACCGTGAACCAGCCGAGCCAGTAGGCCCACGAGCTGAGGCCGCCCACGTGCGTGCCCCACCAGTCGCCCAGCGGCCGGAACGTCTCGAAGGCGTAGGAGGGCAGGCCGCCGGCGCGATCGGGCATCATCGCCGCCAGCTCGGCGAGGCAGAAGCAGAGCACGACGCCGACCGCGGTCAGGATCGCGAAGAGCGGGATCGAGGCCCCGCCGAGCGCTACGAGCGCGAACCCGACCAGGCCGATGATCAGGATCGTGCCTGCCAGGCCGATCACGAACGCTCCCCACCAGTTGGTCTCTCGGGAGAGCGTGCCTGTTTCGGGCGTGGTCGCAGACATGCGGGGGACTCCTGCCTCGGATGAGAACGCCGGACGGCGCCGAGTCTCGCACGTCGCGTTCCGCACTTCAACCAGAAGGTATGCTCGCCGGCGCGAACCCGCATACCAGGAGGGCAGGCCATGACACACGACGAGGTCCGCAAGCGCGCGAAGGACGACGGCATCCAGTTCTTCCTGGCCCAGTTCGTCGAGATGCACGGCAAGCCGAACGCCAAGCTGATGCCCGTGCAGGCAATCGACGACCTGCTCGAGGAGGGGGCGGGGTTCGCGGGATTCGCGGCCGGCCCGATCGGCCAGACGCCGGCCTCCCCGGACATGCTGGCCGTGCCCGACACCTCGTCCTACACCCGCGTGCCCTGGCAGCCGGACCTGGCCCGCTTCGCCTGCGACGTCACGGTCGAGGGCGAGGCCTGGCCGTACTGCCCGCGCACGATCCTGCGGAATGCCGTGGAGCGCGCGGCGAAGCTCGGCTTCAGCCTCAAGATGGGCCTCGAGGCCGAATTCTTCCTCGTGCGCAAGGACGACGACGGCCGGCTGGTCGTCGACGATGCGCTCGATACCAGCGAGCAGCCCTGCTATGACGCCAAGGCGCTCTACCGCAACTACGAGTTCCTGACGACGCTCTCGCGCTACGCGAACGAGCTCGGCTACGGCAACTACGCGAACGACCACGAGGACGCCAACGGCCAGTTCGAGTCGAACTTCGCCTACGACGACGCGCTCGTCACCTGCGACCGGGCCATCTTCTTCCGCTACATGGTCCACGTCATGGCCCAGCAGCGCGGCAAGCTCGCCACCTTCATGCCCAAGCCGTTCGGCCATCTGACCGGGAACGGCTGCCACTTCCATCTCTCGCTGTGGGACAAGACGGGCAAGACGAACCTCTTCGAGGACGCCAAGGACTCCAACGGCTACGGGCTCTCGGACATGGCCTACCACTTCATCGCCGGCCTGATCCAGCATGCCGACGCCGTGTCGGCGATCGTGGCGCCGACCGTCAACTCCTACAAGCGCATCGGCGTGGGCGCGCCCGACTCCGGCGCGACCTGGTCGCCGGCCTACGCGGCCTGGGGCGGTAACAACCGCACCCAGATGATCCGCGTGCCCGGCGCGCCGCGCATCGAGCACCGCGGCATCGACGGCTCCGCCAACCCGTACCTCGCGGCGACGGCCGTGCTCGCCGCCGGATTGGACGGCATCGAGCGCAAGCTCGACCCGGGCGCCCAGAACACGGCCAACCTGTACACCGCGACGCAGCAGGAGATCCGCCGCAAGCGCATCAAGAGCCTGCCGACGACGCTCGCAGACGCCACGGCGCAGCTGCGCAAGGACGCCGTCCTGCGCGACTGGTTCGGGCACACGGGCACGGAGCACTACAGCGACTACTTCGCCGACACGAAGCTGCGCGAGTTCCAGGAGTGGCACTCGCACGTCTCCTCGTGGGAGGTCGACCGCTACCTCACGCTGTTCTAGGGACGTGGGCCGGTGAGGCACGTCATCCATTCCGACGACACCGGCTTCGAGCGCCAGGAGGTCGAGGGGAGCGCAATCAACGCGCTCTGGCAGGATCTCGGCCGCGCCGCCGGGTCCGTCCAGGTCGGCCTGAACCGGCTCCGCATGGAGCCCGGCCGCCAGCCCACGCCTGCCCACGACCACGGCGCGGAGGAGGAGATCTTCTACGTGCTCGCGGGCAGCGGGCTGTCGTGGCGCGCGGGGGAGACGCACGTGGTGCGCGCAGGGGATTGCCTCGTCTACCGGCCGGCCGAAGGGGCTCACACCCTGATCGCAGGAGACGACTCCCTGGACGTGCTGGCGTTCGGCGAGCGGCGGCCCGCCGAGCTCGCCCACCTGCCGCGTGCGGGCGTGCTCTGGGCCGGGCCGTCGTGGGTGGACGACGCTGCGGCCGCGGGACATCCGTTTCAGCGCGAGGCCGAGGCCGGGCCGCTGCCCCTGCCGGACGCCGTCTCGCCGCGGCCTGCCTGGATCGTGCATCGTGACGACGCGCCCGTCGTCACGATCGAGCGGCCGGGGCGGCAGTACACGATGCGCCTGCTGGGCGAGGCTGCCGGCGGCCGAACGACCGGTTTGCAGCACGTCTCCATCGCGCCCGGCAAGCACGGCTGGCCTCGTCACTGCCACGCCTCCGACGAGGAGCTGTTCGTCGTCCTCGGCGGCTCGGGCACGGTCCGCATCGGTGACGACGAGGCGCCGGTGCGCGCCGGCCACGTCGTGTCGCGGCCCGCCGGTACGGGGCTCGCGCATTCGTTCCGCGCCGCGACTGACGGGCTCGAGTATCTCGCGTACGGACAGAACCAGCGGAACGACATCGCTCACTACCCGGATTCCGGCAAGGTCGCCCTCTGGGGCGTCGGCGTGATCGGCCGCATCGAGCCGCTGGACTACTGGCACGGGGAGGACGAGCCACCGGACTGACCAGAACGAGACCAGAACTAGACTGCGGCCATGGGCGCTGCGGTCGATGCGCGCGACGAGGGCGCCGTCGCCGCGGGCGGCGACGACCCCTTCCGCCAGGCCGAGGCGCGCGCCTACGCACGCGCCGGCAGGATCCGCGGCCGTGTGCGCATGGTGGTGTTCGGCGTGCTCGTGGTGGCGGCGGCCTTCGCCGGCGCCCGAATCGCGGATGCGCTCGCTACGCCCGGCCCGCTGCCCCTCGACGCAGCCGTCTACGCCTGGGCCGCCCTCGCCGCCTCGTGGCTGGCGGGCCTGCCCTTCGCGCTGCTCGGCTGGCGCGCCGCCAGGCGGGCAGGCCTCTCGCATCAGCGCCTGCCGAGCTGGTTCGAGGATCAGGCGAAGACGCTCGCGATCGGGTCGGTGCTCGCGCCGCTCGTGCTCTGGGGGCTCGTCGCCGCGCTGCGCGAATGGCCGCACGGATGGTGGGTGCCGGTGACGATCGGGTCGATCGCGCTCGAGCTGCTGCTGACCGTCGTCACGCCCGTCCTGATCATCCCGCTGTTCCTGCGCTCGCATCCGCTGCCACCCGGACGGCTGGCCGACGACCTGCACGCACTCGCGGCACGCGCCGGGGTACACGTCCAGTCGCTGCGCGTGCTCGAGGCGAGCGAGAAGGTCGCGGCCTCCAACGCGTTCGTGGCAGGAATCGGGCCCACGCGGCGCATCGTGCTGTTCGACAACCTGCTCGGAGACGACCCGGAGACCGAGCGCCAGCTGGCCGAGACGCGCTCGGTGCTCGCACACGAGTTCGGCCATCACGCGACCGGCGACCTCTGGCGACTGACAGCCGCCTCGGCGGCGGCCACGGCGATCGCCCTTGCCGTCGTGGCGGCAGTGCTCCCGCGGCTGCCCGACGCGCTCGTGCACCCGGGCGCCGGGGCCTTCGCGATGCTACCGGCGCTGCTGCTCTGCACCGGGCTCGCGCAGGTCGTGGCCGGCATCGTCCTGGGCGCCTACAGCCGGCGCCGGGAGCGCGCCGCCGACGCCTACGGCATCGCGCTCGTGGGCGACGGCGAGCCCTTCGCGCGCGCCCTGGAGAACCTCTGCGCGACCAATCTCGCCGAGCTTCGGCCGCCGCGGCTCGATCGCTGGCTCGGCGCGGGCCACCCGCCGCCCTACGAGCGCATCGCACGTGCGCGATCGAGCGGGAAGGAGAATCCCACCTCCGGGGCGAACGGAGCGCTGTGAATGCAGTGCTCGAAAGGATCGGGCGCGTTTATGCCCGTGCGCAATCTTCCCGGGCAGAAGGGAAACAGGGAACCGGCGTGGCGCGCGTTATCTCGCTTGCCAATCAAAAGGGCGGGGTCGCGAAGACGACCAGCACGGTGAACCTTGCCGTGGCGCTCGCTGAGAGAGGCCGCCGCGTCCTCATCGTCGACCTGGACCCGCAGTCCAATCTGACGATGTCACAGGGCTTCGACCCCGAGAAGATCGAGCAGTCGATGTTCGACGTGCTCGTGCAGCGCATGCCGATCGAGCAGATCATCCAGCATGCCGAGGTCGACATCGCCGTGGCGTCCATCGAGCTGGCGGGCGCGGAGCTCGCGCTGGCCTCGATGATCGGCCGCGAGCGCGCCCTCGAGAAAGCGCTCCTGCCGGTGCAGGGCGATTACGACGACATCCTCATCGACACCCCGCCCTCGCTCGGCCTGATCACCGTCAACGCGCTCACGGCCTCCGACGGCGTGATCGTCCCGGTGCAGTGCGAATACCTCTCGCTCCGCGGCCTGGTGCAACTCGAGCATACGCTGTCGGCTATCAGAGAAAATCTGAACCCGCGTGTGAAGATCGTCGGAATCCTGCCTACGATGTACGACGCGCGCTCGTTGCACGTGCGCGAGGCAGTCGAGATTCTCGAGGAGAATTTCGGGGACCTGGTGTTCAAGACCCGCATCCGCAAGACCATCCGCTACGCCGAAGCACCGGTGAAGGGCCAATCCGTGCTCCGCTACGAACCCAAGGGGCTGGCGGCCGAGGCCTATCGGTCGCTCGCCGAGGAGGTGCTCAAGCGTGAGCAAACGTAGGGCAAGCATGCGCGAGGGTCCGCTGGCCGATCTCTTCCGCCAGACCGACGGCTCGCAGGAGAACGTCGAGCAGACGGCGGCCGAGAGCGCCGCCGCCGAGGCGGCTCCTTCCGTCCAGGAGCCGTTGCCGGAGCCGGTCGCGGCCAAGCCGAAGCCGCCCGCTCGCCCGCAGCGTCCCGAGAATCCCGCCAAGGCGGCCGAGCCGGACGCCCCGGAGGAGCCCGCCGAGCAGCCGCGCCTGCGCGCCGTGCCCGATCCGACCGACGCGCCCGAGATGCCGGCGCTGCCCCAAGCCCTGCGCGCGCGGGGCGAGGCCTCTGCGTACCTCGCCTCCATCCGCGTGGTCGGGGTCGGTGGCGGTGGCCTGAACGCGCTGCAGCGGATGATCGACGCCGATCTCCACGGCGTCGAGTTCGTCGCGGTCAACACGGACGCGCAGCAGCTCGCGATGTCGGACGCGACCGTCAAGCTGCAGATCGGCCGCGATCTCACGAGCGGGCTCGGCTCGGGAGCGGATCCCGATCTCGGCCGTAAGGCCGCCGAGGATTCGATCGACCGCCTGCGCCAGGTGCTGCGCGGCTCCGATCTCGTGTTCGTGACTGCAGGCGAGGGCGGCGGCACCGGTACCGGCGCCGCACCCGTGATCGCCCGCGTCGCCCGCGAGCTGGGCGCACTCACCGTCGGCATCGTGACGATGCCGTTCGGCTTCGAGGGCAGGCGCCGCACCGAGGCCGCCCAGGCGGGCCTCGAGGCGCTGCAGGGCGGCGTGGACACCCTCATCGTGGTGCCCAACGACCGGCTGCTGGAGGTGCTGGAGCGCGGCGTGTCGATGGTGGACGCCTTCCGCATGGCCGACGACGTCCTGCGCCAGGGCGTGCAGGGTATCTGCGACCTGATCACGCGGCCGGGCGTCATCAACCTCGACTTCGCCGACGTGCGCACGGTCATGGCCGAGTCCGGCTCCGCGCTGATGGGCATCGGCATGGCGACCGGCCCGGCACGCGGTCGCGAGGCCGCGCGGCGAGCGCTCGACTCCCCGCTCATCGGACAGCGCATCCACGGCGCGACGGGTGTCCTGCTCTCGATCATGGGCCCGCCCGGGTTGACGCTGCAAGAGGTCACCGAGGCGGCCGAGGCGGTGCGTGAGGCCGCTGCGGGCCAGGCCAACATCATCTTCGGCACCTCTGTCGACGAGACGCTCGGCGATCAGCTGTGGGTGACGGTGATCGCGACAGGATTCGAGCGCGAGATCGGCCGCGCACGCCGCGACGAGCCGGAGCGCTCGCGCGATCGCTCGCCGTTGCGCGAGCTCGAGATCGACGACGATCTCGACGTCCCGTCCTTCCTGCGCGACTAGGCAGTCCTCTGGCCGCCGCGCGGGGTGCCATCGCCGCAGGGCACCCGATCACCGCGGCGGTCGGGGCTGACGTCCTGCGCGCCGGCGGCTCCGCGGTGGACGCCTGCGTGGCTGCGGCCTTCGCGTCCTGGATCGCCGAGCCGGCGCTCACGGGCCCCGGCGGGGGCGGTTTCCTGGTCGGCTTCGACGCGGCGCGCCGGCGGCCGTTCGCGATCGACTGCTTCGTGGCTGTCCCCGGCGAGGGCTACGGGCGCGGCGCCGTCGCGCCGCTCCAGCCTTACGTCGTCGACTTCGGCACGGGGACGCAGATCTTCCTCGTCGGGCCTGGGTCGTGCGCGGTCCCGGGCGTCACGGCGGGCCTCGAGCAGGCGCATCGCCTGCTCGGGCGGTTGCCGTGGGGTGACCTGACGCGGCCGGCGGTCGCCCTGGCGCGCGCCGGCGTCGAGCTCACGCGGGCGCACGCCGACGTGATCGCGCTGCTCAAGGGCTTCCTGGGCGCCTCGCCCGAGGGCGCGTGCGTGTTCGGGGCCGCGGATGCGCCCTTCGGCGCCGGCGACCGCACGAGCAATCCGCCGCTCGGCGACACGCTCGAGCGCATCGCGATGTGCGGTGCGCGCGAGCTCGCGGACGGCGAGACCGCCACGGCGCTGGTCGCCCACCAGGCCGCGACCGGGGGCCTCCTGACGGCGGCCGACCTGGCCGCCTACCGCGCCATCCGCCGCCGCCCGATCGCCCTGCCCTACCGCGAGCGTGTCTTCGTGACCAACCCGCCGCCATCCTCGGGCGGCGCCCTGATCGCGCACGCGCTGGCCGTGCTGGCCGGCGGCCCGCCGTTGCGCGACCCGCTGACACCCGCAACGGTGGGCCGCGTGACGGCTGCGCTGCGCTCCGCGAACGCGCAGCGGACGCCCGCGTTTGAGCGGGCGCTCTACCGCGGCGGCGCCGTCCGGCGGGTGCTCGCGGCGGCCGGAAGCGGCCAAGTGGCACACGGGGCGAGTGCCACTTGGCCCTCGCAAAGCCCCTGGACGACCCAGATCAGCGTCCTCGACGCCGACGGGAACGCCGCGTCGCTGACCTGCTCGACGGGCTGCGGTTCGGGCGTCGTCGTCCCGGGCACCGGCGTCCACCTCAACAACATGCTCGGCGAGACCGACCTCAACGTTGCCTCACTGAAGCTCACGCCCGGCATGCGACTGACGAGCATGATGGCGCCCTCGGTCGTGCTCGGAGGGCACGGCGTCGAGCTCGTCGTTGGCTCCTCGGGCTCGGCCCGCATCCGCTCCGCGATCGTGCAGGTAATCGTCGCGGCGCTCGATCTCGGTCTGCCGCTGCAGGAGGCAGTCGAGCTCGTGCGGGTGCACCCGGAGGGCGACCTGCTCGACTGTGAGGGCGGTTTCCCCGCCGGGACGCTCGACGCGCTCGAGGCCGGCGGCGAGCAAGTCGTCCGCTGGCCCGGCCGCAACATCTACTTCGGCGGTGCCCAGGTGGTCGCGCGCACGCCCGAAGGCTTCGCGGCGGCGGGCGACCCGCGCCGCGGCGGCGTGGGACTCGTCGTGGACTGAGAAGAGAGGGGAGCGGACGCCGGATTGTCTAAGAAGCCGTTGCGATGACCGTACGCGCCTGTTCGAGCATCCGCGCGTCCGCTCAACCCTCAGGCGCTCCGGCTCGACCCCCGGCCCGCGACCCACGGCTTCCGGGCTTGAGGGGCCGGCTGACCGAGTTAGGAGATCGCGGGTTGCGCCTCTTGTGACAATAGCGGAGGTGAGCTGCCCTCACAAGCGACTCTCAGGAGACACTCATTCAGCCGGGTCGACCTTGCCGTTCCGCACCGCGCGGCGCTCGCGCTCGGCCGAGACACGCAGGCTGTGGCGGCCCTGTTCGAGGGCCTCCGTGATGAGGATCAGGCGTGCGCGCTCCGAGCGCGACTCGAGCAGCGCCTGTCCGACCTGGAGGCCCACGTCGATGCGCGCACCGAGCGCGTAGGAGAGCCTCGGCTGCGCCGAGAGCGGCTCGGCTTCCTCCCGCCCGATCTCCGCGAGGATGGCGCCGTAGGCCGCCAATGCGGCCTCGATCGCGTCGTCGTCGAGCTCCTCGGCATCATCCTCGAGCAGCGTCGCCTCCGCGCTCAGATACGAGTGGGCCTCGTCGTCGACGGGCCCGAGCCGCACCGGCTCGCCTCCGCTCACGACGACGTTGAGGCGGCCGTCCGCCAGCCGCTCCAGCACCGTGAGGTCGCGCGCCAGGCAGCCGATCTCGCGCGGGCCGTCGTCGTCGTCGAGCAGGATGCAAAACGGCTCGGGCCCGGCCAGGCAGCGGGCCACGAGCTCGCGGTAGCGCGCCTCGAAGACGTGCAGTGGCAGCAGTTCGCCCGGCAGCAGCACCAGTGGCAGCGGAAACACGGGCAGGTCGGAGATCCGCGCCATCGCGATGCAGCCTACTCCGTCGCCGCTGAGCCATCATCTAGCCTCCAGTCCCGATGCGGACGCGACGCGAGGAAGATCCCGACGCGCTCGCAGAGCGCGTTCTGGCCGGTGATCGGCGCGCCGTGGCGCGCGCGATCTCGCTGGCCGAGGACGAGCACCCGGGGGCGCGCCGGCTGCTGGAGATCCTCTACCCGCATGCGGGCAAGGCGCGCACTCTCGGCATCACGGGGCCGCCGGGCGTCGGAAAGTCCAGTCTGGTAGCGGCGCTCTGTACGCTCCTGCGGGCGCGCGACCAGACGATCGGCGTGATCACCGTCGACCCGTCGAGCCACATCACCCACGGCGCGCTGCTTGGCGATCGGATCCGGCTCGTGGAGCATTTCCTCGACAGCGGCGTCTACATCCGCTCGATGGGCACGCGCGGCCACCTCGGCGGCGTCGCCGAGGCCACCCTCCTGGCCGGCGTGATCGTCGATGCCTCGGGCCGTGACGTCCTGCTCTACGAGACCGTCGGCGTGGGGCAGAGCGAGGTCGAGGTGGCCGGGCTGGCGGACACCGTCGCGCTCGTGCTGATGCCCGGCTCGGGCGACTCGATCCAGGCGCTCAAGGCCGGGGTGATGGAGATCCCCGACGTGATCGTGATCAACAAGGCCGATCATCCGGCGATCGAGCGCACCCGCGCGGAGCTCTCGCAGGTGCTCTCGCTGGCCGATCCCGAGCGCCGGCCCGTCGTGATCGAGACCGTGGCGACCGTGCCGAGCGGGGTCGAGGAGCTGTGGAGTGCCGTCGAGGCGCATCAGAGCTCGCTCGCGCGCGACGGCGACCTCGCGGCGAGGCGCAAGGAGCAGCTGCGCTCGGAGCTACTCGCGCTGGCCTCCGCGCGCTCGGCGCGCAGGCTGGGGGAGGTGCTCGACGGCAGCCCCGAGCTCGCCGGGCTCGTCGACGCGCTGGCCGAGCGCCGCATCGACCCGCTCGCCGCGGTCCAGCAGCTGCTCGAGCGCGCATGACGATCCGCGCGGTCGTCTATGACTTCCACCGCACGCTCGCACTGCCGCCCGGGGGAACGATCTGGCGCCGCGCGCTGGTCGAGGCGCTGGCCGAGCGAGGCGTGACTCCCGACGACGAGGAGCTCGGCCGCGTCCTCAACGCGAGCTTTCCCTGGGAGAGCCCGGAGGAGCGGCACGAGCACGCCACGCAGGAGGACGCACGCGGCTACTTCACGGAGCTGCTGACCGCGGCGGCGATGGCGGGCGGTGCCGCGCCGGCGACTGCGCGTCAGGCAGGCGCTGCGGCCTACGAGACGATCGTCCTGCCTGACAACCACGTGCTGTATCCCGAGACGCGCGAGGTGCTGGCGGCGGTCCACGCGCTCGGGCTGCGCCAGCTCGTGCTCTCCAACCACGTCTGGGAGCTGCCGGAGATCTGCCGCGCGCACGACCTCCTGCCACCGCTCGCCGACGTCCTGACGTCCGCCCGCCTGGGCGTCGAGAAGCCGCACCCGGAGAGCTACGAGGCAGCGATCGCGGCCGCCGGCTGCGCGCCGGGCGAGATCCTCTTCGTCGGCGACACCTACGAGGCCGACGTGGCCGGTCCCGAGCGCGCCGGCATGCGAGCGCTGCTCGTGCGCCGGCCGCACCCGCAGGCGCGTCGCTACGCCGGCGATCTCACGGGCGTGCTGCCCCTGGTGGCAATCGTCTGACACTACGATGGCCGGCGTGGTCGGCCTCGACGACATCCGGCGCGCGCGCACCGTCATCGACGGCGTCGTCGCGTCCACGCCCGTGCTGTCGGCGGGCGCGATCTCGCGCTGGGCCGGTATGCGCGTCGTGCTCAAGGCCGAGAACCTGCAGCACACGGGCGCCTTCAAGCTGCGCGGGGCTGTTAACCGCATGTCCACGCTGACCGACGCGGAACGGGCGCGCGGCGTTGTGGCCGCCAGTGCCGGCAACCACGCACAGGGCGTGGCGCTCGCGGCGACGGCGCTCGGGGTCTCCTCGCGCGTCTACATGCCGGTCGACGCCCCGCTGGCCAAGCAGGTCGCGACGGCCGACTACGGCGCCGAGGTCGTGCTCGCGGGCGAGACGTTCGAGGAGAGCGCGGCGGCCGCGCGCAACGACCCCGAGGGACGCGTGCTCGTCCCGCCGTTCGACGACCCGGCGATCATCGCCGGCCAGGGCACGATCGGCCTGGAGCTGCTCGAGCAGGTGCCCGAGGCCGACACGATCGTCGTGCCGCTGGGCGGCGGCGGGCTGATCTCGGGCATCGCCGTCGCGGTCAAGGCGCTGCGCCCGGACGTCCGCGTGATCGGCGTGCAGGCGTCGGGCTGCGCGGCCTGGAATCCCTCGCTCGCGGCCGGCCATCCCGTCGTGATCGAGCGCGGCACGACGATCGCCGACGGCATCGCGGTGCAGCGGCCGGGCGACATCACGTTCCCGCTCGTCCAGCAGTTCGTCGACGAGGTCGTCGAGGTGACCGAGGACGAGATCTGCCGTGCCGTCGTGGTGCTGCTCGAGCGCTCGAAGCTGATGGTCGAGGGAGCGGGCGCCGCCGGGTTGGCCGCGCTGCTGGCGGGCAAGGTCAAGGCGCGAGAGGCCGTCTGCGTGCTCTCGGGCGGCAACCTCGACGCCGGGATGCTGCAGATCATCGTGCGCTTCGGCCTGACCCGCAACGGCCGCTTCCTGCGCCTGCGCACGCAGATGCCCGATCGCCCCGGCGCCCTCAAGCGCCTGACCGACCTGTTCGCGGAAAATCGCGTCAACATCCTCGACATCGACTACCACAGGGACGGCGCGATCGAGCTCGGCGTGAATGACGTGCGCGTCCTGATCTCGGTGGAGACGCGGGACTTCGAGCACGGCGAGCGCGTGATCGAGATGATCAGCTCCGCGGGCTATCCCGCCGAGCGCCTCTAGCTGCTGTCAGGGCAGACGCCTGCATCGGCGGCAGGCACCGATGTGTGCACGCGACCTCGACGCCTCGAGGTCGGTACCCAGGCGACGAAGGTCGGACTTTGTGCGCTGAATAACTTGGGGTCTGACCCCAAGTTATTCAGCGCACAAACTGGGGTCTGACTCCGATGTGTGCTCGGCTCGTGACCTGACTAGACTCACCGCATGAGCCGTCACAAGATCATCCTCGACGAGGACTCGCTGCCGACCCACTGGTACAACCTCGGCGCCGATCTGCCGCTGCCGGCGCCGCCGCTGCATCCGGGCACGCACCAGCCGGTCGGGCCCGAGGATCTCGCGCCGCTCTTCCCGATGTCGATCATCCTGCAGGAGGTCTCGGGCGAGGCCCAGCACGAGATCCCGGAGGAAGTGCGCCAGGCCTACCGCATCTGGCGGCCGACGCCGCTGATGCGCGCCGAGCGCTTCGAGCAGGCGCTCGGGGTCAAGGGCGTGCGGATCTATTACAAGTACGAGGGCGGCAGCCCGTCGGGCTCGCACAAGCCCAACACCGCCGTGCCGCAGGCGTTCTACTGCGCGCAGGACGGCCGCAAGCGCATCGCCACCGAGACCGGCGCCGGCCAGTGGGGCTCGGCGCTCTCCTACGCGACGCAGCTGTACGGCCTCGATTGCGAGGTCTTCATGGTCGGCATCTCCTACCGCCAAAAGCCCTATCGCCGCGTGATGATGCAGACGTTCGGGGCGACCGTGCACTCCAGCCCGTCGATGGAGACCAATGCCGGCCGCGCGGCGCTCGAGGCCGATCCCGACTCGCTCGGGTCGCTCGGGCTCGCAATCTCGGAGGCCGTCGAGCGCGCCGCCACCGACCCTGAGGCCGCCTACTCGCTCGGCTCGGTGCTCAATCACGTGCTCATGCACCAGACGGTGATCGGCCTCGAGGCCAAGGAGCAACTGGCGGCGTTCGGGGAGGGGGCGCCCGACGTCGTGATCGGGTGCGCCGGCGGTGGCTCCAACTTCGCCGGCATCTCGTTCCCGTTCCTGCGCGACAAGATCGCGGGCGCCGAGATCGAGATCATCGCGGTCGAGCCCTCCTCGTGCCCGACGCTGACGCGCGGCGTGTACGCCTACGACTTCGGCGACGCGGTCGGTATGGCCCCGCTCGTGCCCATGCACACGCTCGGCCACGACTTCATGCCCCCGGGCATCCACGCCGGCGGCCTGCGCTACCACGGCATGGCGCCGCTCGTCTCGCACGCCCAGAACCAGGGCCTGATCCGCGCCGAGGCCTATGGCCAGCTCGAATGCTTCGCCGCGGGCATCCAGTTCGCGAAGGCCGAAGGCATCCTGCCGGCGCCCGAGCCCACGCACGCCATCCGCGGCGTGATCGAGGCCGCGCGGCGGGCCGAGGCCTCCGGAAAGGAGCAGGTAATCCTGTTCAACCTTTGCGGACACGGCCACTTCGACATGCAGGCCTACGACGACTACCTCTCGGGCCGGCTGCAGGATCACGAGATGCCGGAAGCGGAGCGCGACCGCGCGCTGGCGGCGATCGCCGACTTCCCGCAGGCGCCGGCAGTGGTCTGACGAAACGGTCTAGCCGGCGTGCGCCGCGGCGTCGGCGCCCACCGGCGGCTGTGCGCTCCACGCGAACGTGATCCAGCGGTCCGTGCGGCGCCAGACGTAGTCGCAGCGCACGATCGAGCGCGGCTTCTCGTACAGCACGGCGGTGCGTGCCTCGGCCACGTGCCGCTCGCAGAAACGCTGCACCAGCGCGAGCGTGCCGCCCGTGTCGGCGACGTCGTCGCAGATCAGCACCTTGCGCTGGGCGAGCTCGCTGGGATCGGGCACGGGCGGGAGCAGGATGGGCAGCTCGAGGCGCTCGTCCTCGCCTGTGTAGAACTCGACGTTGACGGTGAAGACGTTCTTGGCGCCGAGCGCGTAGCCCATCGCGCCCGCGACCAGCAGCCCGCCGCGCGCGATCGCGAGGATCACGTCGGGCGCATAGCCGCTCGCGTGCACCATCTCGGCCAGCGCCCGGGTGCCGTCGCCGAGCTCCTGCCAGCTCAGCTCCTCGCGCTCCGGGGCTTCCGCCTCAGGCATGCGCCGGGTCCGGCTCGGGCGCGTGCCAGGTGCCCATGCCCGCGCTCAGCACCGGTCGCACGTGCGTGAATCCGCGCCGGGCGAGCAGCGAGGCGGCCAGCGGCGAGCGCGCGCCGGTATGGCACACCACCGCGGTCGGGCGCTCGGGATCGAGCGACGAGAGATCAGCCTCGGCGAGTAGTCGGTAGGGCACCGTCAGCGCGCCCGCCGCGAGCTCGGTCTGCTCGGAGGCCTCGCGCACGTCGACGACCTGCAATTCGCCCTTGAGGGCCAGCTTGCCCATCTCCTCGAGCCCGATCGGCTCGAAGCGCTGCAGCGCATGGGCGGAGTCGAGGCCGAAGCCGACCTCTGCGAGCTCCGTGAACCCGACCGCCGCGAGCTTGCGCACCGCGTCCTCGGCCTCCTCGTGCGTGGTCGCGACGATCACGACTTCGCGCTCGGGATCGAGCGCGAATCCGCAGCGGTTGCCGAAGCCGGGCGCCGCGACGGAATCGTTGAACGACCCCGCCATGTGACCGTCGGCGAAATGCTCGCCGTCGCGCACGTCGAGGACCTGGGCGTCCGCGGCGGGCAGCGCGACGATGCGCGCGACGGGCGCGACGCCCAGCAGCGGCCCGCGGTTGAGCTCGACGATGCGCGCCATCGTGGGCGGCTTGGGGGCGAGCCCGTCATTTGCGAGCTTCACGAATTGCTCCACGGTCATCTCGGCGAGCATCGGGTTGAAGCGCCGCTCGAAGCCGAGCGTGGAGGAGGCCTTGGCCGACATGCCGCGCCCGCAGAGCGAGCCCGCCACGTGCCCGGGGAACAACTCGACGTCACCGTCGAGCCCGCCCAGCCGGTCGTGCAGCGAGTGGTAGAGCAGGCTGGCGCCCTCATCGCCCGAGACCGCCAGGTCGGGTCGCCCGCTATCGCCGACGAACAGCGCGTCGCCCGACAGCACCAGCCAGGGCTCGTCGGCGCGCGTGCGGTCGGACACGACGATGCAGCAATGCTCCGGGCGGTGACCGGGCGTGTGGAAGATGTCGAGCGCGATGTTGCCGACCTCGATGCGGTCGCCGTCGCGCAGCGGCCGGTGCTCGTAGACGGCGTTCGCGACCTCGTGGATCGCGATCCAGCAGCCGTGCTGCTGCGCGAGCACCCCGTGGCCCGAGACGTGGTCCGCATGCGTGTGCGTCTCGATCACGCCGACCAGCTTGGCGCCGTGGCGGCGGCAGAGCGCCAGCACCTCGCGCACGTCGAGCGGCGGATCGACGACGACGGCCTCGCCCGAGTCCTGGCAGCCGACGAGGTAGGCGGCGCAGCCCAGGTCGCGCCAGACGATCTGCTCGAAGATCACTCGAGCCCCAGTCCGCGGGCGATCACGAGCCGCTGGATCTCGTTCGTGCCCTCGCCGATCTCCAGGATCTTGGCGTCGCGGTAGAAGCGCGAGACGGCGTACTCGTCCATGTAGCCGTAGCCGCCGTGGATCTGCACGGCCTCGTCGGCCACGCGGCAAGCCAGCTCGGCGGTGTACAGCTTGGCCATCGAGGCCTCGTGCGCGAACGGGCGCCCGCGGTCCTTGAGCCAGGCCGCGTGGTAGGTGAGCGCACGCCCGGCGGCGATCTCGGTCGCCATGTCCGCGAGCTTGAACTGGACGGCCTGGAAGCGGGCGATGGCGCGCCCGAACTGCTGGCGGGTGCGCGCGTAGGCCCTGGCCAGCTCGTAGGCGCCCTGCGCCAGGCCGAGCCCGAGCGCCGCCACGGAGATCCGGCCGCCGTCGAGGATGGTCAAGAACTGATGCAGCCCCTCGCCGCGGGGGCCGAGCAGGTTGTCGCTCGGCACGCGGCAGTCCGAAAAGGAGAGGGGGCGCGTGTCCGAGGACTTCCAGCCCATCTTCTTGAGCGGCGGGCCGACGCCGTAGCCGGGCGTGCCATTGGGCACGATCAGGTTCGAGATCTCCTCGGGCCCGGTGCGCGCCGTGATCGTCACGCAGCCGCTGATCTCCGTGCCGGCGTTCGTGATGAACATCTTGGAGCCGTCGATCACCCACTCGCCGTCCTCGGCCCGCGCGGTGGTGCGCGTGGCGCCCGCATCGGAGCCGGCCTCGGGCTCGGTCAGGCCGAAGGCCGCCAGCCGCTCGCCCGAGGCGAGCGATGGCAGCCACTGGGCGCGCTGGGCCTCGTCGCCGAAGAGCATGATCGGCATCGTCCCGAGCGAGGTGTGCGCGGCGACCGTGATCGCGAACGAGGAATCGACGCGCGCGAGCTCCTCGATGCAGAGCGCGTAGGCCAGCGTGTCGCCGCCGGCGCCGCCGTCGGCCTCGGGCACCGGCACGCCGAGCAGGCCGAGGGCTGCAGCCTCGCGCAGCTCGGCCAGCGGAAACCGGCCGTGCGCGTCCAGTTCCTCGGCCACGGGGCCGACGACCCCCTCGGCGAACCCCCGGACGGTGTCACGGAAAAGGCGATGCTCATCCGAGAGGTCGAGGTCCACTCCCCGCACGATACCGGCCGCGTACGATGTCGGCGTGGACGAGGGCTCGCTCGAACGCTACGCCGAGGCAATCGTCCGCGACGGGCTGCTGATCGGCCCGGGAGACGTGCTCGCGGTGCATCCCGAGCCGATCCAGCGGCCGCTGGCGGTCGCGCTGACGGAGGCTGCCTACAAGGCCGGCGCGCGCTTCGTCGACGTACTGGAGGACGACCCGCGCGTCACGCGCGCCCGCGCGATGCTGGCGCCGGAGGGCACGCTCGACTGGCGCCCCGCCTGGCAAGACGCGCGCATGCGCGAGCTCGTGCGCGAGGGCGCCGGCATCGTCTGGATCGCGGGCAGCGAGGATCCGCAGGTGCTGGCCGACGTGCCGCCGGCGCGGGCGGTGCGCAAGGTCGTCGACCGCCCGGGACTGACGCCGTACCGGCGCGCGATCGGCAAGGCGGACGCGCGCTTCGCCGTCGTCGCCTGGCCGACGCAGGCCTGGGCCGCGCAGGTGTATCCCGAGCTGACGTGCGAGGCGGGCCTCGCCACCCTCGGCAACGACCTGATGCGCTTCGCCAGACTCGGCGCGGACGACCCGCCGAACGGCTGGCGCCTGCACGCCGAGGGGCTGGCCTCGCGCGCCCGGGCGCTGACGGAGCTCGACCTGCGCGAATTGCGGCTGCGCGCCCCCGGGACCGATCTCCGCCTCGTGCTGCCCGCCGGCACGAGCTGGCGCGGCGGCGTCAACGACGTGCGCGGGCACCGCATCACTCCGAACATCCCCACCGAGGAGGTGTTCACGAGCCCTGCGCCGGGGGCGACTTCCGGGCCGTTCCGCTGCACGCGCCCGCTCGCCATCGCCGGGCGCGTCATCGAGGGCATCGCGGGCGAGTTCCGCGGCGGCCGCCTCGTCCGAATCGAGGCCGAGGGCGACGACGACCGCGAGTTCCTGGCCTCGTACCTCGCGCGCGACCGCGGCGCGGGACGGCTGGGGGAGCTGGCGCTGGTCGACGACAGCTCGCGTGTCGGCGAGGCCGGGCGGCCCTATTTCACGACCCTGCTGGACGAGAACGCCGCCGCGCACATCGCCTTCGGGCTGGGCTTCGGCGATACCCGTGCGCCCGGTGCCCCGGCGGTCAACACGTCGGTCATCCACCTCGACGTGATGATCGGATCGCCCGAGATGGACGTCGACGCCGTCGACGGCAAGGGCCGGACCGTGAAGGTCATCGCCGACGGCAGCTTCGCCGAGGGCCTCTGAGAAGTCCAACAGAATCAGCCTGGCGTTCGGAGGTCGCGCACGCTGATTCCGTCAGAGCTCCGGGCCCCCCGCGGACAGCTCCACCAAGACGTCGCCCGCGGCCACCTGCTGGCCCTCCCGGCAGTCGATCCGCACCACGCGCCCCGCGAAGGGCGCCCGCACCGGGTGCTCCATCTTCATCGCCTCCAGCACGAGCAGCGGCGTGCGCTCCTCGACCTCGTCGCCCTGGCGGACCTCGAGCCGCAGGACCGCTCCCGGCATCGGAGCGACGATGTGGGCGATGCCGGCGGCCGCGGCGCCGGCGGGCCGGCGCGCGTGCTCCTCTGGCTCCGCGAGCGCGGGGCGCTCGATGCGGATGTCGCGCCCGTCCAGCCAGACGTGCAGCGAGCCGTCGGGAGCGCGGGCGACCGGGGTGTCTGGCGGCTCGACCTCCGCCGCCCCGGCGCGCCAGCGGCCCTGCCAGGGGCTCGCGCCGTGCTCGTTCGCCGCATAGGCGTCGGCTGCCGCGCGCGCCTCGGGGTTCGGGCCGTCGCTTCCCTCCGGCTGCCAGATACGCTCGAGCCAGCCCGTGTCGAGGCCGCCGCGCGCGAAATCCCGGTGCGCGGCGACGGCCCGTAGGAGCGGCAGGTTGGTGGTCAGCCCGAGCACCACCACATCGTCGAGGGCCGCGCGCAGCCGTGCGAGCGCACGCTCGCGCGTCTCGCCGTGCACGCACAGCTTGGCGAGCAGGCCGTCGTAGTGCGTCCCGACCACGTCGCCGCCGTCGACGCCGGCATCTACGCGAATCCCCGGCCCGCGCGGCCAGCGCACCGCCAGCACGCTCCCGGAGGTGGGCAGGAAGCCGTGGTCGGCGTCCTCGGCGTAGATGCGGGCCTCCATGGCGTGACCGCGCAGGAGCACATCGCCCTGCCGCAGCTCGAGCGCGCCGCCCGAGGCGATCTCGAGCTGGCGCCGCACGATGTCGACGCTCGTCACGAGCTCGGTCACGGGGTGCTCCACCTGGATGCGCGCATTCATCTCGAGGAAGTACCAGCTGCCGTCGGGCGCAAGCAGGAACTCGGCCGTCCCGGCTCCCACGTAGCCGACTGCCTCGGCCAGCCGCAGCGCGGCCGCGCCGAGCTCGCCGCGCAGCTCGCTTTCGACCCCCGGGGCCGGGGCCTCCTCGACCACCTTCTGGTGCCGCCGCTGCACGGAGCAGTCGCGTTCCCCCAGGTGCAGCCCGTTGCCGTGCATGTCGCGCAGGATCTGCACCTCGACGTGGCGGGCGCCCTCGATGTAGCGCTCGTAGACCAGACCGCGGTCGCCGAAGGCGGCCTCGGCCTCGCGCGCGGCCGCCTCGACGGCAGTCGCCAGGCCGGAGGCCTCCCGCACGACGCGCATGCCGCGTCCACCGCCGCCGGCGCGAGCCTTGACCAGGAGGGGATAGCCGACCTCGTCGGCGTCGGCGCCTCCCGGCACGACCGGCACGCCGGCGCGCTGAGCCAGGCCGCGCGCGGCGTCCTTGCGGCCGAGCGTGGCCAGCGCATCGGCCGAAGCACCGACGAACACGAGGCCGGCGGCGCGGCAGGCCTCCGCCAGCTCCGGCGATTCCGAGAGGAAGCCGTACCCGGGGTGGAGCGCATTGGCGCCCCCGGCGGCGGCGGTCAGCGCGAGCGTGGGTGCGTCGAGGTACGAGGACACCTCCACCGCCGAGTCGGCCTCGCGCTCGGCGATGCCTCCCCGGTCGTCGGGGGCGACCAGCGCGAGGCTGCGCAGATCGAGCTCCTGGCAGGCACGAATGACCCGCACGGCGATCTCGCCGCGGCAGGCGATCGCGACGCAGTCCAGCCGAGGGCTCACCAGTCGGGGCTCCTGCGCTCGAGGAAGGCGGCGATGCCCTCGCGTCCCTCCTCCGATGCGCGCCGCGCCGCCAGGGCCTCGGCCGCGTGCGCCGACTGAGGCGCCGGGTCGCCGTCGCGTAGGTCAGCGATCAGCGCCTTGGCGGCACGCACGGCGGCCGGCCCGCCGCGCAGCACGCTCGCCAGCGTCCGCTCCACCGCTACGTCGAGGGCCTCGTCGTCGGCATGCACTTCGTGCGCGATGCCGATCGCCCGCGCATGCTCCGCGCCGAACAGCTCACCCGTGAGGAAGAGCGCACGCGCCTGCGAGCGGCCGATGCGGGCGAGCGCGAACGGCGCGATGGTGGCCGGGATCAGGCCGAGCCGCACCTCGGTGAAGCCGAAGCGCGCATCCTCCCGCGCCAGCACGACGTCGCAGCAGCAGGCGAGGCCGGTGCCGCCGCCCAGGGCCGCGCCGTGCACCCGCGCGATCACGGGCACGCGGCAGCTGTCGACGGCCGCGAACATGGCCGCGGCACGCTCGGCGTCGGCCAGGTTGCGCTCGTAGCCGAGCTCGCCCGACGCACGCATCCACTCGAGATCGCCGCCGGCGCAGAACGCAGGGCCGCGTCCCGCGACCACCACGGCTCGCAGGGCGTCGTCGGCCGCGAACGAGGCGAAGGTCTCAAGCACGGCCTCGATCAGAGCGGCATCGAAGGCGTTGCGCCGCTCAGGCCGGTCGAGCCAGACCCGTGCGACCTCGCCTGCGCGCTCGACCGTGAGCCCGCTCACATGCGGAAGACGCCGAAGCGCGGCTCGGGGATGGGCGCCCGCGCCGCGGCGGCCAGGCCGAGGGCCAGCACGCGCCGTGTGTCGCGCGGATCGATCACGCCGTCGTCCCACAGGCGGGCGCTGGAGTAGCTGGCGTCGCTCTCCGCCTCGTAGCGCTCGACGATCGGGCGGGTGAACGCCTCGCGCGCCGCCTCGTCCAGCTCCTCGCCACGCGCGCGCAGGGCGTCGAGCCGGACCGTCAGGAGCGTCTCGGCCGCCTGTCGCGGCCCCATCACGGCGATGCGCGCGTTGGGCCACATGAACAGCAGGCGCGGACCGAAGGCGCGGCCGCACATGCCGTAATTGCCGGCGCCGTAGGAGCCGCCGATGACGACCGTCAGCTTCGGCACCTGGGCACAGGCGACGGCCATCACGAGCTTGGCGCCGTCCTTCGCGATGCCCCCGTGCTCGTAGGCCTTGCCGACCATGAAGCCGGTGATGTTCTGCAGGAAGACGAGCGGGATGCGGCGCTGACAGGCGAGCTGCACGAAATGCGACCCCTTGAGCGCCGACTCCGAGAAGAGGATGCCGTTGTTGGCGACGATCGCGACGGGATAGCCCCAGATGTGCGCGAATCCGCACACCAGCGTGTCGCCGTAGAGCGGCTTGAACTCGGCGAAGCGCGAGCCGTCCACCAGTCGCGCGATCACCTCGCGCACGTCGAAGGGCGTGCGCTCGTCCGCCGGGATCACGCCGGCGAGCTCCTCGGGATCCGCCACCGGCTCCTCGGGCGCGAGCGGCACGAGCGAGGGCGGCCCGGGCCGCCCGAGCCCTGCCACCGCCTCCCGCAGCAAGGCGAGCGCGTGCTCGTCCGAGCTCGCCAATGCATCGGCGACGCCCGAGATGCGCGCGTGCACGTCGGCGCCGCCGAGTTCCTCGGCGGTCACCTCCTCGCCCGTCGCGGCCTTCACCAGCGGCGGACCGGCGAGGAAGATCGTCCCCGTGCCCTGGACGATCACGCTCTGGTCGCACATCGCGGGCACGTACGCGCCACCGGCCGTGCAGGAGCCCATCACGGCCGCGAGCTGGGGGATGCCCTCGGCCGACATGCGGGCCTGGTTGTAGAAGATGCGACCGAAGTGGTCGCGGTCTGGGAACACCTCGGCCTGCAGAGGGAGATAGGCCCCGCCCGAGTCGACCAGGTAGATGCACGGGAGGCGGTTCTCGAGTGCGATCTCCTGCGCGCGCAGGTGCTTCTTGACCGTGAGCGGGTAGTACGCACCGCCCTTCACGCTGGCGTCGTTGGCGACGATCACGCATTCGCGCCCGTGCACGGTGCCGATGCCCGTGACGATTCCCGCGCCGGGCGCCTCGTCCTCGTACAGCCCGAAGGCCGCGAGCGGGGAGAGCTCCAGCCACGCGGTGTCAGGGTCGAGCAGGAGGTCGATGCGCTCGCGCACCGGCAGCTTGCCGCGCCCGCGATGACGTTCGAGCGCCGCCGGACCGCCGCCCGTGCGCGCCGCGGCCAGCCGCTCCCGCAGCTGGCCGGAGAGCGCGCGCATGCGCTCCGCGCCGCGCTGGTAGGTCTCGCTGCGCGGGTCCAGATGACTCGTCAGGCGGCCCACTTCCCCGAGTGTAGAGCGGGCGTCCCGCGCGGTCCTGCCCCTCCCGGCGCCGTCAGCCGGCCGGCGTGGCGTCCGTGTGATGGATGCCGACGCGCCGGTACTCGGGCCCGTGCTCGTAGAGGTGGCTGAGCAGCACGGATTTGCCGATCGTCATGGCTTCGCCGGCGTCCTCGGAGTCGATGTACGCGGACATCACGAGCCGGCGGGTCAGTCGCTGGCTCGTGATCGTCGGCTGCCGCACGTAGCCGGCATGCTCGATGGCGCTCTGCAGGTGCCGCGCGAGGCCTTCGAGGTCGCGGTGCAGGATGCTCGTCGTACCGATCTGGACGTGGTAGCGCATCACCATGCGCTCCGGCGTCCGGCGGCAGTCGTCCTCTGGGGCATGCGATCGCGTCCTTCTTGCTCTGGGGGTTGGTACGCGTCCTACTTCGTGCAGTTGGGGCTGGTGAGGGGGCAGGGGAACAGCGGCACGGTGTCGGATGTGCCGTCGCGGAGGTGCACGACGAGCCGCGCGGGCTTCGCATCGCTCAGCTCAGCGTAGAAGGCGCCGTTGCCCAGGCGCGCGGCGGTCACGTGACCGTCGCCGGAGACGGCCTCGATCGCCGTGACCGCGTCGCGCGCGACGCCCCAGACGAGCGTCGTGCCGGCGCCGGACGGTGTCACGAGCCAGGTGATCTGCTGGTCCGAGGCGAAGGTCGGCACGCACTGGACCTGCAGGCCGGTGAGCGCGAGGCAGACGCCCCCGGTCGAGGTCGAGACCGAGCTGAGGGTGCGGCCCTCCGGGCCGAGATGCGTGAGCAGTACGCGTGACTCGCCACGCACGGGGGTGCCGAGCGGCGCCGTGTTATCGACGCCGGAGGTCGCGGAGCGATGCAGCGCCTCAGCGCCCGCGAGGGCGCCCGCCGCCGCGAACGGGTCACCGGGAGCGAGCGCTCCACGCGCCGCGCCGGCCCCCAGAACCGGCACGGCGCGCAGTGTTGGAGTCTCGTCGAACAACCAGCCACCGGCGAGCGCGGTCGTGGCGGTCACGACGAGCACGGCCACGACGAACGAGAGCGTCGCAGCCCGCCGCCGCTTGAGCGAGCGCTCTGCATCGCGCTGCGTCGCGCGCGCCAGGTCTTCTCCGACGCGGGCGAGGTTGGACGGAAGGGCGCTCATGGCGAGACCTCCCCGCCGCTCATGACCGCGCGCATCGCACGGAGGGCGCGCATCACGCGCATGCGCGCGGTTGGCTCGGTGGTCGACATGCGCTGCGCGATCTCCGCGAAGCGGAGGTCCTCGATCACGCGCAGCTCCAGGGCGCGGCGCTGCTCGGGCGTGAGGTCACCCAGCGCGTTGCGCAGCTCGAGTCGCGCCTGCTCGGCCGACAGGCGCTCGTCGGCGTCCTCGATGTCGATCGCGTTCGCGTAGGTCTCCTGCATGCCGAGCCGTGCGCGCGCGCTGGTCTCCACACGGGCGAGGCGCTGGTAGGAGCGGTACTGGTTGAGCGCGATGCCGTACAGCCACGGCGCCACGGAGTCCGCTCGATCCTCCCGGAAGCGGCGGCGCGACTGCCAGGCGGCTGCGAACGTCTCGGCCGTCAGGTCGGTCGCGGCCGGCTCGCCGACGCGCGCGCGGAGCCAGCCGTGGATCGCGACGGCGTGCCGCTCGTACAGTTCGCCGAATGCACGCGAGTCGGTTCTCGCCGCGCGCATCAGGGCGATGTCGGATCGCCGCTCCATCTGAGGCTGATTAGATCATCGGGCGGTGCGCGTAACGGCGGGGACGGGCACCGAGGCGCCCGTCCCCGCCGGCCTCACGAGCCGGGAGCTCGCAGGTCGTTGGGCACGCTGGCCGTCGTCCCGTCGGCGTAATGCACGATCAGGGCCTTGGCGTCGCTCAGGTCGAGCGCACCGAGATCCGCCAGGTAGGCGTTCCGCAGCATCGTGGCCGGCATGGGCTTACCGGCAAGCACGACATCGACGCCGACGACGTCGTCGGCCGCGAAGCCGTAGAGCGTCCAGCCCGTGGCATCGGAGGCCTCGAGCGAGATGCCGCTCGGCGGAAGATCGTCGACGCATTGCGTGGCGACGCCTCCCTTCGCGCTCGCCAGCGCGTTGCACGCGCCGCCGTTGGCGCGAGCCGCGGCGAACAGGTCGAGGCCGGAGCCACCGACGTTGGCGCCCAGCGTGCGCGTCGCGGCTGCGTTCGCAGAGCCGCTGCCGAGACCGGCCGCCACGTCCGCGGGCGGGCTTGTCGTGATCGGCCCGTTCTGCAGCACGCTCAGCTCGGCCGAGGCCGTGCCGGGCCCGCTCGAGCGCACCTCGGCGCCCGAGGCGGAGACGCCGAGGCTGACGATGACAGCAGCCACCGCGCCGCCCAGGACGACGCTGGCAAGGATGCGCGTGCCTGCCTGACGGGTGGTGAGCTTGGGGGAGTCCGTAGTCATGTTCCTCATGGCTGAGTGGTGTGGCAGTCGACCCAGAGCGTCACGTAGTCGCCGCATTTCGCGGCGGCCGTTCCGTAGCCGTAGGACCCGCTCGAGCCCATGTTGATGAACGACGAGTTGCCCCCGACGAAGGCGCCCGCGTAGCACGTGCCGGTGCCCGCAGGCCCGTAGCAGACGTACTTCGTGTCGTTCGCATTGCCCGACATGCGGTCGTAGTTCCGGTAGGCGGCTCCTGGTGTCTGCGCCATGCCGTTCAGGTACCTCGGCGTGCCGCCGTAGGAGAAGTCGGTCGCGCCCCAGGCGATGGCCACCGGGAGCACAGCGCCTATGACGACCACGGCCGTCACAAGCTTCCTCGAGACGAGTGGGACCACGCCTACCTCCTGGGGTTGCGCACCCGGCACATCGCCTCGGGGTGCTGATCGCGCTGAAGTCGGCGCGGCGACGCGGTTCCGAACGCAAGGGACGGCACCAGACATCTCACGTATTACGCATGTGCTATGTGATTTGCGTACCTTCTTCGGAGGAATCTGCGCGCGATCTCGTTACGAAAATCGCCGGATCGCCAAGCAGAGGAGTGGGGGACGGTCGTGATGCCGCAGCATGCTCCGGCCTGCATGCGCGGTCCGCGGGCGTCGCGGCGTGGGCGGCGCGCCCCCGGGCGCGCCGCGAGCGGCGGCCGGCGTCCCCCGACGACGACGTCGACGATGCCTACCGCGCGCTCCGGGCCACCGTGGCGCGGGGGCTCGCGTACCGCATGGGCAGCTCGGATCTGGCCGAGGACCTCACGCAGGACGTGTTCGTCGACCTGCTCCTGGCGTCACGCTGCCATCCGCCCGACAACACACGCGCCTGGCTCGCTCGTGTGGCGCAGCGCCACGTGGCGGACACGATCGGCTCGGCCGTGCGCGAGCGCGCCGCGCGCGCGCAACTCGAGGCGAGCAGCCGCGGAGCACCCGCCGACCGCTCCGCCGACACCGAGATGGGGCTCGAGATTCGCGCGTGCGTCGCCCGGCTCTCGGAGCCTCAGCAGCAGATCGTCGCGCTGCGCCTGGTGCAGGGGCTCTCGTTCGCCCACTGCGGCCTGAGGCTCGGCATGAGCGAGGACGCGGCGCGCATGCGCTTCCGGCGCGCGCTCGGCGCGCTGCGGGTGGAGCTGGGACAAGCGGGGGTCGAGCGACGCTGATGTCGGACCCGCTGGAGCGCATGGCCCGCTCGACGGACTGGACCGAGCGCGCAAGCGCTGCGCGACAGCTCGCCCGGCGTGCTCCCGGCGACGCGGAGGAGATCGTCCTACGGCTGCTCAGGGACCCGGGCAGCACGGAGGTGAGCCAGACGATGGTCGCGGCGCTGCTCGAGGCGCGGCGGGAGGGTGCGGTCCGGCTGCTCCTGCGCTCGCTCGGTCAGGACGAGGGCGGCGCGGAGACCACGCAGTGCATCCTCGAGGGCCTGCTCAGCAGCGAGCTCGACGGCGTCGAGATGCGCGCGGCCCTGCTTTCCGTGCTGCAGGAGGCCGGCGAGCGGCACGAGCTGCTCGGGGCGCTGCGGGCGATCGGCTGGCTCGCGCCGAGCGGCGGCTTTCCCGCGCCGCCCGAGGCCTTCGCGCACGTGAGCGAGCTGTCCAACGACTCCGACGCGGCCATCCGTGCCGCGGCGCAGAGGGCGCTGACGGCGCTCTCCTCGCAGTGGAGGCAGCCGGACGTGCCGTAGGCGGCCTCTAGCTCGCCGCGGCGAGCGAGGAGACGAGCTCGCCGAGCCCAGCGACTCCGCCGCGCTCGAGCGCGGCGATCGCGGCCGACCCGACGATCACGCCGTCGGCTCCCGCGGCCTGCAGGTCGCGCACGTGCTCGGGTCGCGAGACGCCGAAGCCGCACAGCAGCGGCAGCGCGCCCGCGTGCACCCGCACGCGTCCGAGCAGGCCGCGCAGGCGCTCGACGTCGAGCTCCTCGCGCGCGCCGGTCGTGCCGATCGCGGAGACGACGTAGACGAATCCACGGCTGGCGCGGCAGGCCAGCGCCAGGCGCCCGTCGGCGCTCGTCAGCGCGACGAGCTGCACGAGGTCGATGCCGTTGCGAGCGCTCTCGGCCTGGAGCTCGGCGCCATCGTCGGGCGGCACGTCGGCCACGATCAGCCCGCTCGCCCCGGCACTCGCCGCCTCGGCGCAGAAGCGCGCGACGCCGTAGCGCTCCACGATCGCCGCGTAGGTCATCGGGATCAGCGGCACCTCGCCGCCCAGCCGCGTGCGCGTCGCAGCGATCGCCTGCAGGCAGCGGGGAGGCGTCATCCCGGCCGCGAGCGCGGCCTGCGAGGCGCGCTGGATCGTCGGGCCGTCGGCGAGGGGATCGGAGAACGGGATGCCGACCTCGATCGCCGTCGCGCCCGCCTCCACGGCCGACGCGGCCTGCTCGGGCAGATCCTCGCCGGCCATCAGGTAGATGGAAAGCGCGGGGGTGCGGAGATTCACCGGCCGCTGCTCCGGCCGATCACGGTGTCGATGTCCTTGTCGCCGCGGCCCGAGAGGCACACGAGCACGTCGCCCTCCGGCCCGAGCTCGCGCGCCAGCGCCTCGGCGGCGAACAGCGCGTGCGAGGACTCGAGCGCCGGGATGATGCCCTCGCTGCGGCACAGCCGGTGGAACGAGGCAAGCGCCTCGTCGTCGCTCACGCGCACGTACTCGGCGCGCCCGCTCTCGGCCAGCTGCGCGTGCTCGGGCCCGACGCCAGGGTAGTCCAGCCCGGCCGAGATGGAATGGCTCTCGGAGACCTGGCCCCACTCGTCGCACAGCACGTAGGAGCGCGAGCCGTGCAGCACCGATACGCGGCCACCGCCGATGGAGGCGGCGTGCAGCTCGGCGCCGTCGCCGCCGGCCTCGGCGCCGACCAGCCGCACCGGGTCGTCGCGAAAGGCGTGGAACGTGCCGATCGCGTTCGAGCCGCCGCCCACGCAGGCCACCACGGCGTCGGGCAGACGGCCGGCCTGCTCCTGCATCTGCGCTCGCGCCTCGCGGCCGATCACCGATTGCAGCTCGCGCACGAGCGTGGGGTAGGGGTGGGGGCCGGCGGCCGAGCCGATCAGGTAATGCGTCGTCTCGACGTTGGCGATCCAGTCGCGGATGGCCTCGTTCATGGCCTCCTTGAGCGTCGCCGTGCCGGACGTCACGGGCACGACGGTCGCGCCCAGGAGGTGCATGCGCGTGACGTTGGGCGCCTGGCGGCGGGTGTCCTCCTCGCCCATGTAGACGATGCACTCGAGCCCGAAGCGTGCGCACACGGTCGCGCTCGCGACGCCGTGCTGGCCCGCGCCCGTCTCGGCCACGATGCGCCGCTTGCCGAGGCGCACCGCGAGCAGCGCCTGCCCAACGGCGTTGTTGATCTTGTGCGCGCCCGTGTGGGCGAGATCCTCGCGTTTGAGCCAGATACGGGCGCCGCCGACCTCGGCGGTGAGCCGCTCGGCCAGGTACAGCGGCGTCTGCCGCCCGACGTAGTCGCGGCCCAGCGCGGCCAGCTCGCCCTCGAAGGACGGATCGACGAGCGCGACGGCGAGGGCCGCCTCCAGCTCGTCGAGCGCCGCCATCACGGTCTCGGGGACGAAGCGCCCGCCGAAGCGGCCGAAGTGCCCCAGGCTGTCGGGTGCGTGCTGGACGTCGAGCCCTCGCTCTGCCGTGCTCATGCCGCCTCCTTGGCCGCGGCGACGAAACGCCGCACGAGTTCGTGATCCTTGATTCCCGCCGCGCTCTCCACGCCGCTCGCGACATCGACGCCGTACGGCCGCACCTCGCGCACCGCCTGCGCGACGTTCTCGGCGTCGAGTCGGCCCGCGAGCAGCAGCGGCCAGTCCGCGACCAGCCGGCTGGCCTCGCGCCAGTGGGCATAGAGCGCTTCGATGTCGCGCGTCTCGCCCCAGGGCCGGTCGTACACCACGGTCACGCCCGGCGGCACGACCGAGAGATCGCCGTCGCGTATCCCGCGGATCGCGCGCGCTCCGTAGCGCTCCACCAGCACGCGCGATTCCGAGCCGTGCAGCTGCACGCGATCGAGTCCCACGCTCCCGACCAGGTCGTCGATGCGATCGGGGTCGTCGTCGACGAACACGCCCACCAGTTGCACGCCGGCGGGCACGGCCTGCCGCACCCGGCGGGCCTCTTCCTCGGTCGCGCAGCGCGGGCTCCGGGGCCAGAAGTTGACGCCGATCAGGTCGGCCCCGGCCGCGACCGCCGCCGCGGCATCCTCGGCGCGCACGACTCCGCAGATCTTGACGAGCGTCATGCTCCACTCCTCACGAGCGCCGGCAGCAGGGCGGGATCGCGCATCAGGGCGGTGCCCACGAGCAGCGCGTCGGCCCCGGCGTCGCGCACGGCGCGGGCGTGATCGGGCGTCTCGATGCCCGACTCCGCGATGCGCAGGAGGCCCTTGGGTAGCCGGCGCAGCAGCTCGATCTGGCGGCCCCGGTCGATCTCGAGCGTGGCCAGGTCGCGCGCGTTGACGCCGATGATGGGCGTGCCGAGGTCGAGCGCGCGCTCCAGCTCGGGGCCGGTGTGCACCTCGACGAGCGCCTCCATCTCCAGATCCTCGGCCGCCTGGATGAGGTCGGCGGCGAGGCTGTCCTCGACCAGCGCGAGCAGCACGAGAATCGCGTCGGCGCCGTGCACGCGTGCCTCGGTGACCTGCCACACGTCCACGAAGAAGTCCTTGCAGAGCACCGGCAGGTCGACGGCGGCGCGCACGGCAGCGAGGTCGGCGTAGGAGCCGCCGAAGTCGCGCCCCGAGGTCAGCACCGAGATCGCGGCGGCGCCGTCCTCGGCGTACTGCCGCGCGACGGCGGCCGGGTCCGCGCCGGGAGCGATCTCGCCCTTCGAGGGAGAGGAGCGCTTGACCTCGGCGATCACCGATCTCTGGCCGCGCTCGAGCAGCGAGGCCGCGAGCGAGCGGGTCTCGCGACGCTCCTCGAGGCGCTCGCGCGTCCAGGCTCCGATTTCCTCGAGATAGCTCATGAAGCTTCCTTTCCCGCGGCGCGCAGCGCCGTCAGCGTCGCCATCGCCGCGCCCGAGCCGAGCGCCTCGCGCGCTGCGACCAGACCCTCCGCGAGATCGGCCGCTCGTCCCGCCACGACCAGCGTCGCGGCGGCGTTCAGCGCGGTCGCGTCGGCCGGCGGCCCCGCCTCGCCGCGTAGCACCGCGAGCGTGATCTCCGCGTTGCGCTCGGGCTCGCCGCCGGCAAGGTCGGAGAGCGCGCACAGGTCCACGCCGAGCTCGCGCGCGTCCAGCTCGGTGATCGTCACGCTGCCGTCACGTACGGTCGCCACGGTCGTTGCGCCACAGGGCGAGAGCTCGTCGATCCCGGGCTGGCCGTGCACGACCATGCCGTACTCACAGCCCAGCTGCACCAGCGCGTGTGCCATGGGCTCGACCCACTGCGCGGCGTAGACACCGATCAGCTGGCGGCGTGCACCGGCCGGATTGGTCAACGGCCCGAGCAGGTTGAAGACCGTCCGCACCCCGAGGGAGCGGCGCACGGGGCCCGCGTGCCGCATCGCGGGGTGGTGTGCGGGGGCATGCAGGTAGCCGAAGCCGTGGCGGTCGATCATCTCGGCCGCCTGCTCCGGCGTGAGCGCGATGGGGACGCCGAGCGCCTCGAGCATGTCGGCCGAGCCGGAGCGCGAGGAGGCGGCGCGGTTGCCGTGCTTGGCCACGGCGCAGCCGCAGGCCGCCGCGACGAGCGCGGCGGTGGTGGAGATGTTGAACGTCCCGGACCCGTCGCCGCCGGTCCCGGCGGTGTCGACGAGGTCGTCCCGCGCAGGCCTGACGGCGACGACGTGAGCTCGCATGGCGCGCGCCGCGCCGACGAGCTCGTCCACCGTCTCGCCCTTGGCGCGCAGCGCGACCAGCAGGCCCGCGATCTGCGCCGGGTCGGCCTCCCCGCGCATGACGAGGCCGACCGCAGCCTCGGTGTCGCCCGCGCTCAGCGCGTCGCCTGCCAGCAGGCGGTCGATCGTCTCGGAGATCACGCCGCCCCCATGGCGAGGAAGTTTCGCGCGATCACGTCACCCGCGGGCGTGAGCACCGACTCGGGGTGGAACTGCACGCCGTGCAGGCGCGGGATGTCGCGGTGGCGCAGTGCCATGACCTCCCCGTCGCGGTCGCGGGCCGTGGCGATCAACACCTCGGGCAGCGGCTCGATCGCGGCCAGCGAGTGGTAGCGCCCCGCTTCGAAGGACTCCGGCAGGCCGTCGAGCAGCGTGTCGGCCTCGATGCGGTCGACGGTGCCGACCTTGCCGTGCATGAGGCGCCGCGCGCGCTCGACCACGCCGCCGTAGACCTCGACGATGCACTGGTGTCCCAGGCAGACGCCCAGCACGGGCACGCGCCCCGCGAAGCGCTCGATCAGCACGGCGGAGATGCCTGCCTCCGCTGGGCGCCCGGGGCCGGGGGAGACGACGAGGTGCGTCGGCGCGACCTGCTCGGCCTGCTCGGGCGTGACCGCGTCATGCCGTCGCACGTCCACGACGGCGCCCGCCTCGCACAGCAGGTGCGCGAGGTTGTAGGTGAAGGAGTCGTAGTTGTCGATCAGCAGGACGCGGGGGGCGTCCTCGGCAGCGCCGCGGGGCGCGATCACGGTCATCGCCCGTAGCTCCCCGTCTCGGCGAGGTCGATCGCGGCCGACAGCGCCGCGAGCTTGTTCATGCACTCCGCGTGCTCGCTCGCGGGATCGGAGTCGGCCACGATGCCTGCGCCGGCCTGGAGCAGGGCGACGCCGTCGCGCATGAGGATCGTGCGCAGCGCGATGCACGTGTCGAGCGCGCCGTCGAAGCCGACGTAGCCGAGCGCACCCGCGTAGACGCCGCGCCGGGTGCCCTCGATGGCCGAGATCAGCTGCAGGGCGCGCACCTTCGGCGCGCCGCTGACGGTGCCGGCGGGGAAGGTCGCCTGCAGCAGGGAGAGCGCGTCCTCGCCGGCGCGCAGGCTCCCGTCCACCTGCGAGACGAGGTGCATGACGTGCGAGTAGCGCTCGACCTCGAGCAGCTTGGAGACGCGCACGCTGCCCGGCTCGCAGACGCGGCCGAGGTCGTTGCGCGCGAGGTCGACGAGCATCAGATGCTCGGCGCGCTCCTTCTCGTCGGCCTCCAGCTCGCGCGCGAGCGCGTCGTCGGCCGCTCCGTCCGCGTCGCGCCGGCGCGTCCCGGCGATCGGCTTGAGCGTCGCCACGCCCGCGCGCGAGAGGGAGACGTGCGTCTCGGGCGAGGCCGACACGATCTGGCGGTCGCCGAGATCGCAGAACACCATGTAGGGCGACGGGTTGACGGCGCGCAGAGCGCGATAGAGCGAGAACGCGCTGGCGGCCGTCGGGCGCGCGATCAGCTGAGAGGGCACCATCTGGAACACGTCGCCGCGCTCGATGTGCACCTGCGCGGCACGCACCATGGCCTCGTAGTCGGCCGGCGTGCGCTCGGGGTAGCTCTGGCCGGCTCCGGTCAGCGCGGGCACGGGCTCGACGCCGGCCGGCAGCGGGCCGAGCAGGTCGGCGCAGAGCTCGTCCGCGGCTTGCCCGTAGCCGGGCTGCGCGACGACCTGCAGCGTCTGCCGGACGTGGTCGAAGGCGACCACGACCGGCGCGAACAGGAAGCGCCCGAGCGCCTCGTCGTCGCCCTCGCGCGCGGGCGGCAGCGGCACGCTCGGCTCGAAGGCCGAGGCGGCGTCGTAGGAGAGGCAGCCGACGACCCCGCCGCAGAACGGCGGGAGTCCGGCGAGATCGGCGTCGCCGTGGCGCGCGAGCGCGCTGCGCAAGGGCTCGAAGCCGCTCGCGGCGTCCAGTCGCAGGGGCTCGCAGCCGGCGGCCATGAACGAGTAGCGGCCGACCTGCTGGCCGCGCTCGACCGACTCGAGCAGGAAGCCCGGCCCGCGGTGGCGCACTCGCAGGTAGGCCGCGACCGGCGTGAGCAGGTCGGCCGGCAGCTCGCGCACGGTCGGTCGCGCGCGCCGCGGTGTGGCGGGCGGCGGAACGGTCGGGGTGAAGGGCTGGCTTGTCATGGGAGCAACACGACGAACCTCCAGGAGAGGCTCGGCGGGGGTCGATCGCGGCCACGTGCCGCGACTAGGCGTGAGCGCCCCGCCGCCTGGACCAGCGCCACCAGCCCCAGCGGGGGCTCGAAGCGGCACTGCGGGCGACGAGGTGCATCGCCCGTAGTCTCGGCTCGAGCGCGCGCGAAGTCAAGCCAGCTACGCTCCGCCGCCATGAGTGCCGTCCTCGTCACCGGCGCCACCGGATTCATGGGGCGCGTCCTCGTTGCGCGCCTGCGGGAGGAAGGACGTGCGGTGCGCGTCCTCGAGCGTCGTCCGAGCGACGCGTTCGACGGCCTGGAGGTGGAGCGGGTGACGGGCGACGTGACGCGCGCCGACACCCTGCTCGCTGCGTGCGCGGACGCAGAGACCGTCTTCAACCTCGCCGGCGTGCTGTCGTACGACGCGAAGGACGAGGCGCGTCTCCAGGCGGTCAACGTCGACGGCCTCGCGAACCTGCTGGCCGCGGCCCGGCAGGCCGGGAGCGGGCGTGTGGTCCACGTCTCGAGCGTCGCCGCGGTGGGCTACACCGATGACCCGGCGCGACCGCAGCACGAGGACTCCCCCTTCCCGGAGGGCGCCTGGAACAACCGCTACTCGCGTTCCAAGCGGCTGGGGGAGGAGGTGGTGGAGCGCGCCGGCGCCGAGGGGCAGGACGTCGTCATCGCATGTCCCGGCTTCCTGCTCGGCGCCGGCGACGTCAACCGCATCAACACCTTCGTGGTCGAGGAGTATCTGCGCGGCCGTCTCCGCACCACGGTCGCGGGAGGGGTCTCCTCCGTCGACGTGCGCGACGTCGCGGACGGGTTGCTGGCTGCCGAGCGCCGGGGCGTGAGCGGGCGTCGCTACATTCTCACGAGCGAGGACGGCAACCTCAGCCACCGCGAGTTCTTCGCACTGGCGGGCGAGGTCGACGGCAAGCGCCGCCGCACGGTCGAGTTGCCGCCGGCACTGCTCGTGGCCGGCACACGGGCCGGGCGCGCGCTTCGTCTGCCGATGCCGCTCAGTCCCGAGGAGATCGAGGCCGCGTGCCACTACTGGTACTTCACGCCGGCCCGGGCGATGGACGAGCTGGGATTCCGCCCGCGCCCCGTGCGCGCGGCGATGGAGGCGACCGTGACATACCTGCGTGCGCGGGGCCTGAAAGGCCGCCAGAAGCTCTAACAGAATCAGCGTGGCACGCTGACCCGGCTCGAGCTTCTAGGACATCGGGACGTGCCGCTGGATGTGCGGCTCGACGCGCTCGAAGATCTCGTCCAGGTCGGAGCCCGTGATCGTCAGGCCGTGGTTCTTGAGGCCGATGATCGCGTGCGCCGGATCGGGCGCCTCGCGCACCAGCTCGGCCACGGACTCGGCCAGCTCGGCGGTGCCGCAGGGGAAGTTGACCGTCGTCGCGTCGACGCCGTCGACCCACGCGTGCACGTGCAGGATCGCCCCGACTTCGGGGTGCTCGCGGTAGATCATCCAGTGCTCGATCGCGTCCACGGACACGCGCCGCGGCTCGATCCCGGGCGGGATCGAGATGCGCATGGCGCGGGCCTTCGTGTCGTAGTCGGTCACGAGCATGACGTCGCGGCCGATGTCGATCAGCTTCGACTTGTCGACGCCCGAGGCGCTCATCCAGAAGCGCGTGTCGTCCTTGCGCGCCGAGAGGTTCCCGTAGGAGAGGCCGCCCAGCGAGTACAGGCGCATCACGTGCCGCAGGTCGCGGGCCGGCAGGATCTTCTCGATCGGAAACGGCGCGGGCAGCAGGTCGAGCGCGTCGAGGCGCTCGCCCGCGCGGCGCAGCGCAGCCGTCTGCTCGTCCCCACCCCAGAGCTCGGGCTCGAGGTCGGGCGTGAAGATGTTGTCCACCACGAGCGTCGACTCGGCGAGCGGCGCGAGGCGCGCGGCGACCGCGTGCAGGAACGTGTCGTCCGTGCCCTCGTGCATGACGGAGTAGTTGCCCTGCTCGGGTGTCAGGAAGCGCGCCTCGCGGCCGGGCACGACGCACACGGCGAGATTCGAGAGCGCGCGTACGAGCACCGGGTAGGCGTGCGCCAGAAAGTCCTCGGGGATCGTGTTCTCGGCCCAGATCGAGGCCACGAACGTCGATTTCGCCGCGCGCCTGAAGGGGCGCGGGTCGGCCCGGTCGATGAAGTTGAGAACGAGCCGCGCTTTCTTGCCGTCGTCGAGTTCTTCGTACCCTCGCTCGAGGAGCGCTGCTCGAAGCCCGCTGGCGAACGATTCCAGCACGTCGGGCACCGTGCCGTTGAAGGCGAATTGCATTGGTTATTCAGGCTATCAGTCAGGCGGGTAGCTGTTCCGGGCCCAGCCGAGCCCTGTCCTGGGCCCACGCGGTACCCTGCCGCCGTGCCTGACACCGTGATCCTCTCCGCCGCGCGCACCCCCTTCGGCCGCCTCGGCGGCGGCCTGAGCTCGCGCACGGCCGTGCAGCTCGGCGTCGTCGCCGCGTCGGCGGCCCTCCAGCGCGCGGGCGTCGAGCCGGAGGACATCGACTACGCCGTGATCGGGCAGGTCGTCCAGGCCGGCGCCGGTCACATCCCGTCCCGACAGGTCACGCTGGCCGTGGGCGTGCCCGAGGAGATCGGCTCCGACACGATCAACAAGGTCTGTGCCTCCGGCATGCGCGCAATCGCTCTGGCCGATCTGATGGTGCGCGCCGGCGACCGGCGCCTCCTGCTGGCCGGGGGCATGGAGTCGATGTCCAGCGCGCCCTACCTGCTGCTGCGCGCGCGCAGCGGCTATCGCTTCGGGGACGGCGAGCTGCTCGACGCCAACCTGCGCGACGGCCTGCGCGACCCGTGGAGCGGCAAGCTCATGTACGAGCAGGCGAGCGCCGTCGCGGACGAGCTCGGCCTCGCCCGCGGCGCGCTCGACGAGTGGGCTCTGCGCTCGCACCAGCGGGCCGTGGCCGCGATCGACTCGGGGCACATGGCCGAGGAGATCGTCGCCGTCGAGGTCCCGGAGCGGGGCGGCCCGGCGCTGGTCGACACCGACGAGGCCCCGCGGCGCGACACGACGCTCGAGCGCCTGGCGGCGCTGCCTCCGCTCGACCAGGCGCACCCGACGCACACGGTCGGCAACTCGCCGGGCGTCAACGACGGCGCCGCGATGCTCGTCGTCGCCGACGCTGCGCTGGCGCACGAGCGCAACCTCGAGCCGCTCGCCCGCATCCTCGCCACGGGTTGCACTGCCAACCGGCACGACTCGCTCGCCCGCGTGCCCGCCAGGGCCGCCCAGATCGCGCTCGAGCGGGCCGGTCTGACGGCAGCCGACATGGACCTGATCGAGATCAACGAGGCCTTCGCATCCGTCGCCCTGCAGTCGTCGCGCGATCTCGGGGTCGATCCCGAGATCGTCAACGTCAACGGTGGCGCCGTCGCGCTCGGTCATCCGGTGGGGGCTTCCGGCGCGCGCCTGGTGGGCACCCTCATGTACGAGCTGCGCCGCCGCGGCGGCGGGCGCGGCCTGGCGGCGATCTGCTCGGGCGGCGGGCAGGGCGACGCGATCGTGATCGAGGTCGACGGGCAGTGACAGAGCGCGTCGTGGTCGTCGGCGCGGGCCAGATGGGTTCCGGCATCGCGCAGGTGGCCGCTGCGGCCGGGATGCGCGTCACGCTCGTGGACGTGGGGGAGGAGCAGCTCTCCCGCGGCCGTGCGAGCATCGAGCAGTCGCTCGCCAAGCTTGCTTCCAAAGGCCAGTGCGATGATCCCGAGGCCGTGCTGGCGCGCATTGCGACGTCCACCGACCTCGCCGACGCGGCCGACGCCGAGCTGGCGATCGAGGCCGCCAGCGAGGACGTGGAGCTCAAGCTCGCGCTCTTCCGCCGGCTCGACGCGGCGCTCAACGCCCGCGCCATCCTGGCATCCAACACCTCGTCGATCCCGATCGGGCGCCTGGCTGCGGCCACGCAGCGCCCGGCGCAGGTCTGCGGGATGCACTTCATGAACCCGCCCGCCCTCATGCCGCTGGTCGAGCTGATCCGCGGCCTCGAGACCAGCGACGGTACCGTCGCGACGGTGCGCGCAGCCGCGGAGGCCATGGGGAAGACGGTGGCAGAGGCGCGCGACGTGCCCGGCTTCCTGGCCAACCGCATGCTCCTGCCCATGCTCAACGAGGCGGCCTTCTGCCTGTACGAGGGCGTGGGCGACGCCGAGGCGATCGACACCGTCATGCGGCTCGGCATGAACCATCCGCTCGGCCCGCTCGCCCTGGCCGATCTGATCGGCCTCGACACCTGCCTCGCGATCCTCGAGGTGCTGCACGAGGGCTTCGGCGATCCCAAGTTCCGCCCGTGTCCGCTGTGGCGTCAGTACGTCGAGGCAGGAAGGCTCGGCCGCAAGGCCGGCCGCGGGTTCCACGAGTACGGCTAGTCGCAACGGGCAGCTCGCGGCGCTCGCCACCGTCGCGCTCTGGTGTGCCTCCTTCGCGCTGATCAAGCACCTCGTGGACGCCGGCCTCGGCGCCCAGGACGTCGCGGTGGGCCGCTTCCTCGTCGCCTGGCCGGGCTTCATCTACCTGCTCTGGCGCGCGGGCGGCCTGCCGGGACTGACGCGGGGCGAGGCTCTGCGCATCCTGCTCGCCTCGGCCGGTGGCGTCACGGCCTACCACCTCGCGCTCAACGAGGGAGAGCGCACGACCGCGTCCGGCGTGGCCGCGCTGATCGTCGCCCTCGCGCCGGCCGCAACGCTCGCGCTCGCCTTGGCGGTCGGGCTCGAGCGCTTCGCACCGCGCCGGATCGCGGGCATCGCGCTGGCGTTCGCGGGCGTCGTCGTGGTGGTCGCACTCGGATCGGGCGCGGAGTTCTCCCTGCACGGCCTGCGCGGGCCGTTGCTGGTGCTCGTCGCGCCCCTCACGTTCGCGGTCTACAACGTGCTCTACAAGCCGCTGCTCGGTCGCTTCGACCTGCCGGCGCTGACCGCTGCCGGGGGCCTGACCGGCTCGCTCCTGTTCCTGCCGTTCGAGAACACGGGCGCATTCGACCGCTTCGGTGCGCTCGGTGCGCGCAGCTGGATCGCGCTCGCGGCCCTCGGCCTCGGCGCGACGCTCGGCGGCTACGTCACCTGGAGCATCGCGTTGCGCAGCTTGGAGCCGTCGCGCGCGATGTCGTATCTCTACTGCGTGCCGCCGCTGGCCGTGGCGATCGGTGCGCTCTTCCTGAACGAGCCGGTGAGCCACTGGCTGATCCTGGGCGGTGCGCTCGTGATCGGCGGCGTGGCGCTGGCGCAGCGCGTGGCCCCTCGAAAGACCGGGATACCCGCCGCCGCTTGCATCGAGGGCGCCGAGCGGCCACGATTGTGACCTTGAGGAAGCGATTGATGCTCGCAGGCGGGGTTGCGACCCTCGCGTTGCTCGCTCTCCCGCCGCTCGTCGGCGCGAAGCCCCGGACCGCTCCGGAGCTCGTGCAGCGCAGCGGCCGGCTGGTCGTCGTGCACGCGGACCGTCGCGACGGCTCCTCGACGCAGCGCTGGGAGCTCGTCAGCGGCTCGACGTCCCTGCCCGTGCGCGTGCCCGAGGACGTCTGGGTCGATCCGGGCACCCCCGTGCGGCTCGAGGGGACGATGCAGAACGGGTCGCTGGTGGTCGCCGATTCGCTCACCGCCGTCAGGCGGACGGGCCTCACTCCGCTGGAGGCCGCTGCGGACGGGACGGCGGCGGCGACCTCGATCCACAGCCTCGTTGTCGTCCTCGTCAGCTTCGCCGGCGGGCCGACCTGGGCGCAGCCGGACAATCCGACCGAGCAGGTGGCCTCGGGCGTCATGTTCGGCAGCCCGGCGGGGTACGTGAACGTCAATCAGTTCTACCAGGAGACGACCTACGGGCAGATCCAGTTCCAGGGAGCCGTGATGGGTCCGGTCACGATTCCGGGCGTCCCCGGCGCGAGCTGCGGCGTGCCGGGGGGTGCGCTCAATGCCTGGCGCGCACAGGCGGAGAGCGCCGCGCACGTGAACGACTCGGCCTACCAGCACGTCGTGATCGCCTTGCCGGTGGGCGTTCACGATTGCGGGCTCGACGGCGTCGCGGGCGTCGCGGTGATCGGCGGCAAGTACGTCTGGGACAACGGCGACTTCTCCGTGCGCGTGCTCGCCCACGAGCTCGGCCACAACCTCGGCCTGGCCCACGCGGGGGGCCTCGCCTGCACGAGCGCGGGCAGCCCGGCCCCGATGGGCGATTCCTGCTCCGCCGCCGGCTTCGAGTACCAGGACCCGTTCGACGCGATGGGCAGCGGCGATGTCGGCACGGCCACGCCGGTGGTGCGCCAGATGAGCATGGAGCACAAGCTCGCGCTGCATCTGCTGCCGGCCAGCGCGGTAAAGGTCGTCGGGGTCTCCGGCACCTATCGCCTCGCACCCATGGAGACGCTGACGGGATCGATCGGCCTCCTGCGCATTCCGAAGGCCGGCGGCGGCAGCTACTACGTCGAGTACCGGCAGCCGATCGGCTACTTCGACAGCGCTCCGACGCCGCTCAGCGGCGTCCTCATCCGCACGGAGTCGCCCGAGCTCGCGAGCGAGCCCGGCGACCCGAACGCCGACACCGGGCTGATCGACATGCACGCGTCCACCTCGCCCGACTGGCACGACGCCGCGATGGACATCGGGCAGGTCTTCAGCGACCCGCTGCGCGGCATCACGGTGCAGGACCTCGGGCAGGACGCGACCGGCGCCACGCTGCAGGTCACGATGCCGCGCGACACCGTTCCGCCCGCTGCGCCGACGGGCCTCTCGGCGGTGGCGAGCGGCACGAGCGCCGTGCTGCACTGGAACGCCGCCTCCGACGACCTCGCCGTCGCCGACTACGTCGTGCTGCGCGACGGCGCGCAGATCGCAACCTCCGACGCCACGGACTTCACGGACACCGGCCTGACGCCCGGGACGAAAATCGGCTATTCGGTCGCCGCGATCGACGCGGCCGGCAATGTCGGCCCGGCCGCCGCCGTCAGGCTGGCGATTCCCGATGCGACGCCTCCGCACGCGCCCCCGAGGGTCGTCGCCACGCTGACCAGGGACGGCAAGGTGCACCTCTCGTGGGGCGCGGCGACCGACGACGGCCGCATCGCCGGGTACCGCGTCCGCCGCGCCGGCAAACGGATCGCGTCAGGCACGGCGCGCACCTATGTCGACAGGTCGCCGAAGCCGGGCGGCGGCTCGACGGTGTCGTACTCGGTCGTCGCGTTCGATCTCGCCGGCAATGCGAGCGATCCCGGCACGGCCAAGCCCATCCGCGCAGCGCTCCTGCGCAAGCTGGCGGTCGCGAACCTCAGGGTGGCGGGGGTGACGCTCGGCGCCCGGGCGCTCGTGCGCGTCAAGGGCACGGTCTCCGACGCGAAGGCCCTGTGCCGGCTGCGCGTCGGCAGCGGCGCCTGGCGCCCCTGCAAGCCCAGGCCCGACGGGGCCTTCGTCGTGAGTCTGGGCGCGCCCGGCAGCTCGACTCGCGTGACGCTGTCGCTGCGCGACGCGCTCGGGCGCACGCGGCTGCAGACGCTGCGCGTGCCGTAGGCACTCGGATTGAGGGTCAAGCCGACCGCTCCTCGCGCCGAAGGAGAGGTCAGATGCTCATCACCAAACGGCTATTCACGCACGTCGCGAGTGTCGCCTGCGCGCTCGGTGTCGCGATCCTCGCGCTGCTGGCCATACCGCCGCTCTCGGGCGCGAATCCCGGCACCGGTCCGCAGCTCGTGCAGCGCACGGGGCAATTCGTGATCCTGCACGCCGACAGCCGCGATCACGGCTCTACGCGTCAGTGGATGCTCCGCAACGGCTTGAACTACACGCCGGTGCGGGCGCCTGCCGGTGTCTGGATCGAGCCTGGTGCGCGAGTGCGGCTCGAGGGGACGATGCAAGACGGCGCGCTGGTGCTCGGAGACACCATTTCTGCGGTGAGGCAACTCTCGCGTTCGCCGAATACGCGGAGCGCGACGAGCGCTGCGCCCCCGATCCAGACCACAGCGGTCGTGATGTTCTATTTCCCCGGGGAGTCGCCGAGCGACCTGCCTCCGACCTCGAGCGTCGCCGCCACGATGAACACGGACACGACGTCCCTCAAGGCGTATTACCTGGAGCAGACGTACAACCAGGTCACGTTCAACGCCGACGTCTTCACGCCCGTGCAGCTCTCGCAGTCCAGCGATCCGCATTGCGACAACTTCGAGGACTGGGCGGCGGAGGCCGAGAGCCTGAATCCCGGACTTGACCCGTCGCAGTACAAGCACATCGTCTACGTGTTCCCTGATCAAACTGCCTGCGGCTGGGCGGGCCTGGCCGATGTGGGCGGTCCGCACGTCTGGATCAATGGCTCGTTCCTCGTGGCGGTGCTCGCGCACGAGCTCGGTCACAACCTCGGCCTCTATCACGCCGGCGGACTCACCTGTACCTCCAGCGGCGCTCCTGCGCCCATGGGCGATTCCTGCTCCATCGACCGGTTGCACTACCAACTTCCTCAATATGCAGATCCGTTCGACGCGATGGGCAACGCATCCGTCCTTCGGCAGATGAGCATGGAGCACAAACTGACGCTCGGCCTCCTGCCGGCGACCGCCGTTCAGACGGTCGGGGTCTCGGGCAACTACCACCTCGCGCCCATGGAGACGCTGACCGGATCGGTCGAATTGCTCCGTCTGCCGAAGGCGGGTGGCGGCAGCTACTTCGTCGAATACCGGCGAGCGGTGGGCGTCTTCGACTCGCAGGCCCCGGCGCTCTCCCCCGGCGTGCTCATTCGTACGGAGTCACCGGACATCGTCAGCTACTTCTCCGACTCCGATACGGCGCTCATCGACATGCACCCCGACGGCTCGTTCTCCTCCAACCAGTGGCGGGACGCCGCCATGAGTGTGGGCCAGGTCTTCAACGACGCCCTGCGCGGCATTACCGTCCAGACCACCTCGCAGGACGCGAACGGTGCAACGCTCGCCATCACGATGCCCATCGACACGCAGCCGCCCAGTCGACCGCCGCGCCTGTCGGCGGTGATCAGCGGCGCCAGCGTCGCGCTGCAGTGGTCGCCTGCCACCGACGACTACGCCGTAGCCTCCTACGTCGTCACGCGTGACGGCGCCCAGGTGGGCGCGATGCCGGCCACCACGATGACGTTCGGCGACAGCATCGCTCCCGGTGTGACCGCGACCTACGGTGTCTCGGCCGTCGACACGGCGGGTAACGTCGGGCCCGCGGCCACCGTGGCGGTGACCTCGCCCGACATCCTCGCACCGGGCGCTCCGCAGAACGTGACCGCCAAGGTGAGCCGGGACGGCCAGGTCCACATCGCCTGGGGAGCGGCGACCGACAACGTCGGGGTGACCTCCTACCGCGTGCTGCGCAACGGCACCGGCATCGTCCAGGCCAACGTCGGCGCCTTCGTCGACAAGGCGCCCCAGCCCGGCAGCGGCGCGAGCGTGACGTACTCCGTGGTGGCCTTCGACGTGGTCGGCAACGCCGGCCCGCCGGCGCTCGCCAAGCCTTTGCGCGCGGCACTGCTGCGCAAGCTGCGCGCAACGCACCTGAAGGTCTCGCGCCTCAAGCAGGCCAGGCACTCGCCGGTGCGCATCCAGGGCATCGTCTCGGACGCGAGGGCCGTCTGCCGCCTGCGCGTCGCCGGAAGCCCCTGGCGCAGCTGCAAGACCAGGCCGAACGGCTCGTTCAGCACGACCCTGCCCGTCAGGGGGGCGAAGATCATCACGCTCTCGCTGCGCGACGAGCTGGGGCGCGTGAAGCGGCAAGCGCTTCGCGTACCCTAGGTCCGTGACCGATCGCGTCGTGCGGCTGGACCGCATCTATACCCGCGGCGGCGATGCCGGGGAGACGAGTCTCGGCGACGGGCAGCGCGTGTCGAAGGCGGCACTCCGCATCGCGGCCTACGGCACCGTCGACGAGCTCGGTGCCGTGCTCGGACTCGCGCGGACACATCCGCTGCCCGACGGCATGGATGCATGGCTCGGGCGCATCCAGAACGATCTCTTCGACCTCGGTGCCGATCTCTGCGTGCCCGAGGAGGAGCGCGGGGACCGGCAGTCGGAGCGCGAGCGAACGCGCCTGCGCGTGGCGCCCGCGCAGGTCGCCTGGCTCGAGCAGCGCTGCGACGAGGTCAACGAGACGCTGCCGCCGCTGACGTCCTTCGTGCTTGCCGGCGGCTCGCCCGGCGCGGCCGCCCTGCACCTCGCGCGCACCATCTGCCGGCGGGCCGAGCGCGAGACCGTCGCGCTCGCTGCCGTCGAGCCGGTCGGCGCGACGGCACTGCAGTACCTCAACCGCCTCTCCGATCTGCTGTTCCTGCTCGCTCGCGCAGCCAATCCGCCGCGCGCCGAGGTGCTCTGGGTCCCGGGAGGGGAGCGCGGCTGATGGCGCGCCGCGACCGCGACGCGCTGCACGAGACGCTCTCCGGCATCCCGGTCGAGCCGCTCTACTCGCCCCGGACGACGCCGCTGGACTACGACGCCGCTCTGGGCGATCCGGGCAGCTTCCCGTACACACGGGGGCCCTACGGCACGATGCACCGCGGGCAGCTCTGGACGATGCGCATGTTCGCGGGCTTCGGTACGGCGGACGAGACGAACAAGCGCTTCCACTACCTCCTGAAGCAGGGCCAGACGGGGCTCTCGACGGCCTTCGACATGCCGTCGCTGATGGGCTACGACTCGGACGCGCCGCGCGCGCTCGGAGAGGTCGGACGCGAGGGCGTCGCGATCGACACGCTGGCCGACATGGAGGACCTGTTCGCGGGCATCCCGCTGGACGAGGTCACCGTCTCGATGACGATCAACGCGCCCGCCGCGATGATCCTCGCGATGTACGCCTGCATGGCGCGGCGCCGCGGCATCCCGCTGAGTGCGCTGGGCGGCACGATCCAGACGGACATCCTCAAGGAGTTCATCGCCCAGAAGGAGTGGATGTACCCGCCGGAGCCGTCGCTCGGCCTGGTCGTGGACATGATCGAGTGGTGCTGCGAGGAGATGCCGCGCTGGCATCCCGTCTCGATCAGCGGGTACCACATCCGGGAGGCGGGCGCGACCGCCGCGCAGGAGCTCGCGTTCACGCTCGCCGACGGCTTCACCTATGTCGAGGCGTGCATCGAGCGCGGCCTGCCGGTCGATCGCTTCGCGCCGCGGCTCTCCTTCTTCTTCAACGCCCACCTCGACTTCTTCGAGGAGATCGCCAAGTACCGGGCGGCCCGCCGTATCTGGGCGCGCGAGCTGCGCGACCGCTTCGGTGCGCGCGAGGAACGCTCGCTGCTGATGCGCTTCCACGCGCAGACCGCCGGCGTCTCGCTGACCGCCCAGCAGCCCGAGGTCAACGTCGTGCGCACGGCCGTCGAGGCGCTCGCCGCGGTGCTCGGAGGCTGCCAGAGCCTGCACACGAACTCCTTCGACGAGGCCATGGCGCTGCCCACCGAGGCCGCTGCGACGCTCGCGCTGCGGACGCAGCAGGTGATCGCGCACGAGGTCGGAGTGACCTCGACGCCCGATCCGCTGGGTGGCTCCTGGTACCTCGAGAGCCTCACGGACCGGCTCGAGAGCGAGGCCTACGAGATCTTCAGGCGCATCGACGGGATCGGCGGCGTGATCGCCGCCATCGACGCCGGCTACTTCCAGCGCGAGCTGGCCGATTCGGCCTTCCGCTACCAGCAGCAGGTCGAGAGCGGCGACCGCGTGATCGTCGGCGTCAATCGCTACGTCGCCGATGGCGACGAGCCGGAGTTGCTGCACGTCGATCCGATCGTCGAGCAACGCCAGATCGCTCGCCTGCAGGCCGTGCGCGCCCGGCGCGACTCCCCGGCCGTCGAGGCCTCGCTCGGCCGGCTGCGCGAGGACGCCGAGGCGGGTCGCAATGTGATGCCCGCGCTGATCGAGTGCAGCGACGTCTACGCGTCGCTGGGCGAGATGTGCGACGTCCTGCGCGTGGTCTGGGGCATCTACCGAGAGACGCCGGTCTTCTAGCCCACGCCAGGGTCAGGCGAGGGCGGAGCATGGTCCGAAGGGTCCACAGAGCGGGACACTCGGGGTCTGGCCCTTGATGTCCCGCGCAGACCAGCGCGCTGCGGCTCAGGTCGAGCGACCAGGCCCGCGGCACGGAGCGCCGGCGATGCGGGAGCGAGGCGGGACATCAAGGGCCAGACCCCGAGTGTCCCTGTGGATGGTCCTAAAGGTCCACCGTCGGGATGGGCTGAAAGGTCCATCGGGATCGCATTCTTTCCGCGACGGCCTTACGCACGAGCGGGTTGCTCAGACGCGCCGTAGCGAGGTCATCACCTGGTTGCAGGCGGTGCTCTGCTGCGTCGCGTGCGCCGGATCCCAGAAGCATGCGATCGAGTACTCGGTGTGGCCGCGGAAGGCGAACGCGTAGCGCGCGCTGCTGCCACCGGGCCGGGTGTAGCTATAGATGCGCGCGATCAGATCGCCCGCCTTGCCCGGCTCCACAGGGCCTGTCGCCTTGAGCTTCTGTGCCGCGGCGATGCGATCGGCGGCCTGATCCACGGATTGGTCGAAGCGATCGGCCGTCAGCCGGCTGCCGCCGGTGCCGATGGCCGAGCCGTCCGCTTGCACGTCGGCGGAGATCTTGTAGGTCGCGACCACGACGTAGTTGGCGGCGTTGACGCCGACGGCGGTCGCGAACGTCGGTTTGAGCAAGCCGCCCCGCGGCGGCTGCCGCTTCACGAGCTCGCTCGGGTAGCTGAAGCTGACCGGCGCCCCGGCGGTCTGGAACTGCCCGCCCGCCGGCTTGCTGCTCCCGCCGCCGCTCAGCAGGAAGTAGGCGCCCACGGCGGCCAGGCCGAGGACCACGGCTGCGGCTGCGAGTAGTCGTGGTGCGAGCGCGCGCTCGCGCGGGCCCTTGCGCACGGGGCGCTCGGGGCGGCGCGGCGCGGCGGGCGCGCGGACGGTGCGCCGCTCGGCGTCTGCCGCGGGCGCCGGCTCGGCCTGCGGCTCGGGGTCGAGCGCCGCGACGACGATCGGGATGTCGGAGGTGTCCTCACCCACGGGCGGCAGGTCGTCCTCCGTGACGCCCTGAGCTGCCACGGGAAGCTCGGGCTCGGGTGCCGCCTCCGCGGGGGCGGCCGGCTCGTCGGGCTCGTCGGGCTCCGCGACCGGCGCATCGTCGACCGCGTCGGAGGCGCCGGCGAGCTCCTCGGCCTCCGGCCGGGCCTCCGGCCGGAGCTCGGGCTCCGGCCGGGGTACCGCGGGGGCAAGCGGCGGCGGCTCGTCCACGACGGCCGTCGAGCGCATCGACGGCTCTGCGGCCGGGGCGACGGCCGGGCCGCCGAAGCTCAGCGATCCGAGCGCGGAGCCGCTCTCGGCGGCGCGCTCGGCCTCGATCGACTCCATCGCGCTGTTGAGCGCGGCGAGACGCCGCGCGGCCTCGGAGCGCACGGTGTCGCTCGCGCTGGCAAAGCGCTCGGGGGCGAGAATCTGCGTGCTGCGACGGTAGGAGATACGGATCTCCGCCAGCGAGGCGTCGCGGCGCACGCCAATGATCTCGTACGGGTCAGTACGGTCGGTCACCGACCTCCAAGCGTAGAGGATGAGAAGGCGTACCCCTCCTCCGCCGGGGGAGGTGCACCCCTACAATCAAAACTGATGACAGGCAGGATTCGCGTGGTCATTGCCAAGCCCGGACTCGATGGCCATGATCGCGGAGCCAAGGTCATCGCACGGGCTCTTCGCGATGCAGGTATGGAAGTCATCTATACGGGCTTGCATCAAACGCCGGAGCAGATCGTCGAGACGGTCGTCCAGGAGGACGCGGACGCGATCGGAATCTCGATCCTCTCGGGCGCACACATGACGCTCGTCCCGCGCATCCTCGAGTTGCTGCGCGACGAGGGCGCCGACGACGTGCTGGTACTGGTGGGCGGAACGATCCCCGCGCCCGATGCCGAGTCGTTGCGGGCGCAGGGTGTCGCCGCCGTGTTCACTCCCGGCACGCCGACCACGGCCATCGTCGAGTACCTCCAGGCGCACGCGGCGACCGGTTGATGTCGATCGACGTCGCCATGCACGGCCGCGTCGCCGTCGTGACCGTCAACCGCCCCGAAGTCCTGAACGCGCTCTCGAGCGAGTTGCTCGAGGAGCTCCTGGCGGCCTTCCGGGGACTGGCGGACGACGACGAGTGCGGCGTCGCCGTGCTCACGGGCGCCGGAGAGCGGGCGTTCATCGCGGGAGCGGACATCGCCGAGCTCGCGACGAAGACGCCGCTGATGGCGCGCAAGTACTCCGAGCACGGGCAGGATCTCTCGCACCTGCTGGAGACGATGCGTAAGCCGACCATCGCCGCCGTCAACGGCTACGCCCTCGGCGGCGGGTGCGAGATGGCGCTCGCCTGCGACCTGCGCTTCGCCGCGACGACGGCGCGCTTCGGTCAGCCCGAGATCAACCTCGGCATCATCCCGGGCTGGGGCGGCACGCAGCGCCTCGCGCGCACGTCCACGCTCGGCTTCGCCAAGGAGCTGCTGCTGACGGGACGCATGGTCGAGGCCGACGAGGCGCTCGAGCGCGGGCTCGTCAACGCCGTCTTCGAGCCCGCCGACCTGCTGCCGCGCACGCTCGAGATCGCGCAGCAGATCGCCTGCAAGAGCCCGATCGCGCTGGCCTACGCCAAGGAGGCGACCAACCGCTCCCTGCACGGCGATCTCGGTGCGAACCTGGTGCATGAGGCCGACCTCTTCGCGATCCTGTTCTCGACCGACGATGCGCGCGAGGGCCTGACCGCCTTCACGGAGAAGCGCGCCGCGCGCTTCGTCGGCAGCTGACGGGCTGTGATGGCCTCCGAGGTGTCGCTCCGCGGTGACGGCTGCCGGCTGGTGCTGCGCGTCGACCGCTACGCGTATCCCGCGGTGACCTCGGGCAGCGACGCCAACTGGCTCGCGGGCGAGGTCGCGCTGACCGCGGGTCGGACGGGCTCCTACCACGCCTCCCATCGCGTCGCACTGCGCACGGACGAGCTGGCGCACTTCCGCGACGAGTTGCGCCGCCTGAGCCGGGAGTCGACCGGGGAGGCACATTTCGAGCACCTCGAGGAGCAGGTCGGCATCACGGTTCGCCTGAGCGCCGGCCAGGGCACGCTGTCGGTCGTCGTGCGCGAGCTCGTCGGGCCCGAACTGCGCTTCCAGGATGCCGGGATCGGCGAGGCCGCCATCCGAGAGGCACTTGCCGAGCTTGAGGCTGTCGTCGCTGCATTTCCGGCGCGCGGCGCTGCCGACTGACTCCTGCTCAGTCGCCGTCCTCGATGCGCACGCGATTCGCGACGAGCGAGCCGTCCTTGCGCGCCGTCGCCCACACCGTCACGCGCAGGCCGGTGACGAGGTCATCGCTGCGTGCCTTGGCGGTGCCGTGGGCGAGCGCCGCGTCGTCGGCGAGCGCCATCATCAGCGTGCGCTTCACGCGCTCGGTGCGGCCGCCGCCGGCGATGCTGGACGTGCGCATGCGCAGGAATGCGGCCTTGTCGCCGCGCACGCTCCAGGTGAGCATGCCGGTCAGGCGCAGGCTCCCGCCCTGGATGGGCGGCAGGCGCCGAGCAGCCGGCAGCCGCCGTGCGCTCGCCAGCAGCTCGTAGGGGTCGACGGCCTGGCCGCCCCCCGGCTGGTAGACGAAGCCGAGCTGCGGCCGTCTGGCGCTGGCGCCGCCCGAGTAGCCGCTCCAGCCCAGCGTCTGTCCCGCCTTGACGCGCTTGCCGTCGATCAGACCGGCGGCGTAGGCGCTCTTGCGGTTGCCGTCGCGGCCCAGGTGCAGGTAGACGAAGCGATCGCCTGTCGGCGTCGTCAGCGCGATGCTCCAGCCACCGCTGCCGCGCCAGAGCATGCGGACGTTCCCGGAGGCCGTGGCGACGACGGGCGTGCCCGGCGCCACCCCGATCGCGTTCCCCGCCTGCCGTGTCCCGCCACTGACGGTGCCGTAGTCGTCCTTCCAGCTGAGCACCGGGCCGGCGACGGGGAAGACGATGTTCGTAGTGTCGGCGAGGGCGAGACCGGGGGCCAGCGCGAGCGCCAGCGCCGCCAGCGCGGCCGGCCGTGCGAGCAGGGCCATGCTCTCGTGATACCACAGGGTCCCGACGTCAGTGGTGCCACTCGGCGGAGCCGGGGCCCGCCGATCGCTATCCTCACCACGTCGGGGCGGGCGGTGCGCGTCCGCGTGGGAGCAACGAGGAGACAGCTGCGTGAAGATCGCCGTCTGCGTCAAGGAGGTGCCGGACGCGACCGCTCCCAAGCGGATCGATCCAGGCAGCAAGAGGCTCGACCGCTCTGGCGAGAAGACGATGAATCCCTACGACGCGCACGCCCTCGAGGAGGCAGTGCGGTTGAAGGAGGGGGCGGCGGGCGCCGACAGTCTCATCACCGCCCTCTGCATGGGCCCGGAGGGCGCCGTGCGGACGCTGCACAAGGCGCTCTCCCTGGGCGCGGACGAGGCGCTCCTGGTGAGCGACCCCGCGCTCGAGGGCGCCGACATCGCCGCCACCGCGCGCGTGCTCGCGGCGGCCGCCAGGCACCTGGGCGCCGATCTCGTGCTGCTCGGGCAGCAGGCCGCCGACTCCGACTCCTACGTGATGGCCGCGGCCGTCGCCGAGCATCTCCAGCTCCCGCTGATCACCCAGGTGGCGGGTCTCGAGCTGACGGGCGGCGGCGTGCGGGCCAGGCGCCAGAGCGAGACGGGCTACGACGTCGTCGAGGCGCCCCTGCCGGCCGTGATCTCGGTCTCGGATGCGATCAACGAGCCGCGCTATGCCTCGCTCAAGGCGATCATGGGCGCGCGCAAGAAGCCGCAGAACCAGGTCACGCTCGCCGATCTCGGCGTCGAGGCGGGCTCGGCGACCGAGGTACTGGATTTGACGCCGCCCGCTGTCAAGGAGGGCGGTAGGCGCATCGAGGACGAGAACGGCAGCTCCGCCGAGGAGATCCTTGCGTTCCTGCTCGAGCGGAAGGCGATCTGATGGGCGACCTGCTCGTCTTCTGTGAACAGCACGACGGCGCGGTGGGCCCGAGCTCGCTCGGGCTCCTGGAGGAGACCGCACGCCTCGCGGGTGGCCTGGGAGCGCAGGTCGACGCGGTCGTCTGCGGCCAGGGCCTCGATAACGCCGCTATGGCGGCCCTCGGAGGCCATGGCGCGCGCACCGTGTTCGTCTGCGACGACGAGGCGCTCGCCCAGTCGCTGCCGCAGCCGATGGTGGACGCGATCGCAGGCGTGCTCGGGGCGAATCCGCACGACATCGTCCTGCTCAGCGCCAGCGTGCTCGCCTCCGACGTCGGGGCGGCGCTGGCCGCCCGGCTCGGTGTGGGCGTCGTGGTCGACACGATCGAGCTGCACGCCGAGGGCGGGCGGCTGGTCACACGACGGCCCGGGCTCGGCGACTCCGTGCTGGCGCACTGTGCGCTCGCCGGCGATCGCGGTGTGATCGTCGCGCGCGCCAATACCTACGCCCCCTCGGAGGACGCGAGCGGGACGGCCCAGGTCGAGCGCGTGCCCGTGAGCACCCAGCCGTGGTCGAGCGCCGCACGCGTCGTCGGGCACGAGGCGGCCGAGGCGTCCGCGGTCGACATCTCCGAGGCCGACGTGCTCGTCGCCGGCGGCCGCGGCCTCGGCGGGCCGGAGAACTTCGCGCTCTGCGAGGACCTGGCGCGCGCGCTCGGCGGCGAGGTCGCCGCGACGCGAGCGGTCGTCGACGCGGGCTGGTACCCCTACGCCGCGCAGGTCGGGCAGACCGGCAAGACGGTCTCGCCCCGGCTCTACATCGCCTGCGGCATCTCGGGAGCGATCCAGCACAAGGTCGGCATGACGGGCGCCGAGACGATCGTCGCGATCAACAAGGACTCGAACGCGCCGATCTTCGATTTCTGCGACCTCGGCGTGGTGGGAGACGTGCACCTGGTGCTACCGCGCCTGACCGAGCTCGTGCGGGCGCAGCGCGGCTCGTAGCGAGCCGCCCAGCGGTACCCGTTCGGGGGATCTTCAGGACACCCGGCCGAGGGCTCCTGTAGAACACATATCAGCTATTCCTTTCATGCTGAATTCCGTCACTACCCCCACCGGATCCTGCCGGAGTGGTCGGTGAGGGGCACGGTGGCCGCGCGCTGCCGCGCTCTCGCCCCATGGCTCGCGGCCATCGCCCTCGTCCTCGCGGCGACTGCGCTCTGCGTTCACGTTCTCCAGACCGGCCTGAGCCCGCTGGGCGCACTCGATCTGCCGGCGCTCGCGTTCATCGGCCTGACGGTGCTGGTGGTGCCCGCGGTGGCACTCGGCCTCGCCTACAGGGCGCATGTGCGGGAGAGCCGTCAGCGCTCCGAGGTCGAGTCGCTGCTCGCGATCATGCGCGACGTACACGCGGCGGTCGGCACCGAAGCGGCCGCCGGGGTGTTGCTCGAGCACGCGCGCGCGCTGGTCGGCGCGGCGGGCGCCGCGCTCGTCCTGCACACGGCGGAGGGGCGTGTCCTGCGCGCGCAGGTGGACGGCCGCGAACGAGCGCGCCGCTCGCTGACGGGTGATACCACGCCACCGGAGCGCCAGTTGCTGGACGAGCTGGCGACCGCGTCCGTGATCGACCTCTCGCACACCCGTCCGGCGCGCCGGACGGGCTTGACGGGCCTCGGCCTCCCGGCGGCGATCGTCGTCGCGCTGCGCGGCGACACGCGCGTGGTGGGGTTGCTCGCAGTCGAGCGCACCGAGTCGTTCAGCCTGCGCGAGCGCCGCTTGCTCGAGGCCGTTGGCTCGCACGCCGGCAGCGCGCTCGAGAGCGGGCAGACCGCGCGGGCGCTGGCGGCGGTCACCGCGCTCAAGGAGCGCCTGGCGCACGAGGCCCGCCACGATCCGCTGACGGGCCTGGCCAACCGCTCGCTCTTCTCGCTGCGCGTCGAGGCGGCGCTCGCGCGCGACGACAACGCGCCGGCCGTGATGTTCCTCGACCTCGACGACTTCAAGGGCGTCAACGATACGTTCGGTCACGCGGCGGGCGACGCGTTGCTCGTGACGGTGGCCGAGCGCCTGCGCGCATCGCTACGCGAGGTCGACCTGGCCGCGCGCCTGGGCGGCGACGAGTTCGCGGTGCTGCTCGAGCACGCGCCGACGCCGGTGGAGGCCGAGCGCGCCGCCGAGCGCGTGCTCGGGGCGCTGCTGGCCCCGCTCACCGTCGAGGGTCACGCCGTGCGCGTGCGCGCGAGCATCGGCGTCGCGCTCGCAAGCGGCGGCGCGAGCTCGGCCGACGAGCTGCTGCGCAACGCCGACCTCGCGATGTACGCCGCCAAGGCGGGCGGCCGCTCACGCAGCGCAATCTTCTCCCCTGGGATGGTCGACGCCGAGCTCGCGCGGCACGCGCTCGTCAACGACCTGCGCGAGGCCATCGCCCTCGGTCAGATCGAGCCGTTCTTCCAGCCGCTGGTCGACCTCGGCAGCGGCCGCAGCTGGGCGGTCGAGGCGCTCGCGCGCTGGCACCACCCGCGCCTCGGCCTGCTGCTGCCCGAGCGGTTCATCGAGCTCGCCGAGGAGACGGACCTCATCAACGAGCTCGGCCGGGGCATGCTCGGCGCCGCCTGCCGGCAGGCCGTCGCCTGGCGAGCGAGCATTCCCGGGGCGGCCGAGCTGGTCGTCTCGGTCAACGTGTCCCGGCGCCAGCTGGAGGATCGCGGGTTCACGCAGCTCGTGGCCGAGACGCTGGAGCGCGAGAACCTGCCCCCCGGGGCGCTCATGCTGGAGCTGACCGAGAGCGCGGTGGCCTCCGACGCCGCGCAGGTGGTGGAGCACTGCGGGGCGCTGCGCGCGCTCGGCGTGCGCGTGGCCGTGGACGACTTCGGCACCGGAACCTCGTCGCTGGCCGAGCTCCGCGACCTGCCCGTGGACGTGCTCAAGCTGGCGAAGCCGTTCGTGGACGCGCTCGAGACCCGACCGGGCGAGCGAGAGTTCGTGCGCGTGATCGTGGAGCTCGGGCGCGTGCTCGGGCTCACGGTCGCGGCGGAGGGCGTCGAGACCGAGGGCCAGCTGACACTCCTGCGCGAGCTCGGCGTCGACGTCGCCCAGGGCAACCTGATGGCCGCCGCCCAGGCCGCGGTGACCGTCGAGCGCCACCTGGGGCATCCGCCCAAGAGCGCCGCGGCGTAGCGCACTAGGTCAGCGTGTACTCGGGGCCCGAGCCGCCCTCGGGCGGAGTGAGGCGGCCGCCCTTGGCGGTGATCGCGCCGCACTGCACGCAGTTGGAGGGCGTCACCTCGAGCTCCACGAGACCGTCCTCGCCCTCGGGCCCGACCTCGTAGACCTGCGCGGGGCAGAGGTTCGCCCAGGCGACGGCGAGCTCGGGCGGCACCCGGCGCTGGATGCGCAGGTGGTCGGGCTGGTCGTCGCGGCTGCGGTTGCCGCTGGCGAACACCGAGGAGAGCTTGTCGAACGTCAGCTTGCCGTCGCGCTCGCCGTACGTCCGCTTGCCGGCGAAGACCGGCTGGTCGGCGTCGGGGTGCGTCGGCAGCCGCCAGGGCGGGAAGTCGCCATGCAGCGAGTCCATCGCGCCGCCCAGTGCGCCGCCCACGATCAGGCCGTGCTGGAAGGCCTGGCGCATGTTCCGGTAGCGGCGCAGGTCGTGGTAGATCTCGGAGTTGCGCACCTGGGCGTCGTAGAGCGAGAGGGCGCCCGGCTCGGCCAGATCGGCGCCGTCGGCGAGCGCGCGGTGGATCGTCTCCGCGGCCAGGATGCCGCTACGCAGTGCGTAGTGGACGCCCTTCAATCGCGGCACGTTGACGAAGCCGGCCGCATCGCCGAGGAGCACGGCGCCCGGCGGGGAGACGCTCGCCGGCATCGACCAGAAGCCGCCCTCGGGGATGGCCTTGGCGCCCCATGCGATGCGCTCGCCACCCTCGAGCATGCGCCGGAAGAGCGGGTGGGTCTTCGTGTCCTGGAGCAGGTCGTGCACCGAGAGCGAGGCGTCCGCATAGTCGAGGCCCACCACGAGCCCGAGGCAGAGGGTGTCACGGCCCATCGGGTAGGCGAACGTGCCGCCGAACTCCCGGTAGCGCGCCTGTGGCTTGAGCGGCCAGCCGATCGTGTGCACGACGCGCTCGAGCGGGCGCTCGACGCGCCACACCTCCTTGACCCCGAGCGCGTAGATCTGCGGATTCTCGGGCTGCAGCCCGAAGTGCTCGATGGCCGCGCTCGAGAGCATGCCCTGCACGCCGTCGGCCAGCACCGTGGCCTGGGCCGTGAGCTCCGCGCCCGGCTCGAAGGTCGCCAGCTCCTCGCCCTGCCGGCCGCGGCCCTTGTCGCCCGTGCGCAGCCCGCGGACTGCGCCGTCGCTCACGAGCAACCGCTGCGCGTCGGTCTCGGGCAGCACCATCACGCCCAGCTCCTCGGCGCGCTCGGCCATGAAGCGCGCGAGCCGCGCCAGCGAGAACACGTGATTGCCCTTGTTGTGCATGGGCGGCGGCACGACGGGCAGGCGTGCCGCGCGCGAGCGCGTGAGCAGGTAGACCGCCTCTCGCTCGACCGGCCCGTAACTCGTCATGTCCGCGAGGGACGTGCCCGGGAACAGCTCGAGCAGCGGCGCCGGCTGCACGACGGCGCCCGAGAGCTGGTGCGCTCCGACGGCGCGTCCCTTGTCCACGAGCGCGATCGGCGTCTCGCCGAGACGCTCCGCTGTGGCGGGGTCGGCGTCCAGCAGCTGCGCGAGCCGGATGGCGCAGGCCAGCCCGGCGGGCCCGCCGCCGACGATCGCGACGCCGACCTCGAGCTGCTCGTCGGCCGGGGCCTCCGGGGTGGCGATGACCTCCGAGGAGTCGAACGGCGGCGGGTACGCAGAGGGCGCGATCGGCATCGCGGCCATCGTACTCAGGCGGGGTGGGGGAAGGCCGCCGGCGGCCAAGTGGCACACGCCGCGTGTGCCACTTGGCGCCTCCCGCCCCGTCTACGCTCCGCGGCGATGCCGATCGACCTCCGCTCCGACACCGTCACGCGCCCGACGCCCGCGATGCGGGAGGCGATGGCGCGGGCGCCGCTCGGCGACGACGTCTACGGCGAGGACGAGACCGTCAACGCGCTGGAGCGCCGGGCGGCGGAGATGTGCGGTCGCGAGGCGGCGCTGTTCGTCCCCTCGGGCACGATGGCCAACCAGATCGGCGTCCGGCTCTGGGCCGGGCAGGGCGATGAGGTCTACGCCCACGTCAACGCCCACGTCCTGATCGACGAGGCAGGGGGCATCGCGGCGCTGTGGGGCGCGCATCCGCGCGGTCTGCACAGCGCGGGCCACGACCTCGACGTCGACGAGCTGCTCGACGCGGTGCCGATGGACGCGAGCGACGTTCACCGCCCGGTGGCGCGACTGCTCTGCGTCGAGAATTCCCACACGGGCTCCGGCGGGCGGGTGTGGAGCGCGGAAGCGCTCGCCCGCGTGACGGGGCGCGCGCACGAGCTCGGCCTGCGCGTGCACATGGACGGGGCGCGCCTTCCGAACGCCGCCGTCGCGCGCGGCACCACGCTGGCCGAGGCGAGCGCCGGGGCCGACAGCCTGTCGTTCTGCTTCTCCAAGGGCCTGGGCGCTCCCGTCGGCTCGGTCATCGTCTCGAGCGCGGAGGCGATCGCGCGGGGACGCAGGTGGCGCAAGCTGCTCGGCGGCGGCATGCGCCAGGCCGGCGTCATCGCGGCCGCCGGGCTGTACGCGCTCGAGCACCACCTCGACCGCCTGGCGGACGACCATGCGCGGGCGCGCTCGCTCGCGGCCGCGCTGGCCGCTTCGCCACGCGTCTCCGTCGAGCAGGCGAGCGTCGAGACGAACATCGTCCTGGCGCACCTGCGCCGCGACGAGCCGGCGCAGAGCTTGGTCGACGAATTGGCGGCCGCGGGCGTGCTCTGCGGCGCTTACGACCGCCGCACGCTGCGCTTCGTGACGCACCTCGACGTGGACGAGGACGCGGTTCGAGCGGCGGGGGAGATCTGCGCCCGCGTGCTAACCTGAGCCTCCATGCGCGCCGAGATTCACCCCACCTATGAAGCGGCCCACGTCCGCTGCTCCTGCGGCAACGAGTTCATGACTCGGGCCACCAAGCCGGAGATCCACGTCGAGATCTGCAGCGAGTGCCACCCGTTCTACACGGGCAAGCAGAAGCTGATCGACAGTGGTGGGCGCGTCGAGCGATTCCGTCAGCGTCAGGCCCGCGCCCAGGCCGCCGAGGCGGCTGAGGCAGCCGCCGAAGCCGCGGGGACTGCGTGACGTAGTTGGTCGCCGCCTGATGGCGACGATTGGTGGACAGGCGGTGCTCGAGGGCGTGATGATGCGCGGTCCCTCGACCTGGGCCGTGGCCGTGCGCCGCCCTGACGGGCGCATCTCCGAGGTCGAGCACGACGTCGAGAGCGTGGCGCTCCGCCGCCGCTGGCTGCGCCTGCCGGTGATCCGCGGCATCGTCGCGCTCGGTGAGTCGCTCGCGATCGGCATGCGCGCGCTCTCGCTCTCCGCGCGCTTCTCCGTCAGCGACGAGGCTGAGGACACCCCGTCGGAGGAGCTCAGCCGCTTCGCGCTGATCGCTTCCTTCGTGTTCGCGATCGGGTTCTCGGTGGCGCTCTTCAAGGTCTCGCCGGCGCTGCTCACGAACTGGATCAACCCGGGCACGACGTGGATCTTCGTCCTGATCGAGGGCGCCATCCGCGTCGGCCTGCTCGTCGCCTATCTCGCGCTGATCGGCCTTTCCTCGGAGCTCCGCCGCGTCTTCCAGTACCACGCCGCCGAACACAAGGCGATCAATGCCTACGAGGCCGGGGCGCCGCTCGAGCCCGAGGAGGTGCAGCGTCACAGCCTCATCCACCTCCGCTGTGGCACCGCCTTCCTGCTCTGGGTGATGGTGATCGCAATCCTCGTCTTCGCGGTGCTCGGCGAGCTGGTCGGCCACCTGCCGGTGTACTGGCTGATCGCCTCGCGCATCATTGCCCTGCCGCTCATCGCCGGGCTCGCCTACGAGGTCATCAGGCTCGCTGCGCGCTTCGAGCGCTTCCGCGCGGTGCGGATCCTGCTCGCGCCCGGCCTCTGGCTGCAGCGCCTCACCACGCGCGAGCCGACGCTCGATCAGGTCGCCGTCTCGATCCGCGCGCTCGAGCGCGTGCTGGCCGCCGAGCAGGGCCATGTGGCCGGGCCTCGCGTCGAGGTCATGGCCTGAGCATGGACGGCGAGTCACTGCGCGCCCTGCAGGCTCCGCTCAAGCAGCTGTACCGCGAGCAGCCTGACTCGGCAATCGTCACGCTCAGCGCGGAGGGCGAGATCGACGACGCGGCGATCGCCTGCAAGGTGCAGACCGGCCGTGCGCTCGTGACTGCGGGGCTGCATCCCGCGACCGGCGGCAGCGGACTGGAGGCGTGCTCGGGCGACATGCTGCTGGAGGCGCTCGTGGCCTGCGCCGGTGTGACGCTCAAGGCCGTCGCCACGGCCATCGGCGTCGAGATTCAGTCCGCGCACGTGCGCGCCGAGGGCGACCTCGACTTCCGGGGCACGCTGGGCGTCGAGCGTCAGGCGCCCGTCGGCTTCCGCGAGATCCGTCTGAGCTTCGAGTTGGCGAGCGACGCCTCAGAGGAGCAGCTCGACCAGCTGCTCAAGCTGACGGAGCGCTACTGCGTCGTGCTTCAGACCCTGCGCGCCGCGCCGCCCGCGTCCGCGTCGCTCACACTCGTGTAGACCCTGACCTCGAGCGTCAGGCCGTCGATGCGCTCGATCACGACCTTCGCGCCGACGGCCGCGCCCGCGGCCGAGCGCGCCTTCCAGCGCTCGCCGTCGATCGTGACCTGACCGACGGGATCGAGTGCGCGCACGACGACCGCCTGCCGCCCGATCAGCGTGTGGGCGCCGATGGTCGAGCGCTTGCGCGCGAGGCGCAGACCCCAAGTGACCTCGAAGATCTCGAGCACGCACGCGCACAGCACCGCGACGAGGCCCCAGGGCGACGGCAGGACGAAGAAGGCGAGGAGGATGGCGATGATGAGGCTGATGGCAGCAGTATGCTCCTCCGCCGGATGGCGCCGTCGCTTCGCAGGCTCGTGCTCGCCCAGGTCGCACTTGGCGATCCGGCCGTCAGCCCCGGCGGCACGCACGCGCTGTACACGCGCCGGATCGCGCGTGCCGGTGGGTATCGCCGCCACGTCTGGATCGTCCCCCTGGATGGCGGGAGAGCACGCGCGCTGACGCAGGGAGACGTGCGCGACTCCTCGCCGCAGTTCGCCGGCGATCGCGTGCTCTTCCTGCGCGACGACCAGGTCTGGGCGGTTTCGCCCGACCGCGGCGAGCCCGAGCAACTGACCGCGCTGCCGCACGGCGTGTGGGCCTTCGCGCCGTCGCCCGACGGGACGCGGCTCGCACTGGGAGCCTCGGCGCCCGAGACCCGCTTCGTCGCCGGGACACTGAAGACCGACGAGCAGCCGCTCGCCCGCGTGATCGCCCGCGCCGACTGGCGCCTCGACGGCCAGTGGTATCGCGATCGGCACGTGCACCTGTACGTCCAGCGGGCGCGGGCCGGTGGCCGAGCGCGCCGCCTCACGCGCGGGGACTGGTCGGTCGACGACATCGCGTGGTCGCCGGACGGCAAGCGCATCGCGTTCTGCACCGACCAGGGCGCCGAGTCCGATTTTCGCGGCGCCCCCGCCGTCTACGCCGTCGGCGCGGGGGGCGGGGAGCCGCAGGAGCTCGCGCGCCTGGCAGGCTCGTGCAGCTCGCCGTGCTGGTCGCCCGACGGCGAGCACCTCGCCTTCCTCGGCATCGACGAGGAGGGCGAGCCGTACGGCTGCGAGCACTCGCTGTGGGTGGTGCCGGCCGCGGGCGGAGCGCCGCGCGATCTCGCCCCGCGTCGTCATCTCCACCTGGCGTTGACGCTCGCCTCGGATCTGCTGGACTGGGAGGTGAGCGCCGGGGGTGAGCCGGCGTGGCAGGACGGGGCCGTGATCGCGCCGGTCACGCAGGCCGGGTTGACGTCGCTCTGGCGCTTCCCGCTCGCGGGTGAGGCCGCCCGGCTGGCAGGCTGCGATCCGCACGTCCAGGGGAGCGCGCTCGGGGGAGGGCGGATCGTCACGCTGCGCTCGGCGGGATCCCGGGCGGTGGAGCTGCACCTCGAGCGGCCGGAGGGCGCACCCCGCCGCCTCACACGCGACGGCGCGGCCTGGCAGCGCCCGCTCCAAGGCGTGGCGTGCGAGCAGGTCTCGGTGCCGGGGCCGGCCGGCCCGATCCGCGCCACGATCGCCGCGCCCCGCGGATCGGCGCGCAAGGCGCTCCCGCTGGTGCTCTCGATCATCGGCGGACCGGGCGGGAGCTGGGGACCCGAGCCGTGGCTGCCCGACTACGCGCTCGCGGCCGCCGGCGCGCGCATGCTGATGCCCGATCCCCGTGGCTCGGCGAGCTACGGCCGGGCCTGGCTCGAGGCGATCCGCGGTGCGTGGGGAGGCGCCGATGCCGAGGACCAGCTGGCCTGCGTCGACTGGGCGGTGGGGGAGGGCCTCGCGGATGCAGCCCGCCTGGGCGTGACCGGACTCTCGTATGGCGGCTTCATGACGCAGTGGCTGATCACGCAGACCGGCCGCTTCCGCGCCGCCGTGTCGGCCAACGGCGTGGCGAACCAGGTCTCCGCCGTCGGGAACTGCGACGAGGGCGCGCTCTGGACGCCGCGGCTCGGCTGGGGCTACCCGCCCGCCGACCACGAGCGCCTCTGGCAGCAGTCGCCGCTGGCGCACGCCGACGCCATCACGACGCCGCTCCTGATGCTTCAGGGCGAGGCCGACATGCGCTGTCCGCCGGCGGACAACGAGCAGTTGTTCGTGGCGCTGCGGGTCCGGCGCCGCGAGGTGGAGTACGTCCTCTATCCCGAGGAGTCGCACCTGATGCAGTCGATTGGCCGCCCGGATCGACGCATCGACATGCTGGAGCGGACGGAGCGCTGGTTCCGGGCACACGGCGTGCTCGACGCCGAATAGGCCGGGGCGGCTGCTCGCCTACGCTTCCGCCAGATGGAAGAACTCGTCACGCAGATCGAGGAGGCGCTTGCGGACGTCGAGCGCGAGCTCTCCGACCCCGCCGTCTCGTCCGACCTGCAGCGCATGGCGCAGCTCGGCCGGCGGCACAAGGAGCTGAGCGAGCAGGCCGCGCTCGGTGCGCGCTGGCGCACCGCCAGCCAGGGCATCGAGGACGCGCGCGGAATGCTCGAGGGTGAGCAGGACCCCGAGATGCGCTCCTACCTCGAGGCCGAGCTCGGCGCCAGCGAGGCCGCGCTGCAGGCGGTCGAGGACGAGCTGCGCCTGGCACTGGTCGAGCGCGACCCCAACGACGGGCGCGACGTCATCATCGAGCTGCGCCCGGGCGCCGGCGGCGACGAGGCCGCGCTCTTCACGGGCGACATCTACCGCATGCTCACCGCCTACGCCGAGCGGCTCGGCTACGAGGTCGAGACGCTCACGGCGACGGGCAGCGACCAGGGCGGCTTCCGCGAGGCGACGCTCGAGGTGCGCGGCGACGGCGCGTACTCGGCGTTCAAGTGGGAATCGGGCGTGCACCGCGTCCAGCGCGTGCCGGAGACGGAGTCCCAGGGGCGCATCCACACCTCCACCATGACCGTCGCGGTGCTTCCCGAGGCCGAGGACGTCGACGTGCACATCGAGCCCAAGGACATCAAGATCGACGTCATGCGCTCGACCGGCCCGGGCGGCCAGTCGGTCAATACGACCGACTCGGCCGTACGCGTCACCCACCTGCCGACTGGCATCGTCGTCGCCTGTCAGGACGAGCGCTCGCAGATCCAGAATCGCGAGCGCGCGCTCAAGATCCTGCGTGCGCGCCTCTACGAGCAGGCGCTCGAGGAGCGCCAGGCGGCCGAGGCGGCCGAGCGGCTCTCCCAGATCGGCACGGGCGAGCGCTCGGAGAAGATCCGGACCTACAACTACCCGGAGCGGCGCGTCACGGACCACCGCATCAAGCTGACGTCGCACAACCTGGACGCCGTGCTCGCCGGCGATCTGACGGCGTTCACGCAGGCCCTCGAGGACGAGGATCGCAGCCGCCGGCTCGAGGCCGCAAGCCACAGGTGAGCACGGTCAGGGAGCTGCTCGGGCGCTCTCGCGATTACCTCGAGCAGAAGGGCGTGCCGTCGCCGAAGCTCGACGCCGAGTACCTCCTCGCCCACGTGCTCGCGGTGCCGCGGCTCGAGCTGTACCTCGACCACGATCGTCCCCTCGAGCCGGCGGAGGTCGATCGATTGCGCGCGCTCGTGCTGCGGCGCGGCAAGCGAGAGCCGCTCGCCTACGTGCTCGGCAGTTGGGGCTTCTACGGGCTCGAGCTGCACTGCGACGACCGCGCGCTGGTACCGCGCCCGGAGACCGAGGTGCTCGTGGATCGCTGCCTCGCGCTCCTGGACGGGACGGCTGAGCCCGCCATCGTCGACGTCGGCACCGGCACGGGTGCGATCGCGCTGGCGCTCGCGGCGCGCCTGCCCGAGGCGAGCGTGACCGCCATCGACCTCTCGCCCGGCGCGCTGGCGCTGGCGGCCGAGAACGCCGCGCTGAACGGCCTCGGCGAACGTGTGGAATTGCTCGAGGGAGACCTGCTCGCCCCCGTGGCCGGCCGGCTGTTCGATCTCGTCGTCTCGAACCCGCCCTACGTCGCCGCGGGCGAGCCCGTCGACCCCGAGGTCGAGCACTTCGAGCCGGCGCTCGCCGTCTACGCGGACGACGCGGGGCGCGCGATCCACGAGCGCCTGGCCGCCGAAGCGCGCGCAGTCTTGCGCCCCGGAGGCCGCGTGGTGGTCGAGGTGGCCGAGGGGCAGGCGCCCTGGCTCGCCGAGCACCTCGGGAAGCTGGGCTACCAAGCGGTCGAAACGAAGCGCGACCTCCGCGGAATCGAGCGTGTGGTCTCCGCTAGCAAACCTGGCGGCCGGTAACGAGTGAGGGTCCCAAGCGATACCCGCCCACGACATTCGAAACGGCGCGACGTCCCAGAAGCCACCGCGCCGAGGCGGGTATCGCGGGGACAGACCTCGGGACGCGGTTCGAACGAGTGGCCGACTGAAGGGAGGTCTGATCCCCTGCGCCAGCGTGCGAACCCTCAGCGAGGAGGGGCAAGCTGTTTCCGGGCGCCCGTTCGAACCTGGTGGTAGTCCCGGCGGGTGGAACCTCGCTCCACACACCAGCCACACACCCCAGCCACGCATGCTCATTCCGTGAGAACGTCTATGACTGAGGCACGCCGGTGTACCCTGACCAGGTGCCGCTGCGCCTCGACCTCGCCGAGCCGCGCGTCGACCTCGCGCCGCTCGCCGCAGCGCTCGCCGAGGGCGCTTGCGCGGTCCTGCCGACCGACACCGTCTACGGGCTCATCTGCGCAGCGGCACAGCCGGCCGCCTGTGCGCGGCTGAGCGCACTCAAGGGGCGCGACGCGCGGCAGCCCTCGACCGTCCTGTTCGCGAGCCTGGAGTCCGCCGACAGCCTGCTCGCACCGCTCGAGCCGGCACTCGCGCAGCGCGTGCGGCGCGTGCTCGGCCGCGGCGCGACCGTGCTCGTGCCCAATCCGCAGCGGCGCTACCTGCATCTCTGCGGCGACGATCCCCAGCGCATCGGCCTGCGCGTCTCGGCCTTTCCGCCGGAGCTCGCCGACGCGATCGAGCGGGCCGGGCCGATCCTGGCCACCTCCGCCAACCTGCACGGCGGCCCCGACCCGCGCACTCTGGCGGACGTCCCTGCGGGCATCACCGACGGCTGTGCCGTCGTCGTCGACGGCGGGCCTGCCGCTGGGGGCCGCGCGTCGACCGTGCTCGACCTGAGCGCCACCCGACCCGTCATCCTGCGCGAGGGGGCGCTCGCCACGGCGGACGCGCTCGCACTGATCGCCTGATGCCAGCCCGGAGAGAGCCCACGTGACGCACACGCTCGACGACCTGCGCAGCCTCGGCCTTGCCGAGATCGACCCCGAGATCGCGCGCCTCTGCGATGCCGAGCTCGCGCGCCAGCGCGACCAGCTGGAGCTGATCGCCTCGGAGAACTTCACCTGGCCCGCCGTGCTCCAGGCGGTCGGCTCGGTGCTCACGAACAAGTACGCCGAGGGGCTGCCGGGCAAGCGCTACTACGCGGGCTGCGAGGTCGTGGACGAGGTCGAGACGCTCGCGATCGAGCGCGCGAAGGCGCTCTTCGGGGCCGAGCACGCCAACGTGCAGCCCCACTCGGGTGCCAGCGCGAACATGGCGGCCTACTACGCGGTGCTCGATCCGGGCGACTCGGTGCTGGGGCTGCGCCTCGATCACGGCGGCCACCTCACGCACGGCCTCAAGGTCAACTTCTCGGGGCGCTACTACCAGTTCCACGGTTACTCCGTGCGCCGCGAGGACGGGCGCATCGACCTCGACGAGGTGCGCGCCCTCGCGCTCGAGCATCGTCCCAAGCTGATCGTCGCGGGCGGCTCGGCCTATCCGCGCGAGATCGACGCCCGGGCCTTCCGCCAGATCGCGGACGAGGCGGGCGCGCTGCTGATGGTGGACATGGCGCATTTCTCCGGGCTCGTCGCGGCCGGTCTGCACCAGAACCCCGTGGAGTCGGCCGACATCGTCTGCTCGACCACGCACAAGACGCTCGCCGGGCCGCGCGCGGGTTTCATCCTCTGCCGCCAGGAGCTCGCGCAGAAGATCGACCGCGCCGTCTTCCCGGGGCTGCAGGGCGGACCGCTGTGCCACGTCACGGCCGCCAAGGCGGTCTGCTTCGCGATCGCCATGACCGAGCCCTACCGCGACTATCAGCGCGCGGTCAAGGCCAACGCGGCCTCGCTCGCCACGGGCATCGCCGAGCAGGGCGGCGATCTGCTGACGGGCGGCACTGACACCCATCTCGTGCAGCTCGACCTGCGGCAGAGCGCGCTCTCCGGCAAGGACATGGAGGAGCGGCTGCACGACATCCTGATGACGGTCAACCGCAACACCGTGCCGTTCGACGAGCGCCCGCCGACCGTGGCCTCGGGCGTCCGCATCGGCACGCCGGCAGCCACGATGCGCGGGCTCGACGCGACCGACGCGCACGAGGTCGGCAGCGTGATCGGCGAGGCGATCAGCCCCGACGCCGATCTGGGCGCCCTGCGCGGGCGCATCGCCGCGATCCTGGCCCGCCGCCCGCTCTACGCCGGGCTGCAGCACGGCGCGCCCTCGCTTGCGGGTGCCGGATGAGCGGCCGCGTGGTCGTGCTGGATCACCCCGTGGTGCGCCACAAGACCACGCTGCTGCGCAGTACCGAGACGGACATGCGCCTGTTCCGCGCGCTCGTGCACGAGATCTCGCTGTTCGTGCTCTACGAGGCCACGCGCATGCTGCCGACCGAGCCCTACCGCGTGCAGACGCCGATGGCGCCCTACGACGGAGCGCGCGTGCCCGGCTCCCACCTCGCGATCGTGCCCGTACTGCGCGCCGGCCTCGGCATGCTCGACGCGGCACACGAGTTGCTGCCGCACGCCCCCGTCGGTTTCGTCGGAGTCTCGCGCGACGAGGAGACACTTCGACCCGTGCCCTACTACCTCAAGCTGCCCGACGGCCTGACGGGACGCAGCGTGCTGGTGCTGGATCCGATGCTCGCGACCGGCGGCTCGGCCTCGCACGCGATCGGCATCTGCCGCGAGGCCGGGGCGAGCGACATCACGCTGGCCGCGCTGATCGCCGCGCCCGAGGGGATCGCGCGCCTGCGCGAGGAGCAGCCCGACGCGAACGTCTGCGTGGCCGCGCTCGACGAGCGCCTGAACGACGTCGGCTTCATCGTGCCCGGCCTCGGGGACGCGGGCGACCGCATGTACGGGACGCTGTGAGAAGGCCGGCGCTCATGCTCGCGCTGCTGATCGCGGCGGCTGCGCTGGCGCCGGCAGCGAGCTCGGCGCGCACGACGCGCGTCACCACGGACGCCCAGCTGACGGCCGCGCTGGCAGCAGCCGCGCCCGGCGACACGATCCAGCTCGCGCCCGGCGCCTACGCGTCCGTCACGATCACCGGGCGAGGCGGCGCCGGCGCCGATCTGACGCTGGCCGGCGAGGTGGGGACGACGCTCTCCGGCATGACGATCACCGGGTCGCAGCGGATCGTGCTCACCGGGCTCGGCTTCGTGCCGGGCGCGGCCGCGGCGTCGATCCACGTCGCCTCCTCCAGCGCCATCACGTTCCAGGGCGTCCGGCTCGACGGCGGCGCCGGCGGTGCGGGGGCCTCGCTGGACATCGCCGCGTCCGCGACCGGGGTCACGATCGCCGATTCGACGTTCCTGCACTGCTCCTCGCCGTACTGCATCCGCACGATGTCGCCGGACGTCTCGATCGTGCACAACACCTTCGACGAGCTCGACGACAGCGATGCAGTGCACGGCTTCGGCGGCGGCGTGATCCGCAACAACCACATGGATCACGCGCTGCCGCACGGCGGCGGCAACCACAACGACTTCATCCAGATCGGCGCGGGCGGCCCCTGGACGATCGACGGCAACTGGTTCGGCGTGCGCACGGGCGGCGCCGCGTCGATCTGGCTGGATCCCATCAACGGCGGGCTGATCCACGACGCGGTGATCGAGAACAACGTCGTCACCGGGCACTACGCCGGCCAGTACGTCGGCATCTTCGTCGGCGGCGACGGGACGTCGGCCGCGCTGCTGCCGCGCAACATCACGGTGATCAACAACACGGTCATCTCGGGGCTCTCGAACTCGCTGCGCTTCGGGCGGGCCTACGCGACACTGCCGGTCGACCAGCGGCCGCTGGTCGTCAACAACACCGGAGAGCGCCTGCTCGACATGTGCGACCGCATCCGCAGCGGCCACAACGTGTTCGGCGTCGGCCAGGCCTGCACGTCGACCGACGTGATCGGCAACCCGCACCTCGACGCCACGGGCGCGCCGACCTCGGCCAGCACGCTCCTGATCGACCGCGGCGACCCGAGCGCAGCGCCCCCGCACGACTACTTCGGCTTCGCGCGCACGGTGGGCGCGCCGGACATCGGAGCGATCGAGTTCGGGGCCAAGGCGACAGCCCCCGCGCCGGCCCCGGTGAAGGTCCACGCCCGGGCGAGGCTCGTCTCCGTGCGGATCGTGCGCGGCCTGCGCCGCACCGTCGTGCACGTGCGCGCCGGCAACGCCACGCGCATCACGGTGGCCGCCCTGCGCAAGGAGCGCATCGTCGCGAGGGCCGTGCACGCGGGCCCGGCGCGCACGGGCGTGAGGCTCACGCTCACGACGCCGCGCCACGGCACGCTCGTCATCCGCGTACGCGCGCTGGGACCTGGGGGCGGAGCCGTGCGACTGATCACGCGCAAGGCGCGCCCGTGACGCAGGCACGCCTCGACGCTCTCGTGGCATTCGGCCTGGCCCTCGCGCTGGCGCTCTGGCTGACGCCGCTGGCGGCCAGGGTGGCCGCGAGCATGGGGCTGGTCGACCGCCGCAGCTCCGACCGCCGCCTGCACACGAGCCCGATTCCGTTCGGCGGAGGCATCGCCATGTTCGTGGCGGTCGCGGTGCCGGTGCTGCTGCTGCACCCGTCCCTCGGCGGGCGCGCCCACGCGATCCTGCTGGGCGCCTGCGTGTGTGCGGCCGTGGGCCTGCTGGACGACCGCTTCGAGATCAACCCGATCGCCAAGTTCGCAGGCGAGCTCGCGGCGGCGGCCATCCCGGTCAGCGCGGGAGCGACGATCGACCACCTGACCCTGCCGCTCCTGCACCCGCTCGATCTGGGGGCGCTGCAGTACCCGGTCACGATGCTGTGGATCGTCGCGCTCATGAACAGCTTCAACTTCATCGACGGCATGGACGGCCTGGCGGCCGGCATCGGCGCGATCACGGCCTCGACCTTCGTGATCCTCGCGCTCTCCCTCAACCGCGGCGGGGCGGCGCTGCTGGCGGCCGCGCTGGCGGGGGCGTGCCTCGGCTTCCTGCGCTACAACTTCCATCCGGCTCGCGTCTTCATGGGCGACGCCGGCTCACTCACAGTGGGCTATCTGCTGGCGGTGATCGCGGTCCAGGGCGTGCTCAAGACGGCCGCCGCCGTGGCGCTGGTCTTCCCGACGCTCGTGCTGCTCGTGCCGATCTTCGACACGTCCTTCGTGCTCCTGCACCGCATCAAGTACGGCCGCAGACCGTGGTCGGCGGACGCCAACCACCTGCACCACCGCTTCGTGCGCGTGGGTTTCGGGCAGAGACGCGCTGCCCTCGCGCTCTACGCCTGGTGCGCGCTACTCGCCGGCTTCGCGCTGGCGCTGCGCTTCCTGCCCTGGCACACGCACAACCGGGTGCATCCCGGAGCGACGCTGATCCTCGCGGGGCTCGCCGTGCTGGTGCTCCTGGCGACGGCCTGGATCGTCGTCGTGCTCGAGGTCGTGAAGCAGCGCCACCTGCAGCTGTTCGGGCTCGCGCGGCACGACGACGCGCCGGCGGACATGCCGGTGATCGAGGCCTGGCGCCGCCGCCGTGCGGCGGCTGGAGTCAAGCACTGAGCGCCGACGCGGCCCGTGCGGTGGCGGTGCGGGCGGCAGTCGAGTTCGTCGAGCCCGGCATGCGGCTCGGTCTCGGCTCGGGCAGGGCGGTGTGGGCGACGGCCGAGGCGATCGGCGCGAGCGGCGTGCGCCCCGGTCTGGTGGTGTGCGCGGCGCCCGAGACCGAGCGCGTGGCCGCCGCGGCGGGGCTGCCCGTCGTCGAGCCCGATCAGGCCCCCGAGCTCGACCTCGCGCTGGACGGCGCCGACGAGGTCATGCGCGATCTCTCGGTGCTCAAGGGCGGAGGCGGGGCGCTGCTGCGCGAGAAGCTCGTGATCTCCTGCGCGCGCCGCTGCGTGATCGTGGCCGAGTCGCACAAGCTCGTCGAGCGCCTGGGGGAGCACTGGCGCCTCCCGGTCGAGGTCGTGCGCTTCGGCTGGCAGGGAACGCGCGTGCGGCTGCTGGCGTTGTGCGACGACGCGGAGCGGCGCAGCGATCCCGGCGGCGCCCCGTTCGTGACCGACGAGGGGCACCACCTTCTGGACTGCGCCATCCCGGCTCGGGCGGACCTGCGCGAGCTCGCATCCGCCGTCAAGGCCCTGGCGGGCGTGGTCGACCACGGCCTCTTCCTCGAGCAGGCGGACGTCGTGTTGCTCGGGGCGCCCGACGGCTCGCTCGTACGACTGGTCAGGTCGTGAACTGCACGGGGTGCCGGCCCGTGATGTGCGGGCCGATCAGCTCCTTGATCACGCGCAGGTGCTCGGGGTGATCGGCGTACACGCGAAAGGCCTCGATGTCGTCGAACGCGGCCGTCACCCCGAAGCCCGCGTTGCCCTCGCGCAGGCCGAGATCGGCGCCGACGGCCAGGGAGCGCACCTCGGGGAGCGTCGCGGCGAGCGCGTTCAGCGCCGCGGCGATCTGATCGACCTGATCGGCCGGCGCGTCGGGCTTGAGATCGAAGGTGACGACATGATGCAGCATGCGGCGACCGTAGCAGCCGCTGCCGGGACCCCGCGCCAGGACGCACAAGCGACCGTCGATACACGCGCTGGCGGCGGGGTCGATTCCGCTTGCCTTTGCGGTTTGCGGCGAATCGTGGGGGCAAGATCAGCTGTCACGAACTCGCCTCGGCATCTGCTATGTTCCGCGTGCTTGCGGGGTAGTCGCCCACCCGCCGGCCGCACGGAGGGACTGGGCGACAGGCAGCGTAGCGACCCACGGGAGGCAGGGATCGACGAGCATGCGCCCGCAGCGACCTGGAACGCCCGATGCGTCGGGCTTGGCGGCCGGGTTCCTGCTGATCAGTACCATCGTGCTGTGCGCAGCACTTGGCGCACTGGCCGGCTGGCCGCTTGGTGCGGTCGTCCCGCTGGCTCTGGCTGGAGCCGCGGCGGGCGTCCTGCTGGGGTTCTACCTGGTGTGGGTGCGGTGGTTCCGTCGACGGTGACCCGGTGAGCGCGGTGGCCGAGGAGAGGCCCGCAGCGCCCGAACGCCCGACCCCGTCGCGCGGGCACTGGCTGCTGGCGACGCGGCACGCCGCGTGGCCCGTCCTGATCCTCGCCTACCCGCTCTTCATGGTGGCCGGGTGGGCACGCGGGGCATGGCTGCTGTGCGCAATCATCTGGGCGGTGCAGCGGCTGATCCAGGCAGGTGTCAACCGCTTCGTGCTGGACCTGCCGCCGACGGCGGCCATCGCCGTGGCCGGTATCGCTTTCCTGACCCGCGCGTGGGGCACGCTCATCGTGCTGTTCATCGCCCAGCACTTCTGGGGGTCGGAGGTCGCCGTGCCCGCGGCGATCCTGTTCGCCGTGCTGTACACGATCGACGGGGCCGCGCGTGGGCTCGCCTGGGCCGACTCCAAGCGCGAGCCGCCAGGGGGGAGCGCCTGATGCGCCGCCTCGCCCTGCTCACGGGAGGCCTCGTGATGGCCGTGGCGCTGCCCGCTCAGGCCTTCGCCGCGACGACCCCGCCCAAGACCGACCCGACCAAGGAATTCCTGCTCACGCCCTGGATCGCGATCCCGAAGATCGGTCCGATCGATCTCTCGATCACGAAGGGCGTCTTCTACCTCATCCTCTCGACGGCGATTCTGCTGATCGTGACGCTGGCCGTGGCCCGGCACCTGCAGTTGCGCCCGAAGCGCCTGCAGGCCTTCGTCGAGATCCTCTACGACTTCAGCGAGACCCAGATCGGGCGCGCATCGCTGCCCGCGAAGATGTACGGCACGTGGTTCCCCTACCTGGCCACGCTCTTCCTCTTCATCTGGATCAACAACATCATCTCGTACGTGCCGCTGCCGGTGGACACGGAGCACAAGATCTGGGGCTGGCTGCCGACGCCGACGTTCTACGCGTCGACCTCGAACCTCTCGGTCACGCTCGCGCTCACGCTCGTCACGTTCTTCGCGACGCACTACGTCGGCATCCGGGAGAACGGGGCGGTGGGGTACTTCAAGAGCTGGTTCCCGCCTGTCTCGGGCGCGATCAACATCCTGATCGTGCCGCTCGAGATCCTGTCCCAGTTCCTGCGGCTCGTGTCGCTCAGCGTCCGGCTCTTTGCCAACATGCTGGCCGGCCACCTGCTCGTGCTGATGTGCATCTCGCTCATCATCATCATCGGCAACGTCTTCGTGGCCGCTGCCAGCATCCCGGTCGCCGTCTTCTTCTACTGCTTCGAGCTCGTGCTCGTCGCCAACCTGCAGGCGTTCATCTTCGCCCTTCTGTCGGGCATCTACATCGGCACTGCGGGCGAGCCGCATCACTGACCAAGGAGGAGAATCGATCCATGCCACTCGACGGTAATGTCAACCAGGCGGCGCAGAACCTTGCGCTCGGCATCGGCACGGGCATCGGCGCGATCGGGCCGGGCGTGGGCGTGGGCTACTTGATCGGTAAGACGATCGAGGGCGTCTCCCGCCAGCCCGAGATGCGCGGCGAGCTGCAGGGCATGATGTTCCTGGGTCTCGCGCTGACCGAAGCCATCACGTTCTACGCGCTGCTCATGTCGTTCGTGGCGTTCTTCATCGGCAAGTGATCGGCGCGTTCGTCATCGCGGCCGCGAAGGCCGACAACTCGAGCGACCTGGTCAAGCCCTTCCCGGGGTTGATGATCTGGACGCTGGTTGTCTTCTTCATCGCGTTTCTCGTGCTGCGCAAGTACGCCTTCGGGCCGCTCGCAGGCCTGATCGAGAAGCGCCGGACGATCGTGCGCGAGAACCTCGAGGCCGCCGAGCATTCGCGCGAGGAGGCCGAGCGGCTGCTGGAGGAGTACAAGCAGCAGCTGGCGCAGGCCCGCCGCGAGGCCAGCGAGATCGTCGAGCGGGCACGCCGGACGGGCGCCGAGCTCGAGCGCCAGATGCGCGAGGAGGCCGCGGCGCAGCGCGAGCGCGAGATCGCGGCTGCCAAGGCGGCGATCGAGGCCGAGACGCGGCAGGCGATCGACCAGATCAAGAACCAGATCGCCGATCTCACGCTGCTCGCGACCGCGAAGGTCGTGGGCCGCGCGCTCGACGAGGCCGAGGGCCGCAGGCTGGTCGAAGAGGCGCTGGCCGAGGTCGACTTCTCCGCGCTCGGGGCGGAGTAGCGGAATGGCGCAGGCAGCTGCAGGACGCGTCTACGGCACGGCGCTGGCGGAGGCCGCGCAGGCCGCCGGCCGCCTGCACGAGGTCGCTCGCGACCTGTCTACCATCGCCGAGGCCGTGCTGCAGAGCCGCGAGGTCTCGCGCGTGCTCTTCAATCCCGCCTTCCCGCACGAGGCCAAGAAGCAGATCCTCACGCAGATGAGCGAGGGAGCCGATCCGCTCGTGCGCAACGCCCTGCTCGTGCTCGTCGACCACAAGCGCCTCGAGGAGCTGGGCGACGTCGTCGCCATCGTGCAGGAGGCCGACCGCCGCGCGCGCCGTCAGCTCGAGCTCGAGCTGACGACCGCCGTGCCGATTCCCGACGCCGAGGCCGAGGAGATCCGCACGAAGCTCGCCGCCGCCAGCGGCCACGAGGTCACGCTCGAGCGCTCGGTCGACTCCAGCATCATCGGAGGCGTGATCGTGCGCGTGCGCGACCGCATGGTCGACCTGTCCGTGCGCGGCCGCCTCGAGGCCCTGCGCCTGTCGCTACGCAATGCCCGCCTGGGCTCCACCGGAGGAGAGAGTTGAGGCTCCAGCCGAATGAGATTGCCTCGATCCTGCGCGAGCAGATCGAGAAGTACGAGGTTCCGACCGGGGTCGAAGAGGTCGGCACCATCATCCAGCTCTCGGACGGCATCGCGCGCGTCTACGGGCTCGAGAGCTGTGTCGCGCTCGAGATGATCGAGTTCCCGCACGGCGTCACGGGCCTCGCGCTGAACCTCGAGGAGGACAACGTCGCC
>DASRQS010000061.1:0-8688 GCA_035696365.1 Gaiellales bacterium | reverse complement strand
CTCGGCCAGACCGCGTCGAGCGCCATCGAATCGGCGATCGGGCGCCTCGGCGCCTTCGGGGGTGCGACGTGAGCAGTCAGCCGCTGGCCATGCCGAAGCGCATGCTCGAGCTCGAGGTCGACGGCGAGCCCGTGCGCGTGTTCGAGGGCCAGACGATCCTCGACGCCCTGCGCAAGCTCGGCGTCGAGACGCCCACGCTCTGCTACGGCGACACGCTCCAGCCCGCCAATGCCTGCCGTGTCTGCGTGGTCGAGCTGGAGGGCGCGCGCGTGCTTGCGCCGTCCTGCTCGCGCAAGGCCGAGGCCGGGATGAAGGTGCGCACCGACTCCGAGCGGGTCCGGCACTCGCGCAAGCTCGTGCTCGAGCTGCTGGGCTCCAGTGTCGACCTCTCCACGACGCCCGTCGCCGAGGGCTACCTGTCCGACTACGACGCGCGGCCCGAGCGCTTCGGCCCGCCCGCGCCGCCCGACCCGGCCCGGGATCGCAAGCGCGCGGGACACCACGTCGAGCCCGACGGCCAGACCGCGGCCACCGTGGCCGGGCCGGTCAAGATCGACAACGAGCTCTACGTGCGCGACTACTCCAAATGCATCCTCTGTTACAAGTGCGTGGATGCCTGCGGCGAGCAGTATCAGAACACGTTCGCCATCACGGTCGCCGGGCGCGGCTTCGACGCCCGCATCTCGACGGAGTTCGTCGTCGAGCTGCCCGAGTCGGCCTGCGTCTACTGCGGCAACTGCATCGCCGTCTGTCCCACGGGCGCGCTCATGTTCCGCAGCGAGCACGAGTTGCGCGGGGCGGGGGAGTGGAAGCCGGAGGAGCAGGACGTCACGCAGACGATCTGTCCCTATTGCGGCGTCGGCTGCAACCTCGAGTTGCACGTGCAGGACAATGAGATCGTGAAGGTCACGAGCCCCGACGACCACGATGTCACGCGCGGCAACCTCTGCATCAAGGGGCGCTTTGGCTACCAGCACGTGCAGGGCCCGCGGCGGCGCGAGGAGTAGGCGATGGCGGCCACCGAGCGACCACCGTTGCGGGCCGCGTCGGTCGAGACGCGAGTGCTCGCCGTGGAGGACGGGGTGGCCCGCGAGCGCCGTGACCTCCTGGCGGGCGAGGAACCGCTCGAGATCCGCGCCGCCGGGCCCGGTCAGTCGGCCGTGCGCGTCGCCGTGACGATGCGCACTCCCGGGAACGACTTCGAGCTCGCGGCCGGCTTCCTGCACTCCGAGGGCCTGCTGCGCTCGCCGCTCGAGCTGTCCGAGATCAAGTACTGCACGGACGTCGAGCTGGGCGAGCAGGCCTACAACGTCGTCACGGTGCATCTCCGGCGGGCCTTCGAGGCCGAGCTCGTGCAGCGCAACTTCGGGGTGACGTCGGCCTGCGGCGTGTGTGGCAAGGCCTCGATCGACTCGATCGAGGTGGCGTCGGAGCCGCTGCCCGAAGGGCCGTTGGTCTCCGCTCAGGTGATCGGCGAGCTGCCCGAGCACCTGCGTGCCGCGCAGCGCACGTTCGATCGCACGGGGGGGTTGCATGCGACCGGCCTCTTCACGGCCGGCGGCGAGCTGACGCTCGTGCGCGAGGACGTCGGCCGCCACAACGCCCTCGACAAGGCCATCGGCAACCGCATGCTGGCGGGCGCCACGCCGCTCGGTGGCACCGTCGCGCTCGTCTCGGGCCGTGCGTCCTTCGAGCTCGTCCAGAAGGCGGCGGTGGCCGGCATTCCCGTGCTGTGCGCCGTGGGCGCGCCGTCCAGCCTCGCCGTCGACGCCGCGCGCCGCCTCGGGCTGACGCTCGTGGGCTTCCTGCGCGAAGGCCGCTTCAACGTGTACTCCGGGGCTTCGCGGGTCGCTCTCGATCGCCCATGACGCTGCGCGGCGCCGAGCCGGCCGTGGCGTTCGACGCCTGGCTCGCCGCGCTGGCGGCGGCAGGGTGGATGGCTCCGCTGACCTGCGAGCGGGTGCCGCTCGACGGCGCGAGCGGCCGCGTGCTGTCCGCTCCGCTGATCGCGCTGGCCGCCAATCCGCCTCATCGCTGCGCCGCCATGGACGGCTACGCCGTCGTCGCGGCCGCAACCGGCAACGGTCTGCTGCCGCCCGGCTCCTACCTGCGCATCGACACCGGGCAGCCGGTCGAGGACCGCTTCGATGCCGTCGCGCAGGTCGAGATCGCACGCGAGGGCAGCGGAGGCCTGCTCGTCGAGCGCGCGCTCGACACCGGCACCAACGTGCGCGCGGCGGGCGAGGACGTGCAGGCAGGCGACCTCGTCCTGCCCGCGGGCCGCCTCATCTCGAGCTACGACATCGCGCTGGCAGCCGTCGCGGGCCACGCGGATCTCAGCGTCACGCGCCGGCCGGCCGTGGCGATCCTGCCGACGGGCGGCGAGCTGCGCCCTGCCGGGACGGCGCTCGCCCCGGGCGAGGTGGCGGATGCCGACGGCCCGATGCTGCAGGCGCTGGCGCGCGACTGCGGCGCCGTCAGCGAGCGGATGGCGCCCCGTCCCGACGACGCGGCCCAAATCGGCGCCGCCGTGGTGCAGGCCGTCGAGCACTCCGACCTCGTGCTCGTGATCGCAGGCTCCTCGCGCGGGCGAGCCGACCACACGGCCGGCGTGCTGGAGCGCCACGGCGAGCTCGTCGCCCACGGTGTCGCGCTGCGGCCCGCGCACCCGGTCGCGCTCGGCGTGGTGGAGGGGACGCCCGTCGTCGGCGTGCCCGGCTACCCCGTCGCGGCCGCGGTCGCGTTCGAGCGCTTCGCACGGCCGCTGCTCGGGCTGTTGCTGGGCGCGCTGCCCGAGGACGCGCCCATGATCCGCGTCCGCCTGACGGGCGAGGTGCGCGCCAAGCACGGCGTCGAGGCCTACGTGCCGCTCGTCCTGAGCGACGGCCACGACCTCCCGAACGCCATGCCCCAGAGCCGCAAGGGCGGTGCCCTGAGCGGCCTGGCGGGCGCTCACGCCCTGCTGCGCGCCAGGCTCGACGACGGCGTGCTGCCGATCGGCAGCGAGGTCGAGGCGCGCCTCCTGCGGCCCTGGCCGCGCTCCGCCTAAATCGGGGTCAGGCACGGAATTATTCGTGCCTGACCCCAAACTCTTCCGATTGGAGCCGGCTTCGCGGTTCCTGTCTTGTTGCCTCTCGCGGGCGGCGGGTCTCTTGCGTGGCGCCGGGGTCAGACCTCTCTTCGGGCCTGGGCGATCGTTCCAGGCGTGCCGCGAGGTCTGCCCCCTGAATTTGTGGGGGTCGCCCGGCCAGTGTTCGTGGCCGGGCCCCAGGTACGATCTTCCCTATGCCTGAGCCGCTTCCACATCCGTGGCTCGCCCGGCTGCCGAATGCGCTCACGATCGCCCGCCTGGCCGTGCTGCCGCTCTTCTGGTGGGTCCTGCTGGAGGCCGACAACGGGCGCTCGGCGCTGGCCTTCGTGATCTTCGGCACGGCCTCGCTGACGGACTGGTTCGACGGCTGGCTGGCGCGCCGCTACGGCAGCTTCTCGCGCTTCGGTCGCCTGGCGGACCCGCTCGCCGATCGCCTGCTGATCGATTCCGCCGTGATCCTGCTCTGGCATCACGGGCGCCTGCCGCTGCTGGCGCCGGCGCTGATCATCGGGCGCGACCTGGTGCTCGCGCTCGGCATCGGCAGCGCCGCGCGCCACGGCTACGAGCTGTCGGTCGTGTATCTCGGCAAGACGGCGACGTCGGTGCTCATGGTGGGCCTCGGGTTCATGATGCTGCTGCCCGAGAGCGCGAGCTGGCCGCCCGTGCTGTTCTGGGCCGGGCTCGCGCTTTCGATCGCCGCGGGCGGTGTCTACCTGGTCAGCGTGAGGGCTCGCGCGCGCCGTCCTCAACCTCAACCCCAGGTGGAAGGTCCGCGAAACGGCTAGACTGCTGTTCGTGGAGGCATTTCCCGATCTCGCAGTGCTTTCCGACGCCGATCTCAAGGCGCTGACCGAGGAGAAGATGGCGGACGAGCGCGACGTCTCCCGGCTGCGGCGCGAGTTGCACGGGCGCATCGACCACCTGCGCGGCGAGCACACCCGTCGCCTCAAGGAGCGCCAGGGCGCGGTCGACGTCGACCCGGCGATCGTCTCGGCGGAGCTGCTCACGCAGCTGCCGGAGGAGCTCACGGTGCAGGCCGGCGACGAGCCGCTGCCGACCAGCGACGACTCCGGCGACGCGGGTGACCTGTCCGACGACGACCTCCGCGAGCGCATCCACGAGCGCACGCAGAGCGAGCGCGAGGTGTCGTTCCGCCGGCGCATCCTGCACGGCCAGATCGACCTGTTGCGCGCCGAGATCGTCGCGCGCCTGCGCGACCGCGACGGGGAGGCATCCGAGCACCTCGCCGCGAGCGACGTCGAGCAGCTCTCGGAGATCCTCGCGCACCGCGGCCCGCCCCTCGAGTTGCCTGCCGAGCTCGAGCGGCTCGACTGACTCGGCATGTACTGCCCCGAGTGCGGCATGCAGAACCCCGACGCGGCGCACTACTGCGCGCGCTGCGGCGGCCTCCTGCTGACGGAGGCGACCTCGACGCAGGTGACGATGTCGTTCCCGCTCGAGAGCGACACCGACACCACGATCCCGGCGGTGGGCGACGTCCAGGCGGGCGGCCCGGCTCTCGTGGTGCGCGCCGGGGATCGCGCCGGTGAGCACTTTCTGCTGGGCGACTCGCGGGTCACGATCGGCCGCTCGTCCGGCGCCGACATCCTGCTCGACGACATCACCGTCTCGCGCGAGCACGCGCGCGTCGTGCGGCGCCCCGACGGCTTCTACATCGAGGACGCCGACTCGCTCAACGGCACGTACGTCAACCGCCGGCGCGTCGAGTCGCACCACCTCTCCGACGGCGACGAGCTGCAAATCGGAAAATTCAAGCTGACCTACCTCGAGCGTTGAGCGACGACACCGTCACCACACCCGTGAGCGGCCGCCGTCTGACGATCGGCGCGGTCTGCGCAGCCCTGCGCATCGAGCACCCCGACATCTCCATCTCGAAGATCCGGTACCTCGAGGAGCAGGGGCTGCTGCACCCGCAGCGCACGCGCGGCGGCTACCGGCTGTTCGCCCAGGAGGACGTCGAGCGTCTGCGCACGATCCTGCGCCTGCAGCGGGACGAGTTCCTGCCCCTGCGCGTGATCCGCGAGGAGCTCGAGAAGGCGGCCGAGGGCGCGCGCCAGCGACCGCGCCGCCGGCCCGTCAGCACCGGTGCCGCGCGCGGCCCGCGCTTCGGCGAGCTGCTCAGCGCCGCCGGCGTCAACGAGGAGTTCGTGCGCAGCCTGGAGGAATTCGGGCTGATCGCCGCCGAGGCGGGGCGCTTCCGCCCCGAGGACGTGCAGATCGTGGCCGCTGCGGCTCGCCTCCAGCGCTACGGCTTCGATGCCCGCCACCTGCGCGCCATCCACTCGGCCATCCAGCGCGAGGCCGGCCTGGTCGAGCAGGTGCTCGCGCCGCAGCTGCGCTCGGCCAACCCCGATCGCGTCGGCGCCGGCCTCGAGCAGCTCGACGAGCTCGCGGGCCTGTGTGCCGAGCTGACCGAATCGCTGCTCGTGCGCGACCTGCGCCGGCTGGCCGGGGCGACGACGGCCTCGACCCGCTCGGAGGTCACGACGTGATCGACCTGGCGTCCCGCATCCGGGACGTGCCCGATTTTCCCAAGCCCGGGATCATCTTCAAGGACATCACGCCGCTGCTGGCCGACCCGGAGACGCTCAAGGGTGCGGTCGACGCGCTGGCCGAATGCGTCACGCCGCTGCGCCCCGACATCGTGCTGGGTGCCGAGTCGCGCGGATTCATCCTCGGCCCGGCGCTTGCCATACGCCTGGGCGTCGGCTTCGCGATTGCGCGCAAGCCGGGCAAGCTGCCCTGGACGACGGTCACCGCGAGCTATGCCCTCGAGTACGGCGAGGACAGCCTCGAGCTGCACGACGACGCGATCGACAAGGGGATGCGGGTGCTCGTGCACGACGACCTGCTCGCCACGGGGGGCACTGCGCGTGCCACGTGCGATCTTGCGGAGGCCCTCGGCGGCACGGTCGTCGGTTGCGCGTTCCTGATCGAGCTCGCCTTCCTGGGAGGGCGCGAGCGCCTCGCGCCCCTGCCCGTGAGCGCGCTGATCAGCTACGCGTCCGAGGGCTGATCGCGCTCGGCGCCCTGCCGGCGCCTCGACGTCCGCTTCTTGCGCCGGGCCGGCGTCACGTCCAGCTGGCCCTCCGCAAAGCGCTGCTGCCGCGATAGCTTGAGCCGCGCCACGGCACGCCGCAAGCGCGAGGGCAGCACCTCCCAGCAGACGTCGCAGAGGGGCTGGCCGGGCGCGATCTCCGGCGCCGTTGCGCCACAGCGTGGGCAGCGCGGCATGTCCATGCGCGGGAGTGTGCACGACGGGACCGAGGCGCGGGGGTTCACGCCGTCCGATTCTGGGGGTATCTTCAATCAATGTACGATCCGTTGCGAGCCGAGTACCGGATGCGCTGTCCCGAGCGCGACTCCGACGGCGCGCGGCGCTACGGCGTCACGCTCTCGCAATTCGCGAGCGTCACGCGCCTCGCGGGGGCCCAGCATCCGGCCGTCTACTGCGTCCGGCACGCCTGCTCCGCGTGCGGAGGAGCGCACGATGCGCTCCTCACGCACGACGAGCTCGACCATGCTCCCGTGGTGGGTCAGGCCCCGGGTGAGCAGTTCTGGGAGCCGCTCACGGGCCGTATCTCCGGCGACTCGGGCGAGGAGCTGCGCGAAACGGCCGCGAGCCACGTGCGCCGTGGCGACTGGCCGTGGCTGTTCTGGTGCGCCGAGGAGCGCTGTCGCAAGCCTCTGTTCCCATCGGAGATCCGCTTCGTCGCGCCCCGCGGCGATCGCGTGGGCATCGCCGTGGTCTGCCCGGGCTGCGAGCGCGCCTCGCTCAACGTCGTGACCGCCTGGCACCTGGACGTCCCGTTCTTCCACGATCGCGCGGTCGAGGCCAGCGATCGGCCGCTGCGCAGTCTCGACAGCAAGCGCTTCGCGGCAGAGCTTGCAGCCGCTCCACTGCGCGAGCGCGCCCTCCGCTAAGACGTTTTAACCGGAGAACGTCCAAGCGCTCTACGCCGCTCCGGCCGAGCGCCGCTGCGCGGCGACCTCGGGCCGGCGTGCGAGCACGACGCGGTCCTTGCCGCGCCGCTTGGCCTCGTACAGCGCCTCGTCCGCGGAAGCGAACAGCGACGCGGAGTCGCCGCCCTCGGCGAGTGCGGCCACGCCCGCGGAGCACGTGACGCGCAACCCGTCGCCGAAGCGCAGCTCGCGCAGACCGGCGACGACCCGGGCGGCCGCGACGGTCGCCGAGCGCTCGCCTCCGCGCACGAGCAGCACGAGCTCCTCGCCGCCGAAACGAGCCGCGACGTCCGAGTCGCGTGCGGCGTGGCGCAGGACGTCGCCTACCTGCCGCAGCACCTCGTTGCCGGCGGCGTGGCCGTGGCGGTCGTTGACCCCCTTGAAGTCGTCGAGGTCGAACAGCACGAGCGAGACCTCGCCGCCGTAGCGCAGCACGCGACGCAACTCGACCTCGAGCGACTCGTTGAAGAACTCCGGGCGGTACAGGCCCGTCAGCGGATCCACGAGCGCCCGCCGCTCGAGGCCGCGCCGGCGACCTTCGGCCAGGGCTGCGGCGAGCGCGGCCGCACCCGCTGCGCCCAGCAGCGCGATGCGCACCGCCAGCGGCATGGGAAGCGCGGCCGCAAGGGGCGCCAGCAGGAGCCCGGCGGGACGGGCGGTCGCCGCGAGGACGACCGCCGGGGCGAGCAGGATCGGGGTGAACGGGGGGACGACGACTGCCGCCAGGGCACCGCACAGCGTCAGGAGGAGTGCGGCGGCAAGGGCGAGCCGGTCGCTGCGCAACCGAGCCTCGAGCACGTGTTGTTGATAGCAGCGCGGTCGGACGTGAGCATGTCCGGTTCGCACACACTGCGCCTGCCAAATGGCCTCCTCTCGGGGTACGCGCAGGATCCCCCGAAGAAGGTTCTCAACCCCTGACGCGGGCTGCCGATAGGTACCCCGTATGGCGAGCTACCGCTCCACGCGCTTCGGGCGCTTCGATATCAACGACGGTGCCGCCCTGCGCTTCCCCGACGGGGTCGCCGGGCTTTCGCATCTCGAGTGGTTCGCGATCCTCAAGCGGCGTGCCGACTCGGTGTTCCTGTGGCTGCAGTCGCTCGACGATCCTGACGTCGCGCTGCCGATCGTGCTGCCCTGGGCATTCCACTGGGACTACGAGATCGAGCTGCCGGACGCGGAGCTGCGGGTGCTCGGCGTGAGCAGCGCCGACCAGCTCTCCATCTACTGCCTGGTGGACGTCGGCGACGAGATGCGCTCGGCCACGGTCGATCTCGCCGCGCCGCTCGTGATCAACGACGAGACGCACGTCGGGCGCCAGTTGCGCCATGCCGGCGGCGGCTACTCGAGTCGCGACCCGCTGTTCGGGGACGAGACGGCGGTGACGCCGGTCTCGATGCGCGAGGAGGCCTCCGACATGGTCACCGTGCTCGAGCGCCGCGCCGCCTGAGCGACGAAGGCCTCTACCCGAGCAGCGCGCTGTCGACGCCCATGGCGGCGAACAGCAGGGCGAGGTAGAGCAGGGAGTAGAGGAACGTGCGCCGTGCGGTCGCGCGGTCGCTGGGCGCTCGCAGCAGCAGCACGGCGAGCCAGATGAAGCGCGCACCGAGCAGGCC
>DASRQS010000060.1:0-1996 GCA_035696365.1 Gaiellales bacterium | reverse complement strand
CGTGCGCATCGTCGGCTCCGGTGAGGAGGTCACCTCCGGGCAGATCCCCTTCACCCCGCGCGCGAAGAAGGTGCTCGAGCTGGCGCTGCGCGAGGCGCTGAGCCTGGGCCACAACTACATCGGCACCGAGCACATCCTGCTCGGCCTGGTGCGCGAGAACGAGGGCGTCGCCGCCCGCATCCTGCTCGACTTCGACGCCGACTCCGAGAAGATCCGCAACGAGGTCATCCGCATGCTGTCCGGTCCCGGCGGTCGCCGCCAGGGCCAGGGGCAGGGCGGTGGCCCTGGCGGACAGCAGGGCGAGGGCAAGAAGTCCTCCAAGCTGCTCGACCAGTTCGGCCGCAACCTGACCAAGCTGGCCGCCGACGGCAAGCTCGACCCGGTCGTCGGGCGCGAGACCGAGATCGAGCGGATCATGCAGATCCTCTCGCGGCGCACGAAGAACAACCCCGTCCTGATCGGCGAGCCCGGCGTGGGCAAGACCGCCGTGGTCGAGGGTCTGGCGCAGCGCATCAACGCAGCCGACGTGCCCGAGCTGCTCAAGGGCAAGCAGATCTACACGCTCGACCTCGCCGCGCTCGTGGCGGGCTCGAAGTACCGCGGAGAATTCGAGGAGCGCCTGAAGAAGGTGATGAAGGAGATCACCCAGCGCGGCGACATCATCCTGTTCATCGACGAGCTGCACAACCTCGTCGGTGCGGGCGCGGCCGAGGGCGCGATCGACGCAGCCTCGATCCTCAAGCCGGCGCTGGCGCGCGGCGAGCTGCAGACCATCGGCGCGACGACGCTCGACGAGTACCGCAAGTACCTCGAGCGCGACAGCGCGCTGGAGCGCCGCTTCCAGCAGATCCGCGTGGACGAGCCCTCGACCGAGGAGACCGTGCAGATCCTCAAGGGCCTGCGCGACCGCTACGAGCAGCACCACAAGGTCGACATCGGCGATGAGGCGCTGGACGCCGCCGCCGAGCTGGCCGACCGCTACATCTCCGACCGCTTCCTGCCCGACAAGGCGATCGACCTGATCGACGAGGCCGCGTCCCGCATGCGGATCAAGTCGATGACCTCGCCGCCCGTCTACCGCGATCTCGAGGAGGAGATCGAGACGACGCGGCGCGAGAAGGAGTCGTCCATCGAGGCCCAGGAGTTCGAGAAGGCCGCGAACCTGCGCGACAAGGAGCGGCGCCTCACGAACAAGAAGCGTGAGCTCGAGGAGCAGTGGGAGTCCGGCGAGTCCGGCGAGCGCCCGAAGATCGGCGAGGAGGAGATCGCCGACATCGTCTCGATGTGGACCGGCATCCCCGTCTTCAAGCTCACCGAGGCCGAGACGGCCAAGCTCATGCGCATGGAGGAAGAGCTCCACAAGCGCGTGATCGGCCAGCACCAGGCCATCCAGGTCGTGTCCAAGGCGATCCGGCGCTCGCGCGCGGGTCTCAAGGACCCGAAGCGGCCGACCGGCTCCTTCGTCTTCCTCGGGCCCTCCGGCGTGGGCAAGACCGAGCTGGCGCGCACGCTCGCCGAGTTCCTGTTCGGCGACGAGGACGCGATGGTGCGCGTCGACATGTCCGAGTACATGGAGAAGCACGCCGTCTCGCGACTGGTCGGTTCGCCCCCGGGCTACATCGGCTACGACGAGGGGGGCCAGCTCACCGAGGCCGTGCGCCGCAAGCCCTACAGCGTGCTCCTGCTCGACGAGATCGAGAAGGCCCACCCCGACGTCTTCAACATCCTGCTCCAGATCCTGGAGGACGGACGGCTGACCGACGCCCAGGGCCGGACCGTGGACTTCCGCCACGCGATCGTGATCATGACCTCGAACATCGGGGCCGCCGAGATCGCGCGCAACACGCCGCTCGGCTTCGCCGTCTCCGACGACGAGACCGGGATCAGCTACGACGACATGAAGAACCGGATCATGGGCGAGCTCAAGAAGGTCTTCCGGCCCGAGTTCCTCAACCGGATCGACGACGTCATCGTCTTCCACAAGCTGACCAAGGAC
>DASRQS010000059.1:0-5955 GCA_035696365.1 Gaiellales bacterium | reverse complement strand
ATCCACCTGACCCCGTTCGGCCACGACTTCTGCGACGTCTGCCTGCCGCTTGACACGGCCGAGCTGGACGCGCTGCCGGGGCGGTCGTCGCTCACTCCGAGGGCTCCGAGGAGGTCGTGACGTCGGGGTCGGGACGGTACGCGTACGCCGCCTCGCGCACCGCATCGTCCGTCTCGAGCATGGCGCCGAGCGCGCCGCCGACGGTGGCGAGCGAGCTGGTGAGCCAGGCCAGCCGCAGGTAGTCCGAGACGTCGACGTCGTGGCCGAGCTGGCCGGCGAAGACCGACGAGTCGATCAGCAGGCCCGCGACGGCGAGGCTCGCGACGAACACCGCGGCGTACAGCGCTGCGATCCCGAAGGCCACGGTGGCCAGGGTGGCGAGATTGAACAGCACGACCTGCTCGCGCGCGTGGCGCTCCGGCGCACGCTCCCACAGGCGGTGCACCGCGATCAGCGTCACCACCGCGGCGGCCACCGACGCCAGCGTCAGAACCGCGAGACGCGGTGGGTCGAGGCTGGTTGCGATCCGCCAGACGTCGGAGGTCACGAGCGCGAAGACGGCCACGGCGAGCGCGCCGAGCAGCGCGCGCGAGAGGCGGCCGACCAGGCGCCACGGGTGGTTGGCGCCGATCATGCCGAGCAGCAGGCGCACGTTGCCGGATATCACGCGGGCAAGGAAGGCGACCCCGTCGTCGTCGGGGGCGTCGACGTCCGTCGCGAGCTCCCTGAGACGCCGCTGGACGTGCGGACCGCGCCTGCCCTCGCGGTCGCGGGGCGGGTCGCCGATCAGCATTCCCACGGCGTCCGCCGCCGCGTCGCGCAGGCGGCGCAGGCGCGCCACCACGCCGACCGCGGGCAGCAGGACGAGCGCGACGCCGTGCGTCGGGCTGGCGTGGCTCAACAGCGGCCGGCGCGCCAGCCGGAAGGGCACGTCGGTCACGAGCAGCGCGAGGTCCCACCCCTCGGCGAGCATGCGCTGCCGGGTGACCTCGACGAGCTCGGTCAGGTGCACCGGAGGCCTGACGAGCGGGTCGCGCACGAGCCGCAGATCCCATTCGACGCTCGGGTAGCGCTCCGAGAGGACCCGGCCGAGCTCGTCGCGGAAGCTCGCGGCCGGCTCCGCGTCGAGCGCCGGCGCCACGATCAGGCCCAACTGGATGCGCGTCATGGTTGCGGTCACCTCAGATCCCTCGGCGGAGTCTGCGGGAGCTGCGCGGGGCCGACTTCGTCACGCTCGCGCCGATCGGCTCTGGGCTCACGAAGGAGGGCCACGACCTGCTTGAAGCCTACGGGCCGCTGCAGGTATGGGCCAAGCGGTGGGCGCGGCGCGTCCACGCCGCGTCCCCTAGGTGCGACAAAAGCGCTCCCATGCGTTGCGGCACCCGCCGAGAACTGCGACATTAGAGACGGAATGGCAGGTTTGACGAAGGAACGTCGAGCCACCCCTCGCGCGAGGCTCGCTTCAGCCGCCGGTACTGCGGAGCTTCCACCGGGGCCGCGGCGTCCTGCCTTCGTGCAGACGCTTGAGTGGATCCTCGACCCCAAGGGCTTCATGACCCGGTGCCGCCGGCGATACGGCGACACGTTCAGTGTCCAGCTCGGGCCGAGCACCGACGTCGTGTTCCTGTCCGACCCCGCGTCGGCCGCCGCGGTCTTCCACGGCCCGCCCGAGCAGATGAACATGGGGGACATCAACGGCCTGTTCCGTCGCGTGCTCGGCCGGAACTCCCTTCTCGTGCTCGACGGCGACGAGCACATGCGCCAGCGCAAGCTGCTGCTGCCTCCGTTCCACGGCGAGCGCATCGCCCGCCACCGGGAGGCCATGGTCCGGGCCGCCGACGACGACATCACCACCTGGCCGATCGGCGAGCCGTTCGCCCTTCAGCCGCGCATGCAGGCGATGACCCTCAACGTGATACTGCGCGCGGTGTTCGGCCTCGAGGACGGGCCTCGGCGCGACGAGCTGCGGGTCCTGCTGGCGCGCCTGCTGGAGCTCAACACGACGATCGCCACGACGCTGCCACAGCTGCGCGTCGAGCTCGGCGGGCTGACGCCGTGGGGACGGCTGATGCGCTGCACCGCCGCGGTCGACCGCGCGCTGTACGCGGAGATGGCCCGCCGCCGCCAGGAGTCGCGAGCGGACCAGGACGACGTGCTTTCGCTGCTCCTCAACGCCCACGACGAGGACGGCCAGCCGATGACCGACAAGGAGATCCGCGACCAGCTCCTGACCATGCTCGTGGCCGGCCACGAGACGACTGCGACCGCGCTGGCCTGGGCCTTCGAGCGCATGCTGCGCCACCCGCGCGTGCTCGAGCGCCTGCGTGCGGGCCTCGAAGAGGGGGACAGCCGCTATCTCGACGCAGCGATCAAGGAGAGCCTGCGGCTGCGCCCCGTGGTGCCCATCACGGCGCGCAAGCTCACGGCGCCGCTCGTCGTCGGTGGGCGCCGATACGCGCCGGGGACGGTGCTCATGCCCTGCATCTTCCTGCTGCATCGCAACCCGGAGGTGTACGACAGGCCGGACGAGTTCCGCCCCGAGCGGTTCCTCGACGGGCAGCCCGCGACGTACGCGTGGATCCCGTTCGGCGGCGGCGTGCGCCGGTGCCTGGGCGCGAGCTTCGCCCTGCTCGAGATGCGCATCGTGATCGAGGCGGTCCTGCGGAACCTCGATGTGCGTCCGGCGGAACGGCGCGACGAGCGCATCGTGCGCCGCGCCTTCACGCTGTCGCCTAAGCGCGGCGCGCGCGTCGTCGCGACCCGCCGCGTCTGAGCACCCGGCCGATTCCCGCGATCAGGGAGGAGAGGAAGAGGTCGAACGAATTCTGGGGGAACGGCGTCACGGGGGTGTTATCGGACGCATTCCAACCCCGCGCGAGCAACCTGTAGGGAGGTTTCCGAAGGGTTCGGGACCTATCGGGGGCGGGCAGGGGGCCGGCCGGCATCACGCGGCGTTGTCGTCGGGCCGATACCAACGAGGTGAGCGAGCACAGGCCCTCCCGGCAGGAGACCGCTCTTGCCGTCCGAACGCTGACGCCCGGAATGGCGGCGCGGGCTCAGGCTGCCCTGTTCGCGGCCGCCGGGCTGGTCGGCGCGCTCGGCGTGCTGCTCCCGCACCCCGAGCGCTTCGACGAGGTCGGCCTGCTGGCGATCCAGTGTGCGTCGCTGAGCGCCGCGTGCGCGCTGCTGATCATCGGCGACCGCACGCCCCGGTGGGTGGCGACCTGCGGGCCGTTCGGCGCCACCGTGATGACGTCGCTGGCGATCGTGTTCACAGGCCGGAGCACGAGCGCTTACCTGCTCTTCTACCTGTGGGTCGCGCTCTACGCCTTCTACTTCCTGTCCGGGCGCCAGACCGCCGTGTTGTGCCTGTTCGCGATCGTCAACTACGCGGCGGTCATCGTGGGCTCGCGGCTGCTCGGCTACACGCCGGGCGGCCTGGACGCAAACGAGGACATCCCGGCCTTCGTTCTCATGGCGGGGACCTTCGCCGTGGCGGGCGTGTTCCTCGTCACGCTGCGCGAGCGCGTGGGGCGATTGATCGACCAGCTCACCGACGCCGCCAGCACCGACCCGCTCACCGGGCTCCTCAACCGTCGCGGGTTCCAGAGCGTCATCGACAACGAGCTCGCGCGCTCGGAGCGCGGCCGGCGCTCGTTCAGCCTGCTGATGTGCGATTGCGACTTCTTCAAGCACCTCAACGACCAGCTCGGCCATCACGCCGGTGACGAGGCGCTCCAGGCGATCGGGAGACTGCTCGAGGACAACAAGCGCCGCATCGACGTGGCCGCGCGGGTGGGCGGCGAGGAGTTTGCGCTGGTCCTCCCCGAGACCGATCAGCACGAGGCGTTCATCGTCGCCGAGCGCCTGCGCAGCCGGTTCGCCGACGGGTTCGCCGAACAGCCGGTACCGCTCACACTGAGCCTGGGCGTCGCCACCTACCCGACCCACGGCATGACCGCCGATGCGCTCCTGCGGGCGTCCGACGAGGCGCTCTACGCCGCGAAGGCCCTCGGCCGCGACCGCACGGTCCTCTACAGCGCCGAGGTGCAGGGCATCCTCTCGACGGCGAACGGCAAGGCGCCCAACCGCGGCCACGCGCACCTCGCCACCGTGCTCAACCTCGCCGAGGCGCTCGACATGCGCGACACCGGCACCGCGCGGCACTCGCAGACCGTCGGGCGCTACTGCGAGCTGATGGCGCGCGAGCTTGGGCTGCCGGCCGAGCAACTCGAGCGCGTGCGCGTGGCGGGCATCCTCCACGACATCGGCAAGATCGGGGTGCCGGACGCGATTCTGCGCAAGCCGGGCCCGCTCACCGACGAGGAGTACGCGCAGATGCGCAAGCACCCGGAGATCGGCGCGCGAATCCTCGGCGGCGCCGAGCTCGATGACATCAGGGGCTGGATCCTCGCCCACCACGAGCGCCCCGACGGCCAGGGCTATCCCAGCCGTCTGACCAACGAGGAGATCCCGCTCGAGGCCAAGATCCTCGCCGTGGCCGACGCGTACGAGGCTATGACGAGCGACCGCGTGTATCGCAAGGCGGTCGGCGCCCAGGCCGCGCGCCGCGAGCTGGAGCGATGCGCGGGCTCCCAGTTCGACCCGGACGTCGTCGGCGCCTTCCTGGGCGCGCTCAAGCGCTCCGGCACCCCGCCGACGCGCTCCGGTCGCGCGTAGGGCCAGCCGGTTTCAGGCCCGCGGCCGGATCGCCCCCACGGCCGCCAGCACCTCTTCGACCGGGGCGTTGTCGCTGGCGTCCTCGGCCATGTGGGCGTAGCGGACGGAGTCGTCGGGGGCGATGACCAGCACTCCGCCGAGTTGGGCCGGGTTGTCGACGAGCCTCCCCTGGTGCACGGCGATGCTTCCCTGTCGAAGCCGCGAGGTCACCGTGTGGCCGATCCCGCGCGCGACGGTCCGCGGATTGACGAGCTCCGTCAGGGTGGCGACCTTGGCGCCGGCAGCGTCGTAGGAGTGCCGTTGCGGATCGGAATACACCGGCAGCGCGATCGACTGCGCGCGTCGAAACTGCTCGGCCTGCTCCGGAGTGCCCTGGCCGATCACGGCGAGACGCGCTCCCGCCGCCGCGAACGCGTCCCGCGCCCGGTGCAGTTGCACCGCATGTGCTCGGCAGAACACGCATCCGTAGTGGCGCAGGAAGACCAGCACCGCCGGCTGATCGCGCCACAGGTCTCCCAGCCGCAGCTCGGTGCCGCGCTCATCCTGGACGACCACGTCCTTCAGCTCGCCCACGTGACGGGGTGGACGGGTCTGCTGGCCTTCCTTCACGGCTTGCAGCACAATCAGCATCGTACCCCCGCGCGCGATTATGTATCGGCGCCCACGGGAGCAGGAGGGGTTACATTGCGGGAGGTGGAGGTGTCAGGCGAGTCTGGGCAGGGGGCCGGCGTTCGCGCGCGAATCTATGGTGCCGTCGCGGCGGCGTCGGAGTCGGAGCGCGAGGTCGAAGGGCCGGCCGCGGCTGCCCCGGGGCTGACCGAGCAGCTCCGCGAGCGAATGGAGGACGTGCGAGGACGACTGCGCGCACTCGCCGACGCGGCGGCGACGCCCGGGACCGCGGACGCCGGTCGCGGGTGGCCGCCGCCGAACCCGCGCGATGCCGTGCCGGGGCCGGCGCCGAGCCCCCGAACGGTGACCGTCCGGGAGGATCTTCTCCAGCGGATCCGCGACGACCTCGTCGTTGCCCGCGCGCTGATCGTCCGCACGAGCACCGCCCTGGCGCGGTCGGTGTCCGGCGCGGCAAGCGAAGCACCGGAGCAGCGCCCTGCGCAAGCGCACGCTCCAGCCGCGGCTTCTCCCCTCTCGTTGGACCGCGACAAGGCATCCATGGTCGCGCTGAACATGGCCCTGAACGGAGCTTCGCGCGCCGAGGCCGACCTGTATCTCGCCGAGCACTTCGATCTCCTGGACGCGCCGGGGATCGTCTCGGACGCC
>DASRQS010000058.1:0-2573 GCA_035696365.1 Gaiellales bacterium | reverse complement strand
CCCGTGGGCATGACGACGAGCGTGTCCCGCCGCTCGAGCGCCGCCTCGCAGGCGTCGCGCTGCCCGGGCCGGAAGGCGGCAAAACCGAAGTGCTCGCGCAGGGCGGCGTCGAGGTCCATCGCGCAGGCCACCGTAGCGCCGGGGGCGGCGGGACCGTGCTGCTGCCCCGCGGTGTCCGCGAGTTTGTGTTCCCCCTCACACATACGTGCGCCCGGACGATGCAGAGTGGTTGTCAGTCCATTTGCAGTCTCCAGGAGAGAATCGCAATGACCATCGCAGCCTTCACCCTCGCCGGCGGCGCCTGGATCTTCCTGGCGTTCGTCATCGTCTTCCTCTTCGCCGTGATCTACGGGCTCTACACCCGCGGCGGCAGCGGCATCAACCAGCGGCCCTTCGGCAGCGTCTACAGCAACGCGCCCGGGGCGAAGATCCCGAGCACGCTCTCGCACGACGAGAGCGCGGCCACGCGGTACACGCGCGGGACCCGCTAGAGCGCTACGCGCGCACCAACGGAAGTCCGCCCTCGAGCGCGAACTTGCCGTTGGCCTTGCCGTCGGTCCCGTCGAGCGGGTACTCGCCGGTGAAGCAGGCGTCGCAGTGGGTTTCGCGCCCCGAGCGGATCGCCTCGTACACGCCCTCGAGGGATAGGTAGGCGAGGGAGTCGCAGCCGAGCTCCTTTGCAATCTGATCCACGGATCTCCCGTGGGCGACCATCTCCTCGCGAGTGGACATATCGATCCCGTAGTGGCACGGATGGCGGATCGGCGGGGCCGTGATCCGCATGTGGACCTCCAGGGCGCCCGCGTCGCGCAGCATGGCGACGATCTGGCGCGTGGTGTTGCCGCGCACGATCGAGTCGTCCACGACCACCAGCCGCTTGCCCCCCACGACCTCCGGCATCGGGTTGAACTTCAGTCGGAGGCCGTGCTTGCGCAGCTCCTGGCCCGGCTGGATGAACGTCCGCGCGACGTAGCGGTTCTTGATCAGGCCATCGTCCTGGGGGATGCCCGAGGCCTTCGAGTAGCCGGCCGCGCCCGGGTTGCCCGAGTCGGGCACGGGGATCACGACGTCGCCCTCCACGGGCGCCTCGCGCCAGAGGATCTGGCCCATCTTGCGCCGCGAGACCTGCGTGCGGTTGCCCTCGAGCTTGCTGTCGGGCCGGGCGAAGTAGATGTGCTCGAACACGCAGAACGCGCGCCGTGCGCCCTTGACGACCTCGCGGCTCTTGATCCCGCGCTCGCCGATCGAGACGAGCTCGCCAGGCTCGATCTCGCGCAGCAGCTTGCCGCCGATGATGTCGAAGGCGCAGGACTCGCTCGCCACGCAGTAGCGCTCGCCCACCTGGCCCAGCGCCAGCGGGCGCAGGCCGTGCGGGTCGCGGAAGGCGACGACGCCGTCGCGCGTCATCACGACGGTCGAGAACGCACCCCGCAGGCGCGGCAGGACGTCGGCGACCGCGTCCTCGATGTGCTCGGCCTCGTGGGTGGAGAGCAGCGCCGCGATGATCTCCGAGTCGGAGGTCGAGCGGAAGGCGACGCCGCGGTTGCGCAGCTCGGTGTGGAGCTCGACGGCGTTGATCAGATTGCCGTTGTGCGCGAGCGCCAGCTCGCGGCGGTCCGAACGGTGCACGGGCTGCGCGTTCTCCCAGGCGCTGGACCCGGTGGTGGAGTAGCGCACGTGGCCGATGGCCATCTCGCCCTGGAGCGCGCGCAGCTTCTGCTCGTCGAAGACCTGGTTGACGAGTCCGAGGTCGCGCAGGGTCATGATGTGCTCGTTCTGGACGGACGCGATCCCCGCGGACTCCTGGCCACGGTGCTGCAGCGCGTAGAGGGCGAAGTACGCGAGTCGAGCGACGTCGTGCTCGGGGCCGTAGACGCCGAAGACGCCGCACTCGTCGCGCGGTCCGTCACGCTGATCGAGTTGCTCGGAGCGGTCGGGCAATGCCATGCCTGGGGGCTCTGCGGGGCGCGGTGCGCCCGGTAACAGAGCGTAGCAGCGCGGTCCGTCGCCGCCGATCAGGGAAACAGCCCAACCAGCGCGCTGTTTGCCTCGCGCAGCTCGGTAAGTGTGGCCGCGAAGCGCCAATCGCCGATCGCCACCTCGAGCTCGTCCCCGCCGACGGTGCCGAACACGTCGAGGGGCACGCGCTCGGCGAGGCGGGCCAGCACCTCGCGCGGGCCGGAGACGACGAACCCGCCCGCGCCCTCGCCGTACAGGTGGTTCCAGGGGTCGTCGCTGGGGCCGAGGTCCAGCGCGGCGCCGACGCCGCCGGCGAGGCAGCTCTCCGCCACGGCGACGAGGAAGCCGCCCTCCGCGATGTCGTGGGCGCTGGAGAGCTCGCCGGCGCGCACGGCATCGCGGATCGCCGCCTGCGCCGCGCGCACCTTCGCTGCGTCGAAGCCCGGCAGCCCGTCCGGCAGCGGCTCGCCGCGGAGCTTGGCCAGCTCGCCCCCGGGCAGCGCCGGGTGAAACTCGCCGGCGAGCGCGATCGCGTCCCCGTCCCGCGCGAAGGCGAGCCGGCCGGCCCGCTCCGGGTCGGGCAGCGAGCCGACCATGCCGACGACCGGCGTCGG
>DASRQS010000057.1:0-6490 GCA_035696365.1 Gaiellales bacterium | reverse complement strand
CTGTGGGGCGCGAGCTTCGCGGCGAGTGTCGCCGCACTCGAGCACGTCGCCCGTCACGTCGTGGTCCTGCGTGACACGCCACACGCACCGCAGGACATCCCGGCCTGCATCTCCTGGAATCCCGCGCTCTCGGCGACCTGCGACTTCCCGCGCACGCGCGACGGCCACTGGGACGACGCCGAATACGCGGCCGAACGAGCGGGCGGGGTCGCGCGCAGCACGTACGCCAACCCGGCGCCGGCCGTCTGCGGGGGGCCCACCTGCCGCGTGGTGGTGGGCGGGGAGATCGTCTACCGCGACGACAACCACCTGACCTCGGCATTCGCGGCTTCCATCTGGCGCGGCTTCGCGCTCGCGCTCAACACCATCCTGAACGTTCGCCCAATCTAATGGCGAGAGGCCCTCATGCTGCAGCGAAAACCGTTCGATGACGCCCTGAAGGGGGGCCCGCGGCGTCGGCCGGCGCCTTCCCGCGCGAGGAGGTGGCGAGCCTTCACCCGAGGTATGCGACACCTCCTCGGGACAGGCCTCGTCGTCACCGCACTGCTCGCGCTCGTCGGCGGCACGATGCTCTCGGTGGCGCTCGTCACGAACCTGGCGGTGGGCGTAGACGTCTTCTGATCGCTCCACGGCGCCCCTGCGTGCGGAAATCTCGTGTGTATCTGGTGGAGCGGCCAGGCATCACGTCCGCAGGTGTTCGATAGCATCACGAAGACGCGTGACACAGGCGACCCAACAGCCCCTCCATCGCGCCCTCGGGCTGACGGACGCCGAGTACGCGCAGATCGAGGAGACGCTCGAGCGGCCTCCCAACGACTTCGAGCTGGCCGTTTTCTCGCTGCTCTGGTCGGAGCACTGCGGCTACAAGCACTCGCGTCTCGAGCTGCGCCGCCTCCCGACCAACGGTCCTCGCGTGCTACAGGGACCGGGTGAGAACGCCGGTGTGATCGACGTCGGCGGCGGGCTGGCCGTGGCCTTCAAGGTCGAGAGCCACAATCACCCGTCGGCCGTCGAGCCCTATCAGGGAGCCGCCACCGGGGTGGGCGGGATCCTGCGCGACATCTTCGCGATGGGCGCGCGGCCGATCGCGCTGGGCGACTCGCTGCGGCTCGGTCCGCTGGATGAGGAGCGCCCGCGCGAGCTGTTCCGCGGCATCGTGCGCGGCATCGGCGGCTACGGCAACTGCGTCGGCGTGCCCAACGTCGTGGGCGAGACGGTCTTCGACCCGGCCTACCGCCACAACCCGCTCGTCAACGCGCTCTGCATCGGGCTGCTGCGCGCGGACGAGCTCGTGCGTGCGAGCGCGACGGGGCAGGGCAACCTCGTCGTGCTCTTCGGCGCCACCACGGGACGCGACGGCATCGGTGGCGCGAGCGTCCTGGCCTCGCAGGATCTGGACGAGAGCGACGAGGACAAGCGGCCGAGCGTCCAGGTCGGCGATCCCTTCACCGGCAAGAAGCTGATCGAGTGCACGCTCGAGCTGGCTGCGCGCGGGCTGGTGGTCTCGGTACAGGATCTGGGGGCTGCGGGCCTCGCCTCCTCGACCTCCGAGATGGCCGCCGGCGGAGGGGTCGGCATCGAGCTGGAGCTCGACCGCGTGCCGCTGCGCGAGCAGGCCATGCAGCCCTTCGAGATCATGATCTCGGAGTCCCAGGAGCGCATGGCCGCAATCGTCCAGCCGGGGCGCCTGGCCGAGGTCGAGGCCGTGTGCGCACGCTGGCAGCTGCCCTGTACGGTGGTCGGCCACGTCACGGACGACGGCCGGCTGCGCTGCCGCTACGAGGGCGAGGTCGTCGGCGACATGCCCGCCGACGCGCTCGCCGACGCGCCACGCTACCCGCTCCACGCCGAGCGGCCCGAGGCGCTGGCGGAGCGGGCGCTGACGGCCGACCAACTCCCCGCGATCACGGATCCGGCCGCCCTGCTGCTGGGACTGCTGGCGGCACCGAACATCTGCGCCAAGACCTGGGTCTACGAGCAGTACGACCAGGTCGTCGGCTCCGGCACCGTTGCGCGTCCCGGGGGCGATGCCGGTGTCGTGCGGCTGACGCCGTCCGAGCGCGGGATCGCCGTCGCGCTGGACGGAGACGGAGCGCGCGTCGCCCTCGACCCGCGCCGCGGCGGCGCCGAGGCGGTCGCGCAGGCGGCGCTGAACGTGGCTTGCAGCGGTGCGACGCCGGCGGCCATCACCAACTGCCTCAACTTCGGCAACCCCGAGCGACCGGGCACGGCCTACGCGCTGCGCGAGGCGATCACCGGCATGGCGGAGGCCTGTGAGGTGCTCGGAACGCCCGTCGTGTCGGGCAACGTCTCGCTCTACAACGAGAGCGGCGGTCGGCCGATCCATCCGACGCCCGTCGTCGGCTGCGTGGGGGTGCTGGAGCGCGCCGATGCGGCCGTGCGCGCCGCCCCCGCCGAGGGGGGCCTGGCGCTGTTCGCGCTCGGCACCGCGACGCCGGCCTACGACGGCTCCGAGTGGCAGGCGCTCGTCAGCGGCTCCGCTGCCGGCCGCATCCCCGAGGTCGACCTGCCGGCGCTGCGCTGGCTCTGCGATGTGCTCGGCGAGCTCGCGCGCGACGGCGTGCTCGCCTCCGCGCACGACGTCTCCGACGGCGGCCTCGCCGTCGCGCTGGCCGAGATCGCGCTCGCCTCCGGCAGCGGCGTCGAGGCCCTGATCGAGCCCGGTGAGGATGCGGCCGCGACGCTCTTCGGCGAGTGCTGCGGGCTGGTCGTCGTGAGCTGCTCCGCCGAGGAGGAGGCACGGCTCGTCAAGGCATGCGACGCTGCGGAGGTGCCACTCGAGAAGATCGGAGCCCTTACCGGCTCGAGGATCGCGCTGCGCTGCGGCGAGCTCGCGCTCGACGTTTCGCTGGAGACGGCGCGCTCGGCCTACGAGGACACGCTGCCCCAAGCGATGGCGGCGGGCTGATGTGCGGCGTCTTCGGTATCCACGCGCCCGGGCGCGACGTCGCGCGGCTCGCCTACTTCGCGCTCTATGCGTTGCAGCACCGGGGGCAGGAGAGCGCCGGGATCGCCGTCAGCGATGGCCGCCGGGTGCTGACCGTACGCGACATGGGGCTCGTGGCGCAGGTCTTCGACGAGGGCAAGCTGCAGGCGCTTCCGGGGCGCGCCGCGATCGGCCACGCCCGCTACTCGACGACCGGCTCGGCGCACTGGATGAACTCGCAGCCGATCGTGGCCCACCGCCCGGGCCGCACCGTGGCGCTGGGGCACAACGGCAACCTCACGAACACGAACGAGCTGCGCGCGGAGCTGCAGGAGCAGGGCGTCCGGCTCGGCTCCACCTCCGACACCGAGGTCATCTGCGCGCTCATCGCCCACCACCCGGGCACGCTCGCCGAAGGCGCCGTGCACGCGATGGAGCGGATCCGCGGAGCTTTCTCGGCGGTCGTCCTGAGCGAGGACACGCTGCTCGCCTTCCGCGACCCCGACGGCATCCGCCCACTCGTCCTGGGCGACCTCGACGGCTCGTCCGTCGTGGCCTCGGAGACGCCGGCCCTCGACATCATCGGCGCCACCGCGGTGCGCGAGCTGAAGCCCGGCGAGCTGCTGATCTGCAACTCGGACGGCTTTCGCGTCGAGCAGGCGGTGCCGGCACGGCGCCGGGAGACGATGTGCGTGTTCGAGCACATCTACTTCGCGCGCCCCGACGCCCAGATGGACGGCCAGACGTTGCATGCCGAGCGCGAGCGCATGGGCGAGCAGCTCGCCGCGGAGGCGCCGGCCGACGCCGACGTCGTGATCGCCGTGCCCGACTCGGGGACGCCCGCCGCCCAGGGCTATGCGCGCGCCTCGGGCCTGCCGTTCCGCGATGGCCTGATCAAGAACCGCTACGTCGGGCGCACGTTCATCCAGCCCGACCAGGCGCTGCGCGAGCACGGCGTGCGACTCAAGTTCAACCCGCTGCCGCACGCGATCGCCGGCAAGCGGCTGGTCGTCGTCGACGATTCGATCGTGCGCGGCTCGACCACGCGCAAGATCGTGGAGATGCTGCGCGACGCCGGCGCGCTCGAGGTGCACCTGCGCGTCTCGGCCCCGCCGATCATCTCGCCCTGCTTCTACGGCATCGACATGGCCAAGCACGACGAGCTGATCGCCGCCGGCCGCAGCATCGAGGAGATCCGCGAGCAGCTGGGCGCCGACTCGCTGGCCTACCTCTCGCTGGACGGCCTGCAGCGTGCGATCCAGCGCCCGCCCGAGCGTTTCTGCCGGGCCTGCCTGACCGGCAGCTACCCGGTACCGGTACCCGAGGAAGCGGGCAGCAAGCTGCGCTTCGAGCGGGAGCCCGCGCGCGCGTGAGCCGATGAGCGACCCCGAGCCGCTGACCTACGCCCAGGCCGGTGTCTCGCTGCGAGCCGCGGACGCCGTGGTCGAGCGCGTGCGCCGAGCGGTGGCCTCGACGCGCACGCCCCGCGTCCTCGGCGATCTCGGCGGCTTCGCCGGGCTCGTCTCGGCGGGTGGCTACCGCGACCCGGTGCTGGTCGCGGGCACCGACGGCGTGGGCACCAAGCTGCTGTTGCAGCGCAAGGCGGGGCGCCTGCGCGACTCCGGCATCGACCTCGTGGGGATGTGCGTCAACGACGTGCTCACGAGCGGCGCCGAGCCGGCGCTGTTCCTGGACTACATCGCCGTCGGCGTGCTGGACGCCGAGCGGGTGGCCGACGTCGTCGAGGGCGTCGCCGCGGGCTGCCGCGAGGCCGGCTGCGCGCTGCTCGGCGGCGAGACCGCCGAGCTCCCCGACATGTACGGAGCCGACGACCTCGACCTGGCGGGCTTCGCGCTCGGCATCGTCGAGCGCGACGGGATCATCGACGGCTCCCGGGTCGCCGTGGGCGATGCCGTCATCGGGCTGGCCTCGAGCGGCCTGCACGCGAACGGCTTCACGCTCGTTCGGCGCCTGCTCGAGCGCGCCGGCCTCGGGCCCGGCGACGCCCCGGGCGACCTGCTCGCGCCCACGCGCATCTATGCGCGCGCGGCCGCGAGCCTGCGCGCGGCCTGCGACGTGCGCGCCATGGCGCACATCACCGGCGGCGGCCTTCCCGGCAATCTGCCCCGCGCCCTGCCGGAGGGCCTCGGCGCGCGCGTCGACGAAGAGGGCCGGCAGGCGCCTGCGCTGTTCAGCTGGCTGGCCGGCCTGGGCGTGGAGCGCGACGAGATGCGCCGCGTCTTCAACGGCGGGCTCGGCTACGTGGCCGTCGTGCCCGCGGCGGAGGCGGCCGCGGCGATCGCGGCCTGTGCCGGGACCGGCTGCGAGGCCTGGCACGTCGGTGAGATCGTGCCTGGCTCCGGCGTCGAGTACGCGGGCGACGCCTAGCGCCGTGCGGATCGGAGTGCTGGTCTCGGGATCGGGCTCGAACCTCGCGGCCCTGATCGAGCGCGTGCACGGGTCCTCGGCGACGATCGCGGGCGTGTGCTCGAGCAATCACGAGGCCTTCGCGCTGGAACGGGCCCGCGTGGCCGGCATCGAGACGGCCGTGTTCGCGCTGGCCGCGCACGGCGGCGAGCGAGGGCGCCGCGACCGCGCGATGGGCGGCTGGCTGGGCGAGCGCGACGTCGAGCTCGTGGTGTGCGCCGGGTTCATGGGCGTGCTGAGCACCGTTTTCCTGGAGCGCTTCCCCGATCGCGTGCTCAACCTGCACCCGTCGCTGCTGCCGGCCTTTCCGGGGGCCAGCGCGATCGAGGACGCCTATGCCGCGGGGGTCGCGGAGACGGGCGTGACGGTGCATCTCGTCGACGAGGTACTGGACGGCGGGCCGATCGTCGCCCAGGCCCGCCTACCCGTCAACTACCATGAGAATCCGGAGGGCCTGCGCGCACGCATCCACGCGGCGGAGCACCGCCTCTTGCCGGCCGTCGTCGAGGACGTCGCCCGTGGTGCCCTCGATCTCGACCTCATCGCAAGGAAGGCCCGCACGTGACGGTCAAGAGAGCGCTCATCTCGGTCTCCGACAAGACCGGCCTGCTCGAGCTCGCGCAAGGCCTGGTCGAGCTCGGCGTCGAGTTGATCGCGACCAGCGGCACGGCGTCCTACCTCGGCGAGCACGGTCTGGAGTCCACGCGGGTGGAGGATCTGACGGGCGTCGCCGAGATGTTCGGCGGCCGCGTCAAGACGCTGCACCCGAGCCTGCACGGCGCGTTGCTGGCGCGACGCGACGACGCCGGCGACCAGGCCTCGATGGCCGAGCACGGCATCGAGCCGATCGACCTCGTCGTCGTCAACCTCTACCCGTTCCGGCACGTCGCCGCGCGCCGCGAGTCGAGCGAGGCCGAGGTCGTCGAGGCGATCGACGTGGGCGGGCCCGCGATGGTGCGCGCCGCCGCCAAGAACTTCGCAGCCGTGGCCGTGCTCGTCGACCCGGAGCGCTACGGCTTCGTGCTGGACGAGTTGCGCGAGTCCGCCGGCGACCTCAGCCTCGATACGCGCCGCGAGCTCGCGGCCGAGGCGTTCGCGCACACAGCCGGCTACGAC
>DASRQS010000056.1:0-34022 GCA_035696365.1 Gaiellales bacterium | reverse complement strand
GGCCGAGCCGCGGCTTCCCGATGCCGTTGCGTGCGCCAATGACGAGACCGCGATCGGCGTCCCGATGGGGCTGCGCGGTGGCGGCGTCGACGTGCCGGGCACCGTCTCGGTCGCCGGCATTGGCGATACGCGCCCCGCTGGCTTCCTCGAGTTGACCACCGTCAGCGTGCACACCTACGAACTGGGTGCGAGCGCGGCGCGCCGGATCATCGCGGGCCGGACGGAAGACGCCGAGGCGAAGGTTTTCATCCCGCGCCGCTTGGTGCCGCGGGCGACGAGTGCGCGCCGCACGAGGCGCAAGCGAGAGCGCGCATGACGTGCGTGCGCATCCCGCCACACCCCGACGGAGTGGTTCGAGCGGGCTCCCGCCCAGCAGTGACCGCAGCAAGCAGCGCTCGCGAGGGCCGCCGCGTACGGCTCGACGAACTCGCCTGACAGTCCTGTACCGTCGCCCCTGAAATGCGGCGAGGGAGGGGTGGTGGCTGACAAGACCGTCGTGCTCGTTGGCACGCTGGACACGAAGGGCCGCGAGTACGCGTTCCTGCGCGATCGCCTGCACGCGGCGGGCGTCCGCACCATCCTCGTCGACGCCGGGATCATGGGGCCGCCGCTGGTCGAGCCCGACGTGAGCCGCGAGGAGGTTGCCGCCGCGGCCGGAGCCGACGTCGAGGCCCTGCGCGCGGCTGGCGACCGCGGTCAGGCCGTGCTGGCGATGGCGCGCGGCGCGACCGCGGTGGTCGAGCGCCTCTACGCCGCGGGCCGCTGCGACGGCGTGCTGGCAGCCGGAGGCTCGGGCAACACCTCGATCGCGGCCGAGGCCATGCGTGCGCTGCCCGTCGGCGTGCCCAAGCTGATCGTCTCCACGATCGCAGCCGGTGATACCCGGCCCATCGTCGGCGCCAGCGACATGCTGCTCGCTGCGTCTGTCGTCGATGTCGCGGGCATCAACTCCGTCTCCGCGCGCATCCTCGCCAACGCGGCCGCGGCCATGGCCGGCATGGTGCAGGCCGCACCGCTCGAGCTCGGCGAGAGCAGGCCACTGGTCGCCGCGTCCATGTTCGGCGTCACGACGCCGTGCGTGACGCACGCGGCCGAGCTGCTGGACGGCCTCGGCTACGAGGTCCTGACCTTCCACATGACCGGCACGGGCGGGCGCTCGATGGAGGCCCTGATCGAAGGCGGCTTCATCGCCGGCGTGCTCGACGCGACGACCACGGAGCTGTGCGACGAGCTCGTCGGCGGCGTACTCGGCGCCGGCCCCGACCGGCTCACGGCCGCCGGCATCGCCGGCCTGCCGCAGGTGGTCTCGCTGGGGGCGCTCGACATGGTCAACTTCGGGCCGCGTGACACGGTTCCGGCTGCCTACGAGGGGCGCAACATCTACGTGCACAATGCGCAGGTGACGCTGATGCGCACGACGCCCGAGGAATGCGCCAGGCTGGGGGAGGAGGTCGGGCGCAAGCTCTCGGCCTCGACCGGCCCCGTCGCGCTGTTCGTCCCCCTCGGCGGCATCTCGATGATCGCCACGCCGGACGGCCCGTTCTACGACCCCGAGGCCGACGAGGCGCTGTTCGCGGCGGTGCGGGCCAACTGCGGGCCGAACGTCGAGCTGATCGAGCTCGAGACGGACATCAACGATCCGGCCTTCGCTGAGGCCATGGTCGCGAAGCTGCACGGCTACCTCGTCGGTGCCGGGTGAAGCGCGCCGAGGCGCTTGCGCGGCTGCAGGCGACGATCGCGAGCGGACGGGCGGTGATCGGGGCGGGAGCGGGGACGGGCCTCTCGGCCAAGTGCGCCGAGGCCGGCGGCGTCGACCTGATCATCATCTACAACTCCGGCCGCTACCGCATGGCCGGCCGCGGCTCGCTCTCGGGCCTCATGCCCTACGGCGACGCCAACGCGATCGTCGTCGACATGGCGCGCGAGGTGCTGCCCGTTGTCAAGCAGACGCCGGTGCTCGCGGGCGTGTGCGGCACCGACCCGTTTCGCCTGATGGACGTCTTCATGGACGAGCTGATCCGCATCGGCTTCTCCGGCGTGCAGAACTTCCCGACCGTCGGACTGCTCGACGGGCTCTTCCGGATCAACCTGGAGGAGACCGGCATGGGCTACGACCTCGAGGTCGACGCGATCCGTACCGCGCGCGAGAAGGACCTGCTGACGGCGCCCTACGTGTTCGACGTCGAGAGCGCCGTCGCCATGACGACGGCCGGGGCGGACGTGCTCGTCCCGCACATGGGCCTGACGACCAAGGGCACGATCGGCGCAAGTACCGCGAAGACCCTCGACGAGTGCGTCGTGCTCGTGCAGGAGATGCACGACGCTGCCGTGGCGATCCGCCCCGACGTGATCGTGCTCTGCCACGGCGGGCCGATCGCCGAGCCTGACGACGCGCGCTACGTGCTGGAGCGCACACACGGAGTCAAGGGCTTCTTCGGAGCGTCGAGCATGGAGCGCCTCCCGACCGAGATCGCCATGACCGAGAACATGCGGCGTTTCAAGAACCTCACCTACAACCCCTAGGAGCAGGCGAATGAGCACGTTCGTGAAGCAGTCCGGCATCGCCGTCGACCATCTCGACTGGGGAGACATCGGCTGGCGCGCCCGTCCCGCCAACACGGGCTGCAAGACCTTCGTGGTGATGGACGTCTCGCTCGAGCCAGGCTTCGGGCACGACTTCCACAAGCACCCGGAGCAGGACGAGATGATCATCGTCAAGGCCGGCTCGATCGAGCAGTGGATCGAGCAGGACCACACGATCCTCGAAGCGGGCGACTCCGTGTTCCTCGACGCGAACGTGGTGCACGCCTCGTTCAACATCGGCACCGAGACGGCGCACCTGCAGGTCGTGCTCGCACCTGCGGTGGGCGATGAGGGCTATCAGCTCGTCGACGTCTCCGCCGAAGAGCCCTGGGCCTCCCTGCGCTGAGCGGCACCATCCCCGAGCCGCTCATCATCGCGGAGCCGCTCCGCATCGCGCATCGCGGCTATCGCGCCGGAGCGGTGGAGAACACCCTCGAGGCATTCGCAGCCGCCATCAAGCACGGCGCGGACGTCCTCGAGGTGGACGTCCGCAAGCGGCGCGACGGCACGCTGGTCGCACACCACGATCGCGCCGACGCGGCGGACGCGCCGCTGCTCGCCGATGTTCTGGCGCTCGCCGCCGCCTCGCCCGCACAGCTCAACCTGGATCTCAAGGCGAGCGGCATCGAGCGACCCCTGATCGCCTTGGTGCGCGACGCGGGCCTACTCGGCCGCGTCACCTGTACGGGCGGCAACTGGGCGATGCTCGCGGGTATCCATCGCGCCGAGCCGGGCATCCGCGCGGGCCTGACGATGCCGCGCCGGATCTGGCCGCGCGCGCTCCAGCCCTTGCAGCGGCTGTGGTACGCATGGCGGGCGCCGGCGATCCTGAAGCAATACGACGCGCAGGTCGTCTCCTGTCACCGCCGGCTCGTGAGCCGCCTGCTCGTACACCGCCTGCACGCGGCGGGGGCGGAGATCTGGGTCTGGACGGTCGACCGCCCCTCCGAGATCGTCCGCCTGCGCGAGCTCGCGGTGGACGGCATCTGCTCGGACGATCCGGCCAGCCACGGCTGGGCCTGAACGCACGACGACCCCCGTGCGGAGTGCTGCACGGGGGTCACCGGGAGGCGCTAAGTGCTAGACGCTACGCCGCGTTGTTGCACGACATCGTCCAGGTCGTCCCACCGACGTTGGTCCAGTGGATCGTGCCGTGAAGGTTGCCCGGCACGGTGCAGACGGCTCCTTCGGCCGTTCCGCTGATGCCCTGAGCGCCGGTGTTGCCGATCGGACCCTGGCTGCCCGTGTTTCCTGTGCCGCCCTGCGGACCGGTGTTGCCGATGGGGCCCTGCGCGCCGGGAACGGTCGAGTCAGCGCCGGTGTTGCCGATCGGGCCCTGCAAGCCGGTGTTGCCGATCGGGCCCTGCGCGCCGGCGACCGTCGAGCTGGCGCCGGTGTTGCCGATCGGACCCTGGTTGCCCTGGTTGCCGAGCGGGCCCTGGGGGCCGGCGACGGTTGAATTGGCGCCGGTCGGGCCGAGCGGACCCTGCGGTCCGAGCGGGCCCTGCGGGCCGGCAACCGTCGAGGCCGCGCCTTGCCCACCCTGAGGGCCTGTGGGACCCTGTGCGCCGAGCGGGCCCTGGTTGCCCTGGTTGCCCTGCGAGCCCTGGGGGCCCGGGACGGTCGAGCTGGCACCGATGGGGCCCTGCGGGCCGAGCGGGCCGATCGTGCCGGCGGGGCCGGCGACGGTCGAGGCCGCGCCCTGGGGACCGAATGGGCCCTGCGCGCCGGTCAGGCCGGCGGGGCCTGCGACGGTGGAGGCCGCGCCCTGCGGGCCAACCACGCTGAGACCGGTGAGACCCGTGGCGCCGGTAGCGCCGGTAGCGCCGGTTGCACCGGTTGCACCGGTCAACCCGAGTGCACCCGCCTCGCCGGTGACGCCGATGGTGCCCTTGGCACCCTTCACGCCCACGTTGCCTTTGTCGCCCTTGTCGCCGTGGAGCGACGCCTGCGTGCCCTTCGACAGGTCGACGGTCGTGATGGAACCATCGCGGATGTCGAGGCCGGTGATGAGCTTCGCGCCGTACGCAGTGCCGGTGATGCCGAGGAGAGCCACGAGGGCTGTCACGACCATGACCGGCTTGGAGCTGCTGAGCAGCCCTTTGAACGGTGTGAACACGGGAATCCTTTGTTCGATGTCCCTCGCGGATGCAAGGCGGGCCGTGGCGGAGCCGCGGCGAGTTTTCTCGGCCAGCAAGCGCGGGTTCCTGCGTACTGCATCGGGAACGCCGGGCGCATCTCTCATACGAGATATCGGCTTGATCGCGTCATCGATTTCGAGGATGCCGAGGAGGTGCGGCCGCCCCGGGCTCTTCGCGACGCGCAGTTACACCTGGCGGCGCTGGGCGTAGCCCTCGCCGATGCGGTGCCAGTGGGTCACCGCGTGCTCGCCGTACAGCCAGCACAGCTCGATCAGCTCGCCGTCGCGCTCGCTCGGGAAATCCAGCAGCCCGCGCTCGGCGTCCTTGACACGCACGCCCGCGCTCTGCAGCTCGCCGATCGCGTCATCGAGCGCGTTGAGATGCTCGCAGGCGTCCACGGCAGCCTCGGCCTCACGTGCCGTGGGCCGGACGCCGCCCATCTCCTCGGCCCGCCCGGCGAGCTCGTCGAGCACCGCTTGCTCGGCACGCAGTGCGAGCGCGTGCTCGCGCAGGCATGCGGCCACGGGCAGGATGTCGGGCAGCAATGCGTTCGCCTGCTCGACGGTGAAGAGCCGGGTCGGGGTCGGCAACTCGGCCACGAAGTCCGGCATGGTAGCGGCGCTCGCCGCAGAGGGGCGCGCTACCCGTCGGGAGAGCGAGAAAGTTAGTAGCGCCAGAGGTGCGCGGCGACGATCTCCTCGGCGCTCTTGCCCTCGGCCCAGGCGCCGTCCGAGCGGCGCACACCGGCGAACGCGTTCGCGAGGGGATCTCCGAACGCCGCGCGGATGCGCGGCGCAGCCTCGAAGTTCGCGATCTGCTCGTCGACGTCCTGCGCGAAGCGCTGCACGCCGCGGGCCTCGCGCTCCTCGGGCGTCCAGTTGCCGGGGTCCTCGACGATCGGCTCCGGCAACGTGAGGCCGTCCTCGATGCCGCCGAGGCCAGAGGCGAGCATGGCGGTCAGCCCGAGGTAGGGGTTCCCCGAGGCGTCCGATGCCTTGAGCTCGATGTTGGCGTTCTGGGCGCCGATCGCCTCGGCGCCCGGGACGAAACGCAGCGAGGCCTCGCGGTTGTCGGGACCCCAGAAGGCGTACGCGCTGGCGAAGTAGCCGGGGCGGAGCCGGATCAGCGAGGGCACGCTCGGCGCCGCCACGGCGACGACCCCCCGGAGGTCGCGCAGGATGCCCGCCACGAACGCCTCGCCCTCCGGGGTCATGCCCTCCGGCCCGTCGCCGCCCGACAGCAGGTTGCGGCCGTCCTTGTGGATCGAGACGTGGAAGTGCCAGCCGTTCCCGACGCCTTGGGGCGTCACGAGCGGCGCGAAGGACGCGCGCAGGCCGTTGGCGCGAGCGGCGGCCCGGATCGTCTCGCGCGCGAGCAGCTGATCGTCCGCGGCGGCCACCGGATCCTTGGCGTCGAGCGAGACCTCGAGCTGCGACCAGGCGTACTCGGCGTGGACCTGGCCGATGGTGAGCCCGTTGTCGTCGAGGTCGGCGAGCAGCTCCGAGAGGAACTCGCTCACGTCGAGCATGGCGTTCGGGCTGTACACGGGCCCGCGGTGCGCCCCGACCGGCTCGTCGGAGTCCTGGCCGATGAACCACTCGAGCTCGAGGCCGGCCTTGAACTCGTAGCCGAGGCCCTTGGCGCGCTCGACGATCCGCTCGAGCGCCGCCCGGTAGCAGTGCTCCCAGCGCGGACCCTCTTGCAGCCAGAGCTGGGCCGGCGCCCACGCGAAGGCCGGCTGGCCGGCCAATTGGACGATGCGATCGGGCACGGCCTTGACCCGGAAGTCGCCCGTCGCGGTTTCCAGTCCCTCGACGCCCCAGTGGATGTGGTCGTGCGAATCGAAGACGGCAAACAGGAAGGAGCAGCCCATGCCGCGCTCGACGGCAGAGCTGAGCTTGTCGATGGGCGCGCTGCGCGAGCGCTGGATGCCGTTGCTGTCGCACCACGTGACGGTGAGCGCGCGAACGCCCTTGGCCTTCAGCTCGGCAGTGAGAGCCGCGAGATCCTGGATGCTCACGGGTGCTCCTTCGGAGGGTTGAACGAGGGATCGGAGCGGAGAGGGTACCCCGTGCCGCGCCGTCGTTCAGGCGATGCGCAGGACGACCTTGCCGAAGCGCTCCGGCTCGGTGAGCCGGCGGGCGGCCGCGGCGATGTCGTCGAGCGCGTGCACAGAGTCGATCGCCGGGCGCCAGGCGCCGCCGGCGACGTGCTCGCAGAGCGCGCGGAACTCCCTTGGACTGCCCATCGTCGTGCCGATCAGCGAGCGCCAGTTCCAGTAGATGCCCGCAACCGGGATCGTCGCCTCGTCGCCGCCGGTGTCGCCGTAGCTGACGAGCACGCCGCCGCGCACGAGAGCACCGAGAGCCTGCCCCCAGCCGTCGCCGGCGAACGAGTCGATCACCGCCTGCACGCCACCGCCGGTCGCGGCGCGCACCTGCTCGGGCCAATCCGGATCGTCGTAGCGGAAGCCTCCTTCGGCTCCGAGCTCGACGCAGCGCGCGATCTTGGCGTCGCTGCCCGACGTGACCCAGACCCGCGCTCCGAGTGCCACGGCGATCTGCACACAGAACGTCGACACCCCCGAGCCGCCGCCGGTGACGAGCACGCGCCGCCCGGGTGCCGCGCCGGCACAGGTGACGCTGGCCCGCCACGCAGTCAGCCCGGCGAGCGGAAAGGCCGCGGCCTCCTCCCAGCTGAGCCCCGCGGGCTTCGCGTGAACGTTGGTCGCCGGCACGACGATGCGCTCGGCGAAGGTGCCCTCCGTCGGCGAGCCGAGGATGTCGAACGTGTCCGCCGCGGCGCGCTCGTCGTCGCCCCAGCCGAGCGCGGGGTCGATCACGACCTCGTCGCCGGGCGCGAGCCGCTCGACGCCCGCCCCGACCGAGGCGACGCGGCCGGCGCCGTCGGAGCCGAGCGTCACGGGCACCGGCGTCGCGGGATCGCGCCAGATCCACCAGTCGCGGCGGTTGAACGCCGCGGCGACGAGCTCGACGACGACCTCGCCGGCGCCGGCAACCGGGTCCGGCAGTTCCTGCAGCTCGAAGCCGGGGTCGCTCCCGGCGAGCGTGAGGCGGGCGGCGCGCATCCCGACATCCTGACGTGCCTGGCACGCCGCGTCCAGGCGCGGGGCCGTAGGCTCCGCGGCCATGAACCTGCGCGCACTCGTCGCCGAGCTGGTCGCGATCGACTCGGTCAATCCCGAGCTCGTCCCGGGCGGGGCGGGGGAGATGGAGGTCGCGCGCTTCATCGCCGGCTGGCTCGAGGCCGCCGGGGTCGAGGCGCGCATCGAGGAAGTCGCGCCCGGGCGCGCCAACGTGATCGGCATCGCCCGCGGCACTGGCGGCGGGCGCCGGCTGCTGCTCAACGGCCACACCGACACCGTGGGCCACGACGGCTACGAGCGCCCGCTCGAGCCCCGGGTCGAGGGCGACCGCCTCTACGGCCGCGGCGGGTTCGACATGAAGGGAGGCACGGCCGCGGCGCTGTGGGCCTGCGTCGAGGCCGCGCAGCTCGAGCTCCCGGGCGACGTCATCGTCGCCGCGGTCTGCGACGAGGAATTCGCGAGCATCGGCACCCAGGCCGTGGCCGCGGAGATCTGGGCCGACGCCGCGATCGTCACGGAGCCGACCGCGCTCGAGGTGTGCGTCGCGCACAAGGGCTTCGCGTGGCTCGATGTCGAGGTCGCCGGGCGGGCCGCGCACGGCTCGCAGCCCCAGCTCGGCGTCGACGCGATCGCGAAGGCGGGGCGCGTGCTGACCGGCATCGAGCAGCTCGGCCGTCGCCTGGCCGCCGAGCCGGGCCACGCGCTGCTCGGTCCCGGTTCCGTGCACGCGTCGCTGATCGAGGGGGGCCAGGAGCTCTCGAGCTACCCGGAGCGCTGTCTCGTGCGCCTGGAGCGCCGGACCGTGCCGGGCGAGGACGCGGAGCTGGTCGAGCGGCAGGTGCGCGATCTGGTCGACCAGGCCGCCGCCGCCGATCCCGAGCTGCGCGCCGAGGTGCGCACGACGCTCGTGCGGTCGCCGTTCGAGATCGGGACGGATGCCGAGATCGTGCGGCTCGTCAGCGGCCATGCCGAGCGCGTGCTCGGCACCGTGCCGCCGGTGATCGGCTGGGCGGCCTGGATGGACTCCGCGATCCTCGCCGGGGCCGACATCCCGACCGTGATCTTCGGGCCGGCCGGCGAGGGCGCCCACGCCGTCGTTGAGTGGGTCGACCTCGCGTCCGTCGAGCGCTGCGCCGAGGTGCTCGTGGCGGTCGCGCAGGAGTTCTGCGTGTAGCACCTCGAACTACGAGCGATGAGAAGCGCGACCCGAGCCCGTCTTAACCGGAGTCGACATTCTCACAGAGGGGTAAGGTAGAAGCATGGCTCGAGCGATCTGGAGTGGCGCCATCTCCTTCGGGCTCGTCATGGTGCCCGTCAAGGTCTATTCCGCCGTCTCGCGCAAGGACGTGCGCTTCAACCAGCTGCACGCCGCCGACGGCGGGCGGATCCAGCAGAAGCGTGTCTGCTCGATCGACGGCGAGGAAGTGGCCTACGAGGAGATCGTCAAGGGCTACGAGATCGAGCCGGGCCGCTACGTGACGATCACGCCCGCCGAGCTCGAGGGCGTGGCGGCGGAGCGTACGCGGCGCATCGAGATCGAGGAGTTCGTCGCGCTCGACGACATCGACCCGATCCACTGGGAGTCGACCTACTACCTCGCGCCCGACAAGACGGCCGCCAAGCCGTATGCCCTGCTGCTGGCGGCGCTCGACGGCACCTCCCGCGTGGGGCTCGGGCGCGTGGTGTTGCGCTCCAAGGAGTATCTCGCCGCGATTCGGCCTGCGAACGGCGCCCTGATGCTGTCGACGATGCTGTTCGCGGACGAGATCGTGCCGCGCGCGGCCATCGAGGAGCTCGCCGAGGAGCCCGCCGAGGTCTCGCCGAAGGAGCTGGCGATCGCCTCGCAGCTGGTGGAGTCGCTCTCGGCCGAGTGGGATCCCGACCAGTTCAAGGACGACTACCGCGAGCGCGTGATCGAGCTCGTGCGCGCCAAGGCGGAGGGGCGCGAGATCGTCGAGTCGAACGTGCCCGAGCCCGCCGCCAAGGTCGACGACCTCATGGCCGCGCTCGAGGCCAGCCTCGCGGCCGCCACGCAACAGGCGACCACCAAGAAGGCGCCGGCCAAGAGCCCGGCCGCCAAGCCGCGCCGCGCGGCCGCGTCCAAGAAATCCTGACGCGCACCTGAAGCCGCGCGCTCTACGCTCCAGCTGCGGTGAAGCCAATCCTCGCCATCGAGCAGGATCCGACGCTGCCGGGACTGGGGCTGCTCGGGCGCGTCGTGCGCGCACAGGGCCTGCCGCTCGTGTCCGCCCACGCCTGGGAGGGTGATCTCGACGGGCTGCGCGCCCGTGACTTCGGCGGCATCGTCCCGCTGGGCGGCTCGATGCAGTCCTGGGACGAGGAGGGCCTTCCGTTCCTCGCGCGCGAGCGCGAGCTGCTGACCGAGGCAGTGGACGAAGGCGTGCCCGTGCTCGGCATCTGCCTCGGCGGCCAGGTGCTGGCGCGTGCGCTCGGCGCGGAGGCGCGTCCCGCCGAGCGCCCCGAGACGGGCTGGCTGACCGTCGAGCCGACTCCGGAGGCCTCGGGCGACCGGCTGCTCGCGCACCTGCGCGGGCCTGTCGGCGTGTACCAATGGCACCTCGACGTGTTCGACATTCCGGACGGCGCCGTGCGGCTTGCGCGCAGCGATCTGAGCCCCAACCAGGCCTTCCGCTACGGCGAGCGCGCCTGGGGCCTGCAGTTCCACCCGGAGGTGGACTTGCCGCTCTACCTGGGGTGGATCAAGAACTGGGCCGGCGCTCCCGAGCGGATGGGACTGGATCCCGAGGCGCTCGAGGCGTCCATCGCCGCCGGCTCTCCCGAGTTCACCGAGCCGCTCTTCGAAGCGTTCTGCTCGGTCTGCGTCGCTGCCGCTTAACTCCGCGGATCCCGCTCGCGCCAATCGCTGGGAGGGCTCCACGAGCTGTGAGTGCGGCTGTCTACACCGTGGCGCCAGGCCAGCAGCGGCAGTCCGATGAAGGCGATGAGGACGATGATGATGCCGGTCATTTCCCGCTCCCTTGACTGATTGCCTTGACTGATTGACCTCGTTCAGTAGTATCAGCCCGTAAGATTGATAAGTGAAATGCCAATAACGACTGGAATCGATCATGTCCGCTGATGGACTCGTCGGAGTCGAAGCTCGCCACCTGGCCGCGCTGCAGGCAATCGCCGAGGAGCGCTCGTTCTCGCGCGCGGCCGAGCGTCTCGGCTATGCGCAGTCGGCGGTGTCGCAGCAGATCGCGGCGCTCGAGCGCGCCGTGGGGCTCAAGCTGGTCGAGCGGCCGGGCGGACCGCGACCCGTCTCGCTGACCGAGGCCGGCGAGGTCGTGCTCCGGCACGCCGATCGCCTGCTCGCGCGGCTGGGAGCGCTGCGCGCCGATCTCGATCAGCTCGTCGCCGGCGAGTCCGGCACGATCCGCGTGGGCACCTTCCAGTCGGCAGGCGCTCGCATCCTCCCGGGCGTGGTGGGCCAGTTCCGGGCGCGCTGGCCCGAGGTGCGCGTCGAGATCCGCGAGGAGCTCGACGAGTCGGTCCTGCTCGAGGGCGTGGCCGCCGGTGCGCTCGACCTGACGTTCGCATCGGTCGGCGGGCCGGTACCGCCTCAGCTCGCCAACGAGCTGCTGCTGGAGGAGAAGTACGTCCTGCTGGCGCCGCCGGGCAGCCCCTATCGCGGGCGCACGAGCGTGACGCTGCAGGAGCTCGACGGCCTCGACGTGGTCGAGCCGCCGCCGGGCGTGTCGTGCTGCCTCACCCTCGATCGGGCGTGGGCCGCATCGGGTGCGTCGCGACACATCGTGTTCCGTACCGACGACAACCTCACGGTCATGCGCATGGTCGGTGCCGGCATCGGGCATGCGCTCGTGCCGCAGCTCGCGGCGGAGCCGGGCCTCGACGCCGACGTGGAGTTCGTGCCGCTGGAGGGCGACTACATGTCCCGTCGCATCGCGATCTTCTGGCGCCGCGATCGCTACCGCTCGCGCGCCGCCGAGACGTTCGTCGAGATCGCGCGCGAGGTCGGCGCGCAGATCATGCAGCCCGTGGCCTGACGACCGCGTCCTGACGGGGCAGTCTGTGCATACGCTCCTCAGGTGGACATCGGTCAGGCGATCGTGCTCGGCTACGTGCAGGGCATCACGGAGTTCTGGCCGCTGTCGAGCACGGCTCATCTGCGCATCGTCCCGTTCCTGGACTGGGACGATCCCGGTGTGGCCTTCACCGCGGTCATCCAGCTCGGCACGATGGCGGCCATCCTCGTCTACAACGCCTCCGTCGCCGGCCTGCTGAAGTTCCTGACGACCCACTCGACGCGCGCGTTCGCGGCCTACCGCGTGGTCGTGGGCGCCGCCGTGCCCATGCTCGCTGCGACCGGAACCATCTCCTGATGCTGGCGATCGCGGCCGCGCTCGGCGCGGCGTTGGCGTGGGGGCTCTCGGCGGGCTGCGACAACCGCTCGACGCGCATGATCGGTCCGCTGCAGGCACTCGCCTGGGTGCAGCTGATCGGCTTCTTCCAGGTGCTCCCGTTCGCGCTCTACGAGGGCGTGCCGTCGATGCCGTCGGGCCACGCGCTGGCGTGGATCGTCGTGGGCGGAGTGGGCTGCTCGGCCGGCCTCACGCTCGCCTACGCCGCCATCGGCCGCGGTGCCGTGTCCGTCGTGACGCCGGTCATGGCGGTCGACGGCGCGCTGGCGGCGCTCGCCAGCGTGGCCCTGGGCGAGCACATCGCGATCGCGACGGCCGCGGGTCTCGTCCTCGTCGTCGCCGGGATGCTCGCGGTGCTGCACGCGACCGCCGCGCAGGAGCGCGCGGGCATCGCCGGTCACTCTCTGGCGGCCGTGCTGCTGGCCGCGGGCTCGGCCTGCGCCTTCTCGCTCTTCCTGCTGGCCGCCATTCGCTCGGGCGATGCGCTGAGCGACTCCTGGCTGCAGCTGATCTACCGCGTGGTGCCGTTCGCCGTCGTGGGCGGGCCGCTGCTCTGGCGCCGCGAGCTCGGGCGGCCGGGCAAGGCCTGGACGTTCGTGACGGTCGCCGCGGGCTTGCAGTTCGCGGGCTTCGTGCTCTACCGCGTGGCGGGCCGTGCTGGCGGTGTCGCCATCCCCTCGGTGCTCTCCTCGCAGTTCGCGATCTTCGCACTGCTCGGGGGCGTGCTGCTCTTCGGCGAGCGGCTGAGCCGTCGTCAGGTCGGCGGTGTCGCCGGGCTCCTGCTCGGTGTGGCCGTGGTGGCCGGGACGCACGGGTGACGGGGATCATCGGCGGGCTGCTGGCCGCGCTGCTGTGGGGCTCGTCCACGACCACCGACGCTCGCGCCACGCGTATCGTGGGCGCGCTCGGAGTGCTGGGGTGGGGGAGCATCGCGGGCTGCACGATCACGCTGCCGATCGCGCTGATCTTCGCCCACGACACCTCCGGCGTGGGCGGGCGCGGGCTCACGTGGTTCACGATCTCGAGCCTCGCAGCCGTCGCCGCGTTCGCGCCCTTCTACCGCGCCGTGCGGCTCGGTCCGGTGCCGCTCGTAGCGGGCATCGGCGCGCTCGAGGGAGGTGTCGCCGCGACGATCGCGTTCGCCACGGGCGAGCGCTTGCCGGCGCTGACGCTGGTCGGCCTCGTGATCGCGCTGGGAGGCATGCTGTTCGTCCTGACGTCCGTACGCATACCGGTGCCGGAGGGCCACGGACACCCGCTGCAGGCGAGCCTGCTCGCGACGCTCGCGGCGTCGTTCTTCGGGCTCTCCCTCTTCGCGAGCGCGCGCGCGATCGAGCAGGTGCCCGAGTTGTGGCTGCCCGCCGGCAGCCGCACCTTCGGGGTCGTGCTGATCGCCATCCCGCTCGCGCTGCTCGGCTACCTGCCGCGGCCAGGGCGCTTCCTGCGCTTCGTCTTCTACTCCGCGCTCGCGCAATCGAGCGGCTACGTCGCATTTCTCGTCGCGGCCGGCTCCAGCGGCGTCTCGGTGCCGGCCGTGCTGGCGTCGCAGGCCTCGGTCGTGGGCATGCTGATCTCATTCCTCGTGCTCGGCGAGCGCCTCTCCCGACGGCAACTCGCGGGCGTCGCCGCACTCCTGACCGGCGTCGCGCTCGTCGCGGCGACACGCTGAGGCCCGCGCGTGATCGGCGTCCTGCTCGCAACGCTCACCGCGGTCACGTGGGGCAGCATCTCGGTGCTCGAGGCGAAGATCTCACGCGCGCTCGGCGGGCAGAGCGCGCTGGCCTGGGTGTTCGCCGTCGGGCTCGTGGTCGTCCTGCCGGTCGCGTTGATCCACGGCTTCCCGCACGCGAGCGCGGGCGCCTGGGCCTGGGCCATGGTCGCCGCCGTCTGCTCGCTGGCAGGCCTGGCGCTGATGTTCACGGGGCTCCAGTACGGCCGCGTGGGCCTCGTCACCGCGACGATCTCCTCGCAGGGCGCCTTCGCCTCGATCTACGCGGCCATCGGCGGCGAGTCGCTGCATCCGCTGTCCGTGGTGGCGATCGGGGTCTCGGGTGTCGGGACGTTCGTGCTGATGAGCGGTGACGGCGGGCAGCAGGCGCCACCACGCGAACGGCGCGGGATCCTGCTCGCCCTGGCCGCGGCGTGCTTCACGGGGCTCTCGCTGTTCGCAGCCTCGCGCGGCGGCTCGGGCATCGGCGCCGACTGGGTGCTCGTCTGCATCCGTCTCTCGAGCGTCGCGCTGGTGCTCGTGCCGCTGGCCGCGACGCGGCGGCTCAAGAGCCCGCGCGGCGTCGTCCTGCCCGCGATCGTCGCGGGCATCGGCGAGGTCGTGGCCTTCGCCGCCTACATCGAGGCGTCGAATCGCATCGGCGTCGCCGTCCCGGCCGTGATCGCATCGCAGTTCGCCTTGATCGCGGCGACGACAGGCTGGCTCGTGCTGGGCGAGCGCCTCGGGCGGCGGCAGGTCGTGGGTGCGGGCGCGATCCTCGCGGGCGTCACGGCGCTGACGATCCTACAGGCGTGAGGTAGAAATCGGTCATGACGACGCCGCCCATCGCCTGCTCCCTGACGCCCGCCGGGCGCGACGAGCGCGCGGCGCTCGTCGCACAGCTGGCAGCGGACGCCCTGGTCGACCGCGAGCGCCACGGCGGCTCACTCGTGCTCCGCTTCCGCCAGGGCGCGGGGGTGGAGGAGCGGGTGCGCGCCTGGGCGGCGCTCGAGGCGGAGTGCTGCCCGTTCCTGAGGATGACCGTCGACACCGCTGCGTCGCTCGTCACGCTGCGGATCGACGGGCCCGAAGAGGCGACGCCGATCATCGACGACCTGCTGAGGGAGCTGCGCTGAGGCGCCGTCAGGCGCCGGCCGGACGGCCCGTCGACCAGATTCCGAGGTAAGCGAGTGCGGCGTCGAGCGCGATCTCGAGCGGCCGCAGGGAGCGGGCGGTCTGCGTGAGCACCAGGCCGCCCTGCAGCGACGCGAGCGTTGCCTGGGCGAGCTCGGCGGGATTGGCGTCGGCCCGCAGATCGCCCTGCTGCTGCATCGTGCGGAGACCGCGCTCGAGATACGCCTGCCACTGCTCGAAGAACGCCTCGGTCTGCCGTCGGATCTCCGGATCGCTGGCGGCCAGCTCGTTGGCAAGCGATCCGATCGGGCAGCCCGCTCCGGCCTCGCCCTGGCCGTAGTACGCGAGCACCAGGTCGCGCCACGCGCGCCACGCCTTCCAGCTGTCGAGCTGGTCGATCACGGGGCGCTGGGCCGCCAGAACTCGTTCGCCCTGGCACGCGACGATGGCGTGAACGAGCTCGCTCTTGCCGCCCGGGAAGTAGTGGAAGAGCTGGCTCTTGCTGGTGCTGGTCTCGCCGCGGATGTCGTCCAGGCTCGTGCCCGCTGCGCCGCGGGCGAGGATGAGATCGGCCGCCGCTTCGACGATCCGCTCCCGCGTGGCGGCGCCCTTCGCGGTGAGTCCCGTGTTCGTCATCCCAGACGGACGATAGCCGTTCTCTGGACCAGCAAGTCCACTCCATGATAGAAATTGGACTTCGCGGTCCACTCATGAACGGATGCAGCTTGGCGCAGCGACTCGACGGCAGAACGGCCCTCGTGACGGGCTCGACGAGCGGGATCGGCCGCGCGATCGCGATCGCGTTCGCGGCGGAGGGCGCTCATGTCGCTGTCAGCGGCCGCGACGACGCGCGCGGAGCGGCGACGGTCGCGGCGATTCGCGAGGCGGGCGGGCGGGCCGACTTCGTGCGCGCCGACCTCGGCGCGTCGGCCGATGCGGCGCGGGCACTCGCCGGCGAGGGCACGAGAGCCCTGGGCGGCCGGGTCGACGTGCTCGTCAACAACGCCGGCATCTTCCCGTCGGCTCCGACGGCCGAGGTCGACCAGGCGACCTTCGACTCTGTCATCGCGACCAACGTGCGCGGGCCGTTCTTCCTCGTTGCGGCGCTGGCCCCCTCGATGGCCGAGCGCGGCTCGGGCGTAATCATCAACATCGGCTCGTGGATCTCGACGATCGGCCTCTCATCCGGCGCGCTCTACGGCGCGAGCAAGGGCACGCTGGAAGCCCTGACGCGCGGCTGGGCGGCCGAGTTCGGCCGTTCCGGTGTGCGCATCAACGCGATCGCGCCCGGCGTGACGCTCACCGACGGCACGGCGCACCTGCAGGACCACACCCGGGCGATGGTCGACGCGACCCCCGCGGGCCGCTTCGGAACTCCCGAGGACGTCGCGGCCGCAGCGGTCTACCTGGCGAGCGACGACGCCTCCTTCATGCACGGATCAACGCTGCTGATCGACGGCGGCGCGCTCACGACGCGGGCCTGAGTGTGCGCTAGTCCGCGGTGCGGGAATCGGGGTCGAAGCCCGCCGCTCGCATCGTGACCTCGACGAGCGCGAGCGCCCTCAACTGGAGGCGCAGCGACGTCGGCCGCTCGCCGAGCGGTTCCGCCTCGACGATCCGCGCGAGTCCGCCGGCGGACGGCGCCCGACTGCTGTCCTCCCCGGTGACCTCGGAGCGCCAGCGCCGCTCGAGCACTTCCCAGAGCCGCGTCGCGTCGGCCTCGCCGGCCGCAGCGGCGATCTCGTCGAGCGTCGCCGAGAGCAGGACGTCGAGCGTCGGATAGGCGGTGGTGATCGCCTCGCGCGACGACGGTCTGAGCGCGGCATCCGTGAGGATGCCTGGAAGGAGCTGGTCGGCCATGGCGTGACCGCAGGCTAGGCCGTCTTGGCGAAATCGGCGGAGTCAGGTGGAGCCGGGCCGCGAAAAACACTCGTGACGTCGCTGGGGGGCGACGCCACGAGCGGTCTCCGTTATGGAAAGAGGACGAGTGTGGGGGCGGCCGGGCGGAGCCCGTCCTCTCCTGGCGCGCGCGCGGCGGGAGCGCTGAGCGCGTCGCCTTCGCCGTCTGCCTTGGGGGAATCCTTGCAGGATCATCTGCTGCGCGCGGGCGGCCGACCGCGGCCCTTGAACTTCAGGGTGGTCGCCCCGCTTCCCGCCCATACCACCGGGCGCGTGTGTTCAAACATCCAGTGAGAAAAAGATTCCGGGCGCCCGGGAAAGCCGAGCGGGGAAGTTCTGGGGGGCAAGGCTCGAGCCCGGGCGCCGACGCCATTTAAGGCCGTTCACCTTTGATGAACCTTTCGGCCGCCGCCGATGCACGCGCCCACGACATTGCTCCGGCGGAGCGGCCGCTTCGCATCGCCCTTGGAGGAACAGGCCGGCCGCCCCGCCGGCCCGATGATTTCCCGGCCGAGAGCGATTCGAAACCGGTAGCGGGTCAGTCTCCCGGCTCGCGCCCGTCCGGCGAAAGGTTTTCCAAAGGCCGGCGCGCAGACTGGCGCTATGCGATCCCTCGCAACACCACGTCATCGAGCAGGCTGAGGAGGCCGAAATGGAGACCCCCGCAAGAGGCGAGCGCGAAGCGCGCGACCAAGCACGCCTTCAAGCTCTGCCTGCGAGTGCGGGGAAGTCGCGCCGGAGCCTGCTGCTCGGCGGTCTCGGTGCGCTTTCAGTGGGCGCCCTTGCCCGCCCGACGCAAAGCTCTGCGCATGCCTCCCACGGTGCCCGCCCCTGGAAGCGCGCCCGGCGAGGCCAGGCCTTCGTGCCGTTTCCGACACGACTGCCGGCAGCCGTCGGCGGCCCGGTTGCCCGCTTCGACATCACGGTCGAGAATCGCACGGTCGAGATCGCGCCCGGCGTGCGCTTCCGCGCCTGGACGTTCAACGGAACCGTGCCGGGGCCGGTGCTGCACGTGCGCCAGGGTCAGCCCGTCGAGATCACGTTCCACAACGGCGGGACGCTGCCCCACTCGTTCGACCTCCACGCGGCTCGCGTGGCTGCAGGCACGGCCTTCAGGGACGTGCAGCCCGGGAAGTCGATGACGCTTGCCTTCACCGCGCACGACCCTGGCGTGTTCGTCTACCACTGCGTCACGAGTCCCGCGGTGATGCACATCGCGATGGGCATGTACGGAGCGATGGTGGTCTCTCCGAGCAAGCCGCTCCCACCCACCGACCACGAGTTCGTGCTCCTGGGCAGCGAGTGGTACCTCGCTGGATCCGGCCAGAGCCGCCCGGCCGACGTCGACTTCGACAAGGCGCTGGCGATGCGGCCCGATGTGGTGACGTTCAACGGCCACGCCGACCAGTACGTCGACCACGCGCTGCACGTACCTCCCGGGCAGCTCGCGCGCTTCTACGTCGGGAACGCCGGCCCCAATCTCGCGATCCCGTTCCACGTCGTCGGCACGGTCTTCGAGCGCGTCTACCTCGACGGCGACGTGACGAATTGGCTGTCTGGCGTGCAGACGACCAGCGTGCCACCCGGAGCCGGGGCAATCTTCGAAGCGCGCTTCGAGCAGCCCGGCGCGAACGGCTTCGTCAACCACTCGTTCGCAAACGCCCACAAGGGCGCACAGGGAACGATCCTCGTCGGCAAGGCGACCGGGCGGATGACTCACTAGAAACCTCGCGCGCTCGTTCGCCGCGCACGGCGGGGCGCGGCTGGTTGACGCCGACACTCGAGCGGAAGCGCCCGCCGAGCGCTCGGCGAGGTGAGCGCCTCGCAAACAATCACGGGCTCGCGCTCGAACCGATGGCTGGGCGAGGTGGGACTCGAGTACCGGCGCGAAGTTCTGCCGCTAGGTTGAGCGTATGGACGCAACCGAGGGAGCGCACTGATGACACCGGGACTCGCGGTCTACCTCGCGATCTGGCTCGCGATCGGCGCCGTCAACGCCCTCAAGGGCAAGTGGTGGATGGCCGTGCTCTTCTCGGCCGGGCTGATCGGCATCATCACGGCCATTCGCGTGGCGAAGCCAGGCTCGCACTGGGACCGTAACTGGTCGTCTGTCGCGGCCCATGAGAAGGCCGTCGGGCGCTTCACAAAGCACCGCGACGTCGCGACCGCGCTACCTCCGATGCCCTGACGCAAGTCGCGGGCGGGCGCAATCGCGTTCCCAGAGCCGATGGGCCCGGAGGGATTCGAAGGCCCCGCCATCCGCACACCGCAACGCGCGGACTCATCAAGACAGAGCGGTATCCACGTCGCTGAGCGGGTTGGCCACAAACATCAACCGCAGCGCCGGTAACGCGGTTGGCCAGTTGGCAAGAGCGCCGAGGGTCAGCAGGAGGAGTCCGACGGGAGGACAGGGCTGAAGTGGGGGACCGAGGGGAATCCGCGTAAGCCTTTGAGTACGAATGCGAACGAGAGTGCATGGTTACTCACGGGCGATATCCCGGCCTCGAGGAAGGCCTGGAGGATCGCCCGCAGCTCGCCCGTCGTCACGATCTCGCAGGTGTTCTCGCCGTGGCTGAGCAGCTTCGTCTCACTAGGCGAAAGCGCTTTCGAGGTGCGGCTCACGCCGCGCCTGCGACCATATTCCGCGGCGCGCTGCGATACCCCAGAACCGGCAGCGCGCCAACGGGACTACCCCGCGAGCCACGTCCCCAACCCCATGCGTGCACCACCGATGCGGTGATGCCTGCGCCACCGATGCGCCAGTCGTTGCGCCAGCGCGAGGGGGAGGAGGGCGGGTCGCCGCCTCCCGAGCAAACCACCAGCGTGACCCCGGAGTCACGAAATACCCCCGCGCTGGCGGCTCGCAGAAAATCTCTCGCGGAACGGTTGTGTCTACACGCACGAACGGCGGCCCCCTGGAAGCCGCCTCTACGGCACCCGATACCCCACCTGGCCGGCGTCGCCCCCCTGGCTGGGAGAAGTCGCTCGTCCGCCGCGTGCCAGCAGCGCGGTGGTAGTCGCTCCCACGAAGGTCACACTCACCGCGACGGGACTCTTTGGGACATACGGCCGCGTGGCCGGAATACTCGCCGGCTGCGCGACGAAGGGCTCGGGCGGAAACACCGCGACCACGATTGCGGTCACGATGACGGCCAATGCGAGCGCCAGGGACGTCCAGGCGGCGAAGCGCCTCATGCCCTCAGTTGTACGACGGGTGGTTCGGCCCCGGAGCGAAGCGGTCCTGTGGCGCTCGACGCTCCGGGGCGCGGCGAATCGACTCGAGGGAACGGGTGGAGTCGCACCATCAAGGTACGCCCGAGCAGCCGGAACCGTCAATGGGATAAGTTCGGCTCCGGGCCGGGCCGCCAGGCAATTCTCATCTCGCGCCTAGAGGCAGAATCCATAGGACGTGAAGTCGTAGTCCACGTAGCTGCCGCTCACATACGACGTGTGGTTGTAGCAGGAGTTCCAACCCGGGGCCGAGTAGAGCATGGCCGCGGTAGCGAAGAGCGTCGGAGCGTTCATCGCAGCGATTGTGCCGGCGAGTGATCCGCCTAGCGCTGCCTAGCGCTGCCTGTACAGCGGCTGCGACAGCGGCAGCCTGGTTGGAGGCTGCCGTGTTCGCGGCTGTCACGGCACCGGTAGGATCAGCGGCGATCGTCGTTTTCGCCGTGGACAGGTCGGTCTTAGCCTGTCTCAGATCGGTGACTCACGGTAGTTGCCGCGATCAGCACGAGTGGTCTGAGGGGTTCGACCCCGAGCGCCAAGGCCGCGACGCTCGGGGTCTTTGCCAACGCGGGGTGACGCCGAAGCGCCCCCGGCTTCCACGCGGCAAATCTCAACGCGCTCACGCGACTGACCAGTAGGGCGGCGCACCCGCGTGGTTACGCAATGGGCCTGGAGGGATTCGAACCCCCGACCGGAAGCTTCGAAGCACACCAGAGCCGCCTAGACGCTCGACGAAGAACGGCACGCAACGCACGCAGCCATGCGGCTTTGCGTGTCACAATTTGGTGACATCCCGCTTGGCTGCGTGAGGCGAAACCGCGGCGTTTGGGCCACGAGTGGGCCACGAAGGGGTGACGCACGTCCGTAACTCCTAGAAGTAAGTGCTACCCGCTACCTTTGGCACTTTTTTGGCTTGGATAAGCGGAAAAAAGGTAGCGGATGCGTCCGCTACCTATCCGCTACCTGCTACCTCGGAAGAACCCTTCCCGTACAAAGATGCCCTAGACGCGGCCCGCCAACCGCGAGTAGCGTGCGACTCACGCCCGAACGCCAGGGCAAGGCCAGCGGGCCGGCTACTAACCGCGAAGTAAGCCGCCGACCCGCCGACTACAGGAGGCTACCGTGCCGTCCACCGACCGCACCGCGAAGGCCCGCAAGCAGCTCGAGCAGGTCCACGAGACGCTCGGCGTCCACACCGATGAACCGGGCCTGACCGTCGCGAGCACTGCCGCGAGCTCACAGAGCACCTCACCTACGCCGACCAAGCGCGGCTCGACGGCGCGTGGAACATGCTCATGCGCCTGAGCCCGCCCGAGTACGCACTCAGCAACAAGCTCATGCGCGAAATGGCCGTGATCTCAGACCTCGTCTACCTCGTGGCCGATCCGCACAGCAGCCACGAAGACGCCACCGAAGCGGAACTCATCGAGCGCTTCGACGAACTCGCCGATTCCATCCGCGCACTGACGATCCGAGCACGCGCAGCGGCCTGACGGGCAAGCGATAGCGGCCAGGCCTGCGCCACCCCGCGCGCAGGCGTAGGCTGCGCGCATGAACAGCGTCCTTGCCGCGTACGTGTTCGTCGCCTCCGTCGCCTCCGTCGCAATCGGAGCGATCGGCCTCATATTCCTCACCACCCACGACATCCGCCGCACCATCAAGCGCGGCACCGGCGACCGCTGACCCCGTAGGGGGGTGCGCAGAGAGAACCGCACACACCGCCGCGCCGCGCCGGCATCTCACGCTCGCGATCCGAGAGCGTGAAGCCGGCACCGCTGCGCCAGTCGTTGCGCCAGCGAGGCCCTACGGCACGCTCGGATTCGGAGGTTGGGTCGCGGGTCTGTAGGTCGGGCGGATTCCCTCGTATCCGTACTTGATCCGCTCAGGGGGGTTGCCGTCTCGGTCCACGTCGGTGCCGCCGATCCACGGATCGAGCTTTGGATTGGCCATGCCGCGAAGGTTAGCCTTCGCCGTGTGATGGCCTCCGGGCGCGATCACAGGAACGAGGGTCAGAGACGTCTCGTCGACGGCCGTGCCGTCGTCGGCCTTGTGGAACACAAAAACAGAGACCTCGAGCGCCGGCCCCACTCCAACGTTTCGGATCGTGAAGGCGATCTCCTCAGCGCCAGCATCGGACACGGAGAGACTCCGGTCGTCGACGACGAGATACGGCAGGATCGCGCGACGCTGCTCCTCCTGGGCCAGCTTGACAAGATCCTGCGTGGCCGTCGCATCCTTGCTCGTTAGTCTCAGCCAGGCTCTGCGTGTCCTGCGCGAGTTGATGCGTCGAAAGGGCGAGGACTGCTGTCACACATGCCAGCAAGAACGTGGCGATCGCGGTACCTACCCCAGCGGCGACCGCCCAATCGAACTGACCTGCTGGCGCGTACGAGTGGCCGGCGAACCAGGCTGCTCCGACAGTCGCGGCCGCAATAAGAACGCCGATCCCCGTGCGCGACACGCGAGCGATCGTACGCCACGGAGGAGGGGCGGGTCGCAGCCTCTCGGCGCGAGCCCACAGCGCGACGACCCCCTCACTTCTAGTCGCATGGCGCGACGCTGCCGGTTCGTCCGGTGCGAACCCATCCACACACCCGACAGCGTGCCGCGCAAGCCTACGCCTCCGATGCGCCAGCGTGAAAGTGGGGCTCCCCACGACCCGGCGGCTCGAAGCGGCGAGCCCCACCGCCGCCCACACTAATCCAGACGACGACGCACGCTGCCGGACGCGGGTGCCACCGCATCAACAGCAGCGTGCCCAGTTGACTACCCCGCGAGCCGAGCCCCTAACCGCCGGGCGGTCATCGAGCGAAAAAATGTGGACGCCGCGCCTGACCCCGCAGCCAGGAAATACCCCCGGTGGGGCGCGCCCGTCCACGAGCGCCTGACTCAGCTCGCCAAGGATCACGCCCGCCGGGGCCCTGTGCCGCTCGCTCTCCAATTGGCGCGAGCGGCAGTTCGACGGTAGCGCCGTGCTAGCTCTCTCCAGGGGCACGGTGAAAGGCTCGGCCTCGAGCTCAAACGCCTCGAATGCACGATTCGCGGGGCGGATCGCGACCCAGATGTTGAAGGTGTCGAGGAACGTTGCTCGCGTGCGATCCGCATCCGACGGCGGGCCGCCTTCGGCCGAAAGCAGCGAGGGCCTCTCCAGCCTGAGGCGGCTCACTTCAATGCTGCTAGTCCGCAACGCCGATCGGCCGGCCTCAAAGCTCGTGGTGATCTGCGCGTCGGCTCCGAACAATCGCCGGAGATCGTTGCCGGCGCGCGCAAGGCTCGCTTCGCGTTCCTGCCACCCGCCAAGTTTGTCGCTCGACAAGCTGTCGAGGTTATCCTTCAGAGCGTTCCATGCGATTGCCACGGCGTCGCGTTGGCTTTCCGCGGCGCGCTCTCTCGCGGTGATCTGGGCGTCGTGTTCCCGAAGTGCGAGGTTGTGCTGATGCTGCGCCTTCAGCGCCTTAAAGTCGAAGTAGCGGTTCGCAATCAGGAGCAGTAGACCGTTGCCGAGAATCCACGCGACGACCAACGCCGCGACCTGCTGCAAGAAGTCCATGCGCGGAGGATCTCACAGGCAACCCCTGGGGCGGGGTTTCCTGAGACGCCCGCTCAACGAAGCCCGCCTCCAGAATCTTCCCCGCACCCCGCCTCGCCGAATTTAACTCGCGGAGAGGTGGCGGGGTGTCCAGCGGGACTTTGAGTTCACGATGGGAGACTGCCCCCCTCGCGGTGGCAGCGACGCTCATGCTCGACCCAGGGATGCCGATGCGGAGAGTGCAATGCCACAAGCACCTTAAGAGGGGTCTCTCCGCATGAACCATCGTTTTAGCTATTCCAGCGTCACCGCAACGCTCGCTTTACTGCTCGCCATCGGCGGCACCACCGCCGTAGGAGCGCAGGTCATGCTCACCGGCAAAGACGTGAAAGATAGCTCCCTGACCGGCGCAGACATCCAGAACGACTCACTCACGGGCGCTGACATCCGCGCCGGCTCGCTTGGCTCCAACGTCTTCAGCAGCGCCGCGCGCGCAAATCTGCGTGGCGTAACAGGCGCAACAGGCGCCACGGGCGCCACCGGAGCGACCGGCGCGCAGGGGCCTGCAGGCCTCGGCATCACCACCTCGACGGCTACGGGTGACGACGTCACCAACATCCAGGATGGCGCTCTCGTGGCTACTGCCACCCTCTCGCAAGCGGGCGACTACGTCCTCTTCGTGGACGTCACCGCACACGACACCGGCGCGACCGATGGCAGCGTCAGCTGCGCCCTCTCGCTCGACGGCTCACAGTTCGGCGGCGGCGGCACCAACGTTCTGGCCGGAGCGACCACCACATTCTCGAGCGTAGGCGCCACCCACATCGCAACCGACGGTGCCAAGGACGTAACTCTCAACTGCTTCATCAACACCTCGACGACCTATGACCTCTCCAACATCAAGATCCGCATCCACAATCTCGGCTGATCGAACGCGACTTAAGCGTGCCGGTCCAGTGAGTGCGAGGCCTTCGCAGCTGAAGCGAGGGGTGTCCAGCGCGATCTTTGCTTTAGCGGCGGGGCATTGCCCCCCTGTGGGGGCGGGGTAGACGTGCGGCCTTGCGTGCGTTGCAGCTTCGGTGAGCGGCGGTAAGGTTCGTGTGGTCGTCTGTGCCGCCTCGGGCTCGCGGGACGCGATGGTCCGTGACGAACGGGTCGTCGCGTTTGGGCGGCTGGCCGCAGATCGAGCAGGCGCGAGCGTTGGCCATGATGCTCGACGCGAGGTCGCGGTACGCGCTGTCGCGAGGGACTTTGCGGCGGCGGTGCTCGGGGCAGCGGCTCTGCTCTGGCTCGGCCAGTTGGTAGCAGCCTCTCACGATGCACGGGCGCTTCATCACCATCCGTGTATCCCATGGAGCTTGCAGTCGCGCTCCCACTCGGCGTGCGTCAGCGTGGCCTTGTGCACGATCGCGCAGGGCACGTACAGGGCGCCGATGGTGGTGAACCGGACGCCGCGGTCGAGGCATTGCTCGGACTGGCCGGCGGTGAGAAGTTCCTCGATGGCGAACCGCCAGCGGCAACAGGCCGGGAACTGTGCGGCTTTGCCTTCGCGGAGGGTGGCGAGCAGCCTCATGCTTAGGGGGTGGAGGTGGTGGCGCACGAGTTCACCCTCGCATGGACCCAAACCAGGGCAGTGCTCGTTACGGCCGGATAGCCCCGCCCACCACCGTCCCGTCCGCTAGCTGCTGTCCGCGGAGAAGCCACGAACAGCCTTGCTTAGTTGCCCGCGGAGAAAGCCGCGAACAGCTCTTCCCGGCCCTTGACGACCGGGTGCGTGGAAGGCAACACCTCGCCCTCTCGGATCTGGTACTCGACGCCCTTGACTTCGCAGGCGAAAGGGGTGGTCGCGATGAGTTTCGCCGCGGCCATCACTGGACCTCGAGGTAGCGCAGGGCGTTGGGGGCGACGACGCCGCCGCCGACGCGGAAAAAGTAGTAAATCCCGCGCATGCCCACGGGGAGATTTCCTTGGGCGGCCCCGAACAGATGGGGCACCAGCTCGGCGGTTCCGCCGATCCGGTCAATGCTGCGGCCCGTCAACGACGGGAGGCAGAATGCCGAGTGAGCAGCGCGGCCACGTCTACGAAACGAAGACCGGGCACGGCGTCCGCTGGCGAGACGCGACCGGCACGCGGCACCGCCGATCCGGCTTCAAGACCAAGACCGAAGCGCGGCGCGGGCTACGCGAACACCTCGACGCCGGCCTGCGCAGCGAGCCGCTCACGTTCGCCGAGCTCGCCGAGAAGTACCTCGAGGCGCACGCCCTCGGCTGCGAGGCATCGACCATCCGCACGCTGCGTCTGCGGCTCGTGCGACCCGTCAAAGCGTTCGGCGACCTCGAGCTACGCGAACTCGCGACGCGCGCGCGAGGTCCAGGCGTGGAAGGCGACCCTGCCCGAAGGCAGCCGCTACGGCATCGTCTCCGCGTTCCGCCAAGTCCTCGAGGCCGGCGTCCGGTGGCGCCACATGCGCTCCAACCCTGTGCGCGAAGCTGGACCCAACAAGGCGCCGCGCCGCACCGAGGTCGTGCCCTTCACGCTCGCCGAGGTCGACCGCATCGCAGCCGAGCTAGGGCCGTTGTACGGGCCGCTCGTGGTCTTCGCCGCCGAAACCGGCCTCCGCCCAGCCGAATGGCTCGCCCTCGAGCGGCAGGACGTACAGCGCTCGGTCGTCGTCGTCGAGCGAACGCTCGGCCGCGACCGCGTGAAGCCCTACGCAAAGACGGAACGGTCCCGCCGGCGCGTGCCGCTCTCCAGCCGTGCGCTCGAGGCGCTCGAGCAGCTACCGCGCAGGATCGACACCCGGCTCGTCTTCCCAACAGCCAGCGGCGCGCACATCGAGCTCGACAACTGGCGCTCCCGCGAATGGCTCCCAGCACTCGACGCGGCAGGCGTCACACGGCGGCGACCATACGACCTCAGGCACACCGCCATCACCAACTGGCTCGCCGCTGGCCTCAGCGTCTTCGAAGTCTCCCGCTACGCCGGCACGAGCCTGGCGATGATCTCAACCGTGTACGGCCACCTGGCCCTCGGCGCGGAGGACAACGCGAGAGCACGCCTGGACGCTTGGGCCAAGAATGGGCCACGAGCGATCGACGCGACTGACCAGTAGGGCGGCGCACCGGCGTGGTTACGCGATGGGCCCGGAGGGATTCGAACCCCCGACCGGAAGCTTCGAAGGCTTCTGCTCTGTCCCCTGAGCTACGGACCCGCACCAAGGATAGCCCGGCGCTCCGCGGCGGCCGCCGCAGATCACTCGCAGGGAATCTGCGCCTCGATGCGCGTGCCGAAGGCTGCATCGCTCTCGATGCGCAGGCCGCCGTCGAGCGCCTCGATGCGGTCGGCGAGGCCGCGCAGGCCCGAGCCCCCGGCGGGATCGGCGCCGCCGACGCCGTTGTCGGTGATCACGACGTGAGCGCTTGTGCCCGAGAGCGTCACGCTCACCGTCGCGCTCTCGGCCTGGGCGTGCTTCGCGATGTTCGTCACGGTCTCGGCGACGACGTAGTAGACGGCTGCCTCGACCGGCTCGGGCAGACGCTCCGCGGGCAGGTCGGTGAGCTCGACGGGGAGTGGGGCGCGCGCGAGGATCGCCTCCAGCGCCGGGCCGAGTCCGCGGTCGGTCAGGATCGCGGGGTGGATGCCGCGCGCGAGCTCGCGGAGCTCGTCCAGCGCGCGGGCGAGCTCGGCCTGGGCTTCCTGGAGCAGTCCGGCGACGGCTTCGGGGCGGCGCTCCAGCGCGCTCTGGGTGAGGCGCAGCTGCAGCGCAAGCGAGACGAGGCGCTGCTGTGCGCCGTCGTGCAGGTTGCGCTCGAGGCGCCGGCGCTCGGCGTCACCTGCGCCCACGATGCGCGCGCGCGAGGCGGCCAGCCTGTCGTGGGCATCGGCGTTCGCGAGCGCCTGCGCAACGAGGTCGGCGAAGTCGCTCAGGCGCTGCTCGGAGCCCGCCGGCAGGGTGCCCTCGTCGATGGATGAGGCGACGAGCGCGCCCCAAAGGCCGCTGGCCAGCTTCACGGGAGCAGCGACGCTCGAGCGATATCCGTGCTGGCGCAGGTCATCGACGAGCCCGCTGGCGCCCTCGGGGTACGTCACCCGGCGCGCCTCGCCCGTGCGGTACACCTCGACCAGCGCGGAGACCTCATCGCTGATCTCGATGGTAGAGCCCACGGGGAACAGCAGCGAGCCGCTCTGGCTCCAGCCGCCCAGGACGGAGACCGTCCCAGGCGCGTCGTAGCGCACGATCGTGGCGGTGGCCACGCCGAGAGCAAGCGCGGTCTCGTGCATGACCTGCCCGAACACGCGCGCGGGGTCGGCCTCGCTGACGACCAGCGTGGCGATGCGCCGGAGCGCGGCCTGCTCGCGCGCCAGCCCGCGCGCCGCGGCCGCCGTGGCCGCGCGCTCGGCCGTCACGGCGGCGAGGATCATCGAGGTCAGCGCAGCGACGGCCACGAACAGCTGCGTGGCGAGCAGGCTGTCGGTCAGCGAGCTGCGCACGAACGGGCCGGTGCCGCTCGATGTGTCCCAGATCGTCAGCACCGAGGCGGCCAGGAGCGCCGCTGCCGCACCGCGCGGGCCGAAGCGCAGCGAGGCCCAGATCAGCGCCGGGAAGATCACGTAGGGCACGTCGTGCTGGGAGGCGAGGTCCGTCAGCCCCAGGAGCACGACGATCAGCGCCGCGCCCTCGAGCACCTGGTTCCTGGTCATGCGCACGCGCCCGGTGGCCCAGGTGAGGATGGCGGGACTGACGACCAGCGCGCCCGCCAGGTTGGAGAGCCACCAGGTGCGCCAGACGCGCTCGGCGCCCACGGCGGGGAGCTCGCCGGCGATCCAGAGCGCAAGCACGCCGATGGCTGCGCCGATCGCCGTGCCGGCCGCCGCGCACGCGATCAGGACGAGCACGTCGCGCACCCGGAGGCCGGGCTCTCGCGCTCCGAGCCGGATCAGCAGGACGGCCGCCAGGACGATTCCGGCCGTGGTGCCCAGCGTCTGCCCGAGCGTCACGCCGAGGGGGGTCGAGTAGTCGCCGGCCAGCAGATCGCCGATCACGACGGCCGGCCATAACCGCGGGCCGAAGAGCACCAGCGCTGCGATGCCGACGCCAACCGGCGGCCAGAACGCCGTGACCGCGCCGTAGGTGCTCGTGCCGCTGTGCGGGTAGGCGAGGTGCAGGCCGATGCGCGCGGCGACGTAGTAGGCCGCGGCCGTGACGACGATCGCCAGCAGGTAGCGCCGGTCGCCGAGACTCCTCCAGGTCACGCCCGCCAAAACCCCCTCTCACGCCGTCTCACGGCCGTTCGGCGTCCCTCTGCCGGGGTGAGGCTAGCCGTACCGACAGGGCCTCGCACGTATGAGACCATCTGGTGAATGCCTGTAACAGTGCTGATCGTCGACGATCACCCGAGCTTCCGCGCAACCGCGCGACTGCTGCTGGAATCGGAGGGATTCGACGTGGTGGGAGAGGCGGCGGACGGCGCGACGGGCCTGAAGGCCGCGCGCGAGCTCGAGCCCGATCTCGTACTGCTCGACGTCCAGCTGCCCGACGTCGACGGCTTCCAGGTCGCGGCTGAGCTGACAGGCGGTGGCGGTGGGCCGGCCGTCGTGCTGACCTCGAGCCGTGACGAGTCCGAATTCGGGCCGCTCGTGGCGGCCAGCGGCGCGCGCGGATTCATTCCCAAGGCCGAGCTCTCGGGCGACGCCCTGCTGGTTCTTCTGGAGCACGTGTGACCGCTATCCTCGCCCCGGTATGACTGTCGATCTCGTCGTCGCGACCCCGACCTTCCTCGACCTGACGTTCGTCGGGCTGGAAGGGCTGCCCGCCAAGGGCGAGGAGCGCTTCGCGGCGGATCTCGTGCGCTCGCCGGGAGGCGGGGCAATCACTGCCGTCGGTGCCGCGCGCCTCGGGCTCTCGACGACGCTGGCCGCGCCGCTCGGGGAAGACGACGCCGGCGATTTCGTGCGCGCCTGCCTCGAGCGCGACGGCGTCGGGCTGCCCGCCCGGCGCAGCCCGCGCACGCCGACCACGGTCGTCATGCCGGTGGAAGGCGACCGCTCGATGGTCACCGTCGATCCCGGCGTACGCGCCAGCGCTGCCGATGTCGCAGCCCTCGAGCCGCGCGCTGTGGCGCTCAGCCTCGACCAGTTGTACTGCGTGCCCGAGGGAGCGGCCGCCTACGTCACCTGCGGCGACGACGACGCGCGCGCCTTCGCGCGCCGCCCGCCCGCCAAGCTCGCGGGTGCGCGCGGCCTGTTCGTGAGCAAGCGCGAGGCGCTGACCCTGACCGAGGAAGCCGACGTCGAGGCCGCCGCCGGCGTGCTCGCCCGCAGCGCGGAGCGCGTCATCGTCACGCTCGGTGATCAGGGCGCCATGGCCGTCGTCGCGGGCCAGAGCATCTTCGCACCCGCCATCAAGGCGATCCCGCTGGACACCACAGGCGCCGGCGATCTGCTCGTGGCGGCCTATATCTGGGGCGATCTGCGCGGCGCATCGCCCGAGGAATGCCTGCGCTGGGCGGTCCTGTATGCCGGCCTCTCGATCGCCACGCCGACCGGCGTCGGCGGAGCGGTCAGCGAGGCGCGCCTGCTGGACGAAGGCGCGCAGCGCGGTCTCGCAGCGCCTCCGGTCGCGGCTCCCTGAGAAACGCGATGAGGCCCTCGCGGGCACTCGTCGCCGCGTTCGCCGCATGTGCGTTCGCGCTGACGGCGGGAGACGTGCCGGCGGACATCGCGCCACAGGGCGCAGTCGGCGCGCTCGCGGTCTCGCCGCAGGGTGGGCGCGTGCTCGTCGGCATCGACGGGGCGCGGCCCGGCGCGTGGCTCTTCTCGAGCGACGACCGTGGCCTCACTTGGCGGAAGGCCGGCGGCATGGCCGGAACCGCGGGCGTGACGGCGCTCGCGTTCGCGCCGGGCCGTCCGTCCGTCGCCTATGCGGCTGTCATCACGCGCCGCTCGGGCAAGCTCGGCAGCGGCTTCTACGCGTCGAGTGACGGCGGCACGACCTGGCACGCGACCGCCTGGAAGCCGACCGTCGGGATCTTCCACCGGCAGCTGCCGGCAGCCGTCGACGTGATCGTTGTCGACCCGCGTCAGCCGCGCACCGTCTATGCCGTCACGCACGGCATCCTGCGCCGGAGCCTGAACGGAGGCGCATCGTGGGCGGTCGCGCGGAATGGGTTGCCGCCGACCCTGGACATCACTTCCTCGCGCAGCGGCCAACTGGCCGCGGGCCGAGGCGGCACGCTCTACTACGCCACGGGCAGACCCTCGGGAGCGGGACAGGTCTACCGCTCGGTCGACCGCGGCGCCTCGTGGCAGCCGGCGGGCGCCGGGCTTCCTCCGGTCGTGCCCGGCTGGTCAGGGCTGGCTCTGGCGAGCGACGCGACGCGCGGCGGCGTCATCTACGCGGCCACCGGACGCGGCCTCTACGCGACCGCAAACAGCGGGCGCAGCTGGAGCCGTGCGCTCAACGTCCCCGCGACCGCCGTCGCCACGGCGAAGCTGTCGGGCCGGCCGGTGGTCGTGATCGCGTCGGCAGGCGGCCTCGTCGAGCGGGTCGGAGCCGCCGGGGCCTGGACGCGCCCGGGACGGCTGGCCGGGCTGGCACTGTTCACGCTCGACCCCGTCAACGCCGCCCGCATCTACCGCGCGGCTTACACGCAGAACGACCCGACGCTGAGCGCGTGCGCATCGCTGTGGATATCGGCCGACTTCGGAGCAACCTGGAAGTCGATCGGCGCCGGGCTCCCGCTCGTGCGCAAGAACTGCTCGTGAGTCAGTGCGGGCGAGAGGACTCGAACCTCCACGAGCTCACGCTCACCGGAACCTAAATCCGGCGCGTCTACCAGTTCCGCCACACCCGCGCGGGCCTACCGTAGCCGACACCCGGGGAGGCGTAGGCGCCGATTTGGGAATCATCTAAGGTGCGGATCCTGTGAGGACGACGACCACCATGCTGGACGACGGCCGCGCTCGGCTGGAGGTGGTGCTCGAGGCCGATCGAGTCGACCACGACCTGCGGCACACGCTCGGCCACCTCGTGGACAGCGCCAAGATCCCCGGCTTCCGCAAGGGCAAGGTCCCGCCCGCGGTCGTGCTGCAGCGCATGGGGCGCGAGGAGGTCTTCGAGGAGACCATGCGCGAGTTCCTGCCGGCCTGGGTGGGCGAGGCGATCACGGAGTCGCGGCTGCGCCCCGCCGGTCGCCCGAGCGTCGACTTCGAGGCGATCCCCGGCGAAGGCGAGCCGTTCACGTTCACCGCCGAGTTCCCGCTCCAGCCGACGGGCACGCTGCCCGAGACGCTCGAGCTCGAGGGCGTGCAGGAAGCGATCGAGGTGCCGGCCGAGGAGGTCGACGCCGAGCTCGAGCGCCTGCGCGAGGAGTCCTCGCCGCTCGTCACCGTCGAGCGCGGCGCTCAGACCGGCGATTTCGTCGAAGTCGACATGCACGTCAGCGCCGGCGGGAAGCCGGTGCCGGAGGCGTCCACCGTCGGCTACCTCGTGCAGCTCGGCAACGGCCGCACCTTCGAGGAGATCGAGCGCGCGCTGCGAGGCACCACCGCCGGCGACACGCGCACGACCGAGCTGCCGCTGCCGACCGATTATCCCGACTCGAAGCTGCGCGGGCGCAACGCCCAGGTCGAGCTGACCGTGCACTCCGTGCGCGAGCGCCAGCCGCGCCCGCTGGACGACGAGCTGGCCCGCGCGGCCTCCGAGTTCGACACGCTGGCCGAGCTACGCGACGCCATTGAGGGCTCCTACCGCGATCGGCTCGAAGCGCTCGCGCGCTCGCGCTACCGCTCGTCCGTGCTCGACGCGCTCGGCGACGCCATCGAGGTCGACCTGCCGCCCTACACGGTGGCGGGCCGGGTCGAGGAGCTGCTCGGCGACCTCGCGCGCAACGTCGAGCGTCAGGGCGTTCCGTTCGCGACGTTCCTCGCGCAGACGGGGCGCACGATGGAGCAGGTCACGCAGGCCCTCCTGCCCGACGCGATCGGGTCGCTGCGCCGCGAGCTCGCACTCGAGGCGTTCGCCGAGCGCGAGCACATCGAGGTCGGCGACGACGAACTTGTGAGCGCACTGCGCGACGAGCTGGCCGACGAGGAGGACGTGGACGTCGCGGTGCAGGAGGTGCTGGCCTCGAGGGCGAAGGAGGCGGCGCGCGAAGAGCTGCGCCTGCAGCGAGCGCTCGACAGGGCCAGCGAGATCGCGACGCCGATCACCCCTGAACAGCAGGCCGCACGAGAGCAGTTGTGGAAGCCCGGGGACGATGAGAAGGCCGAGCCGGCGGTCGCGAAGCCCACGATCTGGACGCCCGGTCAGCCTCGCTGACCGGAGAGGAGGAGAGCGAATGAGCCCGTTGGTCCCGATGGTGGTCGAGCAGACGTCGCGCGGTGAGCGCGCGTTCGACATCTATTCCCGTCTGCTCAACGAGCGGATCATCTTCCTCGGAACCCCTGTCGACGACCAGATCGCGAACCTCGTCGTCGCGCAGCTCATCCACCTGGAGTCCGAGGATCCCGACAAGGACATCTCCCTCTACGTCAACTCGCCGGGCGGATCCGTGTATGCGGGCCTGGCGATCTACGACACGATGCAGTTCATCAAGCCCGACGTGCAGACCATCTGCGTCGGCATCGCGATGTCCATGGGGGCGCTGCTGCTGGGCGGCGGCGCCGAGGGCAAGCGCATGGCGCTGCCCAACGCGAAGATCCTGATTCACCAGGTCAGCTCGGGCTTCCAGGGCCAGGCCTCGGACATCGAGATCCACGCCCGCGAGATCATCGACGTGCGCCAGCGCCTCGACAAGATCCTCGCGAAGCACACCGGCCAGGACTTCGAGAAGGTCACGCGCGACACAGAGCGCGACTACTTCATGAGCGCGGAAGAGGCGAAGGAATATCACCTCATCGACCGCGTCATCAGCGAGCACTAGCCGGCTGCAAACGGACTCCTGCCGGCGTCATCGGTCGCTCGCGTGCAGAGCACGCGTCGCTCCCTGCTTCCTTGGCAGTAGCCCGTTTTCGCTCGGCTAGAGCCCGCTGAGGCGAGCGCTACCCGCCTGTCGGGACGACCGATCTCACTTTGCCTCGCCTAGCGTCGATCGGCGCCCCCTGCTCCGCGGTCTCTGACTAAAATCAGAGGATGGCCGTCGGGGCTCAGTCCACTGCTCAGGTGCGGCGCTTCAACCGCACCGTCACCCAGCGGGTCGGCGCGCTTGGGGATCGCTTCCTGGCCACGGCTCGGGGGCTCGGGCCGTCCCGGGTGCTGTGGGAGGTCGGGGAGGAGGGCTGCGAGGTCCG
>DASRQS010000055.1:0-66683 GCA_035696365.1 Gaiellales bacterium | reverse complement strand
CGATCAGGTTCTTTGCCTCGCCGCCCGTGTCGACCACACCGGCGAGCTGCAACAGCTGGCCGAGCGTGATGACCTCACCCGTCACCTCCACGTCGCGCACTAGAGCTGCGCGGGAGCGATGGCGCTCGGCCGCAAGCGATGGGGATCCAGCGCCTGTGCCTCCGACGGGTCGTAATGTCCATTGCCTGGCCAGGGTGCGAGCGTCAGCAGGATGCGGGCGTGCTCGCTGGCGCGCACGCTGTGGCGCTCGCCGGGCTCGAGCAGGACGACCGCGCCCACTCCGCAGCTCGTCGTGCAGTCGCCGCTCGTGAGCTCGACGCGCCCGCGTGTGACCTGGATGATGGCCCGCTCGTGCACCTCGTGCTCGCCGAGTCGCTCCCCGGCCGCGAGGTCGATCATGACCATGCGCGCCTCGGGCGTCGAGAACAGCACCCGAGGTTCCGTCCTGCCTGTGGCGTCTGCCGCCAGCACGTCCCAGAGCTGCACGCTCCCACCCCTTCGATGCGAGTTCGTTGCAGGAAACGCTACCGGGTTCCGGACCCGACCGGGAGCCGATCGAGGCCGCGGCGCAGGCTGCGCACCGCCTGGCCGATGCGCTGCTCGTTCTCGATCAGCGCGAAGCGCACGAAGCCCTCGCCTCCGGGCCCGAAGCCGTTGCCCGGCGAGACGGCGACCTCGCACTCGCGGATCAGCGAGGACGCGAACCCGAGCGACCCGAGCTCGGCGTAGGGCTCGGGGATGGGCGCCCACACGAACATCGAGCCGCGCGGCCGGGGCACGTCCCAGCCGATCCGCTCGAGCCCGTCGCACAGCGAGTTGCGGCGCGACTCGTAGATCTCGCACACGCGCTCCGGGTAGGTGGGGTCTTCGTTCATCGTGACCGTGGCGGCGATCTGGATCGGCTGGAAGGTGCCGTAGTCGAGGTAGCTCTTGAGCTTGACCAGCGCCTGCACGACCTCGTGGTTACCCACCAGGAACGCGATCCGCCAGCCCGCCATCGAGAAGCCCTTGGTCATCGAGTACAGCTCGGCGGCGCATTCCTTGGCGCCCTCCGCCTGCAGGATCGAGGGCGGCATGTAGCCGTCGAAACCGATGTCTGCGTAGGCGAAGTCGTGCACCGCGATCATCTCGCGCTCGCGGCAGAAGTCGACGATGCGCTGCATGAAGTCCACGTCGACGCAGGCACCCGTGGGGTTGTGCGGGAACGAGATGACGAGCACGCGCGGCTTCGGCCAGCCGATGTCCCAGGCCTGGTGCAGGCGCTCGAGCGTGTCGACGCCCGGCGACATGGCGACCTGGCGGAGATCCGCGCCCGCGAACAGGGGCCCGTAGATGTGGATCGGGTAGCTCGGGCTCGGCACGATGGCCGCGTCACCCGGCTGGAGCAGCGTCCACATCAGGTGGGTGAACCCCTCCTTCGAGCCGATGGCGTTCGTGATCTCGGTCTCGGGATCCAGCTCGACGCCGAAGCGGCGCAGGTAGAGCGCGGCGATGGCCTCGCGCATCTTCGGGATGCCGCGCGAGAGCGAGTAGCGGTGGTTGCGCGGCAGCCGGGCGGCCTCGGCGAGCTTCTCGACCGCGATCTCGGGCGACGGGATGTCCGGGTTGCCGAAGCCGAGGTCGATGATGTCCACGCCGCGGCGCCGCGCGTCGACCTTCAGCTCGTCGATCAGCTTGAAAACGTAGGGCGGCAGGTTGGAGATGCGCCGGAACTCCATCGCCACCGATGGTAGCGACGACCCCTCGGCGCACGACCCAGCTCGGCAGCGTGCGCTCGCCACCGCGGGCGCACGCCCGGCCCCGCGCGCCTCCCTCGGCGCCCCCATTCGCGAAATCGACGACTAGCGTGGGACGCGGAGAGTGCCGATCCCCAGATCCGGTACGCGACAACCAGAGAGGGAGAGCGCGTGAGACGGGCAAGACGACTATTGACTCCTGCGAATGTCATCGCGTGTCTGGCGCTGTTCTTCGCGCTGGGCGGCACGGGCTGGGCTGCACAGGTCCTGGGCAAGGGCTCCGTTGGTGCCGCGCAGCTGAAGAGCAACGCCGTGACATCGTCGAAGATCGCGAACGGCGCGGTGACCAAGACCAAGTTCGCCGCCGGCACCATCGGTGGCGTCACCGCGAGCAAGATCACGAAGGTCGACTCGCCGATCGCGGCCGTGCCCGCAAACAGCACGGGCACCGTCGTCACTGCGACCTGCCCCGCCGGCGCCAAGGCGGTTGCAGGCGGCTGGAGTGCGGGCCTCTACGCCTATCAGCTGTCGGAGGGCCCGACCCCCGACGGCCTCGGCTGGACGGTCTCGTTCGGGAGCAGCACGTCGCCCGCGAGCGTCAGCGTCTCGGTCATCTGCATCGCAGACTGAGATCGCACGAGTGCGCCCGCGGTCGTGACCGCGGGCGCACGCTAGCCTCCCCGGCATGACGGATTCCCAGCAGTTCCGGGCCGACGGCCACGCCGCGATCGACTGGGCGGCGGACTACCTGGAGGGCGTGCGCGACCTGCCCGTGATGTCGACCGTCGCCCCCGGCGAGATCCGCGCACAGCTGCCCGCCGCACCGCCGGAGCAGCCGGAGCCCTTCGCCGACGTGCTCGCCGACCTCGACCGCGTGCTCCTGCCCGGGCTCACGCACTGGAACCACCCGCGCTTCTTCGCGTACTTCTCGATCACGGGATCCCAGCCCGGCATCCTCGCCGAGTTGCTGACGGCCACGCTCAACGCCAACGGCATGCTCTGGCGGACGTCGCCCGCGGTGACGGAGCTCGAGCAGCTGACGCTCTCCTGGATGTGCCAGCTGCTCGGCCTGCCGGAGACCTGGCATGGCCACATCGAGGATTCCGCGTCGACGTCCACGCTCGCGGCGTTGTGCGCCGCGCGCAGCGCGCGGCCCGATCGGCCCGTCGTGGTCGCCTCCGAGCACGCGCACTCGTCCGTCGACCGCGCCTGCCGTATCCTCGGCCTCGAGCTCCGCCACGTCCCGGTGGACGACGCCTTCCGCCTGCGCGTCGATGCACTCCACCTGAGCGACGCCTGCGCGGTGGTCGCAGCCGTGGGCACCACCTCGACGACCTCGGTCGATCCCGTGCCCGAGATCGCGGACGCCGCGGCCGCGGCGGGCGCGTGGCTGCACATCGACGCGGCCTACAGCGGCTCGGCCCGCGTCTGCCCCGAGCTGCGCACGCCGGGCTTCGAGCGAGCCGACTCCGTCGTCGTGAACCCGCACAAGTGGCTGTTCACGCCGATCGACTGCTCGTGTCTGTTCACGGCGCGCCCGGACGACCTGCGCGCCGCCTTCGCGCTCACGCCCGAATACCTCCGCACATCCGCCGAGGGTGTCCTGAACCTCAACGAATACGGGCCCTCGCTCGGCCGCCGCTTCCGCGCGCTCAAGCTCTGGGCCGTTCTGCGTTGCTACGGCCGCGAGGGGCTGCAGGCGCTGATCCGCGAGCACGTCCGTCTCGCGGAGCTCTTCGAGAGCTGGGTGCGCGACGAGCCGGGGTGGGAGCTGTGCGCGCCGCGGCCGTACTCGGTCGTGTGCTTCCGCCCGGAAGGCGACGACGCGCGCAGCGAGGCGCTGCTGGAGGCCGTCAACGCGAGCGGCGAGGCCTACCTCTCGCACACGCGCCTGCGCGACAGGCACGTCCTGCGTCTCGCGATCGGGAACGCCGCGACGACCGAGGACGACGTGCGCGCGGCCTGGGAGCTGTTGCAGCGGGAGGCCGCGCGGCTCGGCTCGAGCGCGGCCGCGGGCGTCTGATGCGCGTCCTCGTACTGCAGCACATCGCCTGCGAGCCGCCGGGAGTGTTCGAGGACGTCCTGCTGGAGCGCGCGCACGAGCTCGTACGCGTCGAGCTCGACGACGGCGAGGCGCTGCCCGCGGGCCAATGGGATGCGATCGTCGCGATGGGCGGGCCGATGAGCGTGAACGACGAGCGCGAGCATCCCTGGCTGGTGGTCGAGAAGAGCGCGATAGCGAATCACGTGCGTGCCGGCGGGCCGTTCTGGGGCTCGTGCCTGGGCGCGCAGCTGCTGGCGGCGTCGCTCGGGGCACGCGTCTATGCCGGCCCGGCGCCCGAGGTCGGCGTGCTCGCGGTGGAGCTCACCGAGGCCGGCCGGAAGGATCCCGTGCTCGGGCCCCTTCCGCCCAGCATCGACACGCTGCAGTGGCACGGAGACACGTTCGACCTGCCCGAGGGCGCCGTGCTGCTCGCATCCTCCCCCGCGTATCCCAATCAGGCCTTCCGCGTGGGACGCGCGGCCTATGCGGTGCAGTTCCACGTCGAGGTCACCGAGGCGATGGGCGAGGAGTGGGCCGGCGTGCCGGCCTATGCCGAGTACGCCGACCGCGTGCTCGGCCCCGGAGGCAGCGATCGCCTGCTGGCCGAGTTCCGCGTCAGCTCACCGCTCATGCAGCAGCACGCCCGCGGCCTGTTCGAGCGCTGGTGCGACCTCGCGGAGGCGACAGCCCCCTAGTTGGCGTGCAGCGCGGCGTTGAGGCCGTGCCAGCCCGCGCCCGCGCGCGGATGCGCCTCGACGGCGCCCGACTGGGAGTCGCGGCGGAAGAGCATGCCGCTGATGCCGGAAAGCTCGCGCGCGCGCACGACGGCACCGTCCGGCAGGCGCACCTTGGTGCCCGCCGTGAGATACAGCCCGGACTCCAGCGTGCAGTCGTCGCCGAGCGGGATCCCGAGGCCGGAGTTGGCGCCGAGCAGACAGCGCTCCCCGACCGAGATCACGATCTCGTTGCCGCCCGAGAGCGTCCCCATGATCGACGCGCCGCCGCCGACGTCGCTGCCGTCGCCGATCACGACGCCGGCCGAGATGCGCCCCTCGACCATCGACGCGCCGAGCGTGCCCGCGTTGTAGTTGACGAAGCCCTCGTGCATGACCGTCGTGCCCTCGGCGAGATGTGCGCCGAGCCGTACGCGATCGGCATCGGCGATGCGCACGCCCGCCGGCACCACGTAGTCGGCCATGCGCGGGAACTTGTCCACGCCGTGGACCGTCAGCTGCTCGCCGCGTGCGCAGGCCGCGAAGCGCGCCGGCTCGAGCTCGTCCACCGCGACGGGTCCGGCACTGGTCCAGGCGACGTTCGTGAGCAGCCCGAAGATCCCCGCGAGGTTGGCGCCGTGCGGGCGGATGCGCCGCCCCGACAGCAGGTGGAGGCGCAGGTAGACGTCGCCGGCGTCCACGGGAGCATCGTCGAGGGACGCGATCGCGCTGACGAGCAGCGTGCGCGGGGAGAGGCTCGCCGCGATAACGGCGGGCAGCAGGCTGCGAATGGTCTCGGCGCTGACCCCGTGGATCGTCTCGAGCACCCGCTCGGCGGCCTCGGTGTCGAGCGTCGCGGAGCCGCTCTCGATTCCCGCAGCGGCGAGGATCTTCGCACCCGATTCCGGATGCTCGCCGACGTTCGTGCGCGGGAACCAGGCGTCGAGCAGTCGGCCGTCGGAGGCGTGCCGCGCGAGGCCGACGGCGTAGGCGGCGGGCGTCATGCCGGGCCTGCGCCATTCTTGAACGGGATGCCGGTCTGGAACAGCGTCGCGCGCGAGCGCTCGCCCAACTGGGGGCGCAGGTCCGCCAGCGGCACGATGCGGATTCCCTCCGCCTCGCCCGCGCCCGGCGCGCCGTCGATCTCGACCAGGTGTCCGTCGGGGTCGCGCAGGAACAGCTGCAGCGCGCCGTCGGGCAGCCGGTAGGCCTCGCGGCCGTAGGGCGCATCCTCGAAGGCGCCGAGCGCCTCGGCGCGCCGGCAGGCCTCGGCGAAGTCGTCCACGGCCACCGCGAAGTGGTGCAGCTGGGGCACCGGGGTGTCGCGCTGGAAGAGGTGCAGCTGGCGATCACCGAGGCTCAGCCAGACCGTCGGGAAGCCGACGTCGGGCACGGGCAGCTGCTCGCAGCCGAAGAGCTCTTCGTAGAAGCGCGTCGAGCGCGGGAGGTCAGTGGACGAGAGCGCGACGTGGTTGAGGCTGACTCTCACGGCAGCAAGGCGGCGAGCGCGCCCGCCAGCGCCTCGGCGTGCGCCGGGGCGTGGGCGGGCGTCGGGGCGATGCGCAGCCGCTCGGCTCCGCGTGCCACGGAGGGGTAGTTGATCGGCTGCGCGTAGATCGAATGCTCCGCCAGCAGGCGCTGCGCGACCTCGCGGCAGTGCTCGGCGCCGGGGACGAGCACCGGGACGATGTGGCTGTCGCTCGGCATGGCCTCGACGCCCGCCTGGGCCAAGGCGTCGCGCAGCGTGCGCACGCTCCGTCCCAGGGCTTCGCGCTCGGCTGCGGACGTGCGCAGGTGGCGCACGCTCGCGAGCGCCGCGGCGGCGATCGCCGGCGGCAGCGAGGTGGTGAAGATGAATCCGCTCGCGTGGCTGCGCACGCTGTCGACGACGCTCGCCGGCCCCGCGATGAAACCGCCGAGCGTCCCGTAGCCCTTTGCCAGGCTGCCCTGCACGACCGTGACCTTGTCCGCCGCGCCCAGCGCCTGTGCCACGCCGGCGCCCTCGTGGCCGTAGGCGCCGGCCGCGTGCGTCTCGTCCAGGTAGGTGAGCGCGCCGTGCTCGGCCGCGACAGCGCAGATCGCGCCCAGGGGCGCGATGTCGCCGTCCATGGAGTAGATGGACTCGAACGCGACGATGCGCGGCTGCGCGGGCGGCAGCGCCTCGAGCAGCTCGCGCAGGTGAGCGAGGTCGTTGTGGCGGAAGATCAGCCGCTGTGCGCGCGAGGCGCGAATGCCGTCGATCATCGAGGCGTGGTTGCGCTCGTCCGACAGGATCACGCAGCCCTCGAGCAGGCTGCCGAGCGCGCGCAGGCTGGCCTCGTTGGCGATGAAGCCCGACGTGAACACGAGCGCCGCCTCCTGCGCGTGCAGGTCGGCCAGCTCGTCCTCCAGCTCGCGCACGAGCAGGTGCGAGCCCGCGATGTTGCGGGTGCCTCCAGAGCCGACGCCGTGCTCGGCCAGCGCGCGGGAAGCGGCCTCGACGACCGCCGGGTGCAGGCTCATGCCGAGGTAGTCGTTGGAGCACCAGTCCACGACCACCCGTCCGCTGCCGTCCGCGATGCGCACGTAGGGAGCGCCGGGCGCAGGGCGCTCGAGCTCCACGAAGTGCCGGTAGCGGCCCTCCTCGCGCAGAGTCTCGAGGCGCTGCTCGAGTGCGTCCAGAGCGGCCGCGAGCGCGGGATGTCCGCCGCGCACGGCGCTGGTAGGCGGCGACGTGCCCATGGGAGCACGATAACCTCGGCCGCGATGAGCGGGAGCCGGACGATCGATCGCGCGCGCCTGCAGGCGCTCATCGAGCGCGAGCGCGGGCTCTTCCGCGAGCGCACGCCGCGCTCCCGTGCACTCGCCGAGGAGGCTCGCGAGGTGCAGATCTTCGGCGTGCCGATGCCGTGGATGGCCAAATGGGTCGGGGGCTATCCGCTCTTCTACGCCGAGGCGCAGGGCGCGCGCATCGTCGACGTCGACGGCCGCTCCTACGTCGACTTCGCGCTCGGCGACACGGGCTCGATGCCCGGGCACTCGCCCGAGCCCACCGTGCGCGCCATCGCCCGGCGCATCGGCGAGCTGGGTGGCGTGACGACGATGATGCCCACCGAGGACTCGACCTGGGTGGCCGCGGAGCTGCGCCGCCGCTTCGGGCTGCCCTACTGGCAGTTCGCGCTCACGGCGACGGACGCAAACCGCTTCGTGCTCCGCATCGCGCGCCAGATCCAGCGCCGGCCCAAGGTGCTCGTCTTCAACTGGTGCTACCACGGCTCGGTCGACGAGACGGTGGCCGTGATCGGCCCGGACGGCGAGACGGCACCGAAGCCGGGAAACGTCGGGCCACAGGTCGATCCCGGCGAGACGACGGTCGTCGTGGAGTTCAACGACCTCGCGGGCGTGCGCCGCGCGCTCGCGCGCGGCGATGTTGCCTGCGTGCTGACCGAGCCGGCACTCACCAACATCGGCATCGTGCTGCCGGAGCCGGGCTTCCTCGAGGGCCTCGAGCAGGCCTGCCGCGAGACCGGCACGTTGCTGATCTACGACGAGACGCACACGATCTCGGCCGGCCCCGGAGGCTGCGTCGCGGCCTGGGGCCTGACGCCCGACCTCTTCACGATCGGAAAGTCGCTCGGAGCCGGCGTGCCGGTCGCGGCCTACGGCGTCTCGCAGGCGGTGCTCGAGCGGATCGAGGCCGACGACGAGGGCGACTACCTGGACTGGGGCGGCGTCGGCGGCACGCTGGCCGGCAACGCGCTCTCGCTCGCGGCGACGCGCGCGACACTGGCCGAGGTGCTCACCGACCAGGCGTTCGCCGGCATGACGGAGCTCGCGACGCGCTACCGCGAGGGCGTGCAGGCGGCCATCGACCGGCACGGCGTCCCCTGGTGCATCGTGCAGCTGGGCGCTCGCGCCGAGTACCACTTCTACCCGGATCCCCCGCGCAGCGGCGGCCAGGCCGAGGCGATGATCGACGGCGAGCTCGACGACTACCTGCACCTCTACACGCTGAACCGCGGGATCGTCATGACGCCGTTCCACAACATGGCGCTCATGTGCCCCGCCACAACGGCGGCAGACGTCGACCGGCACAGCGAGGTCTTCGACGCGGCTGTCGGCGAGCTCGTCGGCTGAGTACCCGCGAGGGGGAGCCCTCGCGAGCCCCGCTCGACGATGCTGTGTCGATGTGCCTCGCTCTCCTACGCGGTGTCTTCCTCGCGCTCGCCCTCGTCGCCGCGATCGGCGTCGTGCCGGCGCAGGCCGAGCTCGAGCTCGGCATCCAGGACGACGCGCTGCTCACCTCGCAGGAGCCGAACGCGTGGCCCTTCGCGCGCGGCCTCGATCCCAGGGTCATCCGCTACAACCTCGGCTGGGAACAGGTGTCGCCGACGCGCCCAGAGCAGCCCGACGATCCGGCTGACCCGGCCTACGACTTCGAGCACGCCGACGCCATGGACAAGCAGACGGCGGCGATCGGCGCGCAGAGCCTGTTCACGATCGTCAACGCGCCGCGCTGGGCGAACGCCGGCAAGGCGCCGCGCTACGCGCCGCTCAACGCCGACGACTACGGTCGCTTCTGCGGCGTCGTGGCCTGGCGCTACTCGGGCACCTACACGCCACCCGGCTCACTCGTCCCGCTGCCCGCGGTCAAGAGCTTCACGGTCTGGAACGAGCCCAACCGCGGCCAGTACCTCCTGCCGCAAGGGCCGAATGGCGAGACGGCCGCGCGCACGTTCGCGAAGCTCGTGAAGGCCTGCGCCGACGCCGTGCACGCCGTGTCGCCGGATGCCCGCGTCGCCGCCGGGCCGATCGCGAGCCGCGGCGCGCAGGGCGGCGCGGCGCCGCTGGCCTTCCTCGACACCTATCGCAAGGCCGGCGGCCCGCGCCCGGACGCCCTCGCCTTCAACCCGTACATGAACGGCCTGGTTCCCGATTTCAAGCCGAACGAGAAGCCCGCCGACGGCGCCATCACGCTGCGCAACCTCGACCAGCTCGAGCACTGGCTGAGCAAGGCCTACGGCGGCAGCGTCCCGATCTGGTTCACCGAGTTCGCCTGGCGCACCGCGCCGACGCCCAAGCTCGGCACCATCTCCCCGGCCAAGCAGGCCGACCTGCTGCGCAAGACCGTGACGCTCGTGCGGACGCACTACCCGTACGCGAAGCTGCTCGTCTGGTACCTCGTGCGCGACGAGTCGCCGACCAGCTACTGGCGCTCCGGGCTCGCGACCTTCGACTGGCAGCAGAAGCCGGCCTACGGGCTCTACAAGGTGCTCGGCGCCCGCTAGTTGCGGCGGTCGTAGCGGCAGTCCGCTGCTACGGTGGAATCGATGCTCCGCCTCGCGCTGGCCCAGCTCGACCTCACGGTCGGAGCGCTTGCCGAGAACCGGAAGCGCATCGCCGATGCCTGCGCGGACGCGGCTCGGGCGGGAGCCGATCTGGCCCTCGCCCCGGAGCTCGCCATCTCGGGGTACCCGCCCGAGGATCTCCTGCTGCGGCCCGCCTTCCTGCGTGCCTGCCAGGCCGAGGCGGAGCTGCTCGCCGCGGAGATCGAGCTGCCGCTCGTCGTCGGCTGTCCCTGGCTCGACGGCGACCGCGTGCGCAACTCGGCGCTCGTGCTGGCGAACGGGGAGATCGTGGCGCGCTACGACAAGCGCGAGCTGCCCAACTACGGCGTGTTCGACGAGGAGCGCACGTTCTCGCCCGGTCGCGGCTCGTTGCACATCGAGGCGCCCGAGGGCGCCCTCTCGCTGACCGTCTGCGAGGACGTCTGGCTGCCCGACGCCGTCACCGAGGCGGCGACGCTCGGGGCGGTCTGCGTGCTCAACATCTCGGCCTCGCCCTACCACCTCGGCAAGGGCCAGGCGCGCGAGGAGATGCTCGCGACGCGGGCTCGCGACGGCCTCTGCGCCGTGGCGTACTGCAATCTCGTGGGCGGCCAGGACGAGCTCGTGTTCGACGGCCGCAGCGCCGTCTTCGACCCCGACGGCACCGTGCTGGCGCGCGCCGCCTCGTTCGCAGAGGAGCTCCTGATCTGCGATCTCGACCTCGAGCTCGCAGTGCACGAGCGCCTGCGCGACTCGCGCCTGCGCCGCGCGCGCCGCCACCGCGTGCACCCGCCCGTGACGATCGAGCTGCCGCTCGCGAGCGAGCCTTCGGCCATCGTCTCGTCCGTCGCCCGCGCGCCGGAGCGCCAGGAGGCTGAGCTGTGGGGCGCCCTGCGCCTCGGGCTGAGCGATTACGTGCGCAAGAACGGCTTCGAGCGCGTGCTGCTCGGGCTCTCCGGCGGGATCGACTCGGCGCTCGTCGCCGCGCTCGCCGCCGATGCGCTCGGAGCCGACCGTGTCGAGGCCGTCTCGATGCCGACGCGCTACAACACCGAGGGCACTCGCAGCGACGCGCGCCTGGTGGCGGAACGGCTCGGGATCTCCTTCCGGGAGATTCCGATCGAGGACCTACGGCTCGCCTTCGAGGCCGCGCTGCCCGGCACGAGCGGACTGGCGGCCGAGAACCTGCAGGCGCGCATCCGCGGCGTGCTGCTGATGACGCTCTCCAACCAGCACGGCTGGCTCGTTCTGACGACGGGCAACAAGTCCGAGACCGCAGTTGGCTACACGACGCTCTACGGCGACTCGGCGGGTGGGTTCGCGCCGATCAAGGATGTCCCGAAGACGCTCGTGTTCGCGCTCTCCCGCTACGTCAACGAACAGGCCGGCCGCGAGCTGATCCCCGCCTCGATCATCGAGCGCCCGCCCTCGGCCGAACTGCGCGACGATCAGCGCGACGACCAGTCGCTGCCGCCCTACGACCAGCTCGACCCCCTGATCGAGGCCTACGTGGAGGACGACCTCTCGCCCGAGGAGATCGCGAGGCGCGGCCTCGCGACGCTCGAGGTGGCGAGGCGCGTTGCCCGCCTCGTCGACCTCGCGGAGTACAAGCGCCGGCAGGCGCCGCCCGGCATCAAGGTGCACCACAAGGCCTTCGGCAGGGACCGGCGCCTGCCGATCACGAACCATTTCGGGCGGTAGCGCTTCGTTTTCGTCGTTTCCTGGACGGGCAACGGACGAGTGTCGATCGCACCGTTTCCGAGGGAGGCCGCCATGCCGGGGTCAGGCACGCACATGTGCGTGCCCGACCCCGGAGTGTGCGTGGCCAAGTGGCACATGCCGCGTGTGCCACTTGGCCGTTTCTACGAGCTGACGACGAGCCCGCCGAAGCCGGCGGGCAGGCCGCCGACGCTGCCGAGCGACGTCAGGGAGCCGTTCCAGGCGATCCTGAACGCGTTGATCGTGCCGGTGTTGCCGCCGTTGACGTACAGGATCCGGTCACGCGAGATCGCCTCGTCGAGCGGGTGCGTGCCCTTGGCCAACTGTGTCGTGGCGCCGCCCGGGGTCAGCAGCGTGAGGCTCCCGTTCCAGGCCACGGAGTAGGCCGAGATCGAGTCGGTCGCCGCATTGGCGGTGTAGACCAGGTGCCCGTTGCGTGTCGAGGCGGCCCAGCAGGCGGCGCCCTGGCCGTTCAGGAGCGACGCGGTGACCGTCGTGAACGGATCGAGCCCGTAGGACGTGAGGGCACTGGCCGCCGCCTCCGTCACGAGCAGCGAGTCGCCGTTGCCGAACGCGAACCCGAACGGAGCGGCTCCCGCCGATGCGTGGGCCGTGCCGGGTCCGGCGCGGCCCCAGCGGTCGACAGGGTAGGTGTCGATCACGTTGGCGCCCTTCTCCGAGACAACCAGCTGGTCGCCTCGCGGCGTGAAGGAGACCTGCACGGCGCCGGCTGTGGCCGAGGAGAGCGGCTGCGTGGCTCCGCTCAGCGGCACCAGGCCGCTGCGGGTCAGCCTGAAGCCCGTGAGGTTGCCGCTGGCGCCCGAGTTGAGCACGTAGGCGACGTTCCCGTGGATCGTGACGCTGTTCGGCGTCGTTCCGCCGGAGGGGACGCGATTGACGAGCGCGAGGTGGTCGCCGCGCACGCGGAACGCCGAGACGTCGTTCGAGCCGGCGTTGATCGCGAGCAGCCAGCCGCGGTCCAGCGCGAGTGCGCCCTCGGAGCCCAAGCCGGCCGCGCCCGTGCCGGCGCCGCCCGTGGCGTAGCTCGGGCCCGGCGTGAGCGTGCCGTCGCCGCTCTGGGTGTAGGACTGCACGGCGTTGGCGGTCGCGTTCGTCTCGGTGAAGACCGCGCCACCGCCGCCATGCGCGAGCGCCGGAGCCGGCGCGATCACCGCAAGGCCGACGGCCGCGAGGCCGATCAGCTTCGGGAGTGACAGGTGAAACCGCATGTGGGGCCTTTCGTCGGAGGTGCGGACGGGTCACGGTCTCACGCTCCATGGCGTCCGTTGCACGATCTCGGCCCCTATTCAGCGGCTGTTCAGAACCCGTTCAGGAAAGCGTTCCGGCCAGGACCGCGAATTCACCGCTTCCTAATACTCGGCCCGCCACAATGGCGGAGTGGAGCCAGCGCGCACGGTGCTCGTCGTCGACGACGAGCCCACCGTCCGGGACATCGTGGGGCAGTACCTGACCCGCGACGGCTTCCGCGTGATCAGCACGGGCGACGGCCGCGAGGTCAGCGAGCTCGTCGAGCGCGAATCGCCGCACCTCGTCGTGCTCGACGTGATGCTGCCGGGCATCGGCGGGCTCGAGCTCTGCCGCGCCATCCGCGCGCGCTGGCCCATCCCCGTGATCCTGCTGACCGCTCGCAGCGAGGAGAGCGACCGCATCGTCGGGCTCGAGCTGGGAGCCGACGACTATGTCACCAAGCCGTTCTCGCCGCGCGAGCTGGTGGCGCGCGTGCGCGCGGTGTTGCGTCGCGGCGGCGGCGAGGAGCTGCCCGATCTGCTGCTGCACGGCGCGCTCGAGATCGATGTGCCCGCGCGAGAGGTGCGCCTGCACGGCCGCGAGGTGCGACTTGCGGCGCGCGAGTTCGACCTTCTGGCGTTCCTCGCCAGGCATCCGCGGCGCGTGTTCACCCGCGAGCAGATCATGCAGAGCGTGTGGGGCTACACCGCAGCCATCGACACCGGCACCCTCTCGGTGCACGTGCGCAGGTTGCGGGAGAAGATCGAGGACGACCCCCGCACGCCGCGGCGCATCGAGACCGTCTGGAACGTCGGCTACCGCTTCGTCGCCTGAATGTTCCCGTTCGCGCTCACGCTCGCGCTGTGCTCGCTCGCAGCGGGCATCGTGGGCGGCCTCGCCCTGCGTCTGCTGCCGACCCTGCGGCTGCGGCTGGCCGGTCTGGCCCTGCTGGCGTCGGGCCTGCCACTCGTCGCCGTGGTGGCCTCGGGGCTGATCATGTTCGACACGCGCCACGACGCGCTCGTGACGCTCATCGCGGCGATCGCGTCGGCCTCGGCGCTGGTCGGCGCGCTGCTCGTGTCGCGCTCGATCTCACTCCCGCTCGGCGCGCTCCGGCGCACCGCAGAGCGCCTCGCGGACGGTGAGCTCGAGGCGCGCGCTCCGCTCAGCGGGCCGAGCGAGCTACGCGAGGTGGCGTCCGTCGTCAACGAGATGAGCAGTGCACTCGAGGGCCTCCTGCGCGCCCAGCGCGAGCTCGTCGCCGCCGCCAGCCATGACCTGCGGACGCCGCTCACCAACCTGCGCGCGTCCGCCGAGGCGCTCGAGGACGGCGTCGGGGATCCGGCGCTCCACCTCGCGTCGCTGCAGGTACAGGTCGAGCGCATGACGCTCCTGGTCGACGACCTGCTCGACCTCTCGCGCTTCGACGCCGGCGTGGTGCCGCTGGACGTGGCCGAGAGCGACCTGGAGCCGCTGCTCGACGGCTGCCTCGCGCTTTACGCGGCCGATGCGCGCAACGCGCACGTGCTGCTCGAGCGCGAATGCCCGCCGGGACTGCGCGGGCGCTTCGACCCGCTCCAGCTCGGGCGGGTGCTGTCGAATCTTGTCGGCAACGCCATCCGCCACACGCCGCCCGGGGGCCGCGTCCTGATCAGTGCCCGCGACGGCCTCGAGGTCAGCGTGATCGACACCGGCACGGGACTGCCGCCCGGTACAGGGGAGCGCGTGTTCGAGCGGTTCTGGCGCGGCGACGAGAGCCGTGCCGCGGGCGGCACGGGCCTCGGCCTTGCGATCGCACGGGCCATCGTGGAGCTGCACGGCGGCACGATCCGCGTCGCCGATACGCCCGGCGGCGGCGCGAGCTTCACGTTCACACTGCCGGCGTGAGAGCTCCGTACAACGCGCGGTACGTCCTGTAGCGCTCGTCGTAGACGGCGGCAGCGCTGCGCTCCGGCAGGACGGGCTCGGCGAGCGCGACGAAGCGCCCGACATCGCTCCAGCTCGCAAATGCGCCGCTGCCCATGCCCGCCGCGAAGGCCGCGCCGAGCGCGGATCCCGGATGGTCCACCACGGGCTCCAGGACGAGACTTGTCGCATCCGCGACGACCTGCTTCCAGAGCGTGGACGAGGCGCCGCCGTTCGTGACGCGCGCTCGGGAGGGGCGCAGGCCGTGCTCGCCCAGCACCTCGAGGTGGTGGCGCACGCCGTAGGCGAAGCTCTCGAGCACCGCTCGGAACAGGTGGCCGCGGGCGTGCCCGAGCCGCAGGCCGACGATTGCGCCGCGCGCGAGCGGGTCGTTGACGGGCGTCTTCTCGCCCAGAAGGTAGGGCAGCATGACGACGCCTTCGGCACCTGCAGGCGTTGCCGCGGCTTCCGCATCGAGGACCTCCAGGCTTTCTCCGGTGGCCAGCTCGCGCTGGAACCAGCGCACGCCCGAACCGCCGCTCGCCATGCAGCCGTTGGGCAGCCAGAGCCCGGGGGAGGGGTGGGCGTCGAGGTAGAGGCGCGCGTCCAGCAGCGGACGGTCGCTGCAGGCCAGCACGTCGACGGAGCCGCCGAGCTTGACGAGCAGGTCGCCGTGCCGGGCGAGCCCGGCGCCGATCGCCGAGGAGACATGGTCGGCCAGGCCCGCGACCACGGGAACGCCGGCGGGCAGCCCAGAGCGCGCCGCGACGACGGCGGTCACCCCGCCGACGACCTCGGCCGGATCGCGGATCGTCCCGAAGAGATCGCTCTCGACGCCGGCGGCCGCGCACAGATCGGGGGCGTACTCGCCGGTGGTCAGGTCGTAGAGGCCACTCTCGAGCGCCCAGTTGCGCTCGCTGAGGCGCGCGCCCGAGAGTTGCCCGGCAAGCCAGTCGTAGGAGCCGGCCACGCGGCGCGTGCGAGACCACAGCGCGGGCTCGTTGCGCTGCAGCCAGCGCAGCTTGGGGCCGACCGACTGCTGGGTCACGCCCGCACCCGTACGCCGCAGCACCTGCGCGTCGCCGAGCTCGGCGGTCAGCTCGTCGATCTCCGCGTGGGCGCGCCCGTCGTTGTAGAGCAGCGCGGGGCGCAGCGGCCGGTCGCGATCGTCGAGTGACACGACGCACGGCACGCAGCCGGCGACGCCGACGCCCGCGATCGCCGACGGCGCGATCCCGGCGGCTGCGCAGACGCGCGGGATCAGCTCCAGCGCGTTGTCGAGCCAGACCTCGGCATCCTGCTCCGACCAGCCCGGCCGCGGCGACTCCGGTGCGTTGGGAAGCGAATCCGAGGCCAGCAGGCCGCGCTCCGGGTCGAGCACCGCCGCCTTGACCGCGGTCGTGCCGAGGTCGAGGCCGAGCAGCACCTGCGCTCAGGCGCTCCGCGCGGCGTCGAGAAAGCGCCGTACGCGCGCGCGCTCGACCGGGCTCCAGGTGTCGCCGTCGCGCTTGAGGTCGCTGCCGACGACGACGCCGCCGATGAAGGGCGCGAAGGCAGCGATGTTGCCGGCCTTGGCGCCCGTGTTGAGCAGTACGGGAGCACTGCCGTCGACCGCCTCGGCGACCTCGCGCACGACGTCGAGGGGCGGCTCCGCGCCCGCGATCGCCCCCGACACGAGGATGGCATCGGCAAGCGACGAGGCGACCGCGGAGCGTGCGCGCGCCCCCGCTGTCCGACTGCCGAGCGACGAGGCGAACTCGGGCGTGACGTTCATCAGCACGCACAACTCGTCGGCGCCGTACGCGCGCCGCTCCCGCAGCAGGCTGCCCGCGTCCGTCTCCCACAATCCCATGTCGCTCTCGTAGACGCCCGGGAGCACCTCCCGCATGAAGGCCGCGCCGCAGGCAGCCGCGATGCCGAGCGTGGCGCGCGCGTCCCACAGGTAGTCGACCCCGAACGGGCACTCCTCCGGCGCCAGCTCGCCCACGATGCGCGCGAGCGCGGCGACGTGCACGGGCGGTGCCTCGAGCAGGTAGGGCCGGTCGTTCTCGTTGCAGAAGAGCACGGCATCGACGCCCTCGTCGATCAGGATCTCGAGATCCCGGCGCACGTCGTCGATGGCACCCTGGATGCCGGCCTGCGCGTCGTACAGGGGCGACCCCGGCAGGGCCGGCACGTGCGCCATGGCAATCACCGGCAGCGTCGCCGGGAAGAGGCGTCGGAAGCGCTCGCTCATCGCGCTCGACTCTAGAGGACGCGCACGCGTCAGGTTCGGTCACTCAGACAGACTTAGTGACACGCATAACTTGGGGTCTGACCCCAATTTATGCACGCGGCTGGTCGCGGTCGGGCGTGGGCGCGGGCTCCGCCCATTTCGCGTGGTGCTTGCGCGCCCAGTCCTCGTCCACGTCTCCGAGCGTCATGCCGCGCAGCGCGTGGCGCGTAGCGGGGTGCAGTACGGCCAAGTAGAGATGGCCCGCGACCAGGAACATCAGGATCAGCGTGCCCCAGTCGTGCACGATCACGGTGCCCGCGAAGCGATAGGTCGTGTCCCGCTCGCCGTACCAGAGCAGGAAGCCCGTCGCGTACAGGGCGAGCATCAGCCCGCCCACGAGCGCGGCGTTGAGCTTCTGGCCCGCGTTGAAACGGCCCTGCGGCGGCGCGGGTCCGCCGCTCAGGACCCGCCCGGGCGCACCCTTCAGCCAGAGCCCGTCGTCGCGGTCGAAGCGATCGATCTCCCGCGCGGTGCGCGCCAGCGAGCGGCGGTTGCCGAGCAGCGTGATCAGCACGAGCCCGGCCGCGAGCGCGATCGCGCTCCCGAGGTGCCAGGCCTTCGCCGTGGGCCGGTCGAGGATGCCCTGGAAGGACGAGACGCTCAGGCACAGCCCCGTGAAGAGCATCGCGAAGAAGGTCGCCGCCAGCAGCCAGTGCGCCGCGCGCTCGGTGCGCGTGAAGCGCGCGATCCGGCGGCTAGCCGTAGCCATTGGACGTGCCGACCCAGGCGTCGACGTCGTACCCGCGCTGCTCCCAGAAGCCCGGGGCGGCGACGGAGTCGAAGCGCAGCTCGCGCACCCACTTGACGTTCTTGTAGCCGTACATGCTCGGCAGCACGAGCCGCAGCGGCGCGCCGTGCGAGCGCGTCAGCGGCTTGCCGTCCTGGCGGCGCGCCAGCATTGCGTTCGGCTCGCGGAACTGGTCCATCGAGATCTGGTCGACGTAGGGCGTCTCGAGCGACTGCAGCGTCACGAACTTCGCCGACGCCTTCGGCTGCACCAGGTCGATGATCGTCTGCGGCCTGATGCCTTCCCACCTGACGTTGTCCACCGACCAGCCGGTCACGCAGTGGAAGTCGCTCGTCTGATCGACCCCGGGCAGCGCGACGACGTCGCTCCAGCGCAGTCGCTGCGGCTTCTCGACGAGCCCGCCGATGCGGAGCTCGAACGTCGCGGGATCGAAGCGGGGCAGAGGGGAGCGGACGCTGTAGATGCGCCAGCCGCCGCCGATGCCGGGCAACACCTCACCGAGACCGCCGGCCGACGGCACCGCGTTGGAGAGGAGGCGGCTGACCGCAGGCGCGACAGCGATGCCCCCGAGACCCGCGGCGAAGGTACCGAGCAGCGCGGCGCGGCCGAAGGGAATGCCCGAACGGGGCGTTGGCGTGGGCCGTTCCATCACCCTCACAGTACCGCCCGACCCCGTTTCGCTACAGGCGCGGAGGCGCGAATTCACCCCAGCTTCATCAATCGCCCGTGAGCCGGATCTCCCCGTTGGCCGTCGCGATGACGATCGCCCGCAAGCCACTCCCATCACCCAGCGGGCGCACAGGGACGTCGTGGTCGACCCAGCCCTCGAGCTCCTCGGCGCTGCAGCCGACCTCGACACGGCTGATGCCGTTCACCTCGACGGCATGCGGAGCGCTCAGCAGGCCGGGACGCATGTCGGGGTCGTCCCAGGCGATGAAGAACGGCCGCGCGCCCAGCGCAGCGTCGCGCCCGGCGACGCGCCAGGAGAGGCGAGAGCCGTCGGGCCGCTCGCGACCGCCTCGCTCCAGCGCGAGGCCGAGCCGGCGCGAGAGCCGCTCGATGTCAGCGGTCTCGCAGCACCAGCCCATGAGCGGGTCGCCCGTGGCCGTGTGGCCCAGGAGCCAGCGCCCCATGGGGTCGCGCAGCGCCTCGTTCTCGTCGGCCACGCCGATGATCTCGACGTACGCGCCGGCGATCGGGACGATGCGGTTGTGCGTGCCCCAGCCGGGGTGCCGTCCGCCGGGCAGGGAAGCGAGCCCGTGCCGCTCCCAGAGGCGGTCGGCAACGGCCTCGATGTCACGCGCCCCGATGATCGCGTGATCGATGCGCACGCGCGGGCCTAGGCGTCCTCGCGGATCGTCGTGAGTGTCGCGCCGACGGTGACGACGTCGTCCCTGTGAACGAGCAACGGACCGAGCACGCCCGCGACGGGTGCCGTGACCTCCGCGTCCACCTTGTCGGTCTCGACCAGGCAGATCGCGTCATCGACCTCGACGCGCTCGCCCTCCTGCTTCAACCACTCGACCAGTGTCGCGTCGAGCATGGTCAGGCCCCATTTGGGCAGCACCACGGGCGTCTCGCTCACTCCCTACCTCCGTGTCGGGCCGGCATGCCTGGGCGATGATGCCATGCCGGTGCGGATGCGGGGGCTCGCAAGGTGCTGGCAAATCCACCGCCCACCATGCCTCAACCCTTGTCGAGCGTTCTGCTGGACTGTACCCTCACCTCACGCCGCGATTCCCGCGCGGTGCCCCAACGCGGAAAGGGAGGTGGTCATGGAGGGTTCTACCGTGGTCGAGCCGACTCACGGACTCGCTCGCAACGCCCTCGGATTGCCCCAGGTCCTGTTCTGCATCGTGACCGGCGCAGCGCCCATCGCCGCGATGCTGTTCAACGACTTCTGGGCCGTATATGGCGGCGGCTGGGCTGCCCCGAGCGCCTTCATCATGGCGACTGTCGCCTTCACCGTCTTCTCCGTCGGCTACGTCGCCATGGCTCGTCGAGTGACCGCCGCCGGCGGTTTCTACAGCTTCGTGTCCCACGCGTTCGGCCAGAGCCTGGGTATGGGCACGGCACTCCTGATCGCCGCCTGCTACACGATCTTCGCTGCCGGCGTCGCCGGCGTGACCGCGTACTTCGCGAACGCGACCTTCAACGACTGGTTCTCCGTCGACATCCCGGTGTGGGTGTGGGAGTTCGGGACGCTCGGGATCATGGTGCTGCTCGCCTTCTTCCACATCGAGCTGACGGCAAAGATCCTGGGCGTGTTCCTCATGGTCGAGGTGACCGCGCTGCTCGTGTTCGGGTTCGCGACGCTCTTCCGGCCCGCGCACGGGCTCGTGTTCGAGTCCCTGCTGCCGTGGAACTTCTTCGACAGCGTCGGCAACGGCTCGAAGGCGGCCTTCGGAGCGGGCACGATCGGTGCAGGCTTCTTCGGCGCGTTCTGGTCATGGATCGGCTTCGAGATGGCGCCGAACTATGCCGAGGAATCGCGTGATCCCAAGAGGATCATGGGCCCGGCGACCTACATCTCGGTCATCGGCCTCGGCATCCTCTACACGTTCGTGACCTGGATGCTGGTCGTCGCGTACGGCAAGGCCGGGATCATCCCGGGCATCCAGGCGCAGCTCCACGGCGACGTCGCCTCGGTGTTCTATCCCGCTACGAACCGCGCGATCCCCAACATCACGATCGGCGGCGAGTCGATCCTGACTCGCGCCTTCGAGCTCACGATCGTTACGGGCTCCTTCGCGTGCCAGCTCGCGTTCTTCAACACGGCGACGCGCTACTTCTTCTCGATGGGCCGCGAGGGCATCCTGCCGCGCCAGCTCGGGCGGACGCATCCCACGCATCACAGCCCCTATTACGCCAGCACGCTGGTCGGCGTGTTCTGCGCCCTGATCATCGCCGGGTTCCTCGCGTACGACTCGAGCGCTCTGGGCGCACTGCTCTTCCTGGGCACCTGGGTGCCGATGATGGGCAACATCGGGATCCTGAGCGTGATGGCGCTCGTCTCGGTGGCGATCATCAAGTACTTCGCAACGACGGCCAAGGACGGCCAGCACTGGTTCACCACGGTCACGGCGCCGATCCTCGCGACGGCCGCCATGATCACCGCGACCTACCTGCTGATCGCCAATCGCACGACGCTCGCGGGCGGTGTGACGACGATCCCGTTCGTGAACTGGATGTGGGTGCCACCGCTGCTCGTGTTCGTGGGCGGCGTCGCGATCGCGCAGATGTACAAGATGCGCAACCGCGAGCGCTACGACGGCATCGGCCGCTACCTGCACGAGGACGCGTAGAGCTGAGAGCTCAGATCGCGGGGCGCCGCAACGGGCGGCGCCCCGCGATCCGCGCGCAGTCCTGCGCGAAGGCGCGTGCGGCGGAGAGTGGCGCCTCGAGATACGCGCTGCCGGGCGCGGCGGCGAGCACCACGCAGGCGCGCCGGGCGTCAACGCCGAGCCCGATGCCGAGCAGTGCCCGCGCGGCGGCGGCGCGGCCGAGCTCGTGGCCGGTGCCCTCGGCCCGCTCGACGGCGAGCGGGACGCCCTCCTCTTCGAACCCGGCGCGCAGCGCGGCCAGCGCGCTTTCGGGCACGTGCGGCGACACGATGGCCAGGACGAGCGGCTCGCTCACGGCCCCGCCGCGTAGGCCAGGACGAGCCCGACGGCGACCGCGGCGCGAGGGCCGTGGCGGCCGAGCACGTTGCCGCGTGCCACGGCAACGTCCAGGTCTCCGAGCTCGGCCGCGACCGCATCGATCACCTCGGGGTCGCTCGCGCAGCCGCCGACGAGGGTCACGAGCTCGCCGCGGGGCACGCCGCCGGCGGCGTCGATCGCACGACGCACGTTGCGGCCGATCACGGCCTGCTTGGCGCTCCGGCGCAGGCCGCCCCAGACCTCGGGCGCGAGCGTCGTCCCCAGCGGCTCGGGCGGGCCGCCCGCGAGCACGCACAGGTGCGCGAGCGCGACCGGCGGAGCGGGCTCGCCGAGAAACGTGCGGGAGCCGTCCTCGTGATGCAGCACGAACGGCGTCTCGACGCGCGCCGCTCGGTGGCGCTTGGCGCGCTCGGCGACGTCACGGCCGACGCCCAGGAGGCCCTGGCAGATGCGCGTGACGAGCTCGCCGGCGCCTGCGGTGACAACCGCCTGTTCCTCGCGGTGGAGGTCGACCGTGCCCCCGCCGATGTCGAGCACGAACGGCGTGGTGCCCGCTCGCGGGGTAGTCCCCGCGCCGAGCACGGCGGCGAACGACTCGCGGCAGACGACCTGCGCCCCGCCAGGCGTGGCCTGTGCGAGCACTTCGAGGAGTGCGCTCGAGTCGCCGCGCGCGAGCACGGCCAGCGCGAGCGCGCGGCGCCGCTGCAGGCGGCGGCGCAGACCGGGATCCTCGGGCGGCTCGGGCAGCCGGCACCAGAAGGCGTCGAGCACGCCCTCGTGCGAGCCGGCGGCCCCGCGCAGGGCCGTGACGGTTCCGGGCGGCGGCGGCGCCTCGCGCTCGTCGAGCACGGCGGCCGTCCCGTCGGCGAAGAGCAGGCGCACCGTCGTGTCGATCGTCTCGGCGGCGGGCCCCCCCATGCCCGCCTCGCGCACGACGAGGGCGGTGCGCCGGCCGGCCACCGCGCGCGCGGCGTGGCGCGCCGCACGCGCCTCGTCCGGGCCGAGGCGCAGCAGCTCGGCCAGCTGCAGCGGATCGCACAGCTCGCTCACGCTCGCGCCCGCGACGGCCACCTCGAGCGCGGCCAGGGCGCCGCTGGGGAGGATCGCGGCGTCGGGCACCTCGTCGACGATCGGAAGGGCGCGATCGAAGCGGTTGCCGATCAGCACGGCGTCGTCGCCCTGCACGATCACACCCGCGATGCGATGACCCCGCTCGCGCGCTGCGCGCAGGTGCGCGGCGGCGTCCTCGAAGTCCTCGTCCAGCACGATCGCGAGCACGTTCTCGGGGCCCGCTTGGCCGCCCAGCTCGGCCAGCCGCCGCAGGCGCCCGCCCGCAGCGCCGGCACCCGAGGGCGTCTCGCTGACCGGCCGCACGACGGCGTTGCGTGCGAGGTCGAGCTCCTCGAGCCGCCCGAGCTCGACGAGGCCCGTGTCGACGGGGTCGAGCTCGGCCAGCAACAGGCGGTGCACCGGCTCGCCGAGTCGCCGCTCTGCCCGAGCGACGAGCTCGCTGGCGCCTGCGGCGCAGGCCGTCGACCCCTTGGCGCCGGTCGTGGCGGCCCGCCACACGCCCAGGAAGTCAGGCGTGGCGCCCGGGGTGAGGCGCGCGACCGCGAGCTCCGTCGTGGAGTTACCGACGTCGACGCCTGCGACCAGCATCGCCTAGGTGGCGAGCCCGCGCCGCAGGTAGGCGCCCCGCGCCTCCCGCACGAGCGCGGCGCACAGTGCGGCGCCGCCGGACTCCAGGCGCTCGGCGAGCTGCTCCAGCTCGAGCGCGCTCGAGCGGCCGGGGCGGAGCGATTCGTACAGCTCGAGCAGCTCCTCGTCGGAGAACGCGACGAGCTCGGCTCCGCGCCGCAGGTTGTCGGCCAGCTGCGGGTTGCCGCCCTGCTCGGCGAAGTCGGCCTGCTGCCGCAGCACCTCGGGACTGATGCGGATATCGGCGGGGCCGATCTCGCCGCGTACGACGGCATCGAGCGCAATCTCGCTCACGCGTCGACCGCTGGAGGTGAGCGCGTCGCCGACGTCGCTCTCGGCCAGCGGGTAGCTCGGCTTCAGCTGGGCCACGTCGCCTCCACTTCGAGCGGGTCGGCAGCGACGACGCTCCCGCGCTCGAGGGCGACCAGCGCGACGACCCGCGCGTGGTAGTTCGGGCCGAGCGGCTCGCTCGACTCCGCCAGGAAGAGCGGCTCGGGCTCGGCGCTGCGGGCGTAGCGCGCCGCGTTGCGCCCGAGGCCGCGGTAGAGCTCGCGCGTCACGCGCGGCGCGATCGAGAACAGCTCCAGGTTCCCGAGCGGCGGCAGGTCGGCGCGGTGGATCAGCGCGGTCCCCTTGGCCTGCAGCCCGATGCCGATGCCGGAGCCCGCAAGGCGTGAGGCCGTGGAGCCGATCGCGCCCACGTCGAGCGTGCGTCGTACCTGGACGAGACGGGCCGACGCGCCCTCCTCCTCGATTCCGGCGAGCACCTGGCGCAGGACCTCGCCCACGGTCAGGCCCGAGAGCGAGAGCCAGATGGTGTGCGCGAACGCGGGGGAGAGGCCGACGACGACCTCGTCGGGGCGGCTGCCGCGCTGCGCGGGGCCGAGCTCGCGCAGCTCCAGGCAGCTCGAGTGGGCGTTCTGCTCCGCGACGAGCGTGGCCGGCGCCCACACCTGGCGCACGGCGCCTGTCTCGACCCGGCGCGCGGCCGACATGCGGTAGCCGGTGCCCGGGCCCGCGTAGTCGTTGGGATCCGAGAGCGCCGAGAGCACGCGCATGTCCTCGGTGAAGATCGCGGAGGTCTGCAGGTAGTCGCCGTAGAGCCGCTGGCGCAGCATGTCGAGCACCCGCTCGGCCTCGACCTGGAAGCCGCGCACCGCCAGCGCGCGCACGACGTCGAGCGCCGTCAGACCGCGCTGCATCAGCTGATCGGCGGCATCGGGCACGAGGTGCGGGTCGAGCGCCGGCACGTCGAGCGAGCCGTGCGCCTGCACGACCGCCTCGGCGTCGGCGTCGCTGAAGCGGGCCAGGTCCAGCTCGTCGAGCACCGCGCGCAGCGCCTCCACCGCTCGCCGGCGGAGCGGCAGCAGGTCGGCGTCCGACTGCGGCCGCAGCACGCCCTCGAAGCCCCAGTCGCGCTGCACGACGAGGTAGTCGTCGATGTCCTCCGCGTTGAAGTTGGAGGGGCCGAAGGCGTTGTCGTAGGCCGGGATCGAGCCGAAGCCCGAGAACAGGAAGTCCGAGCCCGCCAGCAGCAACGGCAGCGTGTGCGCCGTGCGCCGGATGTCCGAGGACGACATGAGCGTGTCGTTCCCGGTGCAGGACTCGAGGTCGTGCATCATCGCGAGCAGGTTCTCGGCGATCACCTCGCGCATCCCGTCGGGCACCGAGCCGGCCACGTTGACGCCGTCGATGCCCCCGTTCTGCGTCCCCTGCGAACCGGCCGCGCGCGTCACGGCCAGGCAGCGGGCCTCCAGGTAGAGCATCGAGCAGCCCTCCGTCGCGCCCATCAGGCACTCGGCGCCCGAGCCCGAGGTGAAGCGCATCTTGAGTCCCCGCGAGGCGTAGCAGGAGGCCAGGAAGGCCTTCGACCAGGGTGTGTCGTCGCCGTCGACGAAGACCTGCTCGGTGCCGTAGACCGAGACCGTCTCGGCATAGGTGGTCAGGCCGCGCATGCCGAGCTCGAGCTCCAGCCGCTCCTCGACGGCGCACTGCGTGAGCGCCCCGGGGGCGGGCACCTGACCGCCGACGAGCAGGGCGACGGCGTTGAGCGGCGCGTCGCGCAGCAGTGGCACCGTGGTCTCGAGCTCGCGGAAGCCGAGCGCGACGGCGCTCGCCGCATCGGCCGCCAGCAGCAGCGGGTGATCGACGCGGTTGGTGACGTGCGCCTGGATGGAGGGCGTGCGGCGCACGCGCATCTTCTGCATCGCAGAGAGCAGCTCGACGGGTGCGAGCAGCGCCAGCACGCGCGCGAGCTTGGCGGGCGTCATGCCCGCCGCGAGCCGGGTGACGTCGCTGCGTGGCGTCGCACCGTCGACCAGCGCCCGAGCGAAGGCGACGTCGTCGATCGCCATCGCCTCGAGGGCGACCCCGAGGTCGATGCCGCGGCGCGCGATGAACTCGTCGAGCAGGTCGAACTCGGCCTCGGCCTTGCCGTCCAGCTCGACGATGCGGCCGTCTTCGATACGCAGCGAAGGCTCGGGATCGTTCGGGCTGGAGAAGGCGATCAGCCCGAGCGCGGCGTTCTCGGGCACGAGGTTATCGCGGCTGATCGGCCGCGTCGCGTAGAACTGCGCGCGGAGCGAGGGGCCCGTGCTCACGGCGCGTACGGTAGCGGGCGGGAGCTGTGAGCGTGTCTGCGGCTGCCGTGAGCGTCTCTCTCACAGGCAGGAAGCGGGCGGTCGCCGTGCTACAGAGTGAGATAGGCTCGCCGCCGGCGTGTCCTCAGGGTTCCATAGGGGGTGGCATGAGTTCTCAAGGGTTCGATGCAAGCACGGTCAAACGCTCGACGTGGCTCGCGGGTGGTGGGGCCGTCGTCTTGCTGATCTCGACCTTCCTCAGCTGGGGCAAGATCTCGCTCGGCCCGATCACGCTGAATGTCAGCGGTTGGGACACTGGGTCGCTCGGCAAGCTCGTCTTCTTCGCCGCACTCATCGCGACCATCCTGGTCGTGGTCGACTTCATGAAGGTCGACGTCTCGCAGATGCCGATTCCCGTGTCGCGCGCGCTCGTTGGCACCGCCGCGGCCGGCCTGCTGTTCGTGATCCTGAGGTTCCTCTTCATGCCCGATGGGCTGAGCCGGGCCTGGGGCCTGTACCTCGCCATCATCGCCGCGGCCGTGCTTGCCTACGGCGCGTGGATGAAGCTGCAAGAAGAGTCGTAGGTCGCCGTCCGAGAGGTGGGCGGCCGAGCCGCCCGCCTCTCACGCAGCGCCGACGAGAGCCTGCAGCGGACGCGCGTAGCGCTCGTCGCCGCGCATGTGGAACTCGTTGTGCCACTGCAGGCCGAGGGCGAACGTGCCGTTGGACGACTCGACGGCCTCGATCGTGCCGTCGGGCGCCACGGCGCAGGTGCGCAGGCCGTCGCCGACCCGCTCCACGGCCTGGTGGTGGTAGGAGTTGACGACGTGCGTTCCGGCTCCGAGCCAGCCGGCGAGCTGCGTGCCCGCGAGCACCTCGATCTCGTGGAAGCAGCTGGGCGGGTCGTCCACGACGCGCACCCACGCGCCCATGTGGACGAGCGAGGTGCCGGTCGAGGGCACGTCCTGGACGAGCGTGCCGCCGGCGGCCACATTGAGCACCTGGTTGCCGCGGCAGATGCCGAGCACAGGCTTGCCGTCCTGCAGGCAGGCGCGCGCGAGGCCGAGCTCCGTGGTGTCGAAGCCCGCGTGCCCTGGTCGCGTGAGCGGGTGCGGCGCCGCTCCGTAGTGCTCGGCTGACACGTCCGGCCCGCCCATCAGCACCACGGCGTCCACGATCTCGTAGGCGGCGCGCCAGCTGCCGGGGTCGGCCGAGTGCGGGATCACGACGACCACGCCGCCGGCGCCTTCGATCACCTCGCGCATGCGCTCGTCGACCTTCGCGATGATCGGGTCGTGCAGCTCGAGCGTGAGCCCCACGCGGGGCCGGCGGGACATCGGCGGCGGATGTCCGGCGGTTACTCGGGCGACTTGACGATCTTGGCCAGCTCGCCCGACTCGTGCAGCTCCATCGTGATGTCACAGCCGCCGACGAGCTCGCCGTCGACGAAGAGCTGAGGGATCGTGGGCCAGCCCGAGCGCGCCGAGAGCACCTGGCGGATGCGTGGGTCGGGCAAGATGTCCATGGCCGCGAAGTCGGCGTCGACGTCGCGCAGGGCCTGCGTGACGCGCATGGAGAAGCCGCACATGGGCCGCTCGGGCGTGCCCTTCATGAACAGCATCACGCGGTTCGCGGAGATCGCCTTGTCGAGCGCCTCCGCAATCTCCTGCTCACTGATGATCTGAGATTCCATCACTGCTCCTCGCCGTCGATGGCGACGGTCTTGATCGAGAGGGCGTGGATCCGGCCGTCGTCGAGCCAATCCTGGACGGCGGCGTAGACGAGCTTGTGCTGCTGGAGCAGGGGCAGCCCGCGAAACTGCGGCGCCCCGACCTGTGCCTCGAAATGGTCGCCCGTACCGGCGTTGAAGTCGCGCACGACGGCCTGCGACCCCGGCAGGTGCGCCTCGATGCGCGCCTTGAGCTCATCCGGATGCGGCATGGCGGCAAGGTAGCAGGCAGTCGTCTTTTGATACCTACACTCTCGGGTGTGACAAAGGCGATCCTCCCCGACGGCACCGAGCTCGTCCTCCCAGACGGCGCGAGCGGCATCGATGCCGCCCGCGCGATCGGTCCGCGCCTGGCCGATGCCACCGCCGCGGTCGAGGTCGACGGCGAGCTGCGCGACCTGCGGCTGCCGCTGCCCGGCGAGAGCCACCTGCGCATCCTGCGCGTGGGCGACGAGGAGGCGCTTGCGGTGCTGCGCCACTCCACCGCGCACGTGCTGGCCGAGGCCGTGCAGCGCCTCTGGCCCGGCACGAGGGTGGCCATCGGCCCGGCCATCGAGGATGGCTTCTACTACGACTTCGACTTCGTGGAGCCACCCGGCGAGAGCGATCTCGCGCTCATCGAGGACGAGATGCGGGCGATCCTCGCGCGCGGTCCGCACGCGTTCGAGCGTATCGACACCACGCGGGACGATGCCGTCAAGCGCTTCGGCGCCGAGGGCGAGACGTACAAGGTCGAGCTCGCCGAGGGCCTGCCGGAGGGCGAGCCGGTGACGTACTACGAGCAGGACGGCTTCGTCGACCTCTGCCGCGGCCCGCACCTGCAGACGACCAAGCCGATCCGCGCGTTCAAGCTGACGTCGCTCGCGGGCGCGTACTGGCGCGGCGACTCCGACAAGCCGATGCTGACGCGCATCTACGGCACGGCCTTCTTCGACCAGGCCGACCTCGACGCCTACCTCGAGCGCGTCGAGGAGGCGCGTCGGCGCGATCACCGGCGCCTCGGTCGCGAGCTCGACCTCTTCCACTTCAGCGAGACGTCGCCCGGCTCTCCCTTCTGGCATCCCCGCGGGATGGTGCTGTTCAACGAGCTCGGGCGCCTCTGGCGCGAGCTCAACGCGAGTCGCGGCTACCAGGAGGTGCGCACCCCGATCCTGTTCGAGACGGGCCTCTGGAAGCGCTCCGGCCACTGGGACAACTACCGCGACAAGATGTTCCTCACCGAGCCCGTCGAGGGCCGCCAGTTCGGGCTCAAGCCGATGAACTGCCCGGGCCACGTAGAGATCTACAACCAGCGCCGGCACTCCTACCGCGATCTGCCGCTGCGCCTGGCCGAGCAGGGCCTCGTGCACCGCAACGAGGGCTCGGGGACGATGCACGGGCTGCTTCGCGTGCGGCACATCACGCAGGACGATGCCCACATCTTTTGCCGCTGGGACCAGGTGGAGGATGAGGTCGTGGGCTGCCTCGAGCTTGCGGGCGTGATCTACGAGACGTTCGGGCTGGACGTGCGGGCCGAGCTGTCGACGCGGCCGGCCAAGCGCCTCGGCAGCGAGGAGGAGTGGGATCGGATGGAGTCCGCGCTGGCCTCCGCGCTCACGACGGCCGGCTGGGCCTACGTCGAGAACCCCGGCGACGGAGCCTTCTACGCGCCCAAGATCGATCTCCACATGACGGATTCGATCGGCCGCAGCTGGCAGGTGGGCACGATCCAGCTCGACGGCTGGATGCCCCAGCGGCTCGATGCGACCTACACCACGAGCGAGGACGAGCTCGAGCGCCCGTTCATGATCCACCGCGCGCTCTTCGGCTCGTTCGAGCGCTTAATCGGCATCCTGATCGAGCACTTCGCGGGCGCCTTCCCACTCTGGCTGGCGCCGGTGCAGGTGGCCGTGCTGCCACTCAGCACCGAGCTGCGCGAGTACGCCGACGAGGTCGTCTCGGCGCTGCGCGCAGCGGGCCTGCGCGCCGAGCTGGACGCGCGCGAGGAGAAGGTCGGCCGCAAGATCCACGACGCCGAGGTGCAGAAGGTGCCGGTCATGCTGGTGCTGGGCGGCCGCGAGGCCGAGGCGCGCACGCTCGCGGTGCGGCGCCGCGGCGGCGTCGATGCCGGCGTTCAGCCGCTCGACGACGTGGTTGCCGAGCTGGCGGCCGAGGCGCAAGAGCGCCTGCTCGCCGCGGCCCCCGCCTAGGAGACCGGCCGAGCGGCCGAGCGCCAGCGCCGACGCTTCGGCCGGGCGTGTCGCACGGCCGCCCGCACGGTACGCTCGAAGGGCCGCACCCGCCGCGAGCTGATCCACTTGATGCGTACCTCGTGCCCGCCGGTGCTCAGCTCGATGTAGCTGCCGAGCAGGCTCTTGCCCCGTCCGACGCCTTGGATCGCCGAGTACGGCAGGTAGCTGGCCTCGTCGTCCGCAATGAAGGCGAGCCGCCGGTCGGTGGCCAGGAGCAGTCCGGTCCAGGGCTCGCCGCGGCCGGTATCCACGGTGCCGCGAACACTCGCGAGCACGCGTTCCTCACGGCCGAGATGGTTTGCGTAGAGCCGCCGCATGCGCTCGTTCTTCCCCATACCCGTCGCTTCCTCAACGTAGTGCAGCCCGAGCGCCGGCGTCCAAAACCGGGGCTTGCACCACCAGCGGCTCGCGCGATCGGGGTCTCCTGATCGGGTCTGGCCTGACGCCGTGCATGCCGGACTCAGCGTTCGGGGAGCTCGTCGCCCAGGTCGTGCAGCAGGCCGTCGGCCAGGTCGAGGAGCGCCGCGGTTGCGGGGGAGAGGGTTGCGCCGCGGCGGGTGACGAAGGCGAATGAGTCGTAGATGCGCTCGGCGAAGCGCACGTGATGGAGGCCGGGCGGGAAGCGGCGGTTGCGGGTCACCACGGAGGGGACGAGCACATCGCCGACTCCGCGGGCCGCCAGCTCGAGGGCCGCGCTGAGGTATTCGACCTCGACGATGGGATCGACCGTCACGCCGGCTTCCTGGGCGCGAGCCGCGATCTGCAGGCGGGTCGGATCCTCGGCGGCATGGCTCGCGTCGGTCAGGATCAGCGGTCTGCGCGCGAGCTCGGTCGTCGTCACCGGGCGGCGCACGCGATGCTCGTGCGCGCTCGTGTAGAGCACCTCGTCGCGCAGCGCCGGGCGCACCACGAGGCCCTCGGCCTCGACGGGCAGGACCACCAGCCCCGCCTCGAGGCGCCCGGCGCGCACGTCATCGGCGACCGCCGACGAGTTGAGGCCGACGATGCGCAGGCGCACGCCCGGGTAGCGGTCGGTGAAGGCCTCCGCGAGGTCGGCCAGCAGGTAGTAGACCGCCGTCGAGAACGTGCCGAAGCTCGCTGTCCCGGCGCGCACGTCGCGCACGCCGGCGACTGCCTCGCGGGCCGACTCGACCTCCGCCAGGACGCGCTCGGCGTGCGGGAGGAGCGCCCGCCCGGCCTCCGTCGGCTCGACGCCGCGGCCGACGCGCACGAAGAGCGGCACGCCGAGCTCCCCCTCGAGCCGCCGGATCTGCTCCGAGAGCGACGGTTGCGCCAGGTGGAGCACCTTGGCCGCGGCGCTGAACGAGCGCTGCTCGAAGGCCTCGCGGAAATAGGCGAGTTGCTGGAGATTCACGAAAGGCAATCGCAATCCATAGGCAACACCTACTGATCATAGAGTCAGGACAGGATAGGACTACCGTTAACGCGAGCGTACTCTGAGGATGTAGGGCACAGGCCCTCCCCGGCGACGCTCGCGCGTCGCACGCGAATTCACACCACCTTCCCCGAGGAGTCGGTCATGCCGAACCCCCTGATCTCCCTGCTTCTGTTGCTCGGCGGCGCCGATCGTCCCAACGAGGCACTGCGCCCACAGCGCCACCCCCGCCGATGACCAACGAGCGCCGCGGTCTCGTCGAGTGCGCCAGTAGTGCCGCGGCGTTCGGCTCGGTCGGAGTGCTCGTGGCGCTCGCCCGGCACGAGCACGTCGGCACCACCACCCTGCTCGCCAGTCGCTACTCGCTCGGTGCGATCGCGCTCTGGCTCGTCCTGCTCGGACTCCGCCGCCCGCTGCCCGGTCTGCGCATCGCGCTGATCGCCGTCGCCCTGGGAGCGACCACGTTCGCGGCTGCCTCTGCGCTCTACCTGGCGGCCATCGAGCACATGGGCGCCGGGCCGGCAGGCGTCGTCTCGTACTGCTACCCGGTACTCGTGATGGCAGGCGCGATCATGCTCGGCCGCGAGCGCCTCTCGCGCCGGCGCAGCGCCGCAATCGCCCTCGCAGTCAGCGGCGTGGGGCTGCTCGTCGCGGGCGGAGGCCTGGGAGCGATCAACGCGCCGGGCGCCTTGCTCGCGTTCGGATCGGCCGCCCTCTACACGGCCTACGTGCTGGCCTCGTCCGCGCTGCGCGACCGCGTGGAGCCGCTCGCGCTCTCGACACTCGTCGCGACGGGCGCCGCCGGCGCGTTCGCGGCCGCCCACGCCGCGCGCGGGGGCGCCCCGGTCCATACCGCCACCGCCGCCCTCGCTGTGCTCGCACTCGCTCTGGTGCCGACGGCCTTCGCGGTCTCGGCTTTCCTCGCGGGCCTCGGCCGCATCGGGCCCTCGCGCGCGAGCATCGCCTCGTCCGTGGAGCCGGCCGTCGCGGTCGCCTGCGGCGTACTCGTCCTCGGCGAGCGGCTCGTGCCGATCCAGTTCCTGGGCGCCGGCCTGGTCATCGCCGCGGTGCTGGCGATCGAGCTGCGCCAGCTGCCGCGCGTGCCCGTGCCCGCTCTGGCGCGCGTCCGGCCCTTCCCCCGCCTCGTTCCGCGCTTCCCGCTCCCCGACGAGAGCTAGTTGAGGCTCGGGTCCTCGGGCATGCGCGAGACGAGGCGATAGCTGCCGCCCTTGCGCTCCAGCACGCTCGACCACAGCTCGCCGGGATCGGAGCTGAACACGTCGTCGACGCGCGCGGGCTCCAGGAACCAGTCCTCGCGCTGCAGCTCGCCCTCGAGCTGCCCGGCTCCCCAGCCGGCGTAGCCCGCGAACGCGCGCACGCGGCGCACGCTCCCGGAGAGCCGCTCGGGCTCGCTGAGATCGCTCAGCATGCCGACGCTGCCGACGACCAGGCGCTCGGACTCCTCCGGCTCGGCGAAGTCGGCCAGTACGACCACGCCGTCGCGCTGCACTGGGCCGCCGTCGTGCAGGACGTCGCTCGCGGCCACGAGCGAGGCGAGCTCCTCGACGACCTCGCAGGCGGGCACTTCGGTCGGCCGGTTGAGCACCACGCCGAGGGCGCCCTCCGCGTCGTGCGCGAGTACGAGCACGACGCTGCGGTGGAAGTTCGGGTCGGCGAGGCGCGGCTCCGCGATCAGCAGCTGGCCCGCGAGGTTGCCCGGCGCTTCGCTCACGCGCGTGCTCGCGCGCGAGCAGCGCTACGGGCGGTCAGGGCGAGCGTGACGAGCGCACCGCCCACCTGTGCACGGGCCGTGGCGCGCGGACCGGGAAGCGCGTCGTGCAGCCGAGAGAAGCGATGCGTCGGATAGAAGCGCAGGCGCCGCCCGCGTAGCACGACATGCTCGAGATCGGGCATCGAGCACGCGAAGGCACACCAGAACTCGCGACTGCGGAGGCCGAACAGGCGGGCGGTCAGTGCGATCGTGGCGAAGATGATCACGCCCTCCTCCGCCTCGTCCAGATCATCGTGCGCGGGGAGGTCGAGCAGGCCGTGCGCACCCAGGCAGGCCAGCACCGCCGCGCGGCGCGAGCGGATGCGCGAGCCGATCGCGGCGCCCGCCGCGGCGTGCGCAAGGGTCATCACCCTCGGAGAGTCTATCGCCGCTCCGCAGCTACCATGGGTGGCCGTGTTCCAGTCGCTCTCCGACAAATTGCAGGCCACGCTCGGCGACCTCCGCTCCCGCGGAGCGCTGAACGAGGACGACATCGATCGCGCGATGCGCGAGATCCGCCTCGCCCTGCTCGAGGCCGACGTCAACTTCCGCGTGGTCAAGACGTTCGTGGCCGCCGTGCGCGAGCGCTCCGTCGGCCAGGAGGTGCTGTCGAGCCTGACGCCGGGCCAGCAGGTCGTGAAGATCGTCGACGAGGAGCTGACCGAGCTGCTCGGCGCGGCGGGCACGAAGCTTACGTTCGCCGCCAAGCCGCCGACCGTGATCCTGCTCTGCGGCCTGCAGGGTTCGGGCAAGACGACTGCCGCCGGCAAGCTCGCGAACCTGCTCGTCAGGCAGGACCTCAAGCCCGCGCTGGTGGCCTGCGACCTGCAGCGCCCGGCCGCCGTCGAGCAGCTCAAGACGCTCGGGCGCCAGGTCGACGTGCCCGTCTTCGAGCGCGGCACCGGCGGTGACCCGGTCGCGGTGGCGCGCTACGGCGTGGAGGCGGCGACGTCGCAGGGCCGCGACGTCGTGATCGTCGACACCGCGGGCCGGCTGCACGTCGACAGCGACCTGATGGACGAGCTCGTGCGCGTCCGCAACGCCGTCAAGCCGCAGAACACGCTCCTGGTGCTGGACGCGATGACCGGCCAGGACGCCGTCAACGTGGCCGAGCAGTTCCGCGACGCGGTCGATTTCGACGGCGTGATCCTGACGAAGCTCGACGGTGACGCGCGCGGCGGCGCGGCGCTCTCGGTGCGCGCGGTCACCGGCAAGCCGATCGTGTTCGCCTCCGTGGGCGAGAAGCTGGACGCCCTCGAGGAGTTCCACCCCGACAGGATGGCGTCGCGCATCCTCGGCATGGGCGACGTGCTCACGCTGATCGAGCGCGCACAGGAGCAGATCGACGAGGGCGACGCGCTGGAGCTCGAGCGCAAGCTCAAGACCTCCGACTTCGGGCTCGACGACCTGCTCGACCAGCTCCGCCGCATCCGCAAGATGGGATCGTTGCGCTCGTTACTCGGTATGATCCCCGGGATCGGCAAGCAAGTGAAGGACATGCAGGTCGATGACAAGCAGCTCGACCGCGTCGAGGCGATGATCCTCTCCATGACGCCGTCGGAGCGCCGCAACCCGTCCGTGATCGACGGCTCGCGCCGCCGCCGGATCGCATCCGGCTCGGGCACGAGCGTGCAGCAGGTCAATCAATTGCTGCAGCAGCACCGTCAGATGAAGAAGATGATGAAGCAGGTCGCAGCCGGAGGAACGCCCGCGATGGGCGGGGTCCCCGGAGCGCAACGACCGCGTGCCGCCGGCTCGCGGAGCAAAAGTAAGAAGCGAAGGAGGTGACATCAGCATGGCCGTAAAGATCCGCCTCACCCGCCTCGGCTCCAAGAAGAACGCGCATTACCGCGTCGTCGTGATCGACTCGCACAGCCCTCGCGACGGCAAGAGCATCGAGATGATTGGCCGCTACGTGCCCCAGGCCGACCCCTCCGTCGTGGAGATCGACGTCGACCGCGCACGCGCCTGGCTTGCGAAGGGCGCACAGCCCAGCGAGCCGGTCAAGAAGCTCCTCAAAATCGCGGGGGTCTGAGATCCGCGAGCTCGTCGAGTATCTCGTCCGGCTGCTGGCCTCCAAACCGGAGGCCGTTGTCGTCGAGGAGAACGTCGATGCCGACGGGCGCCACGTCTCGGTGCAGGTCGACCCCGAGGACGTCGGGCGCCTGATCGGCCGCGGTGGCCGGACCGTGCGTGCGCTGCGCACGGTCGCGCGCGCCTCCGCGGGCTCGGGCGAACGCGTCACGCTCGAGATCCGTGACGCGGAGTGATACTTCCCCGCCGCTGCGCCTCGGCCTGATCGGGCGGGCGCACGGCCTCGGCGGGGCCTTCCGCGTCGTCGGTGCGCCCGAGTGGTACACGTTCTCGCCGGGCGCGACGCTGTTGCTGGACGGGGAGCCGCGCGACCTGCTCACCGTCGCCGGCACGCAGCAGTCGCCCATCCTCGAGCTGGCCGGCATCACCTCGCGCGAGCAGGCGGCTGCCGTGCTCGGCCATGTGCTGGAGCTGCGGGCGGAGGACGCGCCATCGCCCGAGGACGACGCCTTCTGGGTGCGCGACCTGGTGGGCATGCGGGCGTGCTGCGGCGAGCGCGAGATCGGCGAGATAACCGACGTGCTGGAGCGCCCGGCCAACGACGTTCTCGTACTGCGCCTGGCCGACGGTCGCGAGCATCTCGTGCCGTTCACGCGCGAGGCGGTTCCGGGCGTCGACGTGGCGGGGCGCGTGCTCGAGCTGGCCGAGGCGTTCGCCGATCCGCTGGATCAGTAGGGCGTCCCCGTGCTCGAGATCGACGTCTTCACGCTCTTCCCGCACTGGTTCGCCTGGCTGTCCGAGGAGACCGCGGTGCAGCGCGCGCTGAGCGGGCCGCTCTCCCTCCGCTTCCTCTCCTACCGCGACTACTCGCCGCTCCCGCATGCGCAGGTCGACGACGCGCCCTTCGGCGGTGGAGCCGGCATGCTGATGCGCGTCGACGCCGTCGCCTGCGCCGTCGAGGGCGCCTACGGTGGCGACCTCGCCGCCGCACGCGCCGGGCGGCGCATCGTGGCGCTCGATCCGGGCGGCCGCCGCTTCGACGACGCCTACGCCCGCGAGCTCGCCGCCTGCGAGCGCGTGACGCTGCTGTGCGGTCGCTACGAAGGCTTCGATGGCCGCGTGCTCGAGCACGTGGCCACGGAGTCGCTCAGCCTGGGCCCGTTCGTGCTGAGCGGAGGAGAGCCGGTGGCCATGGCGGTCGTCGATGCGCTCGCGCGACTGCTGCCGGGCTCGCTGGCCGACGACCAGTCGAGCCATGAGGAATCGTTCGCGCCGGCGCTCGACGGCGCGCTCGAGTATCCGCACTACACGCGCCCGGCCGAGTGGCGCGGGCACACCGTGCCGGACGTGCTGCTCTCGGGTCACCACGCGCGCATCGAGGCCTGGCGTCGCGAGCAGGCCGTTGCGCGCCGCGCCGACGAGCGCGGCCGGTGACGCTGGCGGTCTCGGTGATCGTCTAGCATGAGTGGCAGCCGACGTCCGAACGGAAGACCGAGCACATGAACGTGATCCAGGAACTCGAGGCGCGCCAGATGCGCCAGGTGCCGGTTTTCAAAGCCGGTGACACGTTGCGCGTCCACTTTCAGGTGATCGAGGGCTCGCGGCGCCGTGTGCAGGTCTTCGAGGGCGTCTGCATCAAGCGCCAGGGCTCGGGTGCGCGCGAGACGTTCACCGTCCGCAAGCAGTCCTTCGGAGTGGGCGTGGAGCGCACGTTCCCGGTGCACTCGCCCAAGATCGAGAAGATCGAGGTCATCGCGATCGGCGATGTCAGCCGCGCCAAGCTGTACTTCCTGCGCGACAAGGTCGGCAAGCAGGCGCGCATCCGCGAGAAGCAGCGCTAGCCGATCCCGTGGCCGCTCCGGCCGAGGGCCAGGGGGGCGTCGAGCGGATTCATCTGCGCTTTCCGGCAGCCGCTCGCGAGCAGTCGCCGTTTGCGGCCATCGCCGAGCTGATCGTCGTCATCGCGCTTGCGCTGGGCTTGACGTGGCTCGTGCAGCAGTACGTCGTCAAGTCCTACCGCATCCCCACCGGGTCGATGCGGCCCACCGTCGAGGAGGGTGACCGCGTGCTCGCCGCGCGCTTCCTCCCATTCGATCCCGAGCGCGGCGACGTGATCGTCTTCCACCCGCCCGGCGTGGGCGACGTGCCGCAGCGCGACGCGCGTACGGAAGCAAGCGTGACGTTCATCAAGCGCGTGGTGGGGCTGCCCGGCGAGACGGTGCAGGCGATCGGCGGGCACGTGCTGATCTGCCGCGCGCCGCGTGTCGCCTGCCGCCTCCTGAGCGAGCCGTACGCGCGCAGCTTCACGGACGACTTCGGGCCAGTGAGCGTGCCGCGCAACGCCTACTTCGTGCTCGGCGACAACCGCGTCAGCTCGGAGGACAGCCGCATCTGGGGCACGCTGCCAAAGCGCAACGTGATCGGCACCGCATTCGTGCGGTACTGGCCCCCGCACCGATTCGGCATCCTCTGAGGATGGGCTGGCTCCGGAGCCGTTCCTTCCTCCAGCTCGCGCTCACGATGCTCCTCGCGCTCGCACTGGCCTACGGGCTGCAGCGCTGGGTAGTCGGTGTCTTCCGCGTGCCGACCGGCTCGATGTCCCGCACGCTGCTTCCCGGCGACCGGCTGCTGGCCGCGCGCTTCTGGTATTCGATCGAGCGGCCGAACCGCGGCGACATCGTCGTGATGCACCCGAACGGCAAGGGCGACCGCGTGTTCTACGCCGACACGGCCTCGCGCCGCGTGTTCGTGAAGCGCATCATCGGCCTGCCGGGGGACTGGGTGAAGGCGCGCCACGGGCGGGTCTCCATCTGCACCGGGCCGGGCGGCACCGGCTGCGTGACGCTCGACGAGCCCTACGTGCGCGGCACCACGCAGCAGTTCGGACCGATCGCCGTGCCGACCGGGCGCTACTTCGTGATGGGCGACAACCGCGCCCACTCGGTCGACTCGCGCATCTGGGGCCCGGTGCCGCGCAGCCAGCTGCTCGGGCGCGCCTTCGGTCTCGTCTGGCCGCCGTTGCGCATTCGCTTCTTCTGAGGAAATCGCGCGCGCTGTGTGACGAAAGACGGCCGCGTCTTCGCGAACCGGGGGATGGTCGCGCTACGCTCGCCGGCATGGCGGTCGCAGTCCGACAGCGCCCAGCGCGCAAGCTTCTCCATCCGGGTCACCGCCTGCTGCGCCACGACCGCGGGCTCGGCGTGCCGTTCGTCGCCGGGACCGACGAGGCGGGCCGCGGCGCTCTGGCCGGCCCGCTCGTGGCGGCAGCCGTGCTGTTCGACTATCGCCGTCTCCAGGGGCGCGTGTGCGCTCCGCTCGCCCAGCTCGACGACTCGAAGACGCGCACGATCGCGCAGCGCGAGGAGCTCTACGACGCGGTGCTCGCCTGCGCGACCCGCGTCAGCGTGATCGTCGCGCCTGCTTGCGAGGTCGACCGGCGCGGCGTGCACCGCGCCAATCTCGCGGCACTGGCGCGCGCACTGCGCGGGCTGGACGCCCCGCCCGGTGCGCTGCTCTTGTCCGACGGCTTCCGCGTGCCGCTCGAGCGCGAGCACCGCGCGATCGTCGGCGGCGATGGCACGAGCGCGGCCATCGCGGCCGCCTCGATCATCGCGAAGGTCACGCGCGACCGCCTGATGCGCCGGCTGCACGCCACCTATCCGAGCTACGGCTTCGACGGTCACGTCGGCTACTCCACGCCCGCCCACCGCGAGGCGCTCGAGAGTCACGGACCCTGCCCGCTGCACCGCCGCTCGTTCGCCACCGTGGGCGCCGTGCAACTCTCGCTGCTCGCGGGCTGATGGCGCGTGCGCACGCCCTCGGGCGGCGCGGCGAGACGCTCGCGACCTGGCTCGTGCGGCTGCGCGGCGGCCGCGTGCTCGCCCGCAACGAGCGCGTGCGCGGCGCCTGCGAGGTCGACATCGTGGCGCGCTACGGCCGCACGCTCGCGCTGATCGAGGTCAAGGCGCGGCGCGCCGGCGGGGCAGCGGAGGCCGTCGGTCCCGAGCGCGTGGCCGGGCTCTCGCGCGCAGCGCAGTGGCTGGCCGAGAGCCGCGGCTACGAGTGGGTCCAGGGCATCCGTCTCGATCTCGTCACGATCGACGGCCGGCGCGTTCGGTACTTCGCAGACGCGTTCCGTCTCTGAGGGCGCACCGAACGGGGGATGGCGCACGGTTGGTAGCGGGGGCATGTTGGTGCCCCGAGCCATCCCAACTCCATGATGGCTCGCGGACCGGATCGACCGGACAGGAGACGTTCGCGCGAGACCCCCGTGAGCGCCCGGGTAGGTTGGCGCAGACGCGTTCTCACTGGTGCCTCTCGCGTCACACTGGTCGGACCTAGCCTCCCCGGTGTGATCGCGACCGCCAACAGCCAGACCGCCGTCGGTGTCGAGGGCGAGCTCGTCGAGGTCGAGGCGCGCGTGAGCGGCCGCGAGCACGGAGCGACGATCATCGTCGGGCTGCCCGATCGCGCAGTCACAGAAGCGCGCGAGCGCGTGCGCGCGGGCGTGATCGCGAGCGAGTTGCGGTGGCCGCAGGGGCGCGTCGTCGTCAACCTGGCGCCGGGCAACGTGCCGAAACTCGGGCCGCGGCACGACCTCGCGATGGCGGTCGCGATCCTCGCGGCCAGCGATCAGCTCCCGCGCGTACGCGCCGGCAAGGTGCTCGTGCTCGGCGAGCTCGCCTTCGACGGGCGCGTCCGGCCCGTGCACGGTGCGCTGATCGCCGCCGAGACGGCCCGGCGCGTTGGCCTCGAGGCACTCGTGTGCCCGCGGGCCTGCGCCCCGGAGGCGGCCCTGGTCACGGGGATGCCGGTGTACGGCGCTCGCCATCTCACCGAGGTGGTGGCGTGGTTGCGCGGCGAGCTCGATCTGCCCCAGGCCGAGCCGGCCCGCGGCGCCGTGCCCGCCGACGCGCCCGATCTGGCCGACGTCCGTGGCCAGCCGCTCGCGCGCCGCGCGCTCGAGCTCGCCGCGGTGGGGGGTCACAACCTGCTCATGATCGGACCGCCGGGGGTCGGTAAGACGATGCTCGCCCGGCGACTCCCCGGGCTGCTGCCGCCGCTGGACGAGGCGACCGCGCTCGAGGTGACGCGCGTGCACTCGGCGGCGGGCGTGCTGCGCCCTGGCTCGGGTGCGATCCGCCGGCCGCCTTTCCGCGCGCCGCATCACGGTGCCTCCGCCCCCGCGCTGGTGGGCGGTGGCACGGGTCCGCGCCCGGGTGAGATCTCGCTGGCGACCGGAGGAGTGCTCTTCCTGGACGAGCTGACCGAGTTCTCGCGCAGCGCGCTGGAGGCGCTGCGCCAGCCACTCGAGGATGGGGAGCTGGTCGTGGCCCGAGCGGCAGGCCGCGTGCGCTTCCCGGCGCGCGTACAGCTCGTCGCGGCGGCAAACCCCTGCCCTTGCGGTGGTCTGGGAGGTTGCTCGTGTACGAACGAGCGGGTCGAGCGCTACCGGGCGCGGCTGAGCGGCCCGCTGGTCGATCGCCTCGACCTCGTCGTACGGGTGGACGCCCCCGATCCCGAGGCGCTGAGTCGTGATCGGCCCGAGGCCACGGCCGTCGTCGCCGCGCGCGTGGTCGTCGCTCGCGACTGGCAGACGGCACGCGGCCAGGCGATTCCGAACGCGCGACTCGAGCTGGCCGAGCTGGAGCGGCTCGGCATCTCGCCCGAGGCGCGCAAGCTGCTGGAGCGCGCCGCGACGTCGCAGCGCCTGAGCGCGCGCCGGCAGGTGCGCGTGCTCCGTCTTGCCCGCTCGGCGGCCGATCTCGCGGCGAGCGGCGGCGTGGGGCGCGAGCATGTTGCCGAGGCGCTCGCCCTGATCCCGCGCGGAACGAGGCTGGGATGACGGCGGGGACCCTGCGACTGCTCGAGCGCGGAGCGACCGGATGGCCGGCCTGCCTCGCGCACCTGGGCGTCGCGGAGCCGAAGCGGCTGCACGTGCGCGGCCCCCTCGCTCTCACGGCGCTGTGCGCTCCGCCCGCCGTGGCGATGGTGGGCGCGCGGGCGCCGTCGGCGGCGGGCGAGCGCTTCGCCCGCACGCTCGCGCGCGAGCTGGCCGAGGCCGGCGTGAGCGTGATCAGCGGCCTGGCCCTCGGCATCGATGCCGCCGCCCACGCCGGTGCGCTCGACGGCGGCGGCCGCACGATCGCCGTGCTGGGCTGCGGTATCGACTGCGACTACCCGCGCCGCAATGCCGCGCTCGCGGGGCGCATCGGCGCGGCGGGCGCGATCGTCTCGGAGTGGGGGCCGGGCGTCGAGCCCGCTCCGTGGCGCTTTCCGGTGCGCAACCGGATCGTGGCGGCGCTCGCCCAGGCCACCGTGGTCGTCGAGGCGACGCGCCGCTCAGGCGCGCTGATCACGGCCGACCACGCGCTCGCGCTGGGCCGCGACGTGCTGGCCGTCCCGGGCGCGCCCTGGCTCGAGCTCGGGCGCGGCACGCTGGCGCTGCTGCGAGCCGGCGCAGCCCCCGTCGGTGACGCCGGCGACATCCTCGACGCCCTCGGCGTGCAGATGGCGGCGGAGCCCGCCCGCCTCGAGCCGCCCACCGGTGTGGCCGGCGTGCTCTGGTCGGAGCTCCGCCGCCGTCCGCGCCGTCGCGACTCGCTGGCCCTCGTCACCGGCCTCGGAGCCGACGTGACGACGGCCGCCCTGGCCGAGTTGGAGCTGGACGGCCTCATCGTCGAGGAGCGCGACGGCACCCTGTCGGCGCTGGAGCCCTGCCGTCAGCGCCCGGGCTCGCCAGCTTGATGCGAGCCATCGGTGCCTGGCGCACGCCCGCCGGCCTGGAGCATCTCGCGCTCCCAGGCCTCCGCGGCCGCGCGGGTGCGGAACGTCTTGATGACGGGCCTGGACTCGGGCCCGCCGCTCGCGACGATGGCGCGGTACACGATCTTCCGCTTGGTGTGACGGATCTCGATGGCCAAGGCGCCCTTCTTCCCGCGTTCTGGAGAGAGGGTGGCAGATTTCGCGGCGGAAGCCGGGAAAGGCGGGTCGGCTAAACTCGCGGGGCGAAGGGGCGTAGCTCAGCTGGTAGAGCGTCGGTCTCCAAAACCGAAGGTCGCAGGTTCGAGCCCTGTCGCCCCTGTCCCGCTCCACCAGGCGGAGTCCCTGCAAACGACCCTCGATCGAGTCGACTAGCCGCCTAGGCTGTAAGGCTCACAGAGCGTCACACGGAGTCAAGCTGTTGTCCCGCGCGTTGTCCCGCGGCACCCTCGAGGATGCCCCGTCGGGCGACGCGTCTTAGGTGATTCCGCACGATTCGCCGGCCCGCGGCCTCAAGCTCTGCGCCCGAGGCGGGGAGCGTGTCGGCAGTTGGCGACTGGTCGTCGCCCTGGTGGACGCCCACGTTCGTGTGGATGCGTCAGTCGCCAGGGTCAGGGCCTAGCGCCTCCCGCTCGTCGTCGCTTATGTCTTCGGCACTGGTCGTCGACTTGCTTGGAGACACGCTCGCTTGCGAGCCTTCGCCATTTGTCTTGCTCATGCCCAGACGGATAAGCGTGCTGTCCGGTTGCTCTATCTCGCTCCAGATAGGCTCGTACGCATGGATGTCGTCGCGCTCGTCACAGCGATCGTTGGAGTCGCTCTCGGCGTTGCGTCGAGCTCGGTAACGGCCAGGTGGTCAGGACGAAGGATTCGATCGACATCCTGCCTCCCGCACCTCCGCGCGGGAGCGTGCGGCTCGCCTGGTCGAGGCGTAGGCGCGCGCTTGGGCGGTCGCGACACATTCAGGGCATGCGTGCCTTGAGCTCTGCGACCTCGGCCTCAAGCCGCCGAAGGGCTTCCAGAATCGCACTCGACTCGTCCTCGCGGTCCGATTTCACGAACGCACTGGAGATGGTCGCGGTGAGGACCGCGAGGAAGCCGATGCCGGTCAGCATGAGCACGATGCCTACGATTCGACCGACCACGGTCGTGGGATAGAGATCGCCGTATCCGACAGTCGTGACGGTCACGCACGCCCACCAGACGCCGTCCCAGAACGACTTGAAATCTCCCTGGTTCACCGTGTTCTGCACCGCGCCGGCGACGATGACCAGGAAGATCGTGGCGAGCGCCGCGAAGCGGAACTTGTTGGTGTTGGTGAGGCGGCGCTCGGCCTGCAACGCCCGGCTGACGACGACGCCCGCCCGGGCCAGTCGCATCAAGCGCGCGAGTCGCACGAGCCGCAGCGAGGCGAGGAGCCGACCGTACAGAGGGATGGTCACGACGACGATCGCGACATCGAGCGAGTGCGCCCGGAGCGCTTTGCGCTTTCTCGGCGCCACCGAGAGGACGAACGCCAACTCGACAGCGAAGATCGCCCAGATTGCCCAGTTTGCGGCGACGGCGAACGTGTGCCACCCGGCAGAGGTCGTGTCGTACTCGATGATGAGCACGGGGATCATCGCCAGCGTGGCGATCAGAATCAGAGGCTCGAACTGATGCCTAACCCATCCGGACTCCAACTGCTCCCACATCTCAGACCTGATTCGGGCCGCCAGACCTCAGCCCTGCTGGGTGCGCTCAGTCGCCAGTGGTAGACGAGACGGAGAGTCGTGGGCGAGCTCCGCCGGCGCGCTGCGACGATTGCGGCTCAAGCGGGCAGCGATGACCTTGACACGTCTGTCACAAGGCTCGTAGCATCGCGTTCCGCCGCAGGAGATGAGTCCGTGATGAGGAATCGTTTGCCGATGGCGCTGTCGGCGGTCGCGTTGCTGGTCGCGATAGTGGGCACGCCGCTGAGCGAGGGCGCTCTGCACGTCGTGCGCACGGCTCTTTTTGCGAAGAACGCAGGCGCGGTGAACGGCATCAAGGCCTCGCGCGTGCCGCGTGGGGGTCAACTCGTTCCGCTCAACGCGCGCGGCCACTTCCCGTCCTCCGTGCTCGCTGTTCCTAGCGGGCCCCAAGGACTTCCAGGTCCGCAAGGACTCCAAGGGCCGGCGGGCGTCTCGCACGCCTACAACTACGCCTTCGCGGAGGTCATGATCACAGGGACCTCAGTCGCAACGCTCGCGAAGGTCGCGCTGCCGGCAGGCAAGTACCTCATCATCGGGTACGCGAACCTCAGCAACCTCGGCCCCATCGCGACGAGCGGAATCTGCGATCTCCACATTGTTGGAAGAGCTCCGCTCGACAATGACGATGAGGACTACTACTCCCTGGCGCAGGCAGGTACTTCGCCGTGGCGAAAGCGCTTGGCTCTCTACCTGCTCTACGACTTCACCACCACTGGCGGCCAGGTCGAGATGACCTGTCACAACGACGTCGCCGCCACCATCTCATCTGATTGGGTCAAGATCGCCGCTCTCCAGGTCGACTCGCTCACGTCGGCCTATTTCCCGTAAGGACGAGCAGCAGAGAGACGCGTCTCCGTAGTTCGCGCCGTAGCAACACCTCGGTCCAGCGTGGACGCAGGTCAGGCAGAGTGATGCGCCCGCCCGCGCTGAGCGATGCGTTCCAGCTCTTGACCCTCGAATCCATTCCGTTGGACGAACCCGACCATGCCATGTGGGAAGCGCGAGCAGAATCCCGCCGATGAGCGCGGCCGGCGCGCGGCGCAACATCACCGCTTCTTCCACTCGTCTTCAAAGGGGGGGCGGGTGCGGGTCTTTCGTCGTCTAGGCGTGGAACAGCGCCACCCTAACGCCATCCAGCACGACGAGGCCGACTAGCATCACCACGAGACACGGCACGAAGCCCGCCAATGCGCGACCATACGGCTCCCTTAGCCATTGGTCGACGTCTACCTGTGCAGGGCCTACGGGCGGGACATGGTCAGTCATGCGGCTGATCCTACCCCTCGAGTGCCTGCTCGCCAAGGGTGACGCGCGCCGCGGCACACTCGCGGCACAAACGCCCTGAAACGTGCTCGCGTAGCCAAGCCGATCGCGTCGAGCTCGAGCTCGAGCTCACGAAAGCGTGGCGCTTGCAGCCTCGCTTCAATCGTGCTCGATACCGTCATTGCGGCGGTGCCCACAGCGCCAGCGAAAAGGCCCCTGCCCACCGCTGCCGCTACGTCCCAGTTCTCATCAAAGCTCCCTGATTCTCGATCGGTCACATGCCGCTCTTGCCCGGTTCAAGCAATCCCGAACCGGTGACGCTGAGAACGCAACGGGGCCCGCCGAAGCGGGGCCCCGTTGTCGAGTACCTAGCCCGCGTGTTCCGATCGATGAGTCTCGTAGTTCCGTATCTAGTCTCGCTTCGGTCCGCGCGGGTGGTCAGGACTTCACAGCGTCCTTGACGTCCTTGACCGCGTCCTTGGCCTTGCCCTTGGCCTGATCGAGCTTGCCTTCCGCCTCACGCGATTTGTCGTCGGTCAGCTTGCCCTCGGCTTCCTTCGCCTTGCCGGTCACGTCATCTTTGAGTCCCATGGTGCGTTCCTCCGGGTGGGGTTCGGACTACGTGTATGCCACGCGACGAGACGCTGAAACGCGACGCGCGACTCGTCCCCGCGCAGATCCTCTTTCCGACCGCGACTACGGAGCGACGACGCGGCTCGGCTGACGTTCCCCGGAGAACGCCTGAGGGCTAGCCGGGGGTATGCCGCTCGCATGGCGCATAGGTCTCAGCGACGCGACCCCGCGCGGGGGTCACGGGGCGGGGTCGTGTCGCTGCCCATGGCCCCTGGACGCCCGCTTCCGCCTTCTCGCGATGGGCGAGATCGACGAAGCTACCGGTGGTGTGGGCGAGGTTCGCCGGCGCGCTGCGACGGCTGAGGCTCGAGAGAGCCGCGCGACGCTTGGAGGCTTAGCCGCCGACTGAGAGAGTAGGGTGCGAGGGTGCAGATCCGCCTCCCTCTGAACGCGCTTGAGCGCGACGCGCTGCGAGCGCTGCAGGCGGGCCGGCAGTCGATTGAGACCAGCGATCCGATCTGGAACGAGCTCTTCGAACTCGGGCTCGTCGACCTGTTGTCCGCGGGCAAGCCGCAACTCACGCTCGCAGGCAGGGGCTACCGCACCGACGTCACGCCTTAGAGGGTGGCGCAATGGTCGTGAATCCGGATCGATTGAGCCGCGCGGAGCTGTCGGCTATTCGCGCCTTACAGCGGTGCTTCACGCCGCCGATGACGGAAGATCCCGTGTGGCTGCGCTTGGGAGAGCGAGGCCTCATGCTCGTGAAGTCGCGCGAGTCCGTCGCAGGGGCGCCGAACCTCTGTCGCCAGGTCTTGACGGCGAGGGGCTGCGCCTACAGGACTGAATGACCCCGCGAGCTCCGCAACTGGTCTGGCCGGGCCAGAATGGCCCGTTCGCGGTTCACAGGGTTCAATGTGGGGAGATTGGGCAACTGCCTGACGGTGAATATGCGGCTTGAACTGGAACTGCCAGCCCTGCCGGAGTGCGTGCGCCGCGCTCGCGAGGCGATCACCGAGTTGTCTGAGAAGCTCCAACTCGAGCTGGATGTCGTCGAGCGCATCCGCATCGCCGTCACCGAGGCGTGTACCAACTGCGTGCAGCACGCTTATCCTGACGATCATCCGAATCCCACGTACATGCTCGAAGCAAGCCTGCAAGCCGGCGCCCTCGTCATCGTGGTGCACGACTGCGGCGTCGGCTACGTGCCCGGTCAGCGCAGCGCCCACGCGGGCCTCGGGCCGTATCGACAAGCTCGCCGACAGCGCTGGAATCTCATCCCACACGGGCCACGGCACGCGCGTCGAGATGCGATTCGCAGCGCGTGAGAGTAGGGGCGTGACTTGAAGTGGTCAGCCGCGGGGCGGATGAGTCCGAGACCTTGGGGATCAACGTAACAAACTGCTAGGCTCGCGCCCAGCCGCGGACCGGACAGGGGGCACCCAGATCTCGCCCGCGCTGCGCCTCAACCTCATGGAGACCCATTGAGGCCCGGCACAAATACCGGGCCTCGAGATCGAGCGGATCCGGTTAGCGGTCGCAAGCCGCGGTTACGCTGGGGGCCCGCATTGCGGCATCGGAGGGCCGCGGCATAGCGCTCGCACAGCGCATCTACACGTTGACGCACGACGAGCTCGAGGCACTGCGGCGACTGCATGAGCAGTCGCCAGCGCCACGACCCGACGATCCGGCGTGGAGCTACCTGGTCTCCTTGGGACTCGTGTGGCTAGACACTGGGACGCGGCCCTCGACTCTACGGCTCATGAGTGCAGGCCGCGGCTACGCGACGGCGTAGTACGGTTCCCTAGCGCGGGCACGCCAATCGCCAGGGGGACGTACGACCTTCGCAGGAGAGCGCGAGGGGCCTGGGATGGGTCTTGCCCGCGCCACCACCAGGACGGAATGACGCGAGCCTGGGGTTCATGATGCGCGGCAGCCCGGAGCCAAGCCCCACCTCGACCAAACGCTGCCGGGACGGCTGCGCTGGACATGCCTTCGGCACGACCGGCAGCGCCCGTGCTCCGTGGCAAGAATCAATCCCTGCTCGGGGTAACGGGCATCGATCCACTCAGCCAGCAGGGCGTCCCAGACTTCGGCGGCAACATGGGGACACGCGAGGCTTGGGCATCTCGGCATCCTCCCACCCTACGCGCGCGCCCTCGCGTGCTGGGCCTCCACTGAGGAGAGCGTCAAACTCGTTCAGGACGCGGGCGGCTCGGGTGCCCAGAAAGCCTTGAGCGCTTGCGGATCCTGGCTGTCGCGCAGCGTCCGGAAGTGCGCGCGGCATAACGCGATCTCGACGAGCTCGCCGGCGATCTTCACGTCGCCGAAGTCCAACGCGGGCACGCCGCAGCGAACGATCCTGCGCCGCTTGCTGGCGGGCTGTTGAAGGCCAAGGCGGGCACTGCAATTGCGAGTCTCGCGCGGATTCCGGATCGTCTTCATCGGCTGTCTCCCAGCCTAGTCGTGATCCCCTTGCGCGGCCTCGCGGAAGGCAAGCGCGGGTGCTGCTCGACTGCGACGACCCAACGGCGCGCGTTCGCACCTGGTCACCCGACCGATCGCCACACTGGGACTACCAGCGAAACCGGCTCCGTTCAGGCTCACCGCGCCGAAGCCCCGCTCCTGAGAGCGAGGCCCCGAGACCTGCCGGCACATGTTCCCGCCACGGGGTTGGGTGGCGAGCCCGTGGGCGCGAGTGTAGCGCCGTATCTCGCATGCGGTCGCGCGCTCGGCTTGCCGACCTGACTGAACGCAACGAGGCCCTCCGGAGAGGGCCTCGAGGGTGGAACCGGGTGGAGTGTCGGCCGTTCGGATTGCTTGAGGATCCGAAGCGGCGTTCCGAGATCGTTATGTCACAAGTACCGGCTCGACGCAAACTGCGACACGCCGTCACGATTCAACCTGTGGGATCCTGACGCTGCCTCGGCATGCGGCCTTGGCTCTACTACCATGGGTTGGGTTGTGACTGTCGTCAGGCTAGTGAAGGAGCACGTCGTGCCGAAACGAGGCCCGTGGTATTCGACGAGACCCCCTGCGACCAAATACCACGACAACACGCGCTGCGTCGAGGGCAACAACATCGAAGATCGGAACCTCGCCCGCGGCATGGGCAAGTTGCCCCTCTGCATACGCTGCGCACAACTCAACTCCGCCGGCAAGTAAGCGGCGCACCCGTTTCAAGGCTCGCACGGTCTCTGAGGGACTACTTGCTCGCGTCCCGGGCCAACGAGCAGAAGCAACCCGCCGGCCAGGGCGAGAGTTGTCAGCGTTCGCCTTCGTCGTCCTGCCACGGACCCCAGCCGTCGAGGCGAAATCTCCGCATGATCGTTGCGCGGCATGCACGGCATCGTCCGCGCTGAATGATCGGGCCGTAAGGCGCGATGGCCGCGTCAGGGGCGTCAGCCGCTGAGTCGGCCGAGAGTTCAATCTCGCCGTGATCGCAGTCGTCCGTCACGCCAACCAACTCAAGGACGGATGCCACCGCATCCACTCACGCTACGCCTCACACGCGTCCGCTGGCATCCGTAAAACGCCGAATCGTAAATTGCGGGTAACCCGCAATCGAACGCTCCGCCGACCCGCCCCACGCCACCCGCCTAGGTTCAGGGCCCGACGGGCTTGCCGGCGTTGTCCTTGACGATGCCGACTACGCGCTCAACGTTCTGCTCGCTCACGAACAGTTGATCGGCAACGGGGGGCGCATCCCGATTCAGGCGATCATCGCATCAATCCAAGCTGACGAAGCACTCGCAACGGACGGAACCTGAAATGCCCCTCAGGCGAGCACGCGTGGGAAGAGTCGGTGTGATCGGAGCGCCGGTGGCGAAAACGGCTGTCGTTGCCGCAGCCGTCTCCCCCGGCCCCTCGCCGGTGGCGAAAACAGCGGTCGTCGCGGCCGCTGTCACGCCCGGGCCGCGGCGTACGACGCCGCATCTGAGACGCGAGTCTGGCCGCCGTGCTGCCGGCGGCGAAGCCGACGGTTCTCAACCTTGGAGGCGAGCCTGTGATATCCCGCGGATCGCATTAGCGAGCGCGGCTGAGGCGCTTCCGCATCGCGTAGTCATGCAGTCTCAGAGGTAGCGGCCGCGTTCGAGCCAGCGGCTAGGCGATCTACTGCCCTGGCTCGACGAGGCCACTTTCGTAGGCGAAGACGACCGCTTGGACGCGGTCGCGCAGGCCGAGCTTGCCGAGGACGTGCGAGACGTGGGTCTTGATTGTGCCCTCGCCGAGGTAGAGGTGGGATGCAAGTTCGGAGTTGCTCTTGCCGGTGGCCAGGAGGCGCAGCACCTCCAGCTCGCGCTCGGTCAGGTGATCGAGCCTGTCGTCTCGTCTGCCGGGGGCCGAGTGCCGGGCATAGTCCTCGATCACTCGGCGTGTGATGGACGGGGCGAGCAGCGCCTCGCCGGCGGCTACGATGCGCACTGCGCGGATGAGCTCCTCGGGGGTGGCGTTCTTGAGCATGAACCCGCTCGCGCCCGCCCGGAGGGCCTCGAAGATGTAGTCGTCGCGCTCAAACGTCGTGAGAATCAGGACGCGGGCTTGGATCGCTCCGTTCTGCGCGATCCGGCGCGTGGCCTCGAGGCCGTCGACGCGAGGCATTTGGACATCCATCAGCACGATGTCCGGCTTCAGCCGTTGTGCCGCAGCGACGGCCTCCTCTCCGTCGCTGGCCTCACCGACCACGGCGACGCCTTCCTCGGCCTCGAGGATGAGCCGGAAGCCGCCGCGCACGAGCGGCTGATCGTCGGCGAGAACGATCTTGATCACTGTGAGCCGCCGTTGAGCGGAAATGTCGCGTGCACCGCGAACCCGCCCTCGGGTCTGCGCCCAGCGCGCAGGTGGCCGCCGTGCAGGCCGACGCGCTCGCGCATGCCCATGAGTCCGTGCCCGCCGACGGTGCCCGGGGCCCGCCCGTTCCCCCTGCCGTCATCGAGCACCTCGACCTCGAGCACGGCCCTCTGGTAGTCGACGCGCACTGTGGCGGTCGTCCCGCCGGAATGCCTGAGGGCATTGGTGAGCGCTTCCTGGATGACGCGATACGCGGATACCTCAAGCGTGCGGGGCAACGCCCGCGGCTCGCCCTCGATCGAAAGCTCAACAGTCAGCCCGCCCTGCCCGGCATTGGCGACGAGCTCGGGCAACTGGGCGAGATCCGGCTGCGGTGTCAGCTCGTCGGGCTGATCGGTACGGCGGAGAACGCCGAGCAGCCGCTGCAACTCGAGCACGGCCTGCCGGCTGGAGGCCTCGATCGAGCTCAGAACCTCCTCAGCCTTGGCCGGCTGCTGCCGCATGACGCGACGCGCAGCCCCGGCCTGCACGCCCATCACGCTGACGTGGTGGGCGACGACGTCGTGCAGCTCGCGAGCGATCCGCACTCGCTCCTCGAGCACCGCGCTGCGGGCGTTCTCCTCCCGCTCGCTCTGAAGCTCGCTCGTCCGTGCAGCGAGCTCGCGCTCGCGATCCCGACGCGACCTGACTGCCAGACCGAGCAGGATCGGAAGGGCGATGGAAACGACGTTGTACGCGAGTAGAACGGCCTCGTTGAGGGGCAGTCCTCCATAGGTCCCACCCCCGTAGAAGAAGACCTCACGCACGACCTCGCCGAGCAGCACGGCGGCGAGCAGGATGACGACGAGCGTCGTGAGCCGTGTCTTGCGGCCGTGAACGACTGCGCTGTAGAGCGCGATCCAGCACGCCCACACGGTCATCGTGCCTTCCCAGCCTGCGAGGGCGGGTATGTCGGGATGGATCACCAGGCGGCCGATCACGAACGCACCAATCACAACGCAAGCGACCGCGAGCGGAAAGCGCCGTCGCAGCGCGAGCGGGAGCATCACGGCGAGGATCGCGAGGAGAATCCCGGGTTTCGCGGGCTCCTTGAACGCGGGGTCCTGCCGAAGCAACTCGAAGGTCGCGTACACGGACACCAGGGCCGCCGCGGCAAGCACAGCGGCAAATGCTGCATCCGCCGCCGTCGGGTGACGTCGGAACGTCGCCGCCAATCGCCGGACGCGCATTCTCATGGTTCGACCGTATCCGAGAACGCCGGGAGTTTCCTCTCCCGCGCAGCAGATCCAGCTCTACCGGAAGGAGGAGATCGACCCACCGGCGACGCGACTCGCGAGGGAGCCAGAAATGGACATCTGGCCGACGAAATCGGAGGGCCGTCACCGCAGAGTGATGGGGACGACATCAACGAAAGGCCCCCATGACTGCAATCGAGATCGAGAGACTGTCCAAACGCTTCGGCGACGTCGCCGCCGTCAACGATCTGAGCTTCACAGTGCGCGAGGGAGCCGTGACCGGCTTCCTCGGCCCCAACGGCGCGGGCAAGTCCACAACGCTGCGGATGCTGCTCGGCCTGGTGACGCCGACCGGCGGCACGGCCACGATCGGCGGCAGGCGCTACGCCGACCTCGACGCGCCGTTTCGCCACGTCGGCGCGATCCTCGAGGCCGACGCGTTCCACCCGGGCCGGCGGGCGCGCGATCACCTTCGGGTACTCGCTCTCGGCGCAGGGCTCCCTCTCAGCCGCGTCGACGCCGTGCTCGGTGAAGTCGATCTCACCGATGCGGGTCACCGGCGGGTCAAAGGCTTCTCGCTCGGCATGCGCCAGCGCCTCGGCCTGGCCGGCGCCCTGCTCGGCGAGCCTCGCGTGCTGATTCTCGACGAACCCGCCAACGGTCTCGACCCCGAAGGTGTCCACTGGCTGCGGCAGTACCTGCGCGCGTTCGCCGATGCGGGCGGCACGGTGCTGATCTCGAGCCACGTGCTGGCCGAGGTCGCACAGACAGTCGACGACGTGGTGATCATCGCGAACGGGCGCCTCGTCACGCAGTCCTCGCTCGCCGACCTGGCCCGCCGCCGCCAGACCGGCGTGCGCGTGCGGACTCCCCAAGCCGAAGCGCTGCGCTCGGCACTCACCGGACAGGGCATCGCCGCAGAGCTCGTCGCGGGCGACGTCGTCATGGCCTTCGACACCACCACCGACGCAGTCGGCCTCACGGCCGCCGGCGTCAACGCCGTCATCTACGAGATGGCGCACGAGCACTTCGATCTCGAGCAGCTCTTCCTCGAGCTCACAACCCCTGAAGGAGTCGTCGCGTGAACACGCTCATCCGCGCGGAGCTCATGAAGCTCCGCACCCTCCGATCGTTCTGGTGGACGGTCGCGGCAACGCTGGCGTTCGTCCCGGTGAGCATCGCGATCTCGATGCACGGCGGCGCGGGAAGTCCCGGAATCGAGACCACTGAAGGGTTCCGCAACGTCATGGCAGCGGCCTCGTCGGGCGCGGTTCTGATGCTCATCATCGGGATCCTCATGATGGCCGGGGAGTTCCGCCACAACACAGTCACCTCCACGCTGCTCATCACACCCGACCGCAAGCGCATGGTCGCCGCGAAGCTGGCGGCCTCTGGCCTCGTCGGCGTCGCCGTCGGAATCGTCGCGTCACTGCTCACGCTCGCCATCGCCGTACCGTGGCTCGCGCAGCGGGACATCGACCTCGGCGCGCACGGCACCGACATCCTCGTCGTGCTCGCGGGCGGGATCGCCGCGACAACACTCGGCGCGTTGATGGGAGTCGGGCTCGGCGCTCTCATGACGAACCAGACCTTCGCGGTGACAGCGACGCTCGTCTGGGTGTTTGTCGTCGAGAGCCTGCTAGGGAACTTCGCGTCCGGCATCGGGCGCTTCTTCCCCGGCGCTGCCGCCTCGGCCATGAGCAGCGTCGCGCCGCCCCTCAGCGGCGACACGCTCCCGTTCTGGATCGCGGGGCTGCTCTTCGCGGGCTACGCGCTCGTGGTCACACAGGCAGGAACCCGTCTGGTCGTGCGCCGGGACATCGCATGAGAGGCCCTGTCTGGAAGAAGGTGCTGCCCGTCGGGCTTGCGCTCGCTCGTCGCGCCGTTGGCCGCAGGAGCGTTGCTCGCGTCGCCGCGTTGTGCTCTAGGGGTACAGCTCACGAATCCGTCAGAAGGAGACTCCATGATCGAGCTCGAGCTCACACGTATTCCGAATAATCGCCGCACCTACCGTCTCGACGGAATCGGAACGGTACGGTTGGAAGGATGGTTCGGCCGCACCGGGAGCGCCCAGGCCGACGATAGCCGTAGCTGGCGCTTCACCCGCCGCGGACTCTGGAAGCGCATCATCGAGGCCGATGATGCGACCGGCGCGCTAGTGGGTGAGTTCACGCCGAGAGACATCAGGCGGGGCGGCTGGCTGCGCTGGGGCACGCGCGAGCTCAAACTTCAGCCGGTCAGCATGCGCGAGCGCTACGTGCTCAACGAGAGCGGCCACGACATCGCCCTCCTCAGCGCCAGCGGCTGGGGCAAACGACCAGTCAAAATCACGGTCGCCCACCCGCACGCGATCGACTCCGGCCTGCTGCTCTTCGCCGCCTTCGCCGTGCATCAGCTGGCCGGCGACTCCCTCAACGCCGCATCGTCCGGCTCAGCCGCCGTCGCGAGCACCGGCGCCTACAGCGGCTGACGACGAAGAGCCGACGCACGCGTGTGCGGCGAAGCCAGTACCCGTCAGCCGGAGCCCGCGAGACCCACACTCGCGAAATCGGCCCTCGCCGCACTGACCTACTGCCGTTTCTCGAAAAGACGATGTCCCCCTCAAGTGCCGGATGCGCTGACGCCCTTGGATTTGGATCGCCCGGGACACGACTGTACGCTCGGGCGATGACGACGCCTATCGGGCCCGCGGCGGATACACCAGATCGTGCGCAGCGGCGCAAGTGGCTCGAGGAGCAAGGTGAGGCAGCGGCCGCGCGAGGCCACCTCCGGCAGTCGTGGCTCTACCATTGCGAGTGGTTCACGCTCCTACCGCTGGCGGTGCTCGATCACGAGCTGCGCAGCTACGCGGAGGAGCTCGACATCGCGTACGCCGGCGAAGAGAGCTATGAGCTGCTCGCGCAACTACTCGAGCGCCTCGAGCCGCCCGACGACGACCACGTTTGAAGACACCTGCAGCGCCTTGCCGATGCCGCGGTGCCAGCCAGACTCGCCCACGGCTGACTAGATCCGTCAAACGGCTCTCGCCAGCCGCACCTCGCGGCACCGCGCCTCGGGCGGGCGGGGGTTGTCATGGTTCGCCTTGGACGTCCTGCCACGGGCCGCAACAGAATGCGCCCGCACGTCTTTTCGGAGCGAGGTTTGGCCTCTCGTCGACGCGGCAAAAAAGGCTTCGATTCTGTCCCCACGCCCCAGAGGAGGGCTTCGATGCCGACCAAGATGGATGACCCGCGCGAGCTGTTCCTGCACGAACTCGGCGACCTGCTTTACGCGGAGAACGTGCTCGTCAAGACGCTGCCGAAGCTCGCCAAGGAGGCGAGCGACGCGGAGCTGCAGAAGGGCTTCGAGTCGCATCTCGAGGAGACCAAGCAGCACGTCGACAACCTCAAGCACGTGTTCGAGGTCGTCGGCGAGAAGGCCAAAGCGGAGAAGTGCCCGGCCATCGACGGCATCATCGAGGAGCACGACGAGTTTATGAGCGAGGAGAAGCCCTCGCCGGAGATCACCGATATGTTCCTGACCGGCTCTGGCGCGCGCGCCGAGCACTACGAAATCGCGGCCTACACGGGCCTGATCACGATGGCCCAGGCGCTAGGCGAGACGGACGCGGTGCCGTTGCTGCAGGAGAACCTCAAGCAGGAGAAGGCGGCGCTCGACAAGCTCGAGAAGGCGGCCACGCGCCTCTCTCGCGAGCACGCGGTCGCATAGCGGACGGGATGTCGCGGGCCGGCAGCCGCGCCTGACCCGCCGCACCTCGATCGAGCCGCAGACTATTCCTCAGGATGGAGGCTGGCGAGGCCGGCGCTCCCGAGTCTGCCTAGATGCTGTCGACAGGGCGCGGCTTCAAATGCTCGCCGTCGAGCGTCTCGATCGCGACTATGTCGACGTACTGGAGGCTGGTGTCGCGGCTGCGCATGAGTTGCGCAGCTTCCCTCGCCTTGGACTTGTCGCGGTAGCGCTCGAGTTCGGCCGCGACCGGCTGCCGGCTATCAGGCCAGAGTTCATACCAGGTGCCATCCTCGTCGGCGCTCATGCCCGGACCTATGTTGGCCGCCGGGTTTCGCCGGCTATGGCTTGGTTCGGGTCGTCTGAGGAAAGATGCTCGCGACGCCGGCAGATGGCGCGAGGATGCTGGTGTGCCCGTCCTCCCAGCGGACGCGGACGCGCGAAGGATCTTCGTGGAGCACCTCCTCGATCACTCCTGCCCGGCTCGGCTGCGAGGCTCTTTCGAACTCGACGACGATCCTGTCTCCGACGTGAACGCTCATCTGCGTCTCGCCCTCCCTCGGTTTTCGGTGTCCCCAAGTCAGGCGTGAGGCGCTCACGCCCGCGGGGTTGCCTTTCACGATTGCCCATGCCGGTACCGATTGGCGTACCACGCAGCCGGCTCCGATGACGGCACCGTGACCGATTTCGACGCCAGCAGTGATGATGCAGCCGGCGCCGATCCAGACGTCGTCGCCGATCAGTACATCGCGCTCGCGCGTAATCTGCGACTTGATCGTCGAGCCTGGGTCGAGCGAGTAGTCGGAAGCAGTCACGAATACACCCGGTGCGAACAGGCAGTCGTTGCCGATCACGATGCGACCCTCGCGGTCGCCGGCCCAGAGGCGCACGTGATCGCCAATCCGTGTGCGGTCGCCGAGCGAGATCCGCTCAGCATTCGCGAACGCAGCCACCGGCGAAAGCCGCACGCCCTCGCCGCACGTCAGCAGGCGCCGCTGACTGATGTGCGTACGGTTGTACCAGTGGACGATCCGAAACAAGCCCACGTAGGCACGCGGGTCGAGCGTCGAACGACTGAAAGCTAAGGCGCGACTGGCGTCCATAACTCCCTCACGGCTGGCGCGTGGCCCGAGCGTACGCCCGCGCACCACGGGTTGCAAACGATTGCTCGAACCGTTCTCCGGGGGCGAGGCCTCTCGTGTGACTCGCGCACCCGCCCGGGCAAGATGCAGCGAGGCCTCGCCGCTCGGCGAGGAAACGCGACGAGCGGATTTGAATCGCTGTAAACGGCTTTGCAAGCCGTTGCCTCGCCTCTCGGCCACGTCGCCCCGCCCAGCTCCGCGGCCAAGCCTAAGCAGAGACACGCTCACAGGTCTCTGGGCAAGCATGCCTCCGAACGGAGACTTGGCCGGCACGCTGCCGGATGCATCAGTTCTCGACCCCCGGCATCAACAGCAGCGTGCACGGTACTACCCCGACGCGCAGCACCTAACCATCAAGCAAGCCGCATGGTTGAACCAATTACTTGATGGGACGGGTGTCTATGAACCTACCGCTCGTCGACGAGAATTCGCCTCGAGTTTGCGCTACTAGATTTGAGCCAAGGGTAAGAGTGGCTCAGATGAGTAGATAGCCCGCGGAAGAGCAGGCGCAGGTCGCGGGTTCGAATCCCGCCTCTCACCCGCAGATCGTCTGGAAGAGGACGTAGAACGTCTCTCCCTGCGCGCGCTTGGCCGCGATCTGCCACAGCTTCTTACCGCAGGACACGTACGCGCCGTAAAAAGCGTTGTCCTGGGTGCTGGTCGCCAGGATGATCTTGATGCTGACCCCGCCTCCGGCCACGAACGCATCGACCTTGCGAATGTCCAGAGAGCGGATCTTCACGTCCCCTGCCGGATCTGGGAAGACCTTCGCCTGAGCGGCGACAGGGAGCGAGAGAACCGCGAGCATTGCGACCACCGAGAATTTCATCATCGAGCCAGTCTCTGCAGCAGCACCAGAACTCAGAAGGCCGACTCCCTGACGTAGCGGAAGCGGCCCTCTGGCTGAGGAGTGGCCTCTCAAGTAGCGAATCGAGTGCTCCAAGCAATGCGAGAAGCGGTGGACAAGCGTAGAGAGCCGACCCCTGAGGAAGCGGATCGGCTCCGCACCGAGGACTGATGCTCGACCTGCTAGCCCACCTCGTAGCGGCGCTCGTTCAAGTGCTCGTTGACCCCTGACCAAGCGAGTCGGCTTCCGAACGCCGCGGACTGATCCCTGGGTAGGGGCTGGCCGGACGACGGCTCCTAAGGGCCCCGCAGCGATCACTTGATCTCAACATATGCTCAAGTTCACCACTGAGTGATTGAATTATTGGTGGGCAATTTCTCCTACAATGATGAGAGCCAGCCGGGTGACACACCCACCCCTAGTCAAGGATGGTCGCATGGGGTAGCGTGTGTCCCGACCGCACGTGGACTCACGACTATAGGGAGAACAATGAATAGCTTTGTCACCAAGGTAACACCGGCTGGATATAAAGCCACCGTCATGGAACTCCATCCCAAGATGGGTAATTTTAGATGCTGGCAGCAGTAGGTTGTAGCGGAACGGGATCTCGCTGTACTCATCCCGCGAAGTACGGCAATGATCGCGGCATCTTCGTATGCGGCTATCACTTTTCCGATGCTCAGAAATGCGTAGTTCGCTGAACGCTAAGCTTGGGCTCTCAATCGACTGAGAGCCTGGGCTTAAGACTGGCTGGGCAGTTCTAGTGAAGCCTGGCAGGCGATCAGCCTCAGATCAGGCGATTGGTACAACCTGTACCCCAGTGGGTTGGGGTACGGCTATGCCTTCTCGCCTTGTTCAGGCGCTACGGCTCTGAGCCATACGTACAGGCCAGGACAGGGGACAGCTGAGGGGCGTACCTTCGGGGTGAAATCCCTCTAGAGCCTCCTTCACGCTTCTCCTGCAGTTGAGTCCCAGCGAGGGATAGGGGCCAGACCGTGCAGAGCCTGTCTCGACCCAAGCCACCCGAGGGCGGAGCGTCTCGACGGATGCCTGCGGACGTTCATGCCATGCCCGTTCCCTCCGATCTGAGGTCAGACTGGTTCACCGCGAGGGGCGAAACGGAGCTGACCGCCCCTCGTTCACCCCTCGACGCGTCCGCTGTCACCCCTCGGCACGGCGGCACGCTGCTATACAAGCCGGCGGGCAGAAACCCACCTGCTATGCAGGAAGAAAGCCAGCCCTAGGGGAGCCAAATCTGTCTAGAGTCTCTCGCTTCTACATGCCCTTGGCGATCTCCGCGAGGGATAGGGGTCGAAGTCAGGCCGCAGTGGGGCCAGGGAGCCGGCACCAACCACAGCAAGCGCCGACTCCCCGACAAGGGAGCTGATCGCAAGCCGTCGTGCATCGCCGAGCTCATCCGCGCCACCCGCGTCGAGCGCGGGTTCACGGTTCAGGAACTCGCCCAGCGTTGCCAATCGCTGACACCCTGAGCGGTACCTAAGCGGTACCACTCGAGGGAGAGGATGAGCGCTCGCCACGAGAGGGAAAGCCGCAGCGACGCCGGCCTATCGTGCGGACGATCGGCACGTACGCCGGGCACGTCTTGCCGGCCGTGCGCGGGCAGCGCGTTCCGCTATGAGATGACGCGCGTCCGCATCGGCTGCTCGGGCTGGAACTACGATTCTTGGCGCCAGGGAGTGTTCTATCCCGAAGGCCGTCCGGCGCGGCGCTGGCTCGCCGCCTACGCCGAGAGCTTCGACACGGTCGAGGTCAACACGACGTTCTACCGCCTGCCGCGGCGCGACGCGGTCGCGCGCTGGGCCGAGGAGACGCCCGAGGGCTTCACGTTAGCGGTCAAGGTGAGCCGCTACGTGACCCACATCAAGCGCCTGCGAGAGGCACGGCAGCACCTCGACCTGCTGCTCGCGCGGGATCGAGCCGCTAATGCAAGCGGGAAAGCGCGGACCGCTGCTGTGGCAGCTGCCACCGACCTTCCAGCGTGATGATCAGCGGCTGGCCGAGACTCTCGACGAGCTGCCGGGCGAGTTCCGGCACGCGTTCGAGTTCCGCCATTCGAGCTGGTTCGCCGAGCCGGTCGTGCAGCTCCTGCGCCCGCCTACACCGCGAACGCGGCCGCCACGACGACGGCAAGCGCAGACCAGACGAGATTCATCGAGAGGAGAACTGCGCGGGTGCGTAAGCAGAGTGCCGAGATCCGCAGCCCCTGCCGGCAACGCCCGCAGGGACTCCCGGATCTTGGATGTGCTACTGCCGCGTCATGGCGATCCTGAACCGTTCCTCTGGCGTGATCAGGTGGTCATGGTCGTCCTTTTCCAGGTCGATCTGGACCCAGTTGACCCGACCGTTGAACTCGTTGCCGGTCGGGCCGTAGTCCGGGGAGACGGCGGAGCCGGTCTCCTTGCCGACGTCGCACGTCTCGTCGGCGGAGAAGAGCATCGGCACCGTGTGCTCGACGCGGCCCTGGCCGTCTTTCTTGCCGTCGACGTAGAGCGAGACGTCTCCGCCTTTGGCGAGTCCGCCGCCGTCGTAGGCGAACTCCATGCGAACCTGGTGTTTGCCGGCCGGAATCGGCTGCGTGCTTTCTGCGGAGAATCGCTCGATCCCGAAGAAGTTGTAGCAATGCTTGAGTCTGCCGTTGTGGGCGTAGAGGCTCCAGCCGCCGACGCTGCCGCCGAGGGCGGCGATGACGCCGCTCGCGCCGGATTGCGGCACCTCGATCTCGGCGGTCAGGGAGTACGACTTGTTCTTGGTGACGACCAACGACCCTTCGCTCAGGCGCGACATGCCGCCGAACAGGATCTGCGAGTCGCCGCCGATGAGCTGCGGCCGGCCCGCCAGGTCGGGATTGAAGCGCTCGAACATGCGGTCGTCCAGTGGGAGCACGTGGTATTTGGTCGCCTCAATCAGGAAGAGGCGTTGCAGCTCGCGCAGCTTGTCGGGCATCTCCTGGGCGAGGTCGTGCGCCTGTGTCCAGTCGGTGTTGGTGTCGTAGAGCTCCCAGACGTCGTCCTCGAAGGCCCGCTCGTAGGAACCGAGCCAGGGTATGCCGTGTCGCGTGACGGCGGTCCAGCCCTTGTGGTAGATGCCGCGGTTGCAGAATATCTCGAAGTACTGCGTCTCGTGCCGGTCGGAAGCCTGAGCGTCGTTGAAGGCGTAGAGCATGCTCGTGCCTTCGTAGGGGGCCTGCTGGACGCTGTTGACGATCGTCGGAGCGGGAAGTTTGGCTGCTTCCAGGATCGTCGGGGCGATGTCGATGACGTGATGGAACTGCGCCCGGATCTCGCCCTTGGCGTCGATGCCGTTCGGCCAGTGCACGATCGTGCCGTTGCGCGTGCCGCCGAAATGCGACGCCACCTGCTTCGTCCACTGGTACGGCGTGTCCATCGCGTGCGCCCAGCCGACCGCATAGTGGTTGTAGGCGTCCGGGCCGCCGAAGTCGTCGATCTTGCTCATCAGGAACTCAGGCGTCTCGAGCGCGCTCATCCCGTTCAGCACAGCGACCTCGTTGAAGCACCCGTTGACCGTGCCCTCGGCGGAGGCGCCGTTGTCGCCGATGATGTAGTAGACGAGGGTGTCGTCGAGGATCTCGAGTTCCTCGAGGGTGTCGACGAGCCGGCCGAGGTGGTGGTCGGTGTGCTCGAGGAACCCGGCGTAGACCTCCATCTCGCGCAGCAGGATCGGCTTCAGCTCGGCCGGCATCTCGTCCCAGGCCGGAATCTCGTCGGGCCGCTCGGTGAGAGCCGCATCTGCCGGGATCACGCCCAGCTTCTTCTGACGCGCGAAGGTCTCTTCGCGCAGCTTGTCCCAGCCGCCGTCGAACTTCCCCTTGTACTTCTCGGTCCACTCCTCCGGCACGTGATGCGGTGCGTGGGTGGCGCCTGGCGCGTAGTACATGAAGAACGGCTTGTCGGGCATGAGGGCCTTCTGCTGGCGCACCCACCCGATCGCCTTGGTCGTCATGTCGTCGGTGAAGTGGTAGCCCTCCTCCGGGCTCTTGTCCTGCTCCATCGGCGTCGTGCCTTCATAGATCGCCGGGTACCACTGGTTGGTCTCGCCGCCGATGAAGCCGTAGAAGTACTCGAAGCCGCCCCCGCCGGTGGGCCACTGGTTGAACGGCCCCAGCGGGCTCGTCTCCCAGACCGGCACCTCGTGGCACTTGCCGAACTGCGCGGTCGAGTAGCCGTTGAGCTTGAGCGTCATGGCGAGCGGCGCCTTGTCCTTCGGCAGCACCGAGGTATAGCCGGGAGCCGAGGTCGCGATCTCGCAAATGGCACCCATATTCACCGAATGATGGTTACGTCCCGTAAGCAGCGCTTGGCGCGTGGGCGAGCACAGCGCGGTCGTATGAAAGCGGTTGAACTTCAAGCCGTTCGCCGCGAGTCGCTCGGCATTCGGGGTTGCGATCGGCCCGCCGAACGCGCTCGCAGCGCCAAAGCCGCAGTCATCGATCAGCACGATCAGAACGTTCGGAGCGCCCTTGGGTGGGCGCAGCTGCGTGATCGGGGGGAACGCCGTATCGGGATCCTTAGCGTCATACGTCGTCAAACCCACGCGCTGCCCGTCCGGAATCGGCAGAATCGCTCGCGACAACTCCTCTTGCACGCCCATCTCTAGCCCCCTCGGCAGATCACCAGTGCTTCGATCGCCCAACGTGGTGCCGGCATTCGACCATGTCGGGACTACTCGCGCTTCACCCTCTCTGGGTGGATTCGCGCACACGTGGGTAGGTTCCAGCTCTCGAAGACCCGTCGGACACGCTCAGTCGAGGAGGTGGATCGTGAATGCGGTGGCGAATCCGAGCGTGACCATGATCCCGACCAACTTGCCTCCGTGCTCGAACGCCTCGGGCATCATCGTGTTCGCGAGCATGGTGAGGATCGCTCCGGCTGCGAATGTGAGCACGAAGGCGACCACTTCCGGTGAGGAGTCCTGGAAAAGGCCGTAGCCGGCAAGCGACGAGAGCGCCGAGATCAATGCGATCCCGATCCACATCCAGAGGATTCGCGACTTCACCCAACCTGCGCTGAGCAGGCCTGACGTCGATGCGATCGCCTCGGGCAGGTTGGAGATGAAGACCGCTGCCAGATAGGCGGCGCCCACGGCCCCGCCTTCGTAGATCGTCAAGCCGATCACCATCGACTCCGGGATCCCATCCAGCACGGTTCCAAGCACGATCGAAAGCGGGGAGCCGCCGCCTTCCTTCTCGGCGCCGGCCGCGTTCTTGCGATTGCCGCCGCCAAGGTGATCGATCAATCGGTCGCCACCGAAGAACACCAGGCAGCCGGAAAAGACCCCAGCAACCAACGCTCCGTGACCGGTCGACTTTGCGGCCGCCTCGTCGAACAGGTCGAACGCGACCGCGCTGATCAGCACTCCCGCGCCGAAACCCATGATCAGCCCGATCACGCGCAACGGGATTCGGATCAAGAACACCGTGACGGCCCCGATCACGAGCGAAGATGCCGACAGCAGCCCCCATCCGAACGCAGCGCCCATCTAACGCTTCGGCTCCTGGGCCCGCATCGCGGTGATCCAGCGTTGTTCCACAACGGCGAGCGTGAACGAAAAACGGCTGCCCGGGTATCCCCCTGCCCGGGTGATTGCACCTGGGAGATTCGCCTGCCGGGGACGACCGGGTCGAAGCCCTGGTCGTCCCCCCGGCATGGCGGGGCTCCCGCCAGTCAGCGGCGGCGGCGGGCGACGCGGCGCGCGGTGCGCCGCCGAGATCGGCGCATTCTGCGTGCTATGAACATCTCGAGAGCTCCATCGTTGGACGTTCGCTGATTAGCCGGCTGACGGGTTGGCGGCCTGCTCGGTCGCGTGTTGCTCGCGCGCCTCCTCGGCGGAGAGCAATCCGATCGCGACGGGTTCATCAGCCCACTCGACCTCATCGCGGAACGGGATGGCCCAGTGAAGCTCGAGCAGGAGGAGCGCCGCGGCGGAGTCATTCGGAATGTCCTCGAGCACGTCCCACTCCTGACCTGAGAAGACGTCGACGCCGTCGGCAGACGCCGCGGCAGCCACCGCCGCCCCGGCTTGCATGCCTTCCTCGCCGTCGATGCCCAGGCCGACGAGCGCGCCCACCTTGCTGCCGGGTTCGACCGCCTCGTCGGCTGAGGTTACTCGGCTGAGGTTACTCAGGTGCTCGACCTCGAGCTCACCTGCGGCATCCTTGTAGACGGCTAGAGCGTCGATCACCCGCACGGTGTCGCTCTCGCGCAGGCGTTCGAGCTCGGCGATGAGCAGCAGACCCCAAACGGGTTCGAGCCAGTCCGGGAAGCTGGCGAGCAACTTGACGAGCGCCTCCTCGAAGGTTCCCGCCGGCTGCGCTGCAGCCAGAGCGATCAGTCCGCGCCGGAACGAACAGCAGGACGTCGGGTTGCACGCCGCACGCGGCGTTGCCCGGCCAGGGATGCAAAGAGACGGATGCTGGGTAGCGGCAATCGCCGCTCGCGGCGTATGTCGCCCTCGGCGTCAGGCAATCGCGCGGCGTGCGAGTCGTTGGCCAACGCAACCTATTCGCCCCGGACATGTGTACACATCCCACACGGGTGATTGCACGCGAAAATCGCGGCAAGGAGCGAATCACCCGGTGCCCGGCAGCGTTGCTCGACGGACGCCGTTTTTCATCCTCTTCGGGTGATGCCTGCGCCAAAGCCGCCCGAGAGAAGTAGATGCGACAAGGACCGAGGTGAGACAGCTCAGCCGCGAAAGGAACGGGTGATGACAGAAACAGCCCTAGATGAACTCGGCCCGGTGGACTACATCGTCGTCGATTTTCCTGCGGGAGCCAGTAATTTCACGGGCGAGATGTCGGCTGAGCTGGTCGCGTTGGTCGACGCCGGGATCATCCGCGTGATCGACATCGTGATCCTGACCAAGAACGAGATCGGCACGGTCGACGCGCTGGAGCTCTCTGACGTCGGCGAGCTCGGAGAGCTGCAGGCAATCGAGGCCCAGCTGGCTGAGCTGCTGGCCGCGGACGACATCGAGCACCTCGCCGCCGCAATGGAGCCGGGCAGCACTGCCGGCGTGCTCATCTGGGAGAACCTGTGGGCCGCGCCGTTCGCGGCGGCTGCGCGGCGTTCGGGTGGCCAGCTGATCGCCAACGGACGGATTCCGATTCAGGCGATCATCGCCTCCATCGAGGCCGATGAAGCACTCGCGAGCGAAGGGGCCTGAAATGCCGCTCAGACGAGCACGTGTGGGACGTGTCGGTGTGATCGGCGCGCCGGTCGCGAAGACAGCGGTCGTCGCCGCAGCTGTCAGGCCTGGGCCCGCGCCGGTTGCGAAAACCGCGGTCGTCGCCGCGGCCGTCACGCCAGGGCGACCGCGCCGCCGGCGAATCTAGAACCGGGCGATCCGGGCGCCTACCTGGAACACCCAATAGGCAACGGCTTTTTTGGCAGCGTCGGCCGGCTCTCCATCCCGTGCCTAACCGAGCGAACGCGCCTCCGCTTCGCTCGCCGGTCGACGGTCCAGCCGATGCCGAGAAGGATCGCGGAGAGCAGGAGGAACATTCCGAAGAATCCCCACCGCGCCCACGCACTCCCGATGAGAAGCAGCACGAGGACCGCCGCGACGGCCAGACGCTGAGCTTCGAGAACTGACTCTCGAGTTGCGGCCTCCGATGACCGGGCTGTTGCGTCAGGGTTGTCCCGCCGTGCGCCGCATCTCGATCAACTCGAGGCCCAAAGCCTCGATGCGCTCGAGCAAGCCATGCAGGGCGGCCTGATCCGCCACGGTTCCGTAGTGCGTCGTCTCGACTGGCTCGACGCGCGCCGACAGCCCTTCGAAATTGGGCATCACTGCTTCCGTGACAGAGCGTCACCCGTCACGGGTGAGCCGAGCCCGCGGCCGGCCATTCTCGCCCTCCCGGGGTGATGCGGTCGTCGCGGCGTGAGCGAGAATGGCTCAGTGGAGGCACACGATGCACCGCCCACTCAGAGCGAGCCCGCGATCCACGCAGGGGCGGCGCCCGAGACCACGCACCGGCCCTCGCGGGGACGGCTCTACGGCATGCGCGCCCTGGTCGTTCTTGCCACGCTGCTGCTCATACTCGGCGCGCTTGCCGTGTGGATCAAGCGGGTCGCGCTCGAGCCGGGGACGTGGAGCGACACAAGTGGCAAGGTGCTCGAGAATCAGGTGGTACGGCAGACGCTTGCGACCTACCTCGTCGACCAGCTCTACGCCAATGTCGACGTGGCCGCCCAAATCAGCGGCGCGCTTCCGGAGAAGGCGAAGCCGCTGGCTGCGCCGGCTGCCGCTGGTCTGCAGGACTCGGCCGCGCGCTTCACCGAGCGCGCGCTCGCGCGCCCGCGGGTGCAGCAGGCCTGGCGCGCCGCCAACGAGCGCGCCGATCGCAGGCTGATTGCCTTCGTCGAGGACGACAGAGGTGCCCTCCGGACGAGCGGCGGCAACGTGACGCTCGACCTGCGCCAGATCCTGCAGCAGGTGGGAGGGAACGCCGGCGTCGTCGAGCGCGTCAACGCCAAGCTCGGCCGGAACACCGGCGTGGTCGATCGCATCAACGCCAAGCTGGGGCCGAACGCCGGCCGGATCGTGCTGCTGCGCTCCAACGTGCTCTCCCTCGCGCAGCAGGGCGCGCGTTTCCTTAAGGCGATCGCAAACTTCATCGTGATCATCGTCCTGCCGATCTTCGCTGTCGCCATCTCGATCGCGCCAAATCGTCGCCGAGCGCTCCGCGCATGTGCCATCGGACTGATCGTGAGCGGCCTGGTGCTCGTCTTCATTCGCCGCGTGGCCGGTGATCAGCTGATCGACCGGGTTGTGAAGGACGATTCGATTCGCCCTGCGGCCCACGAGGTGTGGTGGATCGCCACCGACCCGCTGAAGCTGGCGACCCAGTCGATTCTCTTCGTCGGCATCGTCGGCCTCATCGGTGCATGGATCGCAGGACACGGCCGGCGCGCCGGGGCCACGCGGCGGTGGCTCGCGCCCTACCTGAGGGATCCATGGATTGCCTGGGGCGGGCTTGCCGCGATCGTCTTGCTGTTGCTCGCCTGGTCGCCGACGCCGGCGACCCGCAACTGGGTCACGGTGACGCTCCTCACCGCAAGCGCGGCGCTGGGGCTCGAAGTCCTGCGGCGCCAGGCCGCCCCGCGAATTCCCGGACGCCGAGCGGGGGCAGGTCTCCTCCTCGTGAGCGTCGTCACCAAGCCGGCGAACGCCTGACGCGCGTGAGTGGTTGCTGCGCACCATCGAGGGACCCGACCCCGGGTGGGAGCGGTGCGGCCGCGGCCGTACCGGAGCGGACAGCCGGTGCGGCAGTCGTAGCCGCCGTGCGGATACCGGCCGGCGAGGGCCTGCTCGGCAACGCCGACCTGCACGCCTACCCGGGCGATGGAGAAGGCCCGGTTCACCGCGTGCGGCTCGATGCCTTCGAGCTCGCGCCGCACGCGGTGACGAATACCGAGTTCGGGCGATTCGCGGAGGCGACGGGCTACCGCACCGAGGCGGAGCGGTTCGGCTGGTCGTTCGTCTTCGCCGGCCTGCTGCCCGATGACTTCCCCGAGACACGAGCAGTCGCCGCCGCGCCGTGGTGGCGGCAGGTCGAGGGCGCCTGGTGGCGCCGGCCGGAGGGCCCGCAATCCACCCTCGGCGGTCGCGGAGATCATCCCGTCGTGCACGTCTCCTGGAACGACGCGCTCGCGTTCTGCGCGTGGGCCGGGGCGCGGCTCCCGACCGAGGCCGAATGGGAGTACGCCGCCCGCGGAGGCCTCGAGGGCCGCGTCTACCCGTGGGGCGACGAGCTCGAGCAAGGCGGTGAGCATCGCAT
>DASRQS010000054.1:0-5827 GCA_035696365.1 Gaiellales bacterium | reverse complement strand
GGTCGTCTATCGCGATGGCCTCAGCGTGGTCACGCGCGACGCCGGCGCGCTGCCGTTTGCGCGCATCGTTCGGCCGGGACGGGCGCCGCTCGCCGCGAGGGTCGTCTCACGCGAGCCCGACCGCATCGTGATCGCACCGGCCGCGGCCGGCCGGCTCGTGGTCGCCGATCTGGCCTATCCGGGCTGGAAGGTGAAGATCGACGGCGCGTCCGCGAAGGCGCTGACCCAGGGTCCCCTGCGCGCCGTCCAGGTGCCCGCCGGCGCGCGGCTCGTCACCTGGGAGTTCACGCCGCCGGGCGTGCGGCTCGGGTGGATCATCTCCCTGATCGCGGTCTTCGCCGCGGCCGGGGTCGCGCTCAACCCGTGGTTCCGCGCCCGCCGGGCGACCTCCCCCGACGGGTAGTCCCTCGAACGGGGCACTTCAGATCCTGCCGGAACCTGCCGATGCATGCGCCGTGGCCGACCATCTCGCTTCCGTCGTCGACGACCACGCCGTCGACCCGCATGCCGCAGCCGCCGTGCTCGCCCGTCTGGCACAGCGCACGCGCGATGCGGCTCTGGGAGGGGCGCTCGCCTTCGTCATCGGGCTCGGCCTGGTGGCGCTCGGCTACACCGAGATCGCCCTGCCCGCGGGTGCCGCCGCGCTGACGGGACTGTTCGTCGCCGCGGTCGCGCGCGGAGAGCGCGGCGCGCTGGTCGCGCGCCTGATCGGGCAGCGCTCCGCGTACCAGATCCCCGAGGTCGCCCGCGCGGCCGAGCGGATGGCCTGCATGGGCCGCCGCCACGAGCTCGCCCGCGCCCTCACGCGCCTCGTCTTCGTCGCCGAGGGCATCGAGCCCGCGATCGCGGGGCTCGAAGGCATTCCCGAGCGCATCTGCGCGCACTCCGACGACCTGCTGGGACTCGCCTTCCTGATCGCCTCCGACGGCGTCAAGGTGCATCCGGCGACGCTCGCGCTGCTGGACCGCCTGCTGGGCTCGACGATCCGCAGCCCGCTCTACAACCGCGCGATTCCCGAGCAGCACCTGCGCATCGCCATCCAGCGCATGCGTGCCTCGATCGACGCCTGACGAAATCTCCCGTTTGCGGGTCGTTCGGACCTCGCGTTCACGTGCATGCACGTGATACAACCGATGCTAACCCCACCCCCCCGACGAAAGGGGTAGCCCGTGGCTGCACCGGATTCGAGCATCGAGACCACGACGGCTCTCGCGCTCGAGGAGAAGAGCAAGCTCAAGAAGAGCCTGCGGCGCGTGGACATGTTGCTCTTCACGATCTGCGCGATGGTCGGCGTCGACACGCTCGGCCAGGTGTCGAGTTTCGGCGCCCAGACCTTCTTCTGGATCGCTGTTCTTTCGGTTTTCTTCCTGCTCCCCTACGCGTTCGTCATGAGCGAGCTGGGATCCACCTTCGCTCAGGAGGGCGGTCCCTACGAGTGGATGAAGCTCTGCTACGGGCGCTTGACGGCCGGCTTCGGCGCGGTGCTGTACTGGATCACCAACCCGCTGTGGGTCGGCGGCACGCTGTGCTTCCTGGCGAGCGCTGCGTTCTCGCAGTACTTCATCCATCTCGGCGGGCCCAAGATCGGCTTCCTCGGCGATACGCCGATCGTCGACCTGCTCTTCAAGCTGGCCTTCATCTGGGTCAGCATCATCGTCGCGATCGCGGCGCTCGACAAGGGCAAGTGGATCCCGAACTTCGGAGCCATCTGCCGGGCGTTCGTGCTGCTGTTCTTCTCGCTCACGGTGCTGATCTACGCCTTCAAGCACGGCATCAACGGCTTCGGCTTCAGCGACTTCATCCCGGGCGCCACCTCGGTCTCGGGCACGCTCGTGTTCCTCGGAGTCGTGCCGCTGCTGCTCTTCAACTACGTCGGCTTCGAGCTCGCCAACGGGGCGGCCGAGGAGATGGTCGATCCGCAGAAGGACGTGCCGAAGTCGATCATCAACAGCGCGATCGCAACCGTGATCCTCTACTCGCTGCCGATCTTCGGCATCCTGGTCGTGCTGCCGACGGACAAGATCAAGGGTATCGACGGCTTCGTCGGAGCCACCAATGTGGTCTTCGGCGACGTCTACGGCGGCGCGGCGCACACGCTCGTGAAGTTCATGGTCGGCGCCTTCATCGTCTCGCTCATCACCTCGGGCGCCGTCTGGATGATCGGTTCCGACCGCGTACTCGCGGTCGCGTCCTACGACGGCGCCTGGGCTCCGTGGTTCGGAGTCTTCAACCGCAAGCTCGGCACGCCGGTGCGCGTGAACGTCATGTCGGGCGTGCTCTCGACGATCTTCCTGCTCTTCGCGCTGAACCTCCTGAACGGCTCGAACGCGAGCGCCTTCGAGGTGATCCTCGCGCTCACGACCTCGACGACCCTGCTCTCGTACGTGATGATCTTCCCGACCGGCTGGCTGTTGCGGCGACGCTACGGCCACGTGACCCGGCCCTACAAGGCGCCGCTGATGGGCCTCTGCGTTGCGCTCTGCACCGGCTGGATGGTGCTCGGCTCGTGGGTCGCGTTCGTGCCGGGGACGCTCGAGCGCGCGCTCGGCTTCTCCTACAACTACCAGGACACCTGGGGCGTGTCGTTCGCGCGCTACGAGGTGATCTCGGCGGGCATCGTCGTGCTGATCGCCGTCCTCAGCGTGATCGGCTACGTCCTCGCCGCGCCCGTGCGCGCACGCACCGCCGCCGTGTCGCTCGACGCACACGTCGCCGCGGCAGCGGCGGCGCCTGCCGGCGACTAGCGGTTCGACCTCGATCGTGAGGCCCGCCGGCTCCTGCCCGGTGGGCCTCACGAGAGGTCAGTCTTCAGAGCGCTCTCAGGCAGCGAAGCGCTGCGCGACGCCGTCCCAGTCGACGACGTTCCACCAGGCGTCGAGGTAGTCCGGGCGGCGGTTCTGGTATTTCAGGTAGTAGGCGTGCTCCCAGACGTCGACGCCCAGGAGCGGCGCCTTGCCGGCTGTGATGGGGTTGTCCTGGTTGGCCGTCGAGACGAGGGCGAGGCCGTCGGCGTCCTTGACGAGCCAGGACCAGCCCGAGCCGAACTGGTTCACGCCGCCCGCCTTGAATGCTGCCTTGAACTCGTCGAACGAGCCGAACTTGGCGGCGATCGCGGAAGCCAGGTCGCCGCTGGGCGAGCCGCCGCCCTGCGGGCTCATGAACTTCCAGAAGAGCGTGTGGTTGAGGTGGCCGCCGCCGTGGTTGCGCACGACGGTGCGAATGTCCTCGGGGATCTTCTGCAGATCGCGGATGACCTCCTCGATCGGAGTGTCGGCCCACTGTGTGCCCTCGAGCGCGCCGTTGACCCGATCTACATAGGCCTGGTGGTGCTTGTCGTGATGGATCCGCATCGTCTGCTCGTCGATGTGCGGCTCGAGCGCCGCGTAGTCGTAGGGCAGCGGCGGAACGGTGTACGGCATGCCAGCTCCTCGGATGGTCGACAGGTACCTGGGCATTCTTGCGTACACGGGTTGCCAGACTCTGAAACCCGGGGGATGATGGCCGCGGAGGCGATCGAATGAACCAGATTGCAATTTTGATGTGGGCAAATGCGACGTCTGACATGGGCCGTTGGCTCGGCCTGCCGCGAGGTCGCGCGTGAAGACATTCACCTCGGGCAAGGCCGGCGGCGACAGCGGGCTGGAACGCCCCGATAGCCGGGAATGGGTCTTCGGCCTGCTCGGCACGCCCCGCTATCGCGAGCGTGTGGAGCAGCTCGAGTCGCTCGACCTGCGCCGCCGCACCGGCTGCGAGCCGTGCCTGCGGGCACTCGTGCTCGACAAGTGGACGCCCGAGACGCTGCACCACGTCGGCTGGTGCGACTCCTGCCGCGCGGCCACGATCGCGCTCGGCATGCACGCGCCCGCTGCTGCGGGCTCCAGTTGGGTGCGCAGGCGCGCAGCCTGGCTCGCCGTGGCCGCCTTCGCCGTCGTGGCCGTACCGCTCGTCGGCAGCCAGCTGATCGGCGACGGGGGCTCGCACGGCGTGCGCGGCGGCAGCGCCACGGCGCTGCACGCTTCCACCACGCCCGGGACATCCACGGGCGGGACCACGACGGGCGGCACCACCACGACGACGACGGGCGGCACGACCGGCGGATCGACCGGTGGAACGGGCGGGACCGTCAAGCCCGTGCCGCGCTCGAAAGGGTCTGCGGCTGCGACCCACGCGCGTGGCAAGAAGGCGCTCCCGCACACGACGTAGGACGGGCCCGGGGGCCCGCAGCCTCCTATCATCGTGCGGTGGACAGCGTCCTCCGCGAAGGCAGTCTGACCGGCCGCTCGGCGCTCGTCACGGGCGGCGGCACCGGCATCGGTCGTGCCACGGCCGAGCTGCTGGCCGAGCTGGGCGCCCGCGTGGCGGTCACCGGGCGGCGCGCGGAGCTGCTCGAGGAGACGGCCGCGACCATCCGGGCCGCCGGCGGCCAGTGCCTGCCGCTGGTGTGCGACGTGCGCGAGCCGGAGGCTGCGCGTGAGCTCGTCGAGGGCGTGATCTCCGAGCTCGGGTCGCTTGACATCCTCGTCAACAACGCGGGCGGGCAGTTCGTGGCGCCTGCCGAGGAGATCAGCCACAAGGGCTTTCGCGCGGTCATGCGTCTCAACCTCGACGCCGTCTGGGAGCTCACGCGGCTGGCGGCGACCGGGAGCATGCTCCCGAGCGGCTACGGCAAGGTGATCAGCGTCGTGCTCTCGCCGCGCAGGGGCATCCCGGGGATGTTCCACTCCTCCGCGGCGCGAGCGGCCGTCGAATCGATGACGCGCACGCTCGCCACGGAGTGGGGCGGCCGCGGTGTGCGCCTGACCTGCGTGGCGCCCGGGACGATCGACACCGAGGGCTGGCGGGGCTACGGCGACACGGTGGAGGACGTCGCGGCGACGATTCCGCTCGGGCGCCTCGGCACGGTGCGCGAGGTCGCGCAGATGATCGCGTTCCTCGCCTCTCCGGCCGGCGACTTCGTGACCGGCACGACCGTCGTGATCGACGGCGGCGTCGACAACGTCGACCTGCGGCCGGGCCGGGAGTCGTGAGCCGGCCGCTCGGCTCGGTCGAGCGCGCCGTCGCGCTGCTCGAGGCGCTGGCCGCTGCCGGCGGCCCGCTGGGGACGAACGAGCTCGCCCGCCAGACGCAGATCAACGCGAGCACGGTCTCGCGCGTCCTCGCAACGCTGCTCGACGCCGGCCTGGTCGACCGCGAGCCCGGCGGGCAGCGCTGGCAGCTCGGGCTCCGGCTCGTGCACCTCGGCAATGCGGCCCTCGCGCGGCTCGATCTGCGCGACCTTGCGCGGCCCCTGCTCGAGCAGCTCGTGCGCGAGACAGGGGAGACGGCCACGCTCTCGCTGCCCGCGCAGGGCGAGGGAGTCACGGTCGACTTCGCTCCCAGCCCGCACAGCGTCTCGAGCCGCGCCGAGATCGGGCGCGCCTCCGTGGCGCACGCCACCGCGGTGGGAAAGCTCGTGCTCGCGCACACGCCGGGGGCGCTCGTCTCGCTCAGCGAGCCGCTGGCGCGCTACACGCCGCGCACGCTCACGACGCTGGCCGAGCTGGAGCACGCAGTCGCCGAGGTGCGGGCGGCCGCGGTCGCGGAGGCGGCCGGCGAGCGGGAGCCCGGGCTGAATGCGATCGCCGCCCCGGTGCTGGCCGAGGACGGACGGCTCGTGGCCGTGCTCGGACTGCAGGGCCCCGAGCGCTTCGACGCGGAGGCGCGCCGCGCGGCCGCCGAACCGCTTGTCCGTGCGGCGCGCCTGCTGGCCGCGACGGCGGGCCTGCGCCGCTGAGTTTGTGACGTGAATAACTTGGGGTCAGACCCCAAGTTATTCACGTCACAAACT
>DASRQS010000053.1:0-36831 GCA_035696365.1 Gaiellales bacterium | reverse complement strand
GTGACCTCCGGACCGATGCCGTCACCGGGGAGGACGCAGATCCTCATACCCGTCCTTCCGGCCCGATGTGGTTAGAGCGCCAAGCCCACGACCCCACGGCTGCCGGGAGAACCCTGGCAGCCGATAATCCTTTGGGTCGCGGGAAGCGCGTACATGATGCGCAGCATAGCGAGGTCGCGCGAGCCTGCGCTGCGGTCCTCGCGCGCGCTCGCTATGATCGGGCGGCGATGCCCTGCGAGTCCCTGCGCACCCTGCTTGCTGGCCTCCTCCTCCCCTCCTAGGGGAGCAACTGTGGACATAGTCATCCGTTGCGTCCGTGGCCACCCGCCACGGGTCTCGCCCTGTCCACTCTGAACCTTTCCGGAGGCCGGTAGGCCATGTCGATGCCACATCACAAGTACCGCCCCTATCCGGGCGTTGAGCTGCCAGACCGCACCTGGCCCGACCAGCGCATCACCGCCGCGCCCCGCTGGGTGTCGGTCGATCTGCGCGACGGCAACCAGGCACTCATCAATCCCATGGACGTCGAGCGCAAGCGGCGCATGTTCAAGCTGCTGTGCGCCGTCGGCTTCAAGGAGATCGAGGTCGGCTTCCCGTCCGCCTCGAAGGCCGACTTCGACTTCATGCGCGTGCTGGTCGACGAAAACCTCATTCCCGCCGACGTCACGATCGTCGTCCTCACCCAGGCGCGCGAGCATCTGATCGACCGCACGTTCGAGAGCCTTGCGGGCATCCCGCGCTCGATCGTGCACCTCTACAACTCCACCTCGACGACGCAGCGCCGCGTCGTCTTCCGGCTCGATCGCGAGGGCATCCGCGACATCGCAGTGGAGGGCGCCGCGCGTATTCGCGAGCTGGCCGATGCGGGCACGGGCGGAGACGTGCGCTTCGAGTACTCGCCCGAGAGCTTCACCGCCACCGAGCCCGAGTACGCGCTCGAGGTCTGCGAGGCGGTCATGGACGTGTTCGAGCCCACGCCCGAGCGCAAGCTGATCCTGAACCTGCCGGCGACGGTCGAGCTGTCGACGCCCAACCTCTACGCCGACCTGATCGAGTCGTTCAGCCGGCGGATCCCGCGCCGCGACAGCGTGATCATCAGCCTGCACCCGCACAACGATCGCGGCACGGCCGTGGCGGCGACCGAGCTCGCCTTGATGGCGGGCGGCGAGCGGGTCGAGGGCACGCTCTTCGGCAACGGCGAGCGCACCGGCAACGTCGACCTGATCACGCTGGCGCTGAACCTGTTCACGCAAGGCGTCGACCCCCAGCTCGACCTCTCGCGCATCGACGAGATCCGCGACATCGCCGTGCTGTGCACCGAGCTGCCCGTGGACGCGCGGCATCCGTACGCCGGCGAGCTCGTCTATACGGCCTTCTCCGGCTCCCATCAGGACGCCATCAAGAAGGGCATGGAGGCGCACCAGCGCTCCGGCGAGCCGGTCTGGGACGTCCCGTACCTGCCGATCGACCCCAACGACGTCGGCCGCACGTACGAGGCGATCATCCGCGTCAACTCGCAGTCGGGCAAGGGCGGCGTGGCCTACGTGCTCAAGAACGACTACCAGCTCGACCTCCCGCGCAGCATGCAGGTCGAGTTCGCGCAGGTCGTCCAGCGCATCACGGACGAGCGCGGGGGCGAGGTGGCGGCGGGCGACATCTGGGAGTCGTTCAAGGCCGAGTACCTCGACCGCGAAGTCCCGCTCGAGCTCGACGGCTACCGCATTGCGTCGGGCGACGAGGGCGAGCGCATCGACGCCGTGATCAGGCACGGGGGCTCCGAGATCGAGGCCGGTGCCGAGGGCAACGGCCCGCTCGACGCCTTCGTGAAGGCCGTGCAGGCCGCCACCGGCCTCGAGGCACGGGTGCTCGACTACGAGGAGCACGCGCTCGGATCCGGCTCCGATGCGCGCGCGGCCGCCTACGTCCAGGTCGAGGTGGGGGAGCAGACGAGCTGGGGCGTCGCCGTGCACCACAGCATCGTCACCGCCAGCCTGCGCGCCGTCGTCTCGGCCATCAACCGCGCTATCGCGCTCTCCATCGGGTAGCCCACGGTGAGCGCCCACGAGCTTGCGCTGCTGCTGGCGGTTGCCGGCGGCGCCGCCGCCGCAGCGCTTGCGCTCGGGCCGGTCGCCCGTTCATTGCACGTCCCGACGCCGCTCGCGTTCCTGCTCGGCGGGCTGCTGCTGGGCGAGCTGTGGCACGGCTCGCATGCCGCGGCGCGCCCGGACGCCATCGCGGTGTTCGGCAGTGTCGCGCTCGTCATCGTGCTGCTGCAGGGCGGGTTCGTGTGCGGCCTCGCCGCTGTCAGGCGCCAGCTTGCTCCGGTGCTCACGCTCGGCATCGCCGGCACCGCGGCCACGTTCGGGCTCGTCGCGCTGGCTGCCCACGCGTTCGCCGATCTTAACTGGACGCAGGCCCTGCTGCTCGGTGCAGTGCTCTCTCCCACCGACCCGGCGGCGGTGTTCGCAGCGGTCTCGAGCGCCGGTGCCGGCGGGGCCCGCGTCGTGCGGTTGCTCGAGGCGGAGGCGGGCTTCAACGACCCGGTGGCGATCGCGCTCACGCTCGCCCTCGTGGGCGCCGCCGGCAGCGGCGAGATCCACGCGTCGTCGATCGTGTGGCACACCGCGCGCGATCTCGTGGTCGGCAGCGCGGTCGGGCTGGTGGCCGGGCTGCTCGCGGCGCGGCTGCTCGGGCCGCGCCGCCCGTCGGTCGCCATGGCGCCGGCGCTCGCCGTGCTCGCCGGCGGGTTCGCGACCTTCGGCGTCGGTGCGCTGGCGCACGGCAGCGGCTTCGTCGCCGTCTACCTCTACGGTCTCGTCCTGGGCGACGATGCAGATCTGCCGCAGGCCGAGTCGGTCCGCGCCTTCGGTGAGCAACTCGCGTCGCTCGCCGAGATCGCGATGTTCGTCCTGCTCGGCGTCGCGCTCGCTCAGGTGCCGCTCCGGGGGTCGCTGCTCGACGCCGCGGTGCTGACGCTCGCCCTGGTGCTGGTGATCCGGCCCGCACTCGTGTATCCGGCACTGCGCCTCTTCCGCCGGTCGCGCCGCGAGGCGGTGTTCGCGACGGTGGGCGGTCTCAAGGGCGCGGTGCCGATCCTGCTCGCGGCCCTTCCACTGCAGGCGGGCCTGAACGGCTCGCAGCGGATCTTCGCCCTGGCCGGCCTCGTAGTGTTGGCCTCGCTCGCGCTGCAGGGACCGGCTGTGGCGCGGCTCGCGCCGGGCGTCGCAGACGGTTAACGCCTGGCGGGATGCGCCAGCGTGGCCAGCACGCCGAGCCCGATCAGGATGCCCCCCGACGCCGTGCGCTCGATGCGTCGAGCGCGCGCGCTCGTGCGCAGGACGCCGACGAGACTGCCCGAGCCGAGCGCCCAGACGGCGTCGCTCACGGCTGCGATCGCCACGAAGACGAGACCGAGGATGACCGCCTGCAGCGCGACACGGCCGCGGCCGGGGTCGACGAACTGGGGGAGGAAGGCGAGGAAGAAGAGCGCGGTCTTCGGATTGAGTGCATTCACGACCACGCCCTGCCGGTAGATGGAGGAGAGCGGCCGCGTCGCTCGGGATCCCGGTGTGGCAGCAACGTCGCCCTCGCGCAGGCGGCGGATGCCGAGCACGATGAGGTAGGCGCCCCCGGCGAGCTTGAGCGCCGAGAACGCCGTGGCCGAGGAGGCGAGGATCGCCGAGACGCCCAGCGCGGCGCCGGCGACGTGCACGAACGCGCCCGTCTCGATGCCGAGCACCGCGGCGAGGCCGCCCTTGCGGCCGTGGCCCACGCTCTGCGAGACGATGTAGAGCACCGAGGGTCCCGGTATCACGATCAGTGCGAAGGCGGCGATCGCGAAGAGCTCCAGGGCGGAGAGCGTCGGCATGGCGCGAAAGCCTAACGAGCACGGGACACTTGGGGTCTGGCCCTTGATGTCCCGCAGCGGGACATCAAGAGCCAGACCCCAAGTGTCCCGGTGTCGGCAGGAGACGGGTGACGGGCAGACGGTCGCGGAGGAGGCGCACGTCGTCATCGCGGAGCTCTTCGAGGATGCCGAGGTAGACGGCGCGGGCGATTTCGATTGCGCCCAACGACTGCAGGTGCGGGGTTTGGTGCTGGACTTCGAGCAGGCCCGCACCGGCTTCGGTCAGGCGGGCGACGAGGTCGGCGAGGGCGATCTTGGAGGCGTCGGTTTCGCGATGGAACATCGACTCGCCGCAGAACACGCCCCCGACGAGCACGCCGTAGATGCCGCCCACGAGGCGCTCGCCGTCCCAGACCTCGAGGCTGTGGGCGTGGCCCAGGCGGTGGAGGAGCGCGTAGGCGGTTGCCAGCTCGTCGCTGATCCAGGTTCCGTCCTCTCCGGGGCGCGGCTCGCGGCAGCCCTCGACCACCGCTTCGAAGGCCTCGTCGACCGTCGTCTCCCAACCGCAGCGGCGCAGCGTGCGGGCGAGCGAGCGCGACACGTGCAGGCGGTCGAGCGGGAGGACGGCGCGCTGCGGCGGGCTGAACCACGGCACCGCGTCGATCGAGTCGTGCGGCCAGGGGAAGACGCCCTGCCGGTAGGCGTGCACGAGCGTGGCGGGAGCAAGATCGGCGCCGACCCCGACCAGGCCATGCTCGTCGCCGGGCGCCGCGCCGGGGAACGTCCAGCCGCTCGGGCCGACGTCGGCGGGCGCCTGCGAGCGCTTCGGGGTCAGCGCTCCCCGCGCATGAGCTTCTGCGCGCGCGGTAATACGGCGTCGAGCGCGCGCACGGCCTCGTCGATGTGCTCGCGCGTGCAGATGAGAGGCGGCGAGAGCTGGATCACTGGGTCGCCGCGGTCGTCGGCACGGCAGATGACGCCGGCCTCCTGCAACTGCGGGGAGAGGAACTCGCGCAACAGCACCTGGCACTCCTCGGGAGTGAACGTCTCGCGCGTCGCGCGGTCCTTGACCAGCTCGAGCGACATGAAGTAGCCGGCGCCGCGCACGTCGCCGATGATGTCGTGATCGCCCGCCAGGCCCTGCAACTGCTCGGCGAAGTAGGCCTCGTTGGCGCGCACGTTGCCGAGCAGGTCCAGGCGTTCGATGACCTCCAGATTCGCCATCGCGATCGCGGTTGCCAGCGGGTGCCCGCCGAACGTGATGCCGTGGAGGTAATACTCGCCGCGCTCCACGAACGGCGCGGCCACGCGGTCGGAGATCAGAAGCGCGCCCAGAGATGCGTAGCCGCTCGTGAGGCCCTTGGCGCATGTGATCAGGTCGGGCTCGTAGTCATAGCGCTGACAGCCGAACCACTCGCCGAGGCGCCCGAAGCCGCAGATGACCTCGTCCGCGACCTGCAGGACGCCGTAGGCATCGCAGATCTCGCGCACGCGGCGGTGATACGCGGGATGCGGCGTGAAGGTGCCGCCCGAGTTCTGCACCGGCTCCATGATCACCATGGCGACGGTCTCGGGGCCCTCCTGCTCGATCGTCTCGGCCACCTCGTCGGCGCACGCGAGCGTGCACTCGTCCGAGTGCGAGCAGTACTTGCAGCGGTAGCGGTTCGTGTTGGCGACGTGGCGGACGCCGTCGATCAGCGGCTCGAACGGCGTGCGGATGGCCGTGATGCCGGTGATCGAGAGCGCGCCCATGGTCGTGCCGTGATAGGCGACCTTGCGGGAGATCACCTTGCGCCGCATCGGCTGGCCGTTGGCCGCGTGGTACTGGCGCGCCAGCTTCCAGGCCGACTCGACGGCCTCGGAGCCGCCCGAGACGAAGAACGCGCGATTGAGCGCGGGCGGCGCCAGCTCGGCCAGTGTGGCCGCCAGCTCGGCCGCGGCCGGGTGCGCGAACGTCCAGTTGGTGTAGTACGGGAGCTTGCGCATCTGCTCCAGCGCGGCCTGCCCGAGCTCCTCGCCGTACGAGTAGCCGATCTGCACGGTGAACAGCCCGCTGAGCATGTCCAGATAGCGCTTGCCGTGCGAGTCGAAGAGGTACGGGCCCTCTCCGCGCTCGATGATCGGCACCTCCTGGTCGCGGTAGGTGCCCATGGAGGAGAAGTGCAGCCAGAGGTGCTCCTTGGCCTTGCGCTGCAGCTCGTCCTGCACACTCGTGTCGATCGCCATCTCCGCCCTCTCCTCGACCTGCGCCACGCTAGCACTCGTGTGCGCGGCTACAGTCCGCTCATCACGCGAAAGCCGCGCGCCTCGGGCGCCCGGCGCCGGAGGTGTCAAGGGCATGGCTGTCGACCAGACCACGCAGAGCGAGTCCGCCCGCCTGACCGCGAGCAAGGAGCAGCACGTCGCGCGCGGCGTGGCCACCTCGCCGATCTTCGTCGAGCGTGCGCACGGCGCCCGCCTGACGGACGTCGACGGGCGCGAGTACATCGACTTCGTCGGCGGGATCGGCACGCTCAACGGCGGTCACACGCCCGAGGCCGTCGTGCGAGCGGTGCAGGAGCAGGCCGAGCGCTACATGCACCAGTGCTTCTCGATCGCGATGTACGAGCCCTACATCGAGATCTGCCGCCGCATCTGCGCACTGCACCCGGGCTCGTTCGCGAAGAAGGCGATGCTCGTCAACTCGGGCGCCGAGGCCGTCGAGAACGCCGTCAAGATCGCCCGCTACGCGACCAACCGCGATGCCGTGATCTGCTTCGACCAGGGCTTCCACGGGCGGACGATGCTCGGCATGACCCTGACCTCGAAGGTCATGCCCTACAAGAAGGGCTTCGGCCCGTTCGTCCCCGAGGTCTACCGCGCGGCCGCCCCGTGGCCGTACCGCGGCATTGGCACGGCCGAGGCGCTCGCCTCGGTGCGCAAGCTGCTCAAGAGCCAGGTCGACCCGGGCTCCGTGGCCGCAATCATCTACGAGCCGGTGCAGGGCGAGGGCGGGTTCCTGCCCGCCACGCCCGGGTTCGTCGAGGGCCTGATCGAGATCTGCCGCGAGCACGGCATGGTCTACATCGACGACGAGGTGCAGACCGGGATGGGGCGGACGGGCACGGTGCTCGCCGTGGATCAGATGCCGGGTGTGGAGCCCGATCTCGTGGTCTGGGGCAAGTCGCTCGGCGGCGGATTGCCGCTGGCCGGCGTCTCCGGGCGTGCGGAGATCATGGATGCGCCGCACGTCGGCGGCCTCGGCGGCACCTTCGGCGGCAATCCGCTCTCGTGCGCGGCCGGGCTCGTGGCGCTCGACCAGGCCGAGGATCCGGCCTTCCTCGCGCGCGCCCGTGAGATCGGCGAGCTCGTGACCTCGGCCCTGAGCGCGATGCAGGAGCGCCACGCGCTGATCGGCGACGTGCGCGGCATGGGCCCGATGATCGGCATCGAGCTGGTCAAGGACCGCTCCTCCAAGGAGCCCGCGGCCGCCGAGGCGGCACGCGTGGTCGAGCTCGCGCGCGAGCGGGGCCTGATGCTGATGGGCGCGGGGATCTACTCGAACGTCGTGCGCATCCTCGTCCCGCTCGTCGTCACCGATGCGGACCTGGGGGCGGGCCTCGACATCCTCGACGGCTGCCTCGCCGACGTCTGAACTGGCTTCAAAAGTCTGATTCGCTTTCTGATAGCGATTGCGGCGGCGGTGGCGCTGGCCACCGCCGCCCAGCCCGCGCTCGGCGCGCGGCCCAGCGCGCCGGTGCGGATCGCTGCCGGACCGTCGGCGTTCCCGCCTGACGTCCTCCGCGCAGTCGTGGCCGCGACCGGCTGCCGCGTGCGCATCGTGCCGCCGGTCGCTCCGGGCGCAGCTCCCGGCGCCGGCGTCGACATGGTCGAGCTGCGCGGCGAGGAGGCCGGCGGGCTGATCGCCTCGGGTCGCCTCGCGGTCATCGACGAAGCAACGGTCAACGGGCTCGGCGACGTTCCCGGTCAGCTGCGCGATGCCGTCCGGGACGCCAGCGGCGGTCTGCGCGCCGTCCCCTACCTGTGGAGCCCGCAGCTGCTCCTGGCCCGCAGCAAGGCGTTCGGCGGGCAGCCGCCAACGAGCCTGCGCGCGATCTTCTCGCGCCGCGAGGCCGTGCGCGCCGCGCTGCCCGACTCCCCGCTCGAGCTTGCCCTGGCGGCGCGCTACCTCGGCATCGGCAACCCGTTCGCGTTGGCACGCGACGAGTTGAGCTCGGCACGCGAGGTGGTCGCACCGGCAAGCCCGCTGCTGCACCTCTACGACGACGCGACGCAGCTGCGTGCGCTCTTCCGCCGCGGCGAGATCGACCTCGCGCTCGGCAACCCCGCCACGCTCGGAGATCAGCGCGCCGGCGTGGTGGCTGTGCTGCCGAGTGAGGGCACGATCGCCACCGAGCGCGTGCTCGGCATCGTCTCGGGATCGCCGCGCGCAGGCTGCGCGCGCAAGCTCGCGGGCGCGCTGCTCGCGGCGCCCGCGCAGGCCGGCCTCTCGCTCGCCCGCGGATTGCAGTCCGTGCGCAGCGCGACCTGCGTGATGCTCTCCGAGCCGGCCTGCATCTCCGTGCAGAGGGCCCTCTCGCGCACGCTGCCGAACAGCGCCGTGGCGGTGCATCCGGTCGCCGCCGAAGGCGTGACGGGGTGGACTGAATGGGTGGGGGAGTGGGTCCTTCTGCGCAGTTGATGCGAACGTCGGAACAAGCATGGGCGTTGCTGCAGTGCGGTGGAATTGCTAGGGTCCTCGGGATGTTCGCCGCGCGCGGCAACGCGCGGGCCCTCGACCGGGCCCGCCGGTGTGGCCGCCACGTCACTGTCCTCGCGCTCTGTGCGGTGGGCATCGGCGTTGGCGTGGTTACGCCTGCCGCGCAGGCCGACAAGGTCGGTGACACGCGCGCCGAGGCCAACCGGGTCTGGGCTCAGATCCAGCAGAACGGCGTGCGCCTGGAGAAGGTCATCGAGCGCTACAACGGCGCCCAGTTCCGGCTCGAGCAGACCATGCAGCGCATCCACGAGAACGACGTGCGGCTCTCGACGGCGCGCGTCAACCTCAAGCACGCGCGGCACGCGCTCAACATCTCCATCATCAGCGCGTACAAGAATCCGCAGCCCGATCCGCTGCAGGCGGCCCTCGAGGCGCGCAACTTCGGCCAGGTGCTGGAGCAGTTCGCGCTGCTCGACCGCGCCAACAGCTACAACGCCAGCATCCTCGACGACATCCGCGGCTACCAGAAGGTGGTCGACCAGAGCCAGCGCACGCTCAACCGGGAGCGCAACACGCGGCGGGACAACGTCGCCGAGCTCAAGTCGCTGAAGTCGCAGATCGACGCCTCGATCCGGGCCGACCATCAGCGTTACAACGGTCTCCGGGCCAAGGTGCGGCACCTGATCGAGGCGCGGCGCGCGGCCGAGAAGGCGGCTTCGCTGAGGGCCGCCGCGGCGACGCGCCAGCTGCAGGCGCAGTCGAGCAATCCCGCGCCGGTCGTCACGGTCGTCGGTGCTCCGACCGACAACTCGAGCCCGGCCGGCGCCACACCCACGGCTCCGCCGCCCTCGACGCTCGGAGAGGCGGCCGTGAGCATGGCGCTCAAGGAGCTCGGCACGCCGTACGTATGGGGCGGCGCCGCGCCTGGCGGCTTCGACTGCTCGGGCCTCGTGTCGTGGGCCTACGCCCAGGCCGGCCTCGGCGGGCTCCCGCACTTCACCGGTGCGCTCTGGGCCTCCGGCACGCACATCTCGTCGAGCGAGCTCGCCCCGGGCGACCTCGTGTTCTACAACGGCCTCAACCACGTCGGCATGTACATCGGCGGCGGCAACTTCGTCGAGGCGCCGCACACGGGCGACGTCGTCAAGATCTCGAGCATGTCGGCGCGCAGCGGCTTCGTCGGCGCCGTGCGCGTCACGGGCTGACCTAGACGGCGCTGTCGAGCACGGCCCGGATGGCCGAGTCGTCCGCGACCGGCGCCAGCGGCCGCCGCGTGGCGGTGCCGATCCCGAAGCGCAGGGCCGCCGCGGCGCGCAGGCCCGTGGGAGCGGCTCCCGCCGCCCGAACCGCGCCGATCAGGCGCACGAGCGGTGCGAACAGCTCGGCCGCGCGCCGGCCCTCGCCGGCCGCAGCCGCCTCGTACACCGCGACGCAGCGCTCGGGGACGGCGTTGGCGATCGCGAGGATGCCGCCGTGGCCGCCCGCCAGCACCGCCGGGATGAGCAGCGGAGGCGTGCCGCAGAAGGCCGCGAACGGCGGCGGGCAGGCGGCGAGGATCTGCAGGAAGCGCCCGACCTCGTCGGCCGACTCCTTGACGCCGCCGACGACGCCCTCGGCGGCCAGTTCGCGCAGCAGCTCGAGCGGCCATTGCGAGCCGGCCATGGCGGGCATGGTGTAGGCGATCAGGGGCAGCCCCGGCACCGCCGCGTGCACCGCGCGCGCCAGCCCTGCGAGCTCGGGGGCGCCCACGCGGTTGTAATAGGGCGTGATCAGCATGACCCCCGCTGCGCCGTTGGCGGCCGCGTGCTTGGCGAGAGCGACCGCGTCGCGCTGGGCGGGCGCGCCGACCTGAGCCAGCACCGGAGTTCCGGGGCAGGCTGCGACGACGGCCTCCAGCAGCGCGCGGCGCTCCGCCGGGGTGTGCAGATGGAACTCTCCGGTCGATCCCGACAGCACGAGGCCGTGCACGCCGGCATCGACGAGGCGTCGCCCGAAAGCCGCGGTTGCGGCCAGGTCGATCTCCTCGCGGTCGTCGTAGAGCGTGAGCAGCGGGGGGTAGACCCCAGGTGGCGGTGTCGGCATGGCGGCCAGGATACCGTTGCCATGTGACCGCCTCCGCCGTCGCCGCGCCTGGTCTGCGCCGGTCGCTGCGCCCGCTCGGGCTGCTCACGGGCGGCCACATGGTCACCGACCTGGCACAGGGCAGCGTCCCGGCGCTGCTGCCGTTCCTGCGCAACGAGTTGCATCTCTCGTACACGCGCACCGCGGCGATCATGCTGGCAGCGACGATCGCGTCCTCGGTCGTGCAGCCGATCTTCGGGCATCTCTTCGACACCCGCCGCGGCGAGTGGCTGCTCGTCGTCGGGCCTGCCGTGGCCGGCCTCGGGATCGGGTCGCTGGCCTTCGCCCACACCTTCGCGGTCGCACTCGTCTGCGTGCTCGTCAGCAGCCTCGGCGTCGCGGCCTTCCACCCCGAGGCGAGCAAGTTCGCGGCCTGGCTCTCGGGCGACCGGCGCTCGACCGCCATGTCCGTGTTCTCGGTCGGCGGCAATCTCGGCGTCGCGATCGGACCGCTGCTGGCGGGGCTCATCGCGTCCCAGTTCGGGCTCGGCGGCATCTGGCTGCTCGCAATTCCCGGTCTCGCAATCGGTGCCGTGCAGCTCGCCGGTCTGGCAGCGCTGGGCGGGGCGACGGCGCACGCGCGCGTGCGCACGGCGCGCGCGGGCCGCGACCGCTGGGGGCCGACGGGATTGCTGCTCGTCGCCCTGGCGGTCCGCGGCTACGTGCATTTCGGGCTGCTCACGTTCATCCCGCTGCTGGAGCACGACGTGCGCCACAACAGCCGCGCCTACGGCTCGCGCGTGCTTGCGCTGATGCTCTTCGCAGGTGCGCTCGGGACGCTCGCCGCCGGTCCGCTGGCCGATCGCTACGGCCGCCTGCGCGTGCTGACCCTCACGTTCCTGGCCGGCTGCCCCGGCGTCGCGCTCTACCTCGCCGACTCCGGCTGGCTCGGACTCGTGGGCATCGCCTTCGCGGGCGCGGGCATCATCTCGACCTTCGGCATCACGATCACCGTCTCGCAGGAGTACCTCCCGACGCGGCTCTCGACCGCGGCCGGGCTCTCGATCGGGCTCTCGATCGGGCTCGGCGGCGTCGCCTCGTTCGCCATCGGCGCCCTGGCCGACTCGATCGGGCTGGTCGACGCGCTCTGGACGATCCCTCCGGCGGCGCTGCTCGGGACCGTGTTGTGTGCCCTGCTGCCGGCGCCCGACCCGCCGCAGCGCGCGGCCTAGATGCCCGCGCCCGCCGATGCGCGCGGCGACGCGCTGGAGACGCTTGCGGGCGCTCGCTTCGACCTGCTCGTCGTGGGAGGGGGCATCGTGGGCTGCGCGGTCGCCTGGCTCGGCGCCCGGGCCGGGCTGCGCGTCGCGCTGGTGGAACGCGGCGACCTGGCGGGCGTCACGTCGAGCGCGTCCTCGAAGCTCATCCACGGCGGGCTGCGCTATCTGCAGATGGGCGACATCCGTCTCGTGCGCGAGGCGCACGCGGAGCGGCACGCGCTTGCGCGCGTGGTCGCTCCGCATCTCGTCCGGCCGCGCGCGTTCCTGGTCCCGGTCTACCGCAGCGGGCCCGTGCGGGCGACGACGCTGAGGGCGGGGCTCGTGCTGTACGGCGGCCTCGGCCGCTTCCAGGACGGCGGCGGAAGCCTGCTGCGTCCAGCCGCCGCCCGTGCGCTCGTCCCGCCGCTGCGCACCGCCGGGCTGCGCTCCGCCGGCCGCTACGTCGACCACGAGACCAACGACGCGCGGCTGACGATCGCAGTGGCGCGCGCGGCCGCGCTTTCAGGCGCCTGCATCGCAACCCGTGTGGAAGTCCGCTCCCTGCGCGTCGCCGGCGGCCGCGTCGCCGGGGCCGAGTGTGCCGATACCGCCGCCGGCGCGGAATTCCCGGTGGACGCGACCTGCGTCGTCAACGCGACGGGCCCGTGGGTGGACGAGCTGCGGCGCATGGCCGATCCGGCGGCGCCACGCTCGCTGCGCTTCGCCAAGGGGGCGCACCTGGTGGTGCGCCTGGACGAGCCTTGGCGTGCGGCGCTGACGACGCCGCTCGAGGGCGGCCGCGTCCAGTTCGCGAATCCATGGGAAGGAGCACTGCTGGTGGGAACGACCGACGAACCCTACGAGGGCGATCCGCGCGACCTCGAGGTCACCGACGCCGACGTCGAGCAGATCGTGCGCGAGTCGCGCGCCTCGATCGAGCCGGGTGTGGTCGAGCGCGAGCGCATCCTCTCGAGCTTCGCCGGCGTGCGCGTGCTGCCGCAGGGCGACGGAGAGACGCCCTCGGCCCGCCGCGAGACCGTGTTCGTGCGGGGGGAGGACGGCATGCTCTCGATCGCCGGCGGCAAGTTCACGACCTTCCGGCGCATCGCGCTCGACGCACTCGAGCAGCTGCGCGGCGACCTCGATCTACGCGCCCTGGAGCGCACCCCCGTCCCCCTGCCCGGCGCCGCGGACCCCGATGCCGTCGCAGAGCGGCTGCTGTGCGACCACCCGTCGCTCGAGCCCGCCAGCGCTCGGCACCTGGCGCGCTTCCACGGCAGCGACGCGCTCGAGCTGCTCGCGGCGGCCAGAGAGGATCCCGCGCTGCTCGAGCCGCTCGCGCCAGGCGCGCCCGAGGTCGCAGCCCAGGTGCCCTGGGCACGCGAGCGCGAATGGGCGCTGACGGCGGACGACGTGCTCGCGCGGCGCACGACGCTCGCCTCGCTCGGACGCGCCGAAGACGCCCGCGCCCGCGTGGAGGAGCTGCTGCGATGAGCGCCCGCTACGTTGCCGCCCTCGATCAGGGCACCACGAGCAGCCGCTGCCTGCTGTTCGACAGGGAAGGGCGCACCGTCTCGGTCGCCCAGCAGGCGCACCGCCAGATCACGCCGCGCCCAGGCTGGGTCGAGCACGACCCCGACGAGATTCTGCGGCGTTCGCGCGCGTGTCTGGATGAGGCGCTCGCTGCGGCCGGTGCGCGAGCCGCCGACGTCGCTGCCATCGGTATTGCCAATCAGCGCGAGACAATCGTGCTGTGGGAGCGCGAGAGCGGCCGCCCGCTGGCCAACGCGATCGTGTGGCAGGACACGCGCAGCGCCGAGCGAGTCGCGGAGCTCGGGCCGATCGACCGCTTCCGGGCGCAGACGGGCCTGCCGCTCGCGACCTACTTCTCGGGCCCCAAGCTCTCCTGGCTGCTCGATTCGCTCCCCGGAGCCCGCGCGCGGGCCGAGGCGGGCGACCTCGCCGCGGGGACGATCGACAGCTGGCTGGCCTGGCACCTCGCGGGGGTGCACGCGACCGACGCCACCAACGCAAGCCGCACGCTGCTGATGGATCTGCAGACGCTCGACTGGGATGATGGCCTGCTCGACGCGATCGGCGTTCCCCGTGCGCTGCTGGCCGGGATCGGCCCCTCGAGCGGCCTCGTGGGCGAGATCGCCGGCATCCCGCTGGCCGCGATGCTGGGCGACCAGCACGCGGCGCTCTTCGGCCAATGCTGCTTTGCGCCCGCAGAGGCCAAGTGCACGTACGGCACGGGCAATTTCCTCGTGCTCAACACGGGCGAGCGCCCGGTGCCCTCGAGCCATGGCCTGATCACCGGCGTCGCCTACCGTCTCGGCGAGGAGCCGCCCGTCTACATGCTCGAGGGCTCGGTCGCCATCACCGGCGCGCTGGTGCAGTGGCTGCGCGACAACCTCGGGCTGATCGAGCGCGCGGCCGACGTCGAGGCGCTCGCAGCGAGCGTGCCCGACAGCGACGGCTGCGTGATCGTTCCGGCCTTCTCGGGCCTCTTCGCCCCGCGCTGGCGGGCCGACGCGCGCGGCGTGATCTGCGGCCTGACGAGCTTCCACACGAAGGCCCACATCGCGCGCGCTGCGCTCGACGCCACGGCCTACGCCACGCGCGAGCTCGTGGACGCGATGGTCGCGGACGCCGGCTTCGCGCTGGGCCGGCTGCGCGTCGACGGGGGCATGACCGCCAACGACCTGCTGCTGCAGATCCAGGCCGACGTGCTCGGACTCCCCGTCGTACGGCCGTCCGTGATCGAGACGACGGCCCTCGGCGCCGCGTATGCGGCCGGGCTCGCCGTCGGTTTCTGGGGCTCCCTCGAGGACCTGCGCGGCATCGAGCGCGGCGAGCGCTCGTGGTCGCCGCGCACGAGCGACGACGAGCGCGCAACCGGCTACGCCGCCTGGAATGCCGCCGTCGAGCGCTCCCTCGGCTGGGCGTGATCCGCTCCCTGGGCTGGGCGTGATCCCGTCCACTAGAGTCAACCGCGAGCCGGCCGGGGAGGCCGGGGATCTCACACGAGGAGGGTGGATGGACGACAGTCAACGCAAGCTCGGTGCCGAGTTCATCGGTACGTTCGCGTTGATCTTCTTCGGCGCGGGCTCGGCCCTGCAGGGCGCCGACCTCGTCGGTCAGGCGCTCGCGAACGGCCTTGCGATCGGCATCATGGTCACCGCGGTCGGGCATGTCTCGGGTGGGCACTTCAATCCCGCCGTGACGCTCTCGATGCTCGTCACCGGCCGCATCTCGCCGGCGGAGGCCCTGCGCTACTGGGTCAGCCAGCTGGCCGGCGGAGTGGCCGCTGCACTCGTGCTGCTCGCAATCTTCCCGTCGGCCGTGACCGACGCGCTCAATCTCGGCGTGCCGGCCGTCGGCGGTCACGGCTTCAGCGCGGGCAACGCACTCGTGGCCGAGATCGTGGGCACGTTCTTCCTCGTCTTCGTCATCTACGGCGTGGCCGTCGACAAGCGCGGCGCCTTCAGCATCCTCGCCGGCCTGCCCATCGGCCTGACGATCTCGATCGGCGTGCTCGCAGTGGGCGCCGTGTCGGGCGCCGCGTTCAACCCGGCGCGCTGGTTCGGTCCCGCGCTCGTCTCGGGCACGTTCGACGACTTCTGGGTCTGGATCCTCGGGCCGGCGATCGGGGCGATCCTCGCGGGCCTCGCCTACGACCGGATACTGCTGAAGGGCACACCAGGCGAGTAGGAAGCCCCAGCAGAATCAGCGTGTGTGGTCGAGACCTCCGAACGCCACGTTGATTCCGGTGGAGCCTCCAGGCCGGGAGGCGCTCCACTGATACCGTGTGGTGGGACGGCGCTGCCGTTCCACCACACGGTGCAACGGCAGGATGGTGGCATGAGCGGAGAGAGCAGCGTGCGCGAGTTGCGCGCGACGGGTCTGCAAGGGATCTCGCTGGGCGAGACCGAGATCGCCCTCGTCGACGGCGAGAACGGTCGCCTGATCTATCGCGGTCACGACGCGGAGCAGTTGGCGCATGAGAGCACGTTCGAGGCCACGGCCTTCTTGCTCTGGAACGGGCGTTTGCCCGATGATGCGGAGCTCTCCGACCTCCGCCAGCGCGCGGTCGGGGGCATGGTCGTGCCCTCGCAGGTGCACGATGCGATCCGCGCGTGCGGCGACGCCGCTTTGCCGATGGACGTACTGCGCACGGGCCTTTCCGTCTGGGGCGCGATGCGCGCGCGCGCAGAGGGCGGCGACAGCGAGGACGCCCTGTGGGCGCTCGCGGCCACGCCGGCGATCGTCGCCGACTACGCGCGGCTGCGCAGCGGCGCGGAGGTGCTCGCGCCCGATCCCGAGCTCGGGATCGTCGAGAACTACTTGCTCAAGCTGAGCGGAGAGCGCCCGGAGGCCGCTCAGGCCCGCGCGCTCGACGCGTACTTCATCCTCGGCGCCGAGCACGGCATGAACGCCTCGACGTTCACGGCCCGCGTGATCGTGTCGACGCTCTCGGATCTCGCGTCCGGCCTCGTCGGCGCGGTGGGCGCGCTCAAGGGGCCGTTGCACGGAGGCGCTCCGAGCCACGTCTCGCACATGATCGACGAGATCGGCACGGCCGAGAACGCCGAGCCCTGGCTACGGCGCAAGCTCGAGGCCGGCGAGGTCCTGATGGGCTTCGGTCATCGCGTGTACCGGACCTACGACCCGCGCGCACGCGCGCTGGGCGAGGTGGCGGAGTCGCTGGCCGGCGAGAACGAGCGACTCGCGCTCGCGCGCCGGGTCGAGGAGATCGCGCTGCGCCTGCTCGACGAGTACAAGCCCGGCCGCAAGCTGTACACGAACGTCGAGTACTACGCGGCCGTGGTGCTGGGGGGGATCGACCTGCCGCCGGACCTTTACCCGGCGACGTTCGCCGCCGCCCGCACTGCCGGCTGGACGGCGCACATCCTGGAGCAGCTCCAGCACAACCGCCTGATCCGCCCCACGGTGGACTACGTCGGCCCGATGCCCGAGTCCTGATCGACGGGCGGCGCGGCGGGCGACTCGGCCAGCGCCTCCGCGAGCTTCTCGATACGCGCCTCCGCGGCCTCCAGACGGCTGCGGCAGGCGCGGTAAAGGGCCTCGCCGCGTTCCCACAGCGCGAGCGCCTGCTCGAGCGTCGTGGAGCCGTCCTCGAGCTGCTGCACGACCCGCTCCAGCTCGTCGCGGGCGGCCTCGAACGACAATTCCTCGACGGGCGTGACCTCATCCATCGGTCTTGACCTCCTCGATGCGGGCCGCGGCGCCGCCGCGGGCGAGCCGCAGGTCGACCCGTTGGCCGAGCGCGATCGCCGCAGCGTCGCGCACGGCGTGGCCCCGCTCGTCGATCACGATCGCGTATCCGCGCTCGAGCGTCGCCTGCGGCGCCACGGCGCGCAGCCGGGCGACAAGCTGGCCGGCGCGCTCGGCGCGCACCGAGACGGCCCGCTGCGGCGCGCCGTCGAGCACCGCTCGCAGCCGCGCGAGCGCCTCCCGGCGGGAGATGACCCAGTAGTCGGCGCTGCGCAGCGCCGGCCGTGCGGCCAGTGCCTCGAGGCGCTCGCGCGCGCGCACGACGACGCGCTCGGCGCAGCGTCGCGCGCTCGAGCGCAGCCGCTCGACGTTCTCGAGCTCCTGCCGGGCATCGGGCACGATCAGGCGCGCAGCATCGGTCGGCGTGGACGCGCGGCGGTCGGCCACGAGATCGCACAGCGGCACGTCGCGCTCGTGCCCGACGGCGGAGACGACGACCGTCGAGCAGCCCGCGATAGCCCGGCACAGCTGCTCGTCCGAGAACGGCAGCAGGTCTTCCAGCGAGCCGCCTCCGCGCGAGATCACGATCACGTCCACGTCGGCGAGCGCGTCGAGCGCCGACAGCGCACGCAGGATCTCGGGGACGGCGCGGGCGCCCTGTACCGCTGTCTCGGCCAGCACGAAGCGGGCCGAGGGGAGGCGGGCGCGAGCGTTGCGGATCACATCGAGCGGCGCGGCCGCGTCATGGCCGGCGATCAGGCCGATGCCGCGCGGCCAGAGCGGCGGCCGCCGCTTGCGAGCCGGGTCGAAGAGACCGTCGGCATCCAGGCGGCGGCGCGCCTCCTCGATCCGGGCGAGCAGCGCTCCGTCGCCGGCGGGCTCGATGCGGTCGGCGCGCAGCGAGAGCTCGGCGCGCTTGTCGTAGAGCGCCACTTTCCCGTGCACCTGGACGCGCTGGCCCTCGACCGGCCGCGGGTCGATGCGCTCGAAGGCCCAGCGCGCCATCGTCACCGGCAGCGTGGCGCCCTCGTCGGGGTCGCGCAGCGTCAGGAAGGTGAAGCCGAATTTGGGGTTGTAGCGGAGGTCGCCGATCTCCCCCTCGACCCACAGCGCCGGCAGGTCGTCGACGCGCCGCGCCAGCCCGCGATTGACGTTGGCGACGGTGTAGACCCGCCGCTCCGACGCCACCGGGATCTCAGACGAGGATGCGCTCGGCAAGCTCGGGCGAGCAGCCGCTCGCCAGCAGATCGCACGCGTGGTGCAAGTCGGCATCGCTCAGGGCAATCCGCTCGGCGACCTCCTGCGAACAGCCGGCCTGGACGAGTACTAGCTCGCGCCACTCGACCACCTGCTGCTGTACGTCCGAGCGCGGGCCCTGGCCTTGCGGCGCGGCAGATCGCGAAGCTGCCATGAGGTAATGGTACCCCACAAGGCGCACGGTGTGGTCCCGGTCCGTAGGAGACGTCTACGCTACGCGCCATGGCGAGCGAGGATCAGCTGCTCGCGGCCGCCGCGGCCGCGAAGCCGTTCGCCGCCGCCGGCGAGGAGGTCGTCGGGGTGCTGGTGGCCGATCCCTTCGACCGCGGGCTGGTGTTCCTGTGCGCCCTCGGGCCGCCTGCCGAGGACGATCTGGACGACGACGAGATCCCCGAGCTCGGCTGGATCGCGCTCGCCCCGGACGGGGTCGCGATCGCCGACGAGCGGCGCGTGCAGGAGGCCGCGATGCTCGCGGCGCTCTGCGAGACTGCCGAGGAAGCGGCGCTCGTCCCCGACGCGCCCGAGATCGCGGAGGCCGCCGAACGGGCGCTCGCCCTGGCCGGAGCGGAGCGTCCCGAGTTGCGCGCTGCATTGGACGCGGCGCACGTGGCTGCGCTCGGCGCCGCGGCACACGGCGATGGGCTGCGTGTCGCCCGCACCGCCTACGTGGACGAGTTGGCCGACGCTGCACGCGCCCTCGGCGCCGGCGCGGAGGCGCTCCAACAGCGGGGCGCGGAGCTCTCGTCGGGACTGACGGGCGCGCCGCTCGATCCCGCCGAGCCGCTCGCCCGCGCGGTCTGGGAAGTGCTCGAGCGGATCGCGGCCGCGGGCTCGCCCGAGCGCTTCAGCGACGCGCTCGCCGACGCCGCGCCTGCCATCTCGGCATTCGCGGACGACGTGCTCGCGCACTATCGCGTCGAGCTGCCCGACGAGGGTGATGCGCAGTGAGCAGTTTCGAGGGGCGCACCGCGCTGATCACGGGCGGGGGAACGGGCATGGGGCGCGCATTTGCGCTCGCGCTGGCCCAGCGGGGGGCGCCGATCGCGATCTGCGGTCGCCGCGCGGAGCCGATCGAGGAGACGGCCGAGTTGTGCCGCGCGCACGGCGTCGCGGCGCTCGCCTCGCAGGTCGACGTGCGCGACCCCGCCCTCGTGCAGGGCTGGGTCGACGAGGCGGGAGCGGCGCTGGGCCCACCGCGGCTGCTCGTCAACAACGCTGCCGGGAACTTCCTCGCGCACGCCATCGATCTCTCGCCAAACGGCTGGCGCGCCGTCATCGACATCGTGCTGAACGGGACCTTCTACTGCTCGAGCGCGGTCGCGCGCAGCATGCGCGAGGCCGGCGTCGGCGGCTCGATCCTGAACGTGATCGCCACCTATGCCTGGACCGGCAACCCGATGACGGCGCACTCGGCCGCCGCCAAGGCCGGGGTCTGGAACCTGGCACGCTCGCTGGCCGTGGAGTGGGCGCCGCTGGGCATCCGCGTCAACTGCATCGCCCCCGGCCCGCTGGACAGCGAGGGCGCGGCCGAGCGGCTGTTCCCGACGCCCGAGATCCGCGAGCGCATGCTCGCTGACATCCCGCAGCGGCGTTTCACGACGCTCGACGACGTCGTCGCAAGCGCCCTCTTCCTGCTCTCGGACGACGCGGCGCACGTGACCGGCGAGACGCTCACCGTGGACGGCGGTCAGTCGCTCTCGCAGGGCATGTTCCGCCACAGCCCGATCCCGCAGCGGCCGTGAGCGACGGCTGGGCCTGGGCCAGGAAGACGCGTGAGCAGGCCGTCGCGACACCGCTCGCAGGCCACTACTCGATCGAGACGGTCGCAGACGATCCGGCCTACTGGGCCGCCTGGGAGATCGCCTTCGGCCGCGACGGCTTTCCGCCCGAGATGTACTTCGCGCGCGGCGCCGAATGGAAGGAGCGAGCCGAGCGCCTGACGGGATCACGCGGCGGCGATGCGCTCGTCGATCGCTGGCTGATACGCGACGGCGATCGGGTCGCAGCCGTCTACCGGGGCGAGCAGCTCGACGGCTACACGTACATGACGGGACACGCCGCGGTGCAGGTCGACTACCGCCGGCGTGGCATCTACCGCGCCGTGATCGAGCGCGTGCTCGAGACCACACGGGAGCTCGGCTTCACCTCCGTCGTGTCGAATCACGCGCCCGGCAACAACCCGGCGATCATCGCGAAGCTCTCGGCGGGCTTCCGCATCGACCGCCTCGAGCTCGACCCGCTGCACGGGCCGTCGCTGTGGCTGCGGTACTTCCACGACCCGGACGAGCTCGCGGCCTACGAGTTCCGCTGCGGTCTCGCCACGCTCACCCCCGAGCTGCTGTCGCGTCGCTACGGCGCCTGGGAAGTGCTCGAGGACCAGCTCTCGCGCGTTCGAACGTCTTAGCCTCGGAGCGCCTGCTCGAGGCGCGCCACCAGCAGTGTGAAGGCCGAGTCCGTGAGCGCGGGCAGAAGATCGCCGTCGGCGGGCAGCGCGGGCGGGTCGCCGTCGAGCGGCCGGCTCTGAGGGGCCGCCCAGGCGCGCACGATCAGGGCGTGCAAGGGCTCGCCGGCCTCTAGCCGCCCGTTGAGGTGACCCTCGGACCAGACGTGCATGCCGGTGATGCGATCGAGCGCGTCGGGATCGAGCCTGTACGCACCGAGTACGCTGCAACGGCAGCGCACGCCGGGAGCGTGTGCTGCGATCGCTTCGGCCTCACGCTGCCAGCTGGCGGCGACCACTTCGGGCTCGTTGCCGTCCGGGAGCAGCCATACCTGCTCGTCCCCGTCGGGGGGCCGCTCGCCCGAATAGAGGGCGAAGAGCAGGTCGCCGCGAGCGATCGCCTCGGCTGCGACGGCGTGCTGCCGTAGCGTTGCCGCCGTCACCTGCTCCGCGGCGCCGACGGGTCGCCGCCCTCCGCACGCGAGGTGCTGTAGCCGAGCGCGTCGAGTACCGCGAGGCGCTGCTCTGCATACTTGAGCACCGGATGATCCTCGGGTAGGCCGGCGATGAGGCGCTCGACGCGCTCGCGGATCTGGTACGCGAAGTGCGGTGTCGCCGGCCCGATCAGGGCGTCGATGTCCTGCGTGGTCGGCTCGCGCATAGGCAGGAGACTAGCCGGATCGCTCGACGGCGAGTCGCCGCAGCAGGACGGCGAAGGCCTCTGGCCGATCGAGCATGGGCAGGTGCCCGCACGCGGGCAGGAAGTGAATCTCGGCCGAGGGCACGACGCGCCGCAAGACCTCCGACTCGCGCGGCGGCGTCATGCGGTCGCGGGCGCCCCAGATCGCCGCGATCGGCGCCGCGACCAGCGGCGCGTCGTCGTCGAGGCCGGTCGAGAACGACGCGTCGAGAGCCGCTGGCACCTCCCGTGCGTCGCGCGCGCCCGCGAAGAGTTGCCTGGCCGTCTCCGGATCCACGCTCGCCGGACGGTCGACGAACAGTCCGAGGATGGCATTCCGCACGGGGGGGATACGCGCGAGCCAGCGCTCCCAGGCGAAGGGCGCGCGCCGGAGCAGGGTGAATGCCGGCACGGCGCGCAGCGCCCGCCGCTGCCAGGCCGGAGCGGGCGCGAGCCCGCTCGGAGCGACCAGGACGAGGCGGCTGACGGCGCCCGGATGGCGCAGTGCGAGCCGCGCCGCGAGCGGCCCTCCGAGCGAATGCCCGCAGACGACTGCGGGCGCCGCGCCGAGAGCCCCCAGCGCGGCGGCGAGTCCGTCGGCTGCCGCATCGAGCGTGAAGCCGCGGGGCGGGGAGTCCGAGCGTCCGAAGCCGGGGACGTCGAGCGCGATGCAGCGCGCCTCCCCGGCGAGCAATTCCATCGTGCGCCGCCAGTACTGCCACGTCCCGCCGAGCCCGTGCACGAGCAGGAGCGGTGGGCCGGAGCCGGCTTCGGCGCCCGTCACGACCGCGCCCTCGGGGGCGATGCGCAGGGGTCTGAGCCGTGGGATCTCAGAGCGCAAATGCGCTCTCAGGCAACGCGGCGGCCTGCGCGGCTGCGGGCGACGGTCAGGAAGCGGCTCATGAAGGAGGTCGCGGTAGCAACGTACTCGGGCTCGTAGGCCCGTGCCCGTGCCACGAGCTCGGCGGGCTCGGCCCCGCGGGCGCGCACGCTCTCCGGCACTGCGCCGGTCCAGCGCTCGACGGATGCGGCGTCGACCTCGATGTGGAACTGGATCGCCCACACGGCATCGCCGACCCGGTAGGCCTGCTGCGGCGCGCGCGCGGAGCGCGCCAGCGGCACGGCGCCGGGTGGCAGCTCGCAGCCGTAGTCGTGCCACTGGAAGACCTCGCACGCCGGCGCGAGCGGGCCCAGGAGCTCGTCCTCGGCGCCCTCCTCGGTCAGCTCGACCCGGAGCCAGCCGAGCTCGGGTTGCGCGAGCCGCGGCGCGCCCGCGCCCAGCGCCTGGCCGAGCAGTTGCGCGCCCAGGCAGATGCCGAGCACCGCGGTATCGCGCTCGACCGCCTCGGCGAGCGTCGCCCGCACGTCTGCGAGCCAGGCCAGCCGCGCATCCTCGTCGGGATTCATCGTGCCGCCGTAGGCGACCACGGCGTCCACCCCGTCGAGCACGGGCCGCGGCTCTCCGGCGTGCGCGTGCCAGTGCTCGATCGCCCAGCCGCCCGCCCGCGCCGGCGCCAGCAGCGTGCCCCCGTCCGAGGTCGGTTCGTGGTGGATGCAGAGCAGGCGCACGCGCAGAGCGTATCGGCGCGTGCACCCCTCCCGGGAAACGGCGACTACCATCCAGGCGTGGACGCGGAGCGCCCGATCGGCATGTTCGACTCCGGCGTGGGGGGCCTCACGGTGCTCCACGAGTGCCTCGTGTCGATGCCGCACGAGGACTTCCTCTACGCCGGGGATACCGCCCACTTCCCCTACGGGGGTCGCTCGGCGGACGAGCTGCGCGCCTTCTCGCAGGAGATCGCCGGCTGGCTGGTGCGGGAGGGCGTCAAGCTCATCGTGGTCGCCTGCAACTCGGCCACCGCGACCGCGCTCGGTGACCTGCAGCGCACGCTCGAGGTGCCCGTGATCGGCGTGCTCACCCCAGAGGCGCACGCCGCGGTGCAGATCACCCGCAACCGCCGCATCGGACTGCTCGCGACGGAGGCGACGGTCGCGACCGGCCGGTACCGCGAGCTCGTGCACGCCCTCGACGCCGGCATCGAGCTCGTGGAGGTGCCCTGCCCCGGCCTGGCGGATGCGATCCAGCGGGGGGAGAATTACGACGAGACGATGGTCGAGCGGGTGCGCCTGCACTGCGCGCCCCTACGTGAGGCCGGTGTCGACACGGTGATCCTCGGCTGCACGCACTACCCGCTCATCCGAGGGATGCTGCAGCGCGAGCTGGGCCGCGACGTGGCGCTCGTGGCCGCGGCCGAGGAGCTCGCCGAGGAGGTCGCCGCGACGCTCTCGCGCAAGCTCATCGCACGCGATCACGGCCGCCGCGGCTCCTACCGCTTCGCCTGCACGGCCGATGCCGAGGCCTTCGCGACGGTCGGCCGCCGCTTCCTGCAGCTGCCGATCTCGAGCGTGCGCACGCTCGGCGCCGCGGAGCTCGCGGGCCTCGCCCTGACTTCATGAGCTCCGCGTGAGAACGTCTTAGACTCCGGCGATGCGACACGACGGCCGCGCGCAGGACGAGCTGCGCCCTCTCGACCTGCTGCCCGGGTTCGTCCGGACGGCCGACGGCTCGGTGCTGTTCTCGATCGGGCAGACGCGGGTGATCTGCACGGCCAGCGTCGACAGCGAGACCCCGCGCTGGCTGCGGGGAAGCGGGCGCGGCTGGGTGAGCGCCGAGTACGGGATGCTCCCCGCCTCGACCGGCGAGCGCAAGCAGCGCGACTCCTCGCGTGGCCGCCCGGACGGCCGCTCGATCGAGATCCAGCGCCTGATTGGGCGCTCGCTGCGGGCCGTGGTGGACTTGCAGGCACTCGGGGAGCGCACCGTGTGGGTCGACTGCGACGTGCTGCAGGCCGACGGCGGCACGCGCTGCGCCTCGGTCTGCGGCGGCTACGTCGCGTTGCATCGCGCACTCAGCGGACTGGTCGACACGGGGGTCCTCCCGGAGCTGCCGCTGACAGCAGGCGTCGCGGCCATCTCGTGCGGCATCGTCGAGGGCGAGCCGGTGCTCGACCTCGACTACAAGGAGGACTCGACCGCGGAGGTCGACCTCAACGTGGTCATGACGAGTGGCGGGCGCCTGGTGGAGCTGCAGGGCACGGCGGAGGGGCAGCCCTTCGATCGCGCGCAACTCGACCGGCTGCTCGAGCTCGGCGCCGCGGGCATGCAGCGGATCGAGGCCGAGCAGCTGAAGGCGGTGGCCGCACCGCGATGAGCCGGCTGCGCGCGGTTCTCGCCACGGGGAATGCCGGCAAGGCCGCCGAGCTGTCGCGCCTGCTCGGCGCGGACGTCGAGGCGCGGGCGATCGAGGTCGACGAAGACGCGGACACGTACGCCGGCAACGCGCTGCGCAAGGCGCGCGCGGCACTGGCGTCATCCAGTGGCGAGATCGGGCTCGGCGACGACTCCGGCCTGGAGGTCGCGGCTCTCGGTGGCGAGCCCGGCCTGCGCTCGGCTCGCTGGGCCGGCCCGACGGACGCCGATCGCAACGCTGCGCTGCTCGAGCGCCTGGACGGCGCCGCGGATCGCTCCGCGGCCTTCGTGTGCTCGCTTGCCGCCGCGCTGCCGGACGGCCGCGAGATCGTGGTCACCGAACGCGTCGAGGGTGCGCTCGCACAGGCGCCGCGCGGCGGCTCGGGATTCGGCTACGACCCGCTCTTCGTGCCGCTCGGCGAGCGGCGCACGGTCGCCGAGCTCTCGCCCGGCGAGAAGGATGCGATCTCGCATCGCGGGCGGGCCTCGCGCGCGCTCGCGGCCGCCCTGCGCGAGGCCGGCGTCTCGTGAACGCCGCCGCGCTGCTCCTGCCATTCGTCGTGGCCCTGCCGCCCGGTGCGTCCGCGCCGCCGCCGGGCGCGTTGCCGGCTGCTGCGCGCGTGACGACGCTCGACCGCGAGCTGGGCCTCGCCCTGGTGCGCCTGCCGAAGGCAGGTGTTGCGCCTGCGCTGCGGCGTCTGCGCGCCGCGCCGGGGGTGCGCTACGTCGAGCGCGACGCGCCCGTCGCGCTCGCGGCGGGCGGCTGCGAGCTCGTGGGCAGGGACACGCAGGTCTCGCATCCCGGGTGGCGCGGCGTGATCCATCTCAGCCAGCGGTCCGCGGCAGGCATCGTGATCGGCATCGCCGACTCGGGCATCGACGACGATCGGCTGGCGCCGCGCGAGGCGCCGACCCTGCACCTCTCGGCAGGCGGTAAGGAACTGCCGCACGATCCGATCGGGCACGGCACGGCCGTCGCCAGCATGCTGGTCGCCAACCGGCCCGACGTCGGCGTGGTCGGCATGGTGCCCGACGCCACGCTCCTGTCGGCGCGCATCATCCAGTCGGCGTCGTTGTGCGGGCAGACGGTGCTCGAGCACGGCCTCGTGAATGCGTTCGGCTGGCTGCGCAGGCAGCGTGCGGCGATCGTCAGCGTCTCGGCCACGGCGCGGCAGTCGCGCGCGCTCGTCGAATCGCTGCGGGCGCTGCAGCTCTCGGGAGCGCTCGTGGTCGCCGCGGTCGGCAACACCGGCACCACCCCGAGCGTCAGGTTCCCCGCCTCGCAGCCTGGCGTGCTGGGCGTCGGCGAGCTCGCGGGCGGCTCCTCAACGCAGGTCGCTCGGGAGTCGACGCGCGGCTCGCTGGTCGACCTCGTCGCGCCGGCGCAGGGCATCAAGGTCATCGCCTCGAGCGCGCGGGGAGTGTCGATCACCGCCGAGACCGCGATCACCCCGACGGGCACCTCGTTCGCGGCGCCCATCGTCACGGCCGCAGCGGCCATGTTGTGGGCGTCGCATCGTGACTGGACTGCGACCGAGATCGAGAGCGCGCTCGTGCGTAGCGCGACGCCACTGCGCGGGGGCACGGCGCCGAGCGTCACCTGGGGCTACGGCGTCCTCAACGTGAGCCGCTCGCTGCGCACCCGGCTTCTCCCCGACTCGCACGAGCCCAACGACTGGGTCGCCGCGGCCCTGTCCCAGCGACCGCTGCGCCCGGGCTCGGTGGTCGTGGCGAGCCTCGGCTGGGCGGGTGACAGGATCGACCTCTATGCGGTGGACGTGCCCGCCGGCGGGACCGCTCGCGCGCTGCTGCGGCGGGGCGGGCGCGGGATCTCCATGCGCGTCCTGCCGACCGACGCGTCCGAGGCGAAGCTCGCCGCCGCCGTCGCTGCTCGGCGCCCGCGCTCCGCACCAGTCACGCTGCACGCGGGGCGTTCGCTGCTGGTCGTGACACGCGCCCGGGGGAGGGGCCCCTATACCCTCGCGCTCTCCGGTGCCTCCGGGGGTGGCTGAATCGCTTTCGCCGCCTCCGCGGCCGCCGCACGGCCGCGGGCCGACCACCAGGTGATCGCTCCTCCGATCAGCACGATGTTGCCCATCAGGTAGAGCCACACGAGCAAGACGGCGGCGCCTCCGAAAGCCTTCAGGGTGGGAAGCCCCTCGACCGAGCGCACGTAGAGCGGGAGCGACTCGAATGTGAACTGCAGCAGCACGGTCGCCGTGAGGGCGCCGGGCAATACCTGGCGGGTCGTGAGCTCGGTGTTGGGCAGTGTGCGGTAGACGATCAGCAGGAAGATGAACGTCGTGAGCGTGCTGAGCGCGAGGCCGCCGCCGATGCGCCACGCCGCCAGATGCGAGAGGCCGGGCGCGATCTGCGAGAGCGTCGTCTGGCTCGCGACCACGGCCGCAAGGCCCGCGAGCAGGCCGAGGAGCGCCACGGCGAGCAGGGTGAGCACGACCAGCTTCTGGTGCAGGAAGCCGCGATTGGGGAGCCCGTAGAGCACGTTCAGCCCCGATTCCAGCGCCGACAGGAAGCCGAGCGACGACCACAGCAGGCCGACGCCGCCGATCAGCCCGATCTCCGTGACGTTGGAGCCCAGGCTCGTGACGAGCCGCGAGAGGTCGTGCGCGCTCGTGCCGGGCAGGACGTGGCTGAGGTCGCGCAGCAGCGCCGAGGTCTCGGCCGGGCGCCCGATCCAGCTCGCGAGCGAGGCTGCGAGGAACACGAATGGGAACAGGGAAAGCAGGGCGTAGTAGGCGAGCATCGCCGCCAGGTGGGGGCCGCGGGCGCCGAAATAGCGGCGCAGGATGGCCGCGGCCGCCCGGGCAGGCCGCCGTGCCGAGCCGCTGTTGCCGGCACGTCCCATGCGTGCATTGAACCTGGCGAGGCGGCGGCACTGTCCTCGGCTGGCATGGGTGGGCCGTTTCCGGGACTTCGGCAGGGTCGTCGTGTGGTACGGTCCGGCGAAATCCTCGTGGTCCGAAAAGGGTGCTTATGGACGGGCATGAAGCGCTCGCCGATCTCAAGCAGATCTCTGTGCAGATCGAAGCCGCCGTGGTCGCGGACCACGGCGGTGCGGTACTCGCATGCTCTCCCGACGACGGTCCGACGGGGGAGTTGCTCTGCCGTCTCGCGCGCGAGATCTGGGAGGCCGCCGACACGTCTCGGCGCGATCTCGGCCGCGACGCGCTCACGCAGGTGGAGCTCTCGACGGCGCAGGGCAGCGTCTTCGTCGTCCGCGACCGGCGCCACGTCCTGCTCGCCACCACCGCCCCCGATCCGACGGTCGGGCTGGTCTTCTACGACCTCAAGTCGGCGCTGCATGCGCTCGACGGCCAGGCCGGGGGGGCGGAGCCGAATGTCGTCTGGCAGGCCGACGCCGGCGCGAGCGCAGAGGAGCGCGGCGATGGCGCGGCGTAAGCGGCGGCTGCTCGGAGGGTTGACGCTCGCCGTCGGATCGGTCGCGGGCTCGGCGCTGATCTTCAAGCGCAAGCGCGAGCGCGGCACGAGCCGCGCCGACCTCTACTTCGAGGACGGCTCGATGCTCTCGCTCTCGCAGGGCGCACCCGAGGCCGACCGGCTCCTGCCGCTGGCCGCCGAGGCGCTCGCCGCCACCGGCCGGTGACGCGCGAGGAGCTGGCGCGCCGCGTGGCCGAGCGCGCGCTGCTGCACGGCGATTTCGTCCTGCGCTCCGGCAAGCGCTCGTCGGTCTACCTGGACAAGTACCGCTTCGAGACCGATCCGGCGCTGCTCGGGCCGATCGGCGCGGCTCTCGCCGAGCTGGCCGCCGCCGGTCCCTCCGCCCCCGATCGGCTGGCGGGCCCGGAGCTGGGTGCGGTGCCACTTGCGGCCGCGACGGCGCTTGCGAGCGGCATCCCGTTCCTGATCGTGCGCAAGGCCGCCAAGGACTACGCCACGGAGGGCCTCATCGAGGGCGTTTTCGAGCCGGGTGAGCGCGTGCTCGTGATCGAGGACGTCGTCACGACCGGCGGTGCGTTGATCGCCGCGATCGAGGCGCTGCGCGCGGCCGGCCTCGTGGTCGAGCACGCGCTCTGCGTGCTGGATCGCGAGGAAGGCGGCGGCGAGGCGCTCGAAGCACTGGATGTGCGGCTCGAGCGGCTTTTTCGCAGGGCCGACCTCGGCATGCCCGTCGCCTGAGGCGAAAAAGGGCGCGAATCCGCTGCAAACGGCGGAATCCTGTTCTGCGAAAGCGTTTGCGGGTTTTCCAGCGTGCACGCACCGCCGAGTGCGCGGCGTTACCCGATGGGCGCAAAACCGCATGTCCATGCGGTTTCGTGTCCGATGCCTCTGCTAGCGTGCTCGCGGTTCCCAACCGAGGAGGAATTCCACGTGACCAAGGGTGAGTTCATCGACGAGGTGGCATCGCGCACCGGGCTGTCCAAGAAGGACGCCGGGTCCGCGGTGGACGCCGTGCTCGGAACGATCAGCGACACGCTGAAGAAGGGTGGGGACGTTTCCTTCACCGGCTTCGGCAAGTTCCACGTGACGAGGCGCTCGGCGCGCACCGGCGTCAACCCGCGGAATCCGGGCCAGAAGGTCCAGATCCCCGCCGCGACCGTGCCGAAGTTCTCCGCGGGCTCGACGCTCAAGGCCGCCGTCCGCGGCTAGTTGGATTCGCGGCCCCGGCTGAGGCCGGGCCAAGCAGGCTGCCGGGGGTGGCGTCCGGGATCCATGCGAACATGTGTTCGCATGACACGCCGGACGCCACCTCCCCGCGGGCAGCGCGCCGCGCCGCTCCAGCTGGAGCTGGGGGCGGCCGACCGCCTGGCGGCCCTGATCGAGGAGAGCGGCGAGCCGCTCGCGCCTGAGCGAGCCGCAGGCGCTCTGCTGGCGCTTCCGCGCGTCCCTGGCGAGCTTGCACGGCGCGTGCTGGAGGAGGTCGTGCAGGACGACGCGCGCCTCGTGCGCCATGACGACGGGCGCGTCGGTCTCGTCGGGCTTGCGCCACCGCCCAGCACGCCGCTCGCGAGCGCCGTCTGGACGGTCGTGGACCTGGAGACCACGGGCGTCGGCGCGAGCGCCCGCATCGTCGAGATCGGCGCGGTCCGGCTCGAGGCCGGCGAGCAGGTGGGAACGCTCTCCCGCCTGGTCGATCCGGGCATTCCCATGCCGCCGCGCATCACCCAGATCACGGGCATCCGCGACCGCGATCTCGCGGGCGCCGGCCCGTTGCGGCCCGCGCTGGCGGAGTTCCTCGCGCTCGCTCGCGGCAGCGTGCTCGTCGCCCACAACGCGGCCTTCGACATCGGCATGCTCGATCGCGCCCTGATGCGCCTCGACGGCACGCGCATCGGCATGCGCGTGCTCGACACGGTCGGGCTCGCGCGGCGGCTGCTGGCCGGCCGGCTCGCGCGCTTCGACCTCGGCAGCGTCTCCGAGCGCTTCGACGTGACCGTGCGCCCCTGCCATCGCGCCCTGCCCGACGCGCTCGCGACGGCCGAGGTGCTGCTCGGGCTGATCGGGCTCGCGCAGGAGCGTGGCGCCGAGAGCGCCGAGGACGTGATGGCGCTCGCGCTGGCCGCGCCGCGCCGGTCGCGGCAGCGGCGCTACCTCGCGACCGGGCTGCCCACGGGGCCCGGCGTGTACGTGATGCGCGACCGGCTCGGCCAGGCGCTCTACGTCGGCAAGGCGGGCGATCTCCGGACGCGCGTGCGCTCGTACTTCGGCGCGCGCCGGCAGCCGCCACGGGTCGAGGGGGCCCTGGCCGCGCTCGCGGCGATCGAGGCGGCGCCCACGGGATCCGAGCTCGAGGCCGCGCTCGCCGAGCTCGACCTCATCCGGCGCTGGCGGCCGCCTGGGAACGTGCGCGACGCGCGGCCGGACAAGTCCGTCTACCTGCGGCTGTCGCTCGCCGAGCACGCACCGTCGCTCGGCCTGCGCACGGGCGTGCGCGAGGACGGCGCGATCTACGCTGGCCCGTTCACCTCCCGGCGGGTGGCGACGGAGGCGGCCGAGGCGCTGCGCGACGGCTACCGCCTGCGCACGTGCCGGCCGCGCCTGCCCGTGGACGACGGCCGCTGCCTGCGCGGTGCGGCGGGCCGCTGCCTGGCCCACTGCCGCGGCGGCGACGACGCGCTCGCCTACGTGCGCTCCGCGCGCGCGCTGGCCGCCTGGCTGGCCGGCGAGGAGGCGGTGCTCGACGCGCCGCTGCGCACCCGCGTCGCCCGGCTGGTCGAGCAGCAGCGCTACGAGGATGCGAGGCGCACGACGCGCCTGCTCGACGCCCTGCGCGCCGCCGACGCACAGGTGGCCGGCATCCGGCGCGCGAGCCGCCGCACCGGCATCCTGGTCGCGCCCGATCTCGATCCGCGCCACGTCGTGGCCTTCGCCGTCGTGCGCGGCGCGCTGATCGCGAAGCGGCGGTTGCCGCGGCAGGGCGATCCGGGCCTCGAGCTCGGCGCCATCGCCGGAGCGCTCGAACGGGCGCTCGACACGGGCGCCACGATGGAGCCGCGTGCCGAGGGGCCCTGGCTGCCCGCCGAGCGCTACTCCGAGGCACTGCTCCTGGCGCACGCCTTCGCCGGGCGGGCGGCCGGCGTCGTCGCGGTCGCCTGCAGAGCGCCGGACGCGCTCGCGCTCAGGCGGGTCGCAGCGGCGCGCAGCGGGGTGCCGGTGCGCCAGCCGCTCCCGCCGGGCCGCCACCCGCGTACCGAGGATCTCGCCGCGGTGGCGTGAGCCGTTCTCGCAGCCGGCCGCTTCCCGGCCCGCGCGATAGCCTGACGGGCGTGGCGAGCAGCTTCCGGGAGCGTCTCGAGCGGCTGGCGGCGGAGCGGAGGAGCGTGCTGTGCGTCGGGCTCGACCCGCGACCCGAGCTGCTTCCCGCCGAGGTGTTCCGCGGCGTGCGCGACGGCCCCGCCGGCCTCGCCCGAGCGCTGGAGCGCTTCTGCACGGGCATCGTCGAGGCAGTGGCCGAGCACGCCGTCGCGGTCAAGCCGCAACTGGCGTTCTTCGAGCAGGCCGGCCATCACGGCCTGGCGGCCGCGGAGCGCGTCGCGGAGCGCGCGCGCGAGCGCGGGCTGCTCGTGATCGCCGACGGCAAGCGCGGCGACATCGGCTCGACGGCGGAGGCCTACGCGACCGCCTATCTCGCGCCCCGCCGGGGGGCGCCGCCGCTCGCAGACGCGCTGACCGTCAACCCGTACCTCGGTGCCGACTCGCTGGAGCCGTTCGCCGAGGCCTGCAGAGCCTCTGGCGGCCTCGCATTCGTGCTCGTGCGCACCTCAAACCCCGGGGGCGCCGACATCCAGGAGCTGGAGCTGCTCGACGGGTCTCGCGTCTGGGAGCGCGTCGCGCGCATCGTCGCCTCGCTGGCCCCGGTCGCGGGCGCCGTGGTCGGTGCGACGCAGCCCGGCGCCGTCGCTCGCGCTCGCGAGCTGATGCCGGACGCGACCTTCCTGCTGCCCGGCGTCGGCGCCCAGGGCGGCGACGTGGCGGCGCTCGGGCCCGCGTTCGCGCCAGGGCCGGGCGGCGGTCTGGTCAGCGCGTCGCGCTCCGTCTTGTATGCCTCGCGCGACGACGGTCGCTGGCAGGCTGCGGCGGCGGCCGAGGCAGCGCGCCTGCGGGAGGCGGCCTGGGCCGTCGTGGAGGGCGCATGACCGACCGTTCCCCGCGGCGCAAGAAGCGGCGCCCGAAACGACCCCCCGGCTACCGGTCGCCCTGGGCCTGGCTGGCGCCGGCGGCGCTGCTCGGCGCCGTCACGGTGATCGTCCTGATTCTCTCGAGCGCCGGCGTGATCGGCCACACCTCCGACGGCGGGCTCCCGGCCTCGACGCTCCCGGGCGGCACGGTGGAGACGCTGCCGGTGCCCAACACCCCGCCGCCACCCGAGCCCGCGCCGCCGCCCCCGCCACCGCTGCCGCCGCCCGCTCCGCCCGCGACCGCGACGAATACGACGACGACGACGGCCACGACGACCGGCACGAGCTCCTCGACGACGCCGTCCACGACCGCCACGACCGCGCAGAGCACGACGGCGACGACCACCACTACCAGCACGCAGGCGACCACGACGAGCGATGGCCAGCACGTCAAATGGACCGTCCAGCGGGGCGACACGCTGTTCTCGATCGCGACCCAGTTCCAGACGAGCGTGAAGGAACTGCGGCGTCTCAACCCCGGGATCGACCCCTCGGCGCTCCAGGTCGGTCAGACGCTCGTCGTCCGCTGAAGCGCGGTCGGGGCTCAGAATTGGTTTCCTGAAACCAGTTCTCAGCCGATGTCGGGAACCGGAGGTGGCGGCGTCGCGCGGTAGAGCGTGAGCAGGCAGACGTCGAGCCCGAAGCCGAGCACCCCGGTGAGCACGAGCAGCGCTGTCAGGGCGAGCGGCGTGGCGCCACTGTCGAAGCTGGGACCGAGCGCGGCGGCGAGCGCGAACGAGAGCAGGAGCCACACGGCGGTCACACCGAGCGAGGCTGTCGGCCGCCGCACCAGCACATGCAGGCTGGAGCGCAAGGCCTGCAGGAGGTTCAGGTCGTCGACGACGATCGCGTAGTCCGCGTAGAGCGTGAAGACGAGCACGATCAGCAGCAGCGGCGCGCCGAGCGCGGCCTGATCGGCCTTCTCCAGCCCGCCGATCGCGAACGCCAGCGGCGTCCCGACGAGGACGTCCAGCAGGACGAGCCGAATGACCGACGTCCAGGTCGGCCGTGGCAGCCCACCCTTGCCCGAGAGTCCGCGGATGTAGGCGGCGCGCAGCCAGGCGAGCGGCCAGGGGCGCGCGAACACGTACACCACGATCGCCACGGCGCACGCCCCGTTCCCGCCGGAGGCACGACCGAGCGCGTCCGCCAGCGTGCGCGACTCGTCGTAGATCGCGCGCGCGAAATCGCCGAAGCTGTTGGTCTGCGCGAGCGCTCCGATCACGGCGGAGAGCGCCGAGGCGTCCAGCAGGACCAGCGCGACGGCGACGAGCAGCAGCTGCTGCCGAGCGAGCGCCAGGCGCCACATCGTCGCGAGCAGACCGCGCCCGCCCTGTGGGCCCAGACTCATTCCGGGTGACTATAGTGGCGCCCCGTGCGCGTCGCGGCCATCGCCCTGCTCGTCCTGCTCGTTCCGGTCCAGGGCGCGCTCGCGAGTGCTCCGCCCAGGCCCAAAGCCGCCGCCTGGATCGTCGAAGCGCCAGGTCACGGCGGCCTGCTGGTGGCACACGCCGCCGACAGGCACCGCGAGATCGCCTCGCTCACGAAGCTCATGACGGCCCATCTCGTGCTGCGCTACGTGCCCATGAGCTTCGTCGCCGTCACCGGGCCCGACGCGACCGCGGTCGGCGAGTCGAGCGTGCCGTTGGCGGTCGGCGAGCCGCAAACCGCGAAGGCGCTGCTGGCCGCGCTGATCGTGCATTCGGGCAACGACGCGGCGATCGTGCTGGCACACGCCACGATGGACCAGCCGGAGGCCCAGGCGGCGGCCATCAAGGCCGCGCGCGCTCTCCACCGCCCGTTGCCCGGGGATCCCGTCGCGCGCTTCGTGCTGCTCATGAATGCCGAGGCGCGCAGGCTGGGCCTGCGCGGCACGACCTACCGGACGCCGCACGGCCTGGACGAGCCGGGCGCGCACTCCTCGGCGCACGATGTGCTCACGCTCGCGCAGCTGGACATGGCATCGCCGATCTTCCGCCAGTACGCGCGGCGGCAGGCGATCACGATCCCGGGGCACCCGAACCTTCCGTCCAGCAACACGCTGCTGGCCGCCTACGCCGGGCTCGACGGGGTCAAGACCGGCCACACCGACCAGGCGGGCTGGAACCTCGCGGCGAGCGCCGAGCGCGGCGGCGTGCGGCTCTACGTGATCCTGCTCGGCGCCCCTGACGAGCCAAGCCGCGACCGCGACGTGGCACGCCTGCTGGACTGGGGCTTCGGCCGCTTCCAGCCGGCCAGCCTCGTGCGCGCGGGCGAGGCGTTCGGCCACTCGGGGCAGATCCGGGTGGTCGCGGCGAGGGGTCTCTCGGCGATGCTCGATCCGGGTGAGCAGGTGCGCGAGCGCGTCGTCCTGCCGCGCCGCTTGAACAGCGCCGTGGTGCGCGGCGAGCGGGTGGGCTACGTGGAGTTGCGCAGCTCCGCGCGCGGCCTGCTCGGGCGCGTCCCGCTCGTGGCCGACCGCGCCGGCGGAGGGCGCCCCGCGCTCGTGACCTGGCTGCGCTCGCGCCACCTGCCGTTCTCGCTCCCGTAGGCGCCCGGTCCATGTGGTCTAGAGTGCGGGTGCGGCCCAGCCGCCCTGCGACATGTTCCTGACGGTCACGCTCAACGCCGCGATCGACAAGACCCTTCGCGTCGCGAATCTGCAGATCGGCCGCCGTCATCGCTGCGCGCCGGGAGTGCTGCAGGCCGGCGGCAAGGGCATCAACGTGGCACGCGCGCTGCGCGCTCTCGGCCAGCCCGTGGTCGCCACCGGGCTGGCGGGCGGCCGCGCCGGCGACATGATCCTCGAGGATCTCACCGCCGGCGGCATCGTCCACCAGTTCGTGCGCATCGCCGACGAGTCGCGCTCGAGCACCATCGTGCTCGACCCCGCCGGCACGCAGGTCGCGACGGAGGTCGTCGAGTACGGGCCCGTCGTGCGGCCCGACGAGCTCGAGTCGTTCGCGTCCGCCTACAACTACCTGCTGGGCGGCAGCGACGCCGTCGTGCTGGCCGGCAGCCTCCCGCGCGACGTGCCCGAGGACTGGTACGCGACGGCGCTGCGCGAGGCCCGCAGGCAGCGCGTGTACGCCGTGCTCGACTCCGAGGGAGAGCCGCTACGGCTCGGCCTGGGCGGCGAGCCCGACCTCATCGTGCCCAACCAGATGGAGGCCGAGGAGCTCGTCGGCTTCGAGTTCGAGACGGTGCAGGATCTCGTCGTCGCGCTCGAGCAGATCGTCGAGATGGGAGCACGCAGCGTCGTCATCACGCGCGACGACGGCGCGCTCGCCTACGTTCGCGAGGCCGGCCGGCCGCTCTTCCTGCGCGCGACCGTGCCCCAGCTCGAGGTCGTCTCGCCCGTCGGGGCCGGAGACGCGTTGCTGGCGGGCCTCCTGGCCGCCCGCCGTGCCGAGCGCCCTTTCGCCGACGCGCTCCGCCACGCCGTCGCCTGCGGTGCCGCGAGCACCCAGCACGAGCAGCCGGGCATGCTCGATCCACGCGAGGTACAGCGCCTTTCGGCCCTGGTCGAGGTGGCCGAGCTCGCACCCGCGCAGGCCTGACGATCCCCGCGGTCGGCCGGAGAAGCTCTCGCCGGTACTGCGAGACCTTCTCGCCGACCCTGTTGCTAGCATCGGGTGACGTTGGGCATTCGACATCGAGACGAGCACTCCTCCCGAGACCCAGGCAGCTGCCACAGGCGCCCCTGGGTCTTGTCGTAGAGGGGCAGGAAAGCGGAGGGATCCGACACGGTGGAGATCGAGATCGGGCGGGGCAAGAAGGCGCGACGCGCCTACGGGTTCGATGACATCGCGATCGTGCCCAGCCGGCGCACGCGCGACGCCGAGGATGTCGACATCGCCTGGCGGCTCGGCCCGCACCTGCTCGAACTGCCCCTCCTGGCCTCGGCCATGGACGGCGTCGTCTCGCCCGAGACGGCCGTCATCCTCGGCCGCCTCGGCGGGTTGGGCGTGCTCAATCTCGAGGGCATCTGGTCGCGCTACGACGATGCCGACGAGCAGCTCGAGCGGATCTCGACCTTCGACAAGGCCGAGGCCACCCGTGAGATGCAGCAGATCTACTCCGAGCCGATCCAGCCCGAGCTGATCGCGAGTCGCATCGCCGAGATCAAGGCCGAGGGCGTGCTCGCGGCGGCGTCGTTGACGCCTCAGCGGGTGCGCGAGCACTGGCAGACGGCGCTCGAAGCGGGGCTCGACGTGCTCGTGATCCAGGGTACGGTCGTCTCGGCCGAGCATGTCTCGACCGTCGTCGAGCCTCTGAACCTCAAGCAGTTCATCGCCGAGCTGCCCGTGCCGGTGATCGTCGGCGGCTGCGCCTCCTACCAGGCGGCGCTGCACCTGATGCGCACCGGGGCGGCGGGCGTGCTCGTCGGGGTCGGGCCGGGAGCGGCGTGCACCACCCGTGGCGTCCTCGGGGTCGGCGTGCCCCAGGCCACGGCCATCGCCGA